>CAMDLT010000018.1 GCA_945901855.1 Asaia bogorensis | reverse complement strand
TACAGCTCTACGTGATCGGAATCGGCTCTAGGTGCGAAGTGTTGTCGCCCCCCAAATTTCCGGACACGGCGTACCGGGCTTTACGATCCGCGACGAACTCGCGGGGGGAACGCTCTATTTGTCCTGCCGGACAAACCTGATTTCCGATGCAGTACTGCCGCGCCTAAGCGAGACCGGCCGCCTGCGCCTGCGCGCGCAGATAGTTGTGGCCCATGCGTGCATAGGTCAAGGGATGCGCTTTGGCCGGATCCTGTTCGGCCTCGACCACCAGCCAACCCGCATAGCCGAGCGTCTTGAGATGGGCCAAGATCGGCGGATAGTCCACGCACCCGTCGCCCGGCACGGTGAAGACGCCGCTCAACACCGCATCGAGGAAACTGAGGTCGGCGGCCTTTGCGATTGCCAGTTTTTCGGCGCGCACGTCTTTGCAATGCACATGCACGATGCGCGCGCCAAAACGCTTCGCCACGCCAAGCGGGTCGCCGCCCGCATAGGTCAGGTGCCCCGTGTCGAGCAGCAAGCCGACCGAGGGGCTTGTTGCCGCCATTAGCGCGTCGATCTCGGCTTCGCTCTCGACGACCGTGCCCATATGGTGATGGTAGGCAAGGGCAAGCCCCGTTTGCGCCATGCGATCGGCAAGCTCGCTCATGCGGCGCCCGAGCAGCGCGAATTCGTCCGCACCGAGCTTGCGGCGTGTGGCGAGTTTTGCCGCCCGGTTGCCGTGCACGCAGCCCGTGGTTTCGGCCAGCACCATCGCGGTGCAACCCATCGCCCGCAGCAAATCGGCGTGCGGGCGCATTGCGGCAAATTCGGCGTCGGCGTCGCGTTCCAAAAGATTGGCGCTGTACCAGCCCGATGCAAGACGAAGCCCGTGCGCGGCGAGGATCGGCGACAATTTGGCGGCATCGCGCGGAAATTTGTTGCCAAGCTCGACGCCGTCGAAGCCCGCAAGCTTCGCTTCGGCAAGGCAAGTTTCGAGCGGCGTGTCGCCGCCGAGTTCGGGCATGTCGTCGTTCGTCCAGGTCAGCGGATTGATGCCGATGGGACAGGGCATGGGTCAGTTTCCTTGCTGCTGGCGTTTGCGCGCGGTCTCGTAGCGTTTGCGAATTTGGCGGCCCGCGGGACTGCGCGCCGTTTCCCACACCCGCACGTCCCACCAAGCGCCGCCTTCGTTGGTCGACATGCGCCCGTCGGTCGCGATCGCAACGACCGCCGTTTGTTTGGCCGCGCGCGCGCGCGCCAAAGCCGGGGCGAGTTCGCCAAGCGATCCCGCATGCTCGGCATGGGCGCCAAGCGATGCGGCGTGCGCGGCAAAATCGACCTGCGGATGTTCGGGCGCCAAGCGATTGTTGAACGATGCGCCGGTCGTCGCGCGTTGCAACCGGTCGATGCAGCCGAAACCGCGATTGTCGAGCACCACGACGATCAGCTTGATGCCAAGGGCAACCGACGTTGCGATTTCCGAATTCATCATCAGATAGGAGCCGTCGCCGACGAGCACATAGACATCGCGCTTGGGCGCTGCGAGCTTGGCGCCGAGCCCGCCCGCGATTTCGTAGCCCATGCAGGAATAGCCATATTCCAGATGGTAAGAAACGCTGTCGGACGCGCGCCATAGCTTGTGCAGCTCGCCCGGCAAGCCGCCGGCGGCGCAGACGACGATATGCGGTCGCTCGGCTGCAAACCGGTTGACGACGCCCAGCACCTGCGCGTCGTTCGGCAGGCCGGGGCCGGGGGCTTCGATCCGATCCACAGCACGCTGCCAGGCTCTGGTGCCGCGCAAACCTGCCGCTTGCCACGAAGCGGGCGCTTGCCATCGACCGAGTTTTTTATCGAGCGCATCCAAGACCGCTTTTGCGTCGCCGACCAAGGGCAGCGCGCCGTGTTTGTGGGCGTCGAACGCGCCGACATTGAGCTGCACCAGCCGCATTTTCGGGTCGGCGAAAATCGTGCGCGAGGCGGTCGGAAAATCGGCAAGGCGGGTGCCGATGGCGAGCACGAAATCGGCTTTTGCTGCGGCATCGTTGGCGGCTTTGCTGCCCGTGACGCCAAGCGCGCCCAAATTCGCCGCATCGTTCCAAGCGAGCGCGCCTTTTCCGGCTTGCGTCTCGACGCACGGCAACTGGCGATTCTTGGCGAACGTCGAAAGCATTTTTTCGGCGAGCGAATATTTGACGCCGCCCCCGACCACCACAAGCGGACGCCGGCTGGCACGCAGCGACGCGGCTACGTGCGCGAGAGAAATTTCGTCGGGCGGCGGACGGCGGAAAACATGGACCCGGTCGGCAAAAAACGCGTCGGGGAAATCGGCGCTCATCGTCTGCACGTCTTGCGGCAGCGCTAGCGTAACCGGGCCGCAATCGACGGGATCGGTCAGTACGCGCAGCGCTGCGGGCAAGCTTGCGATCAATTGTTCGGGCCGCACGATGCGGTCCCAGTAGCGCGAGACCGGGCGAAAGCAGTCGTTGGCCGAAATCGTCGGATCGCCGAAATTTTCGACCTGCTGCAGCACCGGATCGGGGCGCCGGTCGGCGAAACTGTCGCCCGGCAGCAGCAGCACCGGCAGGCGGTTCACATGGGCGACCGCAGCTGCCGTCACCATGTTCGTGGCGCCCGGCCCGATCGAGGTTGTGCAGGCCATCATGCGGCGGCGCGCATGGGTTTTGGCGAAAGCGATTGCGGCCAGCGCCATCGCTTGTTCGTTGTGCGCGCGCAGCGTCGGCAGGTTTTTGCGATGCGCATGCAAAGCGGGTCCCAGGCCCGCAACGTTGCCGTGACCGAAAATAGCGAACACGCCCGCAAACAGCCGCTCGCGGCCACGCGCCGTCTCGACATACTGCGCTGCCAGAAAACGCACCAGCGCTTCGGCCATGGTGCAGCGGATCGACATCGATTTGTATTCCCCCGGAATTTTGTTATGTAAACACCACAATACGGACTTGGACGGACAACGCCAAGCGTCGAAAAAGAAGCGCGGAGAAAAACGATGATCGAGATCGCCCAGTTCGGTGCCGGAAGAATCGGCCGGATCCATGCGTCCAATTTGGCGGCGTCGGGCCGCGTCAAGCTGCGCTACGTCGTCGACACGAACGCGGCTGCCGCCAAGGAACTGGCCGCAATGTACGGCGCCCAAGCAACCGATACCAAGACAGCAATGGCCGATCCGAAGGTCGGCGCGGTGCTTATCGCATCCTCGACCGACACGCACGCCGATCTTTGCATGCTCGCCGCCAAACACGGCAAGGCGATCTTCTGCGAAAAACCGATCGATTTGTCGTTGAAGCGCGTCGATGCTTGCTTGAAGGCTGTCGCCGCCGCCAAGGTGCCGATGTTCGTGGGTTTCAACCGCCGGTTCGATCCGTCGTTTGCGGCCCTGCATCGGCGCCTGCGCGCAGGCGAAATCGGCGAGGTCGAGCAGGTCGTGGTGTCGAGCCGCGATCCGGGTCTGCCGCCGCTTTCGTATCTGAAGGTTTCGGGCGGCCAGTTTCGCGATATGACGATCCACGATTTCGACATGGTGCGCTGGCTGCTGGGCGAGGAACCGGTCGAGGTCTATGCGATGGCATCTGCGCTGGTGGATCCGGCCGTCGGCAAGATCGGCGACTGCGATTCCGCCATGGTGCTGCTGCGCACCAAAAGCGGCAAGATGGCGCATATCAACAACAGCCGCCGCGCCAGCTACGGCTACGACCAGCGCATCGAAGTGCACGGCTCCAAGGGTCGGCTGATGGCCGGCAACCTCGCGCCGACGTCGGTCGAAAAAGCCGACGCCGACGCCGTGTCGCACGACAAGCCGCTTTATTTCTTTTTGGAACGCTATGCCGATGCGTATCGCCGCGAGATGGCGGCCTTTCTCGATTGCCTGAAGGCCAAAAAGAAAATGCCGGTCGGCGCCTTCGACGGGCGCCAGGCGTTGGTGCTGGCGGAGGCCGCGCTCAAATCGGTGCGGACCGGCAAACCCGTCAAGGTGTCGGCATGAGAAGCACGCGGCTCGACGGCAAGATCGTTGTCATTACGGGCGCTACGCAAGGACTTGGCGAGACGATCGCGCGCGATGCGGCCGCAATGGGCGCCAAGGGACTTTGCATCACGGGCCGCAATGCCATGCGCGGTGCAAAGGTTGCCGTCGCAATTTCAGCAACCGGCTGCAAATGCGTATTCGTCCAGGCCGAGCTTGGCGACGAAGCGCAGGTGCGCAATGTGTTCGCGACGGCGCATGGTGAGTTCGGGCGCGTCGACGGTTTGGTCAATTCGGCGGCGCTCACCGATCGCGGCACGATTGAAAACACTTCGGTCGAATTGTGGGACAGGCTGTTTGCGGTCAATACGCGGGCGCCGTTCGTCTTGATCCAGGAATTCGTGCGCCACGCCAAATCGCGCGGCGGCGGGGGCAGTATCGTCAACATCATCACGCGCTCGGCGCATGGCGGGCAGCCGTTTCTGACCGCCTATTCCGCTTCGAAGGGCGCGCTCGCCGTGCTCACCAAAAATGTCGCCAATGCCGTGCGCGCCGATCGCATTCGGGTCAACGGGCTCAATATCGGTTGGATGGAAACGCCGGGCGAGCACGCGATCCAGGCGCGCGACGGGTCGCCCGTCGATTGGCTTGAAAAAGCGGCGCCAAACCAACCCTTCGGCCGCATTTTGCATCCCGACGACGTGTCCACGCTGGCGATTCATCTGCTGTCCGATGCCGGCGAAATGATGACGGGGTCCGTCATCGATTTCGACCAGCACGTCATGGGCGCTTACGATTGACTTTTCATCCGCTAGCGCACAAGACTGTCATAAATTCGTAATAGAAATAGCCGAACTTACAGGCCCCTCAGGAGGAGACCCCCCATGATTCGTTTTCGATCGTTAGGATTGGCCGTTGCCGTGTCGGCAGTGGCAGCAGCGAGCGGCGCTTCGGCGCAAGGCCAGCTGTCTTTGTATTGCTCGGTGCAGGAAGAATGGTGCCGCCCCATGGCAGCCACCTTCGAGCGCGAGACCGGCATCAAGGTCAATATGACGCGCAAATCGTCGGGCGAGACCTACGCGCAGATCAAGGCCGAACGCCAGAACCCGCGCGGCGACGTTTGGTGGGGCGGTACGGGCGATCCGCATTTGCAGGCCGCCGAGGAAAACCTCACGCTCGAATACAAATCGCCGATGCTGAAGGACCTTTACGACTGGGCGCAGCGCCAGGCCGAATTGTCCAAGTTCCGCACGGTTGGCATCTATTCGGGCGCGCTGGGCTATTCCTTCAACACGCGCACGCTCGCACAGCGCAATCTGCCCGAACCCAAATGCTGGCGCGATCTGGCGCGTCCTGAATACAAGGGCGAAGTCCAAGTCGCCGACCCGAACTCGTCGGGCACGTCGTACACGATGCTGGCCTCGATGGTGCAGCTGTTCGGCGAGGAGCAGGCCTTTTCGTTCATGAAGCAGATGCACGCGAACGTGAACCAGTACACGCGCTCGGGCGCAGCACCCGCGCGCGCGGCCGCCACCGGCGAAAGCCTGATCGGCATCACGTTCCTGCACGACGCGGTAACGCAAGCGATCGCGGGCGCGCCCGTCAAGCTTGTAGCGCCGTGCGAAGGGACGGGTTTCGAGATCGGCTCGATGTCGATCATTCGCGGCACGCGCAACCTTGCGGCGGCCAAGCGCTTCTACGATTGGGCGCTGACGCCCGCGGCCCAGAACCTCGCGGCAGCGGCGAATTCCTTCCAGATCCCGTCGAACAAGAACTCGACGATTCCCAAGGAAGCGCCGCGCATGCAAGACGTGCTGCTGATCCAGTACGACTTCCAGCGCTTCGGCTCGGCCGCCGAACGCGAGCGTCTGCTGTCGCGTTGGACGCGCGAAGTGCGCGGCGGGTCCTAAAATCGGATGCACCGTCTCGTTTTTTTCTGGGCGTGCGCTGCGGCTGTCGCGTTTGTCGCGGTGCCGTGGCAGCTCCAAGAAGACGGTTTCTTCGCTTTCGTATGGGTGGCCCAATATCCCGGCGACACGGCGTCGCCGGGATTGTTTTTTGCGCTGGGCGAACGCCCGTGGCTGTGGGGCACGCTTGTCCCCATCGGGCTGGGCTTTGCGGCCTTGCGCTTTGGGCGTGCCGACAAGCGCTTTGGCCGCACGCTGATTGCGGCCGGGCTCGCCGGGATCGGCTACGTGCTTCTGCAAGGTTTTGCGATCGGCATTTTCGGCCTTAAATGGGACTGGGCCGTCGCATTGTTCGGGCCGATCGACACCCAGCAATTTGGCTTCGGCTGGGGCGCCACCATTGTTTTGACCGCGTTTTTGGTCTGGGTGTCGTTGGGCATCGCGGCGCTCGGGCTTTTTCGCGGCGACGCGTTTGTTGCAGGCAGCGTGGTCGTCTCCAGCGCGCTGATCCTGGCGTTCGTTTTTTTCCCGATCGCCACCATGTTGGCCGGCGCGGTGACGGACGAAGACGGCAATCTGGCATTTGCGCTTTTTGTCCGCCGGATTTTCGCCGACGATATCTGGGGGCTCGATTGTCTGTACGGCCCGCGCCAATGCGGCGTGATGTTCAATACAGTGCTGCTGGGCACGATCACGGGTGTGGTTTCGACTCTGATGGGGCTAGCATTCGCGCTGGTCGCGGTACGCACGCAGTTTCGCTATCGCGGCGCGCTGCGCGCCCTCACGATTCTGCCGATCATCACGCCGCCGTTCGTGATCTCGCTTGCCATTGTGATTCTGTTCGGTCGAACCGGTATCGTGACGTGGTTCCTCGACGTCGCGTTCGGCATTCCGCCCACCCGCTGGATCTATGGGCTGCCGGGGGTCGCGATTTCCCAATTGCTGTCGCAGATACCGGTCGCGTTCCTGGTCATGATCGGCGTGGTCGAAGCCATCAGCCCGTCGCTCGAAGAAGCCTCCCAGACACTGGGCGCATCGCGCTGGCAAACCTTCCGCACGGTCACCTGGCCGCTGCTGCGACCCGGCCTTGCGGCGGCTTTTCTGCTCGGGTTCGTCGAGAGCTTGTCGGATTTCGGCAATCCCTTGGTGCTCGGCGGCAATTTTGACGTGCTGTCGACCAAGATCTTTTTCGCGATCGTAGGCGCCCAGCACGATCCGGGGCGCGCGGCCGTGCTGGCGATCCTGCTGCTGGGCCTGACGCTCGGCGCGTTCTGGTTGCAGATGCGCTGGCTCGGCCGCCAAAGCTACGTGACCGTCACGGGCAAGGGCGATTCCGGCCTTGCGGCGGAGTTGCCGACGGCCCTGCGCCGCATCGTGTATTGGACGACGATCCCGTGGGCGCTGTTCACGGTCGTGACCTACGCGATCGTCATCTTTGGCGGTTTCGTGCGCGACATCGGCCGGTTCGATCTGGAGTTCACGTGGCGGCACTATGTCGATGCGTTCCGCATCGAAAACACGGGCGGCAGCTTGTTCTTCTCGGGCTCGGCCTGGGATTCCCTCGTCACAACGCTTCAAGTGTCGGCAATTTCGGCGCCGCTGACGGCGGGGCTTGGCCTGCTGGTCGCCTACTTGTTGGCGCGCCAGCGGTTTGCGGGCCAACGCACGTTCGAATTCATGACGATGCTGTCGTTTGCCATTCCAGGCACGGTGGTGGGCGTGTCGTACATTCTGGCCTTCAACGTGCCGCCCATCGAACTCACGGGCACGGGGCTCATTCTGGTGATCTGCTTCGTGTTCAGGAACATGCCGGTGGGCGTGCGCGCAGGCATGGCGGCGCTCTCGCAGATCGACAAGAGCCTCGACGAAGCGTCGCTCACGCTTGGAGCGCGAACGGGCCAGACCGTGCGGCGCGTCATCTTGCCGCTGCTGCGGCCTGCGATCGTGGCAACGCTGGTGTTCAGCTTCGTGCACGCGATGACGGCGGTGTCGGCCGTCATTTTCCTGACCAGTGCGCGCCACAACATGGCGACGGCCTATATCGTCGGGCGCGTGGAAGCAGGCGAATACGCGCTGGCGATCGCCTATTCGACGGTGCTCATATTCGTGATGGCAGCCGCCATTCTGCTGATCCAAGTAGCCGTCGGCAAACGCCAGCTCGGCCGCCGCGGACAGCAGCTCTCGGCCGTCGGAGGACACTGAAAGACGATGGTGAAGTCGCTCAAAAAAGGTCCGGCCTCGGTCGAGTTCCGCAACGTCGTCAAACGCTATGGCACGGTTGCCGCCGTGGACGACGTGTCGTTCAAGATCGAGCCCGGCACGTTGGTCACGCTCTTGGGCCCCTCGGGCTGCGGCAAGACGACGACGCTGCGCCTGGTCGCTGGCCTTGAAATCGCGACCGAGGGCAGCATCCTGATCGGCGGCGAGGATGTGACGCGCCTGTCGGCGGCGGACCGCGACGTGTCGATGGTGTTCCAGTCCTACGCGCTGTTCCCACACATGAACGTGATCGACAATGTTTCGTACGGTCCGAGCGTGCAGGGGATGCCCAAGGAAACCGCGCGCGCGATGGCGCGCGAGAAACTCGCCCTTGTCGGCCTCAAAGGCTACGATTTGCGCCTTCCGTCGGAGCTTTCGGGCGGGCAGCAGCAACGCGTGGCGGTGGCGCGCGCCCTCACGCTCGAACCCCAAGTGCTGCTGTTCGACGAGCCGCTCTCGAACCTCGATGCCAAATTGCGCCGCCAAGTACGCGAAGATATCCGCGATCTGCAGCGCAGTTTGAACCTGACCGTCGTCTACGTCACGCACGACCAGCAGGAAGCGCTGGCGGTGTCCGACCGCGTCATTGTTATGTCGAACGCGCGCATCGCCCAGGCAGGCAAGCCGCGCGAACTTTACGAGGCGCCCGCCAGCCTGTTCGTTGCCGATTTCATGGGCGACGCGAACATCGTCGAAGCCGATATCGAAACGGTGGCGGGCGATATCGCGCAAACGCGGATCGGCGATGCATTGCTGGCGCTGGCGGCGCGCGGGTTGGCTGTCGGCAAAGCCAAGGTCGCAATTCGGCCCGAAGCGCTGGTCCTCAAAGACGCGTCCAGCGGCGGTCCCGCGTTGGCCGGAGAGATTTCGAAAGCATCGTATTTGGGCACGCACATGGAATACACGATCGCAACGAAGCTCGGCGCGCTGTTCGTCGTCGACAAAAAAGTGGCCGAGCCGCGCCAGCCGGGCAGCGAGATATGGCTCGAATTTGCTGGCGCCGGTATCGCACTGGTGCCGCGCAGCTGATGCGCCCGCTCAATATCTGCATGGTCGGCTACGGCATGATGGGCGATTGGCACTCGGCGGCGCTCGAACGCCACAACGTCGTGCTGCACACCTTGGTCGGACGGCGGGCCGAAGCGGCGGGCGAATTTGCCGCGCGCTACGGCTATCGGCATGTCAAAACCAGCCTCGACGCGGCGCTCGCCGATCCCGAGATCGATGCTGTCGTTCTTGGCTCGCCAAGCGAGCACCACGAAGACCAGGCGATTCGGTGCCTGACCGCGGGCAAGCATACCTTGATCGAGATCCCGATCGCGATGAGCCTCGCCGGTGCCGAGCGCGTCGTGGCGGCGGGCGAGGCGAGCGGCAAGACCTATGGCGTGTGCCATCCCATGCGCCATCGGCGCGAACGCGAGAGCCTGATTGCGCGCCTGAAGTCGGGCGAGGAGCATGTCCGCCACATTGCCGGGCGGTTTTTCATCAAACGCCTCGTCAATATCGGCGCGACGGGCTACCGGCGCAGCTGGATCGACAACATTCTGTGGCACCATTTCTGCCATTTTGTCGATCTCGCGACGTTTTTGCTGGCGAACGACCCGATCGTGCGCGTGCAAAGCCATCTTGGCCCCCTGCATCCCGGGACCGGCACGCCGATGGAATGCGTCGTGCTCGGCGAAACCGCCGGCGGCGCGTCGGTTACCGTGCACGGCTCGTATCACGCGACGTTCCGGCTCTACGACAAACTGATCGTGACGGATCGCGAGACGTATCTGTTCGACATTCTGGGCAATTCGCTGCGCACGGAAACCGGAACGGTCGCGATTGAGACCGAACAGAGCAATTGCGCGCGCGTGATCGACGATTTTCTGGCAGCTATCCGCGACCGGCGCCAGCCTTTGACCAGCGGCCCGTCGGTGCTGTCCGCGATGCGCATCTTGCAAACTGTTCAAGACGCGTGGGATGCGCGCTACGGCGCGCAGGCTTTGCCCGGACGCGACCTGCCCATCGGAAGCCCGATCTGAAGATCGCGAAACGCTTGTGCCAAATGCGTTTGCGGCTGGGGGCAAGCGCGGCACATCATGGCTTGCCAATTGCAACAAACCCGTCCTAAGTTCGCCCGTCTTTGCGTGACCTCGCTCCTTCCGGAGCAGTACGGAGCTTGAAATGGCGTTGGATTTCGGGGCGGGGCGCGCGCAGTTCGACAATGTGCAGGGCGGCGTGCACGTCGAAGCCAAGGACGGCACGCGCACGGTCCACATCATCGTCGAACAGCGCGCGATCGCGGACCTGGAGGGCGTTGCCAGCACGTCGCCGGGCGCGATCATGTCGATTTATCGGGCGAACACGGCGCGCATTCACAAGGTCGCAAGCGTGATGTTCGAGGCCGGCGAGATCGATTCCAAAGGCTATCTGCGCGTCACCTCTGACAGGCTCAACGGCACCCAGCGCAAGCGTTAACAGGACGGAACCCGACGATGAACATCGACAATATCCCGATCGGCGACAACCCGCCGCGCGACGTCAACGTGATGATTGAAATTCCGCTTGGTGGCGAGCCCGTCAAATACGAGCTCGACAAAAAGTCGGGCGCCCTGTTTGTCGATCGGTTCCTGCATACTGCGATGCGTTATCCGGCCAATTACGGCTTCATTCCGCACACGCTGTCCGGCGACGGCGACCCGGTCGATGTCATCGTGGTGGGTCATGTGCCAGTGGTACCAGGGGCCGTCATCCGCTCGCGCCCGATCGGCGTGTTGCTCATGGAAGACGAGGGCGGACCGGACGAAAAGATCGTTGCGGTACCGGTCGACAAGCTTCATCCGTTCTATTCGGGCGTCAAAAACTATACGGATTTGCCGCCGATCTTGATTGAACAGATCGCCCATTTTTTCCAACATTACAAAGACTTGGAAAGGGGGAAGTGGGTCACGATCGTCAAATGGCTCGACGCCAAAGGAGCCGAAAAAATGATCCTTGAGGGTATCGCGCGCGCCAAAAAAACTCGAAAGAAGAAATAGTTTTTCATAAATTTTATGGTCGCAAAACGCAAAAATGCGTGACAAATTTTTGGGTTACGGGCATCTTCGTCGCTATGAAGTTAACGTCCATGGAGAATCCCAATGGCAGCATCTGGTGCATCGGGTCTGACGCTCGCGTTTTTGCCCGTCCAAAAAGCAGCGCTTAACCGTGCCGAACAATCGAACGACGTGACTCGACAAGCAGCCGATACGGTCAACGCCCGTGTCGATCGCGGCATTCGCATTGCGGCAGGGGAATCGTTCGACATTTCGTCGGCGGCGCTGCAAGGGCGCGGCAATCAGATCAATCTGCTCGCGTAATTCCGTTTTCGTTAGGACCGGACACGGGCGCTTGGCGAATGCTAGGCTAGATTTGTGATCACCCGTGTCGCAATTCTCGGCGCTACCGGTTTTGTCGGCCGCAATGTCGCCGAGGCATTTGCGGCGGAACCGGGCTTTGCTGTTGTCGGCGTGCGGCACAAGCGGCGTTCTTTTTCGCATCCGCATATTGCCTGGGTCGATGCCGATCTGACCACGCAAGCGGGCGTCGACGCCGCACTGGCCGAGGTCGACTTGGTGGTGCACGCGGCAGCAGCCACCGCCGGGTCGGCCGCCAATATGGGCGACCCCTTGGCGCTCGTTGTCGACAACCAAATCATGACTGCCCGGATTTTTGCAAGCGCCCACAAACGCGGCATTGCGCATGTGATCTGGTTCTCCTGCGCGGTCATGTATGCCGATACCCCCGATCCGCAGCGCGAAGACGATTACGATCCGCGTGCGCCCCTGCATCCCGCCTACGAAGGCGCTGCGACGACCAAGGTCTATTTCGAACGCATGGCGGCCTGGTACGCGCGCCTCGGCCGCACGCGCTTCACCGCCTTGCGCCACACCAACATCTACGGTCCCCACGACAAATACGATCTGCTTCGCAGCCATGTGTGCGGTGCAACGATCACCAAGGCTTTGACGGCAACAGACGGCAAGCTCGTCCACTGGGGAACCGGCAAGGCCGAGCGCGACCTGCTGCATGCCGACGATCTGTGCGCGGCCGTGCTGGCGGTCGCCAAGCGCCAGAGCGAACCGTTCGGACTTTTTAATGTCGGGGCGGGGCACACGACAAGCACGCTTGATCTGGCAAAGCGCATCGTGGCGGCAGCCGGGCTCGATCTGCACATCGAACTGGATCGAAGCCGCCCGTCGATCGATACAAGAACCGCGCTCGACTGCACACGCTTTCGCGAGCGCTTCGGATGGGCCCCGCGCGTGGCGCTAGATGACGGGCTCAAGCGCACGATCGACTGGTGGCGCAAGAATCGCCCCGATAGGGCATCGCCATGAAATTGAGCTTTGTGCTGCCGACCATCTTTCCCACGCTCGCGGGCGGCGCGATCGCGGCCGTGCGCGAAGCGGCGGCGGACATCGAGCACGAAATCGTCGTCGTTTCGCCGTTCGAAATTTCGGGCCCCGGCGTGCGCTGGGTGCGCGAGAGCAATCCGCGCGGCTCGATCGCCGCATGCAATCTCGGATTTAAGCACGCAACAGGCGATATCCTGGTGCTGATCGCCGACGACAACCGGCTCGATCCGGGAGCTTTGCAGCTGGCGCTTGCGCATCTGGAAACCAACGAGGCGCAGAACCCGCTGCTGATGGTCGGGTTTCCGCTAGCTGTGCGCAGCATGGTCGCGGTTGGCAGCGTCTATGGGCGTTACTATCCGTATTTTTTCATGCTGCGCCCCGCGACCTTGGCAAAATTGGGCGGCGGGTTCGACGAGGGTTACGTCAAGTTCCACGCCGACCCGGATTTGGGATTGCGCTGCTGGGCGGCAGGGGGGCGATGCGAATTTGCGCCCGGCGCTTTGATCAGGGCGGTCGCGGATCGCGGCGGGGCGGGGCAGGCGCCCGACAAAGCCAAAGGTTCGGCCGCTACGGATTTCGCGCGCTTTGCGGGCATTTGGGGACCGTCTTTTCCCGAATGGGGCACCGCGCAAAACACGATCAATCTGGACATTGCCGTCGATCTGCTGGCGTTGATGGGCGGGCCTGCCAACACGGTTGCGGCCGCGACGCGCGCGGAAATTCTGGATCTGCGCATCCTTGCGGGACTGACGATGGTCGGGCTCAATCACGGTGTCCGCGTGGGGCCGGGACGGGCGCTACAAGCGCTCGAATATCTGCGCTGGCTGGCGTCGGTTGCGCCCGACGTGCTCAATGTCGTGGTCAAAAACGGCATCGAGGCGTCGCTGGCACGGCCTTGACGCGGTCTCAAATATCTCGGGATTTCGTCGAGTCGTTCGTGATAAAAACAAAATTCCTGTCCGGACGATCACGAGGCTCGACGACCATGGCGCCCCCGCAAAGATCCGTATTCACAGCTGAAAAATTTAACCAACGCAATGGCTTGCTGCCTCCGCTAGCCAACGGCTTTGCGAAGGCAAGCGCCGTGCCGCCAACCGAGGGCGCCGTGGCGATGGGCGCCGATGCGACAGCGGCGATCGCGGCCTTGCGCGCCGACATTGCCGAGCTTGGCAAAAAGCTCGACGGGATCAAATCGACGCCCGTAACGGACCACGGCGTCGACGATACCGACATCCTGCGCATTCGCAACGAAGTGCACGGCATCGCCGCGCGCATCGAGCAGACCAAGCGCGAAATTGGCGCGCTCAAGCATCCGCTCGCGACCGAAGACAAGCTTACCAGCGCGTCGATGGAACTCTCGTCCGTCGTTTCGCAGACCGAAGAGGCGACGTCGCGCATTTTCGACGGCGTGGAAAAAATCGAAGAAATCGCTCGCGAGCTGCGCTCGATGAAGATCGACGACTACGGCCAGCAGCGCATCGCCGAAATCTCCGACATGTGCACGGCAATTATCGAGGCCTGCTCGTTCCAAGATCTGACCGGCCAGCGCATCAACAAGGTCGTTCGCACGCTTGGCTACATCGAAGAACGCGTGCAGAAGATGATGGAAATCTGGGGCTCGGGCGAGATCGAGCGCATGCCCATCCCCGATGCCGACGGCATCCATATGAAAGACGTCGGCGGCGTCGTGCTGCACGGGCCCCAGGCGCTCGACAGCACCAACTCCCAGTCCGACATCGACAAGCTGTTCGACTGATGCCGGAAACGCCAGACCTTGTCATCGCGCGCGCCATCCGCAAAGCGGACACGCGCTATATTTTCGAAGACTACACCAAGCAATCGCATGCCGCGATCGACGCGCTCGAGCGCGCGGGCTACGTGATCGTCCGCCGCGTGCCGACGCGCGAAATGTTCGATGCGGCCACCAAGGCTATCGTCTACGGCACGAAGCGGCCTGCCGACGTCGTGCTGCCCATCTGGAATGCGATGCTCGACGAAACGCCGAGCGCCTACGGCGAATAATGGAAACCGCCGATTGCGTGGTCGTGGGCGCGGGCGTGGTGGGGCTGGCGGTCGCACGTGCGCTCGCACTGGCCGGACGCGACGTCGTCGTGCTCGAAGCCGCCGACGCGATCGGCACCGAGACCTCGTCGCGCAACAGCGAAGTCATCCATGCCGGCATTTACTATCCCACGGGCAGCCTCAAGGCGCGGCACTGCGTGGCGGGCAAAAAATTCATCTACGAATATTGCGCCGCGCGCGGGATTGCGCATCGCCGTTCGACCAAGCTGATCGTCGCGACCGATCCCTCGCAGCTTGGCTACCTCGAAAAGCTGCGCGCGACCGGCCTTGCCAACGGCGTTGAGGATCTGGTGCTGCTCGACGCGAAGGACGCAAAAAAACTCGAGCCCAATTTGGCGTGCGTGGCGGCGTTGCTGTCGCCTTCGACAGGCGTCGTCGACAGCCACGGTCTGATGCTGGCCTTCCAGGGCGAGGCCGAAGAGCATGGCGCCATGATCGCGTTCGAAACGCCGGTTCATGGCGGGCACGTCGCCAACGACGGCATTGCGCTCGATACCGGCGGCGCTTCGCCCATGCGCCTTAAAGCGCGCACGCTGGTGAATGCGGCGGGGCTGGGGGCGCAAAAACTGGCGCGCGCGATCGTCGGCATTCCGGCCCAAAGCGTGCCGCCGCTCTATTACGCCAAGGGAAACTATTTTTCGCTCCAGGGCCAAGCGCCGTTCTCGCGCCTGATCTATCCAGTACCTTCGCCCGGCGGGCTTGGCGTTCATATCACGATCGATCTTGCGGGCCAGGCGCGCTTCGGACCCGACGTCGAATGGATCGAGACCATCGACTACGATGTCGATCCGGCGCGCAGCGAGAGTTTTTACGACGAGGTTCGACGCTATTGGCCCGGCCTCAAAGACGGCGCGATCCAGCCTTCCTATTCGGGCATACGACCAAAAATCGTGCCGGCAGGAGCGCCAGCGCCCGATTTTGTCATCGAAGGCCCGGCAACGCACGGCGTGCCGGGCTATTTTGCGCTTTACGGCATCGAATCGCCGGGACTGACATCGGCGCCCGCGATCGCGGCGCATGTGGCCGATTTGGTTGCACAAAGCGGCTAACCGGCTTAAGACCGATCAAACGAAACGCGTGGGGAGGAAAGTCGAGATGGAATTGCCAGTCAACGCCTTCAAGAAGGCGCTCAAGGACGGAAAAGCGCAGATCGGGCTGTGGTCGAGCCTGGGATCGAACATGGTGGCCGAGGGGATCGCGCATTCTGGATTCGACTGGATCCTGCTCGACACAGAACATTCGCCCAACGAATTGCCGGCCCTGGTGAGCCAGCTTCAGGCCATGAAAGGCGGCACAGCCACGCCGATCGTGCGCCCCGCCTGGAACGATGCCGTTCTCGTCAAGCGCCTGCTCGACATCGGCGCGCAGAGCCTGCTGTTCCCCTTCGTACAGACGGCCGAAGAAGCCAAACAGGCAGTCGCCGCCACGCGCTATCCGCCGCACGGAATTCGCGGCGTTGCCACCACCGCGCGTGCATCGAATTTCGGTCGGGTGAAGGACTACCTGAAAAAAGCCAACGACGAGATCTGCGTTCTCGTTCAGGTCGAGACGATGGAGGCGATCGGGCGCTTGCGCGAAATCGCGTCGGTTGAGGGCGTGGACGGCGTGTTCATCGGACCGTCCGACCTTGCCGCCTCGATGGGGCATCTGGGAAATTTCCAGCACCCCGACGTGCAGAAGGTCATCACCGGCGCCATCAAGGAAATACGCGCGGCCGGCAAAGCGGGCGGGTATCTGACCGGCGTCGAAGAAGAAGCCAAGACGCGTCTGGCCGAGGGCTACCAGTTCGTTGCCGTGGGCAGCGACAACGGCGTTTTGCTCAAAAACGCCGACGCGCTCGCCAAGCGTTTCAAATCCTGATCCCAGAGGCAGCCCCATGTCCGCCAAACCAGATCTGATCTCGACCGCCAAACTGCCCGACACCTGCTGGGCACGGTTGGAAGAACGTTTTCAGGTTCATATGCTGCCAGCTGCCGGGCCCGAACGCGCCGCGTTTTTGGCGCGCTTGGGAACCAGCGTGCGCTTCCTGCAAACCAGCGGCGGCGGCAGTGTGCCGGCGGCGCTGATCGAAGCGTTGCCCAAGCTTGAGATCATTTCGAGCTACGGCGTTGGCTATGACGGCGTGGACATTGCGGCGGCAAGCGCGCGCCGCATCGTGGTGACCAACACGCCGGGCGTGCTCAACGACTGCGTGGCAGACACGGCGATGGGTCTGATGCTTGGCGCGATGCGACGATTGCCGCAGGCCGACCAGCATGTGCGCACGGGCGCATGGCCCAAGGGCGGACAGGCGCTGACCGTCGCCGTGCACCACAAGAAGCTCGGAATTTTGGGCTATGGGCGCATCGGCAAGACCATCGCCAAGCGCGCGGCAGGCTTCGATATGGAAATCGCCTATCACAGCCGCACCAAACAAGCGGATGTCGCCTTGCGCTATTTCGACACGCTTGTCGATCTGGCCGCTTGGTGCGACGTGCTGGTCGTGATCACGCCGGGCGGTGCCGCCACGCGCCATCTTGTCGATGCGGATGTGCTCAAAGCGCTCGGGCCGCACGGCTATCTGGTCAATGTGGCGCGCGGCTCCGTCGTCGACGAAGCGGCTTTGCTGGCAGCCCTGCAAGACGGCACGATCGCGGGCGCCGGGCTGGACGTGTTCGCAGACGAACCGCATGTACCGACCGCATTCTTTTCGCTCGCCAACGTGGTGCTGGCCCCGCATGTGGGATCGGCCACAGTGGAGACGCGCAAAGCCATGGGCGACCTGGCGGTCGACAACCTGCTCGCGCATTTGGAAGGGCGCCCGAAACTGACGCCCGTCAATTAGATCCTAACGCGCGCCCGGAAACAGACCCAGCAGAACGCCAGGTTGCTGGTTGGCGATCGACAGCGATTGCACGGCCAATTGCTGGCGCACCTGCAGCGATTGGCTTTGCGCCGCCGCCTTGCCGATATCGGCATCGACCAAGACGCCCAAGCCAGTCGTGACCGCATCGCTGATCGCGTTCACGAATCCCGACTGCACGGTCAAGCCGCGCGATTCGCCAGAGTTCGATGCAAGCGACGAGGAGATTGCAGTCTGGAAGGTGGTGAGCGGCGTCAGTGCCGCCGTCGCATCCGACGCGGTCGATACGTTGACGGCTCCAGTAAAGGTCGTGAACGCCGTTGACGTCGAGGCCTGGCTCGACAGGCTCAAGGTCGAGCCGGAAATGCTGGCAAGGTACGTGCGCGCGGCCGAACCGGCCGAAATCAGGTTGGCGCCGTTGTAGTTCGCTTGGCCGATAAAATTCGAAATCTGCGATGTCAGCGCGTTGTAGTCGGCCGTGTAAATCGCACGCTGCCCGGCCGTGATCGAAGCATCCGAGAGTTGCGCGAGCTTCGCCTGGATGTTGCCGGCCGTATCCGAAATCGAGGTCAGGGCGGCTTGCGTGACGCTGGCAAGCCCGACGCCATTGGCAAGCGAACCTTGGACGGCCGAAAAAGCCTGCAAGTCGCCGCGCAAACCTTGCGCAACCGAAAAGGTCGACGCGTCGTCTGCGGCGTCCGCGACCCGGTAGCCGGTTTCCAACTGTTTGTTGACGACCTGCAACTGCGCATTGATTTTGCGCAGAGACGCAAGTGCCGAAATCGCGCCCAAATTGGTATTGACCGAGGTTGACAGCGAAGCGACCAAGGAAACCTCCACGATAGACCCCTTCTGGGGCCCGCGTTAAGTTCTCTCGGACAACGGGGCAATTCTAGCCCGCGGCAATTTCGCTGTGCCATCGAAGTCGTTGGTCAACAGATAAATGCAGAAACCTGCAGAAATCAAGTCCCTATCTGGCGCCAATCCGATGCCAGATGAAGTTTTGCATCGGTTTTGGCCTGCAGGACCGCAAAATCTATTGACGGCGCCAATTCGCGCACCGTCAAACCGTCCGCGCCGACATCGATCACCGCCAGATTGGTAAAAATACGCGTTACGACGCGCGGTGCCGTCAAGGGATAGGTGCAACGTTCGACGATCTTCGCGCCGCCGTCCTTGGTCGTGTGTTCCATGAGCACGAATACGCCCTTGGCACCGGCAGCCAAATCCATTGCCCCGCCGACCGCAGGCGGCATTTTTTCGTCGCCGGTTGCCCAATTTGCAAGGTCGCCCGCGGCCGAGACCTGCATCGCGCCCAGCAAGGCCAGATCGATATGGCCGCCGCGTATCATCACGAACGCGTCAGTGTGGTGGAAGATCGACGCGCCTGGCAGCAACGACACGGGTGTCTTCGAGGCGTTGATCAGATCGGGATCAATCTCGTTGGGGCCGGGCGAGGGGCCGACGCCCAAAATCCCATTCTCAGAGTGGTAGACGATCTCGCGGCCTGCGGGCACGTAGTTGGCAACGAGCGTCGGCAGGCCGATGCCAAGATTGACGACGGCCCCGTCCCACAAATCCATCGCCGCGCGTTTGGCGATCGCATCGCGCGAAAGTCCGTTCATGGGGTTCCCGCTTGTTTGGGGTTCGGCACATGCACCACGCGATCGACAAACAAGCCGGGCGTTACGACCTGGTCGGGCGCGATTTCGCCAAGCGCCACAATGCGGCTGGCCTGTACGATCGTAAGTTCCGCCGCTGCGGCCATCGTGGGGCCGAAATTGCGGGCGGCCAGACGGTAGGTAAGGTTGCCCCAGCGGTCGGCAAGCTCGGCTTTGACAAGCGCGACATCGCCCTTTAGCGGACGCTCCAGAACATAATCGCGCCCCTCGAAATTGCGCGTCTCTTTGCCTTCGGCGAGTTTGGTGCCCGCTGCGGTCGGCGTGTAGAACCCGGCAATGCCAGCTGCCGCCGCGCGCATGCGCTCGCTCAGCGTGCCTTGCGGCACCAATTCGAGTTCGAGTTTGCCGGCGCTGTACATTTCCTCGAACACGACCGAGCCCGAGGTGCGCGGGTACGAGCAGACGAGCTTGCGCACCCGCCCGGTGCCCAGCAGCTTTGCCACATCCGTACGCCCCGAGCCCGCGTTGTTGGAAACGACGGTAAGGTCTTTGGCGCCCTGTTCGATCAGCGCGTCGATCAGTTCGACCGGAATGCCGGAATTGCCGAAACCGGCGATCAGCACGACCGCGCCGTCTTGGATGCCCGCCATCGCGTCGGCAAGATTCTGTTTTTGTTTGTCGATCATTGCCCGAGATTAATGCGCCCCTCTGGCCCTGGCAAAGATTTCGTGGCTAACATGCGCGCATGTTCGAAAACTTCGAGACCGGCACCGCATCGCCCGAGGGCGTCGCCATCCACTACCGCAGGGGCGGGGCGGGGCCGCCCTTGCTGCTGCTGCATGGCTACCCCCAAACGCATATTCTATGGCGCAAGATGGCACCCGAATTGGCCAAGCGGTTCACCGTCGTATGCCCCGATACGCGCGGCTACGGCGATTCGGGCAAGCCGGTTGCGGATGCGGACAACCAGCTCTACTCGAAGCGAACCATGGCCAAGGACATGGCGGGCCTGATGCGGGGCCTGGGTTTTCCCTCGTTCGCCGTTTGCGGCCACGATCGCGGGGCGCGCGTCGCGTATCGCTTGGCGCTCGACCATCCCGATGCGGTTGCCAAACTTTGCGTGCTCGACATCTTGCCCACGCATGCGACGTGGCAACGCATGGACAAGGACCTTGCGACGGGCATGTATCATTGGCTTTTTTTGGCGCAAGCCGGGGGCCTGCCCGAAAAAATGATCGGCGACGATCCGGACCATTACCTGGTCGAAAAATTGCGCCGTTGGTCGAAAGATTTCAGCGCCTTCGAGCCAGCGGCCCTCGACGCCTACAAGACCGCTTTCCGCGATCCGGCATCGATCGCCGCAACCTGCGCTGACTACCGCGCGGGCGCGACGAGCGACTTTGTCCATGACGGCGAAGATTTCGGCCGCCGCATGATCGTGGCCCCCACGCTTGTGCTGTGGGGCGAAGGGGGCCTTGCCAAACGTGTCGCGGATCCGCTGGCGATCTGGCGCAAATGGGCGACCGACGTTTCGGGCCACGCGATCGCGTGCGGCCATTTTTTGCCCGAAGAAGCGCCCGCCGAGACGGCGGCCGCGTTGCTGCGCTTTCTTTAACCGAACCGCGCGAGCTTGAACGCTTCGTCGCGCGCAAACAGATAAAGCAGCGTGCGCAAGGCGCGCCCGCGCTCGCTTTCGAGTTTGGGGTCAGTCTCGAGTGCTAGGCTCGCATCGTCGCGCGCGATTTCCAGCAGATCGGCATGGACGGCCAAGTCGGCCAATCGAAACTGCGGCAAGCCCGATTGTTTGGTGCCCAGCACCTCGCCGGCCCCGCGCAAGCGCAGATCTTCTTCGGCGATGCGGAAGCCGTCTTCGGTTTCGCGGAGGATCGTCAGGCGCGCTTTGGCGGTTTCCCCCAAAGGCTGGGCGTAGAGCAATACGCAGCTGCTCTCAGCCTCGCCACGTCCGACGCGACCGCGCAATTGGTGCAATTGGGCCAAGCCGAAACGCTCGGCGTGCTCGACGACCATGACCGTGGCACTCGGCACGTTGACGCCGACTTCGATGACGGTCGTTGCAACGAGAACGCCGGGCGGGCCTTCAATGAAGGCCGCCATTGCCGCATCCTTCTGCGACGGTTTGAGCTTGCCGTGGATCAAATGCACGCGGGCCTCGCCCAGCCGCTCGGCCAAGGCGGCGTGGCGCTGGGTGGCGGCGGCAAGGTCGAGGATCTCGGACTCGTCCACGAGCGGACATACCCAATAGACGCGCGCCCCTTGGTCGATTTTTCGGGCAATGCCATCGACGATTTCGTCCATGCGTTCGAGCGGAACCGCAACGGTTTTGATCGGTTTGCGGCCCGGCGGTTTTTCGGCAAGTTTCGAGACGTCCATGTCGCCGTACGCGCACATCACCAGCGTGCGCGGAATGGGCGTTGCCGTCATGATGAGCGTATCGACTTCGCCTTCTTCCGAAATCCCCTTGGCGGCGAACGCGACGCGCTGATGCACGCCGAACCGATGCTGCTCGTCGACGACAACGAAGCCCAACTCTTTGAACACGACGTCGTCCTCGAACAAAGCATGCGTTCCCACGACAAGGTCGATCCTGCCCTCGGCGAGGCCGTCCAGAACGGCTTGTTTGGTTTTGCCTTTGTCGCGTCCCGTTAGCACGGCAAAACGAATGCCCGTCGCTTCGGCCAGCGGCAGAATCGTTTCGAAATGCTGGCGGGCGAGAATTTCCGTGGGCGCCATCAAGGCCGTTTGCAGGCCGCATTCGATCGCATTCAGCATCGCCAAAAACGCCACCACCGTTTTGCCGCTGCCGACATCGCCTTGCAGCAGGCGCTGCATGCGTCCCGTCGCGCCCATGTCGCCCAAAATCTCGGCCAGCGCCATTTTCTGCGCCCCCGTCAAATCGAACGGCAGGGCCGCCAAGGCCTTGGCGCGCAATCGCCCGTCGCCCTTCAAGGCGCGGCCCTTGCGACGTTTGTGGTGCGCGCGCACAAGCGCCAGGGCAAGCTGGTTCGCGAGCAACTCGTCGTACGCCAAGCGACTGCGCCACGGCGTTTCGAGGCTTGTATCCTCGTTCGATGTCGGGGCATGGGCGCGGGCCAGGGCGGCGCGCCAATCGAGCCAGCCGCGTTTTGCGACCAAATGCGCGTCGGCCCATTCGGGCAAGCTCGGCGCGTTGGCAAGCGCTCCTTTTGCCGCCTTTGCGACAGTTTTGGGCGACAGGCCCGCGGTCAGGCCGTAGACCGGCTCGACAATCGCGATTTCGTCGAAGCGCGCGATAGCCACCATGTGGTCGGGATGCGCCATCTGCGCATCGTCGCGATAGCGCTCGACCCGGCCGCTGACGGCGCAGATTTCGCCCACCGGCAATTGGCGCGTCAGGTAATCGCCTTTGACGCGGAAGAACACCAGATCGATCGGGCCGGACTCGTCCTCACAATGCACGCGGTACGGCAGGCGCGAGGTTCGCGCCGGTTCGTGCGCAAGGATCCGCAGCTTGAGCGTGACGACCACGCCCTCCGGCGCTTGGGCCACGAGCGGGGAAAATCGCCGATCGACCAGGCCGCTCGGCAGGTGCCAGAGCATGTCCACCACATGCGGTCCGGCCGCGCGTTCGAGCAACGGTGCCATTTTGGGCCCCACGCCCGGCAGGGTTCGGATATCGGCAAAAAGCGGGAACAGGATCGGCGGACGCATCGGCAATTTCCGGGGTGGGTGACAGGCGGCAGCAGGAGGGCTATATCCATGCCCCGATTCCAACAAGGCCGCCATGACCGAATCCTCGGATATCCGACGCAAACGCCTGATCCATCGCAGCGTCTATACCGGCATGAAAGAGACCGACATCCTGCTGGGGGCATTTGCCCGTCAGCATGTGCCGGGCTTTTCCGATGCCGAATTGGCGCAGTACGAAGCTTTGCTCGAAGCAGGCGACCCCAATATCCTGGATTGGGCATTGGGTCGCGCAGCCCCGCCTGCGATCCATGACAATGGCGTCATGACACTCCTTCAAAACTTTAAAATAGTTCGATAATCAATTGTTAACACTGTCATTTGAAAAACGAATTGCCGCCGGAAAGCGGTTGGATGTTGCAGGCGCGCCGCCGGGCGTAGATGCCGGTGTTTTGGCAGCCTTGCTGCGCCACGGCCAGGACGTGCTGCATATCGCGCGCGACGACACGCGCGTAAGCCTGCTGGCCGAGGCGCTGGTGTTCGCCGGGGCGCGCGCGCAAATCCTGACATTTCCGGCCTGGGACTGCTTGCCCTACGACCGCGTGTCGCCAAATGGCGAGGTCGTCAGCCGCAGGCTCGACGCGCTTGTCGATCTCGCACAGCCCGTCACGGCCAAAACGGGCCGCCGTATCGTGCTCACCACCGTCAACGCGATTACGCAGCGCGTGGCGCCGCGCAGCAAGTTTGCGCTGGCCATGTTCGAAGCCAAACGCGGCGGACGCCTGAAACTGGAAGATCTGTCGGCGTTTTTGGTGCGCGACGGCTACAGGCGAGCCGAAACCGTACGCGAGCCCGGCGAATACGCGCTGCGTGGCGGCATCGTCGATCTTTTCCCACCCGGACTGGCCGAGCCCGTGCGGCTCGATCTGTTCGGCGACACGATCGAACAGATCCGTCGGTTCGATCCGATGACGCAAAAGAGCAGCGGCACGCTCGACGCGTTTGCACTCAAGCCCGTCAGCGAAGTGCTGCTCGATCCGGACTCGATCGAGCGCTTTCGCCTGGGCTATCGCGGCGAGTTTGGCGCGGTCGATGCGCGCGACGCGCTTTATGCAGCCGTGTCGGCCGGCCAGCGCTATCCGGGGTTCGAGCATTGGCTGCCGCTATTTCATGACGGGCTCGAAACGCTGTTCGACTATTTGCCGGACGCAGTGGTTTCGCTCGACGACCAGATCGAGGAAGCGGCATCCGCGCGCTTCGAACAGATCGAGGAGTTTTTCGAAGCGCGCATGCTCGCGCGCGACGCCTTCCGCAAGGGAAAATCCGCCGACCAGTTCGGCGAGACGGCATCGAGCTACAATCCGTTGCCGACCGAGGCACTGTATTTGAAACCTGCGCAGTGGCGCGATTTCCTGGCCAAGCGCGCGGTCGTGGCACTGACGCCGTTTGCGCGGCCCGTGGGGGCGGATTGCGTCGATGCAGGCGGGCGGGGCGGCATCGATTTTGCGGCCGAGCGCGCCAAGCCCGACGCCAACCTGTTCGATGCCGTGCGCGCGCGCGTCGCGGCCGAACGTGCGGCGGGGCGGCGCGTGCTGATCTGCGCCTATTCGGCAGGCTCGCGCGAACGGCTCGCCCACCTTCTCAAAGAGCACGGGCTGTCCGAAACCGCGACGGTCAAGACGGCGGCCGAGATCGATGCGTTGGCACCGCAAATCGTGGCGACGACCGTGCTGGGTCTCGAAAACGGATTCACCACACCCAATCTTGCCGCGATCACCGAGCAGGACGTGCTCGGCGACCGGCTGGTGCGCGCGGCGCGCAAGCGCAAACGCCCTGACAATTTCCTGACCGAAGCGGCGGCGCTGGGCGAGGGCGACTATGTCGTGCATGTCGATCACGGAATTGGCCGGTACGACGGCCTGGTGACGATCGAAGTTGCGGGCGCGCCGCACGATTGCTTGCGCATTGTCTATGCCGACAACGACAAGCTTTTTGTGCCGGTCGAAAATATCGAGATGCTGTCGCGCTATGGATCCGAAGATGCCGGCGCCCAGCTCGACAAACTTGGCGGGGCAGGGTGGCAATCGCGAAAGGCGCGCGTCAAAAAGCGCGTGCTCGAAATAGCCAACCACCTGATCCAGCTCGCCGCCGAACGCCAATTGCGGGAAGGCGAACGGTTTGCGCCTGCCGAAGGCCTGTTCGACGAGTTCTGCGCGCGCTTCCCCTATGTCGAGACCGAGGACCAGGCGCGCGCGATCGCCGACACGCTCGACGATCTTGCGGCCGGCAAGCCGATGGACAGGCTGGTGTGCGGCGACGTTGGATTCGGCAAGACCGAAGTCGCCTTGCGCGCGGCGTTTGTTGCCGCAATGGCGGGGGTGCAGGTCGCGGTCGTTGTGCCCACCACGCTGCTGGCCCGCCAGCATTACCGGAACTTCAAAAAACGCTTCGAAGGTTTTCCGGTGCGCGTTGCCCAGCTCTCGCGGCTCGTACCGGCAAAGGACCAGGCACAGACGCGCCTGGAGATGGAAGCAGGCCGGGTCGAAATCGTCATCGGCACGACCGCGTTGCTTGCCAAAGCGGTCAAGTTCAAGCAGCTCGGCCTCGTCGTGGTCGACGAGGAGCAGCATTTTGGCGTGACCCAAAAGGAACGCCTCAAAGAACTTCGCGCCGACGTGCATGTGCTGACGCTTTCGGCGACGCCGATCCCGCGCACGCTGCAAATGGCGCTGGCGGGCGTGCGCGATCTCTCGCTGATCGCAAGCCCGCCGGTCGACCGATTGGCGGTGCGCAGTTTCGTTCTGCCCTTCGATCCGGTGGTCGTGCGCGAGGCGATCATGCGCGAGAAATTCCGCGGCGGGCAAACCTTCTACGTCGTGCCGCATATCGAGGATTTGGGCGCGGTGCGCGAGCGCCTGCAGCAGACCGTGCCCGAATGCAAAATTGCCGTCGCGCACGGCCAGTTGACGCCGACCCAAATCGAAGACGTGATGGTCGGCTTCGTCGAGGGCCGTTTCGATATTCTGCTGTCGACCAACATCATCGAAAGCGGGCTCGACATCCCGACCGCCAACACGATGATCATCCATCGCGCCGATATGTTCGGACTGGCGCAGCTCTACCAGCTGCGCGGGCGCGTGGGACGCGGCAAGCTGCGCGCCTACGCGTATTTCACCGTGCCCGGCGACCGCGTGCTGTCGGCAGGCGCGCAAAAGCGTTTGGAAGTAATGCAAACCCTCGACAGCCTGGGGGCCGGCTTTCAGCTTGCGTCCTACGATCTGGACATTCGCGGCGCCGGCAATCTGCTGGGCCAGGAACAGTCCGGCCATATCCGCGAGGTTGGCGTCGAGCTTTACCAGCAGATGCTGGAGGATGCCGTCAATGCGGCGCGCAGTTCGGGCCCAAAAGACGGCGCCGACGAATGGGCGCCGCAAATCGGTCTCGGCACGCCCGTCCTTATCCCCGAAGATTATGTGCGCGATCTCAATGTGCGCTTGGGGCTGTATCGGCGCCTGTCGGGCCTTGTCGATCGCGCGGAGATCGATGCGTTTGCAGCCGAACTCGTCGACCGGTTCGGCCCGCTACCCGCCGAAGTGCAGAACCTGCTCGACATCATCGAACTCAAGCGTCTATGCAAACTTGCGGGCGTCGACAAGGTCGATGCGGGTCCCAAGGGCGCCGTGCTGGGTTTCCGCAAAAACAAGTTCGCGGCCCCGGACAAGCTGATCCAAATGGTCTTCAAGCAGCCGACGCTGCTGAAGCTGCGCCCGGACCATCGCTTGGTCTATTTGCGCGCCTGGGACGAGCCGGCCGACCGGCTCAAAGGCATGCGCAAATTGCTGGGCGAGCTCGCCAAGATCGCGGCATAGCGTTCACGAACAGCGCGACCAATCGCGCGCATAGGCTTCGCGCGTGTCCATTTCGGCATGGCGCGCGTTGGCGACGCTCAGCGCCGACTGGAAAGCGCCTTCGATCGGCCGTTTGAGACGGCTGCGCAGCGTTGCAAGTGCTGCATTGGCGCTGCCCGAAACAGTGCCAAGCTGCGGCACGTGCTCGGCCAAGGCGCGCTCGATGCGCGTTCTGGCATCCTCGATGAAGTCCAAATTGATGCGCACATGGCGACTTTCATGTTCGAGCACGACGTCGCGTCGGCACGTGCCGGACTGCGTGGCGTCGCGCGCGACATAGATGCGATGGCGCTCCATACGCAGATCGACCTCAACATGCTCGGGCGCCACGCAGCTCTGGCGCCCGCTGCCGATGCTGGTTGCGGTCAGGCTCCAGTCGAGTTTGAAATCGGCGAGCGTCAGCCCTGCAGGCGCTTGGCCGTGCAGGGTGCGCGTGCCAAACAGCCCGTCGCGCGTGTTGCGCACGCGGGCCAGATCCGCCGTCGGCAGGGAGTAATCGACTGCCGCCTGAAGCGGATGTTTGCGCACCGAGTAGGTGGGCCGCGCGGGTTTGCAGGCCGGCGCTTGACCCAAAGCCGGGCTGGCCGCCAATGCCGCAAACCCTGCCAAGAAAAATCGCCGCGACAGACAAGCGCAGGCCATCGCCGTCACGCCGCTTCGCGCACCTGACGAAACACGTCGGCGAACATTTCGGGCGGCTGGGCGCCGGAAATCAAATATTTGCGCTCGATCACGAAGGCCGGCACGCCGTTGATGCCGACCTTTCGCGCAAATGCGTCTTCCTCGCGGATCAACGCGTCGTCCGCGTCGGATTCGAGATAGCTGCGTGCTGCGGCGGCATCGAGCCCTGCTGCGCTGGCAACATCGACCAGCACGTCGATATCGCCGATGTCGCGCGCGCCAACAAAATACGCGACAAACAAAGCCTCGACGGTCGCATCGGCACGGCCGTTGGTTTCGCCCCAACGGATCAGCCGATGGGCGCGCACCGTGTTGGGCGTGCGCTGCATGCGCTCGAACGCAAACGGAATGCCTTCTTCGAGGCCCGCGGCGATCACGTGTTTGTAGCGCTCCCCGCCGTCGTCCGTGCCGAATTTGGCGCGCAGATAGTCTTTGCGCGACATGCCTTCGAGCGGCATGTCGGGATTGAGCTGGAACGGGCGCCAGCCAATCTGAATTTCGCCGGGCGCTTCGGCCGCCAAGGCGCGCTCGAGCCGCCGTTTGCCGATAAAGCACCAGGGGCAGATGACGTCGGAGACGATGTCGATGCGGATCATGGCGCAAGCCTAGCATTTGAACGATTGACGCGCCTAGGGGGCGTTTCGGACAATGCAGACCAGGGAAGGAAACCGGCATGGCGCGGAAACGCTCGATCTACGAGGACGGTCTCGACAAAAATGCGGCGAACCACGCGCCGCTGACGCCGCTTGGATTTTTGTTCCGAGCGGCGGCGGTCTACCCGACCAAGACCGCGATCGTGCACGGCAAACAACGGATCTCCTATGCGGCGTTTGCAGGCCGCGTGCGGCGCTTTGCGCATGCGCTCGTCAAGCGCGGCCTCAAACCCGGCGAGACGGTTTCCATTCTTGCTCCCAACATTCCGGCCATGCTGGAAGCGCATTATGCCGTGCCGCTGGCCGGCGGCGTGCTCAACGCGCTCAATTACCGGCTCGATGCCGCAACGATCGGCTTCATCCTGGACCACGCCGAGACGCGGTTTGCGCTGGTCGATCGCGAGTTTGCTGGCACGATGCAGGCGGCGCTCGCCGTCGCCAAACGCAAACCGACCGTCATCGACATCGACGACCGCGAATACAAAGGCGAGGGGCCGCGCCTGTCGACGCTGGAATACGAAGATTTTCTGAACGAAGGCACGCCGGACTTCGAGGGCCGCTGGCCCAAAGACGAATGGCAGGCGATTTGCTTGCTCTACACGTCCGGCACGACGGGCGATCCCAAGGGCGTTGTTTACCACCATCGCGGCGCCTTCTTGAACGCGATGGGCAACGCGCTGGTGTTCGGCCTGCGGCCCGAGAGCGTGTATCTTTGGACGCTGCCGATGTTCCATTGTTCGGGCTGGTCCTACACGTGGGCCGTCACGTCGGTCGGCGGCACGCATGTGTGTTTGCGCCGCGTCGATCCGGCGCTGATTTTTCCGTCGATCCGGCAAAACAAGGTAACGCACATGTGCGGCGCTCCCATCGTGCTGAACACGCTGGCGCATGCCCCCGACACTGTGCGCGAAAAACTGCCCCATCGCGTGGAGGTGATGACCGGCGGCGCTGCACCGCCATCGGCCATCATCGCGGCCATGGAAAATCTCGGATTTCGCGTGACGCACGCCTATGGCCTGACCGAAAGCTACGGACCCGCCACGCTATGCGAGTGGCAGCCGGGCTGGTCGGATTTGAAGCTCGACGCGCGCGCGCGTCTGATGGCCCGCCAAGGCGTTGCCTATCCGACGTTGGGGGCGCTCGCCGTGCTCGATCCGGCCGATGCCAAACCGGTCCCGTCGGACGGCACAACGATCGGCGAGATCGCCATCAAGGGCAACACGGTGATGAAGGGATATTTGAAAAACCCCAAGGCGACCAAAAAGGCTTTCAGGGGCGGCTGGTTTCGTACCGGCGATTTGGCGGTGCGCCACAAAGACGGCTATGTCGAGGTCAAAGACCGCTCCAAAGACATCATCATTTCCGGCGGCGAAAACATCTCCTCGCTCGAGGTGGAGGAGGCGCTTTATCTGCACCCGGCCGTCATGGAAGCCGCCGTCGTTGCCAAGCCCGATGCCAAATGGGGCGAAACCCCCTGCGCATTCGTGACGCTGAAGCCGAACGTCGCGGGCATTTCGGGCGCGGAGCTGATTGCGTGGCTGCGCGGACGGCTTGCGCATTTCAAGTGCCCGCGCTACGTCGTGTACGGGCCTTTGCCCAAAACTTCGACCGGCAAGATACAGAAATTCATGCTGCGCAAGCGAGCCCAAGAAATCGCATGACGAATCCCTTCGATATCGCGGGCCAGGTCGCGCTCGTCACTGGCGCGTCGTCCGGCCTTGGCCGGGCGATGGCGCTGACGCTGGCGCGGGCAGGGGCGCGCGTCGCGCTCGCAGCCCGCCGCGTCGACCGGTTGGAAAGCCTGTGCGCCGAAATTGCCGCCTTCGACGGGCGCGCGCTCGCGGTTGTCATGGACGTGACCGATGCCGCCAGCGTGACCGCCGGTTTTGCTGCCGCACAAACCGAATTGGGGCCGGTGGCGATCTGCGTCAACAATGCTGGCATCGCGCGCAAGGAAGATCCGCGCAAAACCGACGATGCCGGATGGCGCGATACGATGGCAACAAATCTCGACGGCGCCAATACGGTCGCGCGGGCGGCTGCGAATGCCATGATTTCGACGGGGGCGGGCGGATCGATCGTCAATATCGCCTCGATCCTGGGATTGCGGCCAAGCGCGCGCGTGCCCGCATATTCGGCAGCCAAGGCTGCGGTCATCAGCCTTACGCAATCGTTGGCGCTGGCCTACGCGCCGCATAAAATTCGCGTGAATGCGATCGCGCCCGGCTATATCGAAACCGATCTCAATCGCGACTATTTGCGTTCGGCTGCAGGCGCAAAAATGGTCGAACGCGTGGCGGTCGGACGTTTCGGCCAGGCAGCGGATCTCGACGGCGCCTTGCTGCTGCTCGCGTCGAACGCCGGACGCTACATGACGGGCGGCGTAATTGTCGTCGATGGCGGCCACACGCTGGCCTTTCTCTGACCACAGGAGTTCTTCCCATGATCGTCGATGTGCGCAGCTATACGGCCCATCCCGGCAAACTGCCCGGCTATTTTGGCGAATACGCTGCCGAGGGCTTTCCCGTGCAGACGCGCCATCTGGGGCAGCCGCTTGGCTATTACGGCGTCGAGATCGGCACGATGAACACGGCCATCCATCTGTGGGGCTACAACGACATCGCTGAGCGCCAGGCCAAGCGGGACAAGTTGATCCAGGACCCCGCATGGCAAGCGTGGCTCGGCAAAAGTGCGGGCATCTTTGCGAGCCAGCAAAACAATATCATGAAGCCGGCGCCCTTCTATCCGATCCAGGGCCATCCTTCGGGCAGCTACGGCGTGATGGATTTTCGCCTCTACACGGTCCAGCACGGCAAGCTGCCCGCGTTCCTGAAAATCTACGCAGAAAAGGCGCTGCCGCTGCAGCTCGACTATCTCGGCAACTGCGTGGGCTGGTACCAGTCGGATATTGGCGGTCTTAACCAGGCTCTGCATATGTGGGGCTACAAGGACATGGCCGACCGCCAGGCGCGGCGCGCCGCGATGGCCGCCGATCCGGCGTGGGGTACCTATCTTAAAGAAGGCAGCCCGCTGCTGCAGCGCATGGACGTGCAGCTGCTTGTCAACGCGCCCTTCTTCAAACCGTAGCGGCACCCCGATGGATTTCACCCTGACGCCGAAGGTCGAGCGCACGCGCCTCGCCGTTCGCAATTTCGTCGAAAAAGAGCTGATCCCGCTCGAAGCGCACGACATCAACTGGGGCGACGGCGAGAATGTGCGCCTGGATCTGCTGCAGACCCTGCGCGCGAAAGCCAAAAAGGCGGGCCTGTGGTCGCTGCAATTGCCCAAAGCACTGGGCGGGGGCGGGCTCGACAAAGTCGGCATGGCCGCGTGCTACGAGGAAATGGGTCGCGCCCTGTTCGGACCGGTCTGCTTCAATTCGGCCGCTCCCGACGACGGCAACATGATGGTGCTGGCCAAAGTTGCAAGCGCCGCACAGCAGAAAAAATGGCTGATGCCGATCGCCGAAGGCAAGGTGCGCTCGGCCTTCGCGATGACGGAACCCGATCCGGGCTCGGGCTCGGACCCCACGATGATGCTGACGAGCGCGACCAAGCGGCGCGGCAAATGGATCGTGCGCGGCAAGAAATGGTTCATCACCGGGGCTGGCGAAGCCAAGCACTTCATCCTGATCGCGCGGACGTCGAACGACGCGCGCAAGGGCCTCAGCGCCTTTCTTTTCCATGCCGACCAGCCGGGCTGGCGCATCGTGCGGCGCATCCCGATCATGGGACCCGAAGAACATGGCGGCCATTGCGAAATCGAATTCGACGGGCTCGAAATCGACGATGCCGACCGCCTCATGGAAGTGGGCGACGGGCTCAAACTCACGCAGATCCGGTTGGGTCCGGCGCGGCTGACGCATTGCATGCGCTGGCTTGGCATGGCGCGGCGCGCGCTCGAAATCGCATTGCCCTACGTGCAGAACCGAAAAAGCTTCGGCCACAAGCTGATCGACCACGAAGGGGTGCAGTGGATGCTGGGCGAATCTGCCATGCAGATCGAAACCGGCCGCCTTTTGACGATGCGCGCGGCCTGGAAGCTCGATCAGGGGGATTTTGCGCGCAAAGAAGTGTCGATGGCCAAAGTTGCCGTCGCCGACGTGCTGCACAAATCCATCGACACGGCCATCCAGCTCATGGGCGCACGCGGCTATTCGCGCGATACCAAGCTGGAATGGATGTATCGCTACGCCCGGCAGGCCCGCCTGGTTGACGGCGCCTCGGAAGTGCACAAGATGGTGCTCGCCAAATTCCTCGCCAACGAAGGCACGGAGTTTTGGGGATGGCGCTGACTGCACACGCCGCCCCGCCCAGACTGGCGGGCTGGCTGATCGGCGCCTTGGGCGCCAACCAGGTGCAGATCGTTTCCTGGCGGCAATTGACGGGCGGCGCCATTCAGGAGAACTGGGCGTTCGAAGCGCGCGTGCGCGGCGGCGCGTTCGAGGGCAAGCTCGATGCCGTGCTGCGCACCGACGCGCCGACGGGCGTTGCCGTCAGCCACGGGCGCGCGGCCGAGTTTGCCATCCTTGGCGCTGCGCATCGCGCGGGCGTCGCCGTGCCCGAGCCGATCGCGCTTTGCGCCGAGCCCGCAATTATCGGCAAGCCGTTCTATGTGATGCGGCGCGCCAACGGAACGGCGCTCGGGCATATTCTGACCAACGACGCCAAATGGACCGGCGACCGCGTGCGGCTCGCCGAAACGCTCGGCGCCGAGCTTCGCAAACTGCATGCGATCGCGCCGCCGCAAAGCGATCTCGCGTTTCTGGGCGAACCGCCCGCATCGCCTGCTTTGGCGTCGGTTGCCGCGTATCGCAAATGGCTCGACGGCTATCGCAATGCACGGCCCGCGCTCGAACTTGCATTGCGCTGGCTCGAGCGCAACGCGCCCGCGTCGGAGCAGGTCGTCCTGTGCCATCGCGATTTTCGCACGGGCAACTACATGGCCGACGAAAACGGCCTTACCGCCATTCTCGACTGGGAGTTTGCGGGGTGGAGCGATCCGCTCGAAGATCTCGGCTGGTTCTGCGCCAAATGCTGGCGCTTTGGGCAGACGGCGCGCGAGGCGGGCGGGATCGGCGAGCGCGCCGATTTTCTGCGCGGATACGGCCACGCGGTCGATCCGGCAAAGCTGCGCTATTGGGAAATCATGGCGCATGCAAGATGGGCAATCATCGCCCTCCAGCAAAGCGAACGGTTCGTCGCGGGCGGCGAGCCCTCGCTCGATCTTGCTATCACGGGGCGGCGCATCGCGGAGCTCGAATACGAAATGCTAGCCTCGATCGATGCGCAAGCCGAAGCGAGCGCCTTGCCAGCCAACCTGCCCGAAGATCGCGCGAACGCAACCGAACTTGCCGCACTTGCGCGCGACGTTTTGGTGCGCGAACTGGTGCCTGCATTGAGCGAGGATCTGCGCCTTAAAGGGCTGATGGTCGCCAATGCGATGGGCATCGTCGCGCGTTCGATTTCAAGCGAGACGACCGCGGTCGATTGCCGCGACTTGGTCGCACGCATTCGCGGCGGTTCCCACGATGCCGACAGGGGCCTGCACGGCGCACTGCGCGACGAGGCGAAACGCCGCACGCGCGTGGTCAATCCTAAATACGCGTTTTAATCTACCAGCCCGCAACGCGCGGCCACTCGGCGACGATTTCGTCGCTCGGACCGTCAACGACGTAGTAACGGTCGAAGCCGGCGGCCGTCATGCAGACATGGTTCGGCAAGACATGCAGCTTGCCGCCGATCGGAAACTCGGCGAAGGGCAGGGGCGAAATCGCATCGAGGCCGCTGCGCGCGCTCAAAATGCCGTGCTCCTGATGGACGTCGAGCACCGCCACGTCGGCGCGCGGGCTTGGGGTGTCGGTACCGCGCACGAGGCCGAAACCAACTTGTGCCAGGCGCGCGTTGGCGCCGGTGTCCTTGGAGAGCGCCAAAGCGCCCGCATCGAGCAGTACGTGATTGCGGCCCTGATGGTGCCCGATCACGCTCGCAAGCACCGAGACGGCAATGTCTTCGGCCGCGCACATGCCAAGCCCATGCTGGAACAGATCGAAAAAAACGAAGTTCCCTGGGCGCATTTCGCTGACGCCCGAAAGGTGGCGCGCGTGCAAAGCCGTGGGCGTCGATCCAACGCTGACCATCGGGCACGGAAATCCGGCCGCGCCCGCACGCTCGGCCGCTAGCGCCACACCCGCACGTTCGTCCTCGGCAACCGCCGCGATCGCGTCGATGTCGGTGCAGCCGTAGGAATGGCCCGCATGCGCCATCACGCCCGCGAACATCCCAGCATCGGCGAGCGTGCGCGCAATCTCTGGCAAAACGTCCGCGTCGGGCGCCAAGCCTGCACGACCGCCGCCCGTGTCGATCTCGATGGCCACGTTGAAGCGAACGCCGAGCGCAGCACCTTGGGCCACGACGGCGCGCGCAGCTGCCAAATCATCGAGGACCAAGGTCAGGGCAGGGGCCGCACGCATGATCTGTGCGACGCGCGCAAGTTTGGATGGCACGATACCGACGGCGTACAAAATGTCGTCGAATCCTGCCGCCGCAAAATGCGCGGCTTCCGCCAAGGTCGAGACCGTTATCGGGCCTGGCTTGCCGCCGTGCACCAGCAGCGCCACATCGACCGATTTCGCGGTCTTCAAATGGGGACGCAGCCGTACGCCAAGCGTTTTTGCGCGCGCGCGCATACGATCGGCATTGCGGCGCAGCCTGGCGCGGTCCAGAACCAAACACGGCGTCAGAAGATCGCCAAGACGCACGACGCCCATCAGCGGCCGGGCGGCGTTGAAGGGGCCATCGCACGCAAAAGCGCATCGATATGCCAGCCTTGGAACATGCGGATGCCCACCGACTGGCCAAGTTCGAACGCCATTGGCGTTTCGCAACGCCCCATGATGATGCGGTTGATGTCGGCTTCCGCCAGCATTGCAGCCAAACCTTTCATTCGCCAATCTTCGGCATGGTCCTTGTAGAAGAACATTTTGACCAGATCGGCGCGCAACTCGGCACGACGGAAGAAAGTCAGCGTATCTGGCGTAAGCCCGTCCAGCAGCGTGCGATAACCTGATTTTTGCAGCGTATCGAGCGCTTTGTTGTACGCCTCGAAATCCGCAAACACGTCGTGGCGCGGAATCTCGACGATAATGTTGCCCTTGGGAATGAAATTCGCAATGCGTTGGTCGAACTCGCGGAAACGGTCGGAGAGAATCGAATCAACGGTCATATTGATCGAAATGTTGCCTGCGCTCTTCGTCAGAAACCCCTCGGACAGGGCCCGCAACATGCGCGTATCGAAACTGCGCGTCAGGATTTGGAACAGTCCGCGTTGACCGCGCATATTGATGCGCGGAACCATCATGTTGCGCAGATCGTTGACGCTGAAATGGTACTCGCGAAAGATCGGCCGCAGCTGGTTTGCGGTCAGCGCGATCGCGATAGGCTGGTTGCGCACCAGCGGCTTGACGTCCGTTTTTGCGAGCAGATCGTCGAAACTCGCCGAAATTGCAGGCGTGAAAGCCTGAAAAGCGGGCCCGATCCCGCCTTGCTGGGCGGCGCCCGCGGCCCGCTGAGCGGCGCGCAACCGCACCTCGGTCTGGCTCTTCTGGTCCTCGAGCGCGCGCTTGGCGTAGTCGTAAAAGTCGTTGAACTGGGTCTCGAAGCTGAACCAACTGCAGGCTTCTTCGATATACTCGTCCGGCATGCCGGTTGCGACCGAGTGGCGCCGCAACAATTCGTCGAGTTCGGTCACGATATTTTCGGACTGCTGCGGATTGTCGACGCGAAACACGAACACGATGTCGAAATTGCCCTGCGAGTAGACAGTTCCCTCGGCGCGCTGGACCATCTCGCGAATGGCGTGAAAAATGACGTAGAAATTTTCGCAACGCCGATTGAACCACGCTTGGCGTTGCATCGAAATTACAACGGCCATGCGCGGGACCGCATTTCCCGTCCGCTTGATACGGTCGAGATCGGAAAGCAGCGTTTCTTCGTCGGTACGTTGCTGTGCGGTATCCATTGCAAAATCCTGAAGCCGATTCGGATTCTACTCACGAGACGTCTGTTTTGTAATGCCTATTTCGACCCTTCGAACGAAAGAAGCACAAATCGGAGCGAAGATTGGCTCGGACGGCCCGAAACTGTTGGATCGCTTGGCGAACGGCGATAGACTTTCCGGCGATGAGCGAAACAGCCGTATCTGAGCCAGCTGCCGAGCCGCGTGCCTATGTTGCGATCGGCGCATCGGCTGGCGGGCTGGAGGCCTTGCGCGCCTTGATCGGCAAGTTGCCCGCCGAGACGGGCTTTGCCGTAATCGTTGCGCAGCATCTGGCGCCACAGCACGCGAGCATGTTGGCAGCCTTGCTGTCGCGCGAAAGCCGGGTCCCGATCGAAGAGGCCCGAGACGGCGTTCGCCTTGCGGCCAACCGGATCTATATAACGCCGCCCAATTGCGACATCACGGTACGCGAGCATGCGATCGTGCTGCAGCGCCCGCACGCCGATCGCGGCCCCAAACCGTCGGTCAACGTGCTGTTCGAAAGCTTGGCTCGCGCCTACGGCACGCGCGCGATCGCGATCGTGCTGTCGGGAACAGGCAGCGACGGGGCAGCCGGCATCCGCGCAATCAAAGCCGCAGGCGGGTTGGCGATCGTCCAGAACGAGGAAAGCGCCAAATACAACGGCATGCCGCAAGCTGCGATCGAAACCGGACTCGTCGACGTTATTTTGGCGCCCGACGCGATCGGCGCGCAATTGCCGCAGATCGCAGCAGCACCGCGAGATTTCGCGCCGCCTGCACCGCCGGTTGTGCAGCGATCCGACATCGAAGAAATTTTTGCCCTGCTCAACGAGCGTCACGGCATCGACCTCAAAAACTACAAACCCGGCACAGTGCAGCGGCGGGTGGAATCGCGCATTGCCGCCACGCGCATGTCCAACACCGCGGCCTTCCTCGCATTGCTGCGCGCCAAACCCAACGAGCTAGACCGTTTGGCCCAGGCAATTATGATCCCGGTGACGTCGTTCTTTCGCGATCCCGAAGTGTTCGACGCGCTCGGGACAGCGCTCGACGGTTTGCTGGTCGGCGGCGACCGCGCAGGCCCGTTGCGTGTTTGGATACCGGGCTGTTCGACGGGCGAGGAAGCCTATTCGATCGCGATCGCGCTGGTCGAGGCGATCGAACGTACGCGCACCGCACGCAAGGTGCAGATTTTCGCGACCGACATCGACGAAGACGCGATCTCCGTCGGCAGGCGGGGCGTCTACCCTTACGACGCGCTCGCCGCCGTCGATCCGCATCTGGTGCAAAAGTACTTTGTGGATACAGGCGAAGCCTACCAGGTAGCCAAAGAGGTGCGCGAGCGTCTGGTGTTTGCCAAGCACAATTTGCTGCGCCAGCCGCCGTTTCTGCGCGTCGATCTTGTGTCGTGCCGAAATCTGTTGATCTATTTCAAGGCCGAAATCAACGCACAGCTCATCGCGCTTTTTCACCGCGCGCTGCGCGTCGACGGGCTGCTGCTACTCGGCAAGTCCGAGACGCTGGGGGCCCACTCCGAGCTATTCGAACCCATCGACCGCAAGGCGAAATTGTCGCGCCGCCGGGGCATTCCGGCCGGCGCCGAGCCCAGCGTGCGCAATTTCGCCCAGCTTGGCGCGATCTATCCGGGCGCGCGTCCGCGCGTGGAAATTCCGCCGCGCATGTCCACCCAAACGCTGATCGAGCGCGCGCTCGCCGAAGCCTTTGCACCCAAATCGGTGCTGGTGGACGAAAACCTCACGTTGCTGCAGGCGCACGGTGCTGTCGGCGAAATCCTTCAAATCACAGCAGGCAAACCCGATCTTTCGATCGCAAGCCTGGTGCCGCGCCATCTTGGCACGATGATCCGCTCGCTCTTGCACAAAACTAAGCGCGAGGGCCAAGCGTGCGAAGCGACCGAAATCGACCCGGAAGACGGGCGCGGCGTGCGGGTTGCCGTGCGGCCCGTACCGGTGCCGGGCGAAAATCTGCAGTATTATCTGGTCAGCTTTCTCGATGCGCCGACCACTCTGGGGGCGACGCTGGCTGAACCCGGCCGCGTTTCGGACCATGCCACCGTTGAAATGCGCCACGAGCTGACGGCTGCGCGCGAGCATCTGCAGACGGTGACCGAAGAACTCGAAACGGCCAACGAAGAGCTGCAATCCGCCAACGAGGAGCTACAGTCGGCCAACGAAGAGCTTCAATCCACGAACGAAGAACTCGAAACATCGAACGAAGAATTACAGTCGACGAACGAGGAGCTTCAGACGATCAACGAGGAACTCGAGCAGAAAAGCTCAGAACTGCACGAGGCCAATACGGATCTGCTGAATATCCAAAATTCTATCGCGGCACCGCTTGTCGTGGTCGACCGCATGGGGCGAGCGCGTCGTTTCAACGCCGCAGCCGCCGAGATTTTCGGACTGACGGTCGACAATCTGGCCGACGGCGTGCTGCGCATTCGCCAGCAAACGAACGTCGAGGATCTGGTTGCGCGCATCGACAACGTTTTGCAGCGCGGACGCACATACGAACGCCAAGTCGCTTTTGCCGGGCGCGACTACCAACTTGGCATCGTCGCGAACCGGGACGACACCGACGCAACCATCGGCGCTCTGCTGTTTTTCTACGAAAACACCGAATCCGTTCGCACCCAGCGCGTGCTGAAGGAACAGGAAACCGCGCTGCGCACGCTGGCGGGAGCCCAGACCGCCACGCTCGACGGCGTGCCCGCGCACTTGGCCCTCGTCGATGTCGTCGGGCGCATCGTTGCGACCAACAAAGCATGGGACGATTTTGCGCGCCTCAACGGCGCCAGCGGCAGCAATTTTGGCACGGGCTCCAACTATATCGAAGTCTGCCGTACAGCCACCGGCGACTGCGCGGAAGAAGCGCAGGACGTGGCGAGCGGCCTCAGTCGCGTGCTGGCAGGCGAACTTGCCGAATACAGCATCGAATATCCGTGCGGCACACCCGAGATGCCGCGCTGGTATCGCTGCGCGTGCCGGCCCGTCTGGCTCAATGGCGAGCGCGCGGCGGTAGTTAGCCACATCGACATATCCGACCGCAAAATCGCCGAATTGTCGCTGCGTGCGGCCGAAACCAAGGCGCGCGAAGAAGCGGCGTTTCGCGAACGTTTCCTTGCCGACGTCAGTCGCGAGATGCGAGCCCCCCTCGACACCATCCTGGGCATTTCGGAAGCGATCGAACGCTCGGGCGGCGAGCGCATCGCCTCCGACGCGCACGACATTCACGACAGCGCCGAACATCTGCTCGATTTCGTCGCGCGGATGTTCGAGCTGTCCAATCTCGATGCGGGCCCCGGCTTGCTGCGGGAAAGCGACGGGAATCCCGGCGACATTGCGCGCTCGGTCGTGCGCATGCTTGAAGCCGACGCGAGCCGTCGCGGACACCGTCTGTCGGCAGCGATCGCGCGCGATTTGCCGCTTCTGCGCTGCGATGCCGGCTTGGTGCGCCAAATGTTGCTCAATCTGGTCGGCAATGCCGTTCGCTTTTCGCCGCCCGACTCGCTGGTCTCGATTCATATTCTGGAGCGCGCGGGGAAAATCGAGATTTCGGTGCGCGACGGGGGCCCCGGATTCTCCGCCGACGAAGTGCTCAAGCGCCGACGCGCCGAAGAAACGCGTAACAAGAAAGCCGGCGTGCGTGAGGCGAGCGCCGACGGCGGACGCAGCCTCGCGCTGGTCCAAACGCTCGCCAAATTACACGGTGCCGAGTTGAAACTTACAAGCCGGATTGGCGAGGGGGCGGTCGCAACGCTAGCATTCCCGGCCGAGCGGACCGTCGGCGCAGCGGCCGTGCCCCGCGCGAAATCCGTGGCGGACGATTAAAAGGCCGAACCGGGCGGACCGAAGGCACGCGGGCTGAGGCCTGCGTGGAACCAGTTTACGAACGCGTAGACATCGAAGACCGGACGCTTGATCGCGAGCGCCAAAGCGCGCGAATAGGGCGCCATATTGGTGCATTCGAGCAGCACCGCACCAATTTCGGGATGTTGCGCGACAAGCGTGTGGCCTGCCGCCAACAAGTCCGCTTCGGCGGCGGCGCAATCGAGCCGCTCTTCGTTGCCCAGGATCGCGCGCGTGAATTCGCATCCGCCCTCGGTGCCGAACACCGGCGTGCCCGTCGGCACGTTCGCGGCGGCAAGGTGCGCCGACGTCAAAGCGTTCGCATCGATGGTAAGAATGCCTACGCGCTTGCCCGCAGGCAGCAACGCCTGGATCGCGGATGCCTGCATCAAGCTTGAGGTTGCGACTGGCACACCCACATGCGCCGCCAACTCGGCCTGAAACAGCGACAGGAAGCCGCAGTTTGTAGTGATGCCATCGGCCCCTTGGTCGACCAAATCGCGCGCCGCGTCTTTGAAAGCATCGAGCAAGCCCGACGCGCGCTCGCGGACGACGCGTTGCGGCGACGCGTTTTTGACCAGACGATAGAGCACCGGAAACGGCCACGTAGTGGCATTGCCCATATCGCCGGGGATGCGCGGAAAGCGCGCTTCGAGCATCAAGATGCCGAGTCTGGCGCCATATAGTGGCTTGCCGCCTGTCGCAATTCGGCTTTTGTCGAGCATGCCGGGCCCCCTTGTTTACGCAAACATTACATATCTGCCGCAGCCCGCTACGCCGGGCTTGCAATTCTTCGTCAAACCCTGCGCGTCCTCTTCAACCGAGCGCCGGCTTCATTGTATAATCAAACGCAACGCCAATAGAAGGAGAGGCACGTGGATTCAGTCACCATCATCCTGCTCGTCGCCATGTTTCTAGTCGCCGTGGTCGTGTTCCGCGAGCCCTTTTGCTGGTATTTCAAAATCAATCAGACGCTTGAAAACCAGCGCAAGATCCTGGCGAATCTCGAGGCTGCCAAGCCCGACGGCCGTTCGTAACACGGACGCAATCAGGCGCTTTTGCGGTGGGCCGGCCAAACGTCGGCTGCGTTCGACGCATCGCGATAGTCAAGCCAAACGAACGTGGCGGATGGGGTGAGATTCGAACTCACGGTCGGCTTGCACCGACGGCGGTTTTCAAGACCGCTGCCTTAAACCACTCGGCCACCCATCCGCAGCTACGACGCTGCCTCTTATAACAACGCGCCGTGCTTCGAGCCAGCCGCACCGTGCAAGGCGGCGGTTGCGCGCTGCATTCCGCCCGGCCTAGAGTGCGTCCCAGCAAAATGCTTGGCGTCGATTTCCAACTCTATATCTCCAAACTGTTCTGGTTGGTCGCCGAACCCGCCAGCCTGTTGCTGTCGATATGGGTCGCCGGGTGCCTGATTTTGTGGACGCGCTGGTGGCGCTTGGGACGTTTTCTGGTCTGCGCCGCCGCACTCGTATCCCTTGCCGTCGCACTTTATCCGGTCGGCCAACTGGCGCTGCGCCCGATCGAGGATCGCTTTCCCCCGCGCGCATCGCTGCCGCCGCAGATCGACGGCATTTTGGTGCTGGGCGGCGTCATTGACTATTACGTCATCGGCAAACGTGGCGTGCCGTCCTCGCAAGTGGCGGCCGGCAGCCCGAGGCTGGATGCGTTTATCGAGCTCGCTCGCCGCTATCCCGCCGCCCGCCACGTTTTCACCGGCGGTTCGATCGAACTGATCGACGGCAAGGATACCGAGGCCGATATTGTGCGGCGCATCTTTGCGCGTATCGGGCTCGACACCACGCGCATCATCTTCGAGGACCAATCGCGCAACACCTACGAAAACGCGAAACTTAGCCTCGAACTTATCAAGCCAGAGCCCGAAGAAACCTGGCTGCTGGTCACGTCCGCCCGCCACATGCCGCGCGCAATCGGCACGTTTCGCAAGGCCGGCTGGCCGCATTTGCTGGCGTATCCGATCGACTTTGCGACCGATCCGAACCAGCCCTTCGACGGCGCGTTCCGGCTCGGGCACAATCTCAATTTCTTGTCCGAGGCCATTCGCGAATATATCGGCCTCGTCTATTACTACAAGCTCGGCCGCACCGACGAGTTGTTCCCAGGCCCCGACCCGGAAACGCCCGCCGTCGACCCGCCGCCGCCTGCCGACGAGGGTTAAACCCCGAACCACGCCTTGAGGCTTAGGGCGTCCGGCTTCTCGTTCCAAAAATCGACGCGCAGTCCGCGGGCGCCCACACTTACGCCGCAGCACGAACCGGTGCCGACGCCGAGTTTCGCCCGGGCGAAAAAAGCCGCATCGATCTTGGCGAAATAGCGCAGCACGCCCTGCGAACTGCACAGCACCGGCACGATCGACGGATCGCCTGCTGCCAGTTCGCGGACAAGCGATTCGGCGCCCTCGGACAGGACCGCGGGCGAGGGGGCCCAGTTTTGGCCGTCCGGCCAAACGCAGTTTTTGTTCCAGGATTCCAGCATCGACGGGCCCGCAGTTGCGGATATTTCGGCGTCTGTCAGCCCTTCCCAGTCCCCGTAATCGATTTCGCGTAGCCGATCGTCCAGGCGCGGGGCGATGCCAAACCCGTGGCTCAAAAAAACCTGCGTGCGCTGCAAGGGGCCCGAGACGAACGGTCCGAGCGCCAGCCCGGCATCGCGCGCAGCCGCGGCAAACTGCGCCGCCTGCACAAGTCCTTTTGCCGTAAGGGGCATATCCGAGCGCATGCCGACGCGCGTCGGGGTCGTGCCGTCTTCGAACGTGTTGCCGTGGCGAACGAGCAGCAGGCGGCGGGTCATGGCGCTTTCGCCGTGCCGTCGAAGCGTTGCAGCAATTCGCCTTCGCTGGCGATGATCGCCTCGGCTTGGACCAGATCCGCAGGACTGTCGATCGACCAATGCGTGCGGCCGCGATAGTCGCATTGCACGACACGCATGCGGATGCCGTTTTCGAGCGCACGCAATTGCTCGAGCTCTTCGGCTTTCTCGAACGGCCCCATCTCGAAACCGACATAGTCAGCCAGCATCGCGCGCCGGTACGCGTAGATGCCGATATGGCGGTAAAGCGGCAGGTTGCCGTCCGGCTTTTTCACGAAGGGGATCAGGCTTTTGGAAAAATAGAGCGCGTCGCCGAAGCGGTCGAACGTAACGGTCGTGCCACCCGCTTGGCCGTCGGCCTTCTGGCGCTTCAAGGCGGCATAGGCGTCGGGAGCCATTTTCGTCGCCAGCGTCGCGATTTTGATCGCAGCGTCGCCCGCCATCGCGCGGGCAAGTGCGCCAATCGCCCAAGGCGGCGTCAATACCGCGTCGCCTTGCAAATTGACGATCGCATCGGCGTCGAGGTTCAGCGCCTCGACGGCCGCATGGGTACGTTCGGTGCCGTTGCGGCAACTTTCGGGTGTCATGACGACATCGCCGCCGAAGGCGCGCACGGCACCTGCGATGCGCGCATCGTCGGTCGCCACGACCACCCGCACGACCCCCTCGGCGGCCTTGGCGATCGCCCAGACGCGCTGCAGCATCGGCACCCCTGCCACAAGGGCCAAAGGTTTGCCCGGAAAACGAGACGATGCAAACCGTGCCGGAATGACCACAATGACGCCCATGTTTCGCAAAGTCCCTTCGATGTTTCGCAGGCGCGAAAATGCCCGGTTTCCGAAGCGCTTGCAATGCGACATCACGCATATTGCATCGCCAGGGTTACGCATGGCACTTCATAGGCATGGAAAAGCTGACGAGTCGGCGGGCACTTCTGGCGGGTCTTGGTGCTGTGGCGCTATGCCCCGACGCGGCGTTTGCCAACGACATGCCGTTCGATGCGTGGCTGCGCGGTTTTCGCGAGGAGGCAGTTCAAAAAGGATTGCGCCGGACCACGCTCGACCAAGCTTTGAACAGCGTCGCGCCGTTGCCCCGTATTCTCGAACTTGACCGTGCGCAGCCCGAAGTGCGGCTGACCTTCGAGCAGTATTTCGCGCGCGTCGTCAATCGCGTGCGCATCGATACCGGGCGCACGCGCCTGGCGGAAAACAACGAGTTGCTCGCGCGTGTCGTGCAGCGCTATCCAGTTCAGCCGCGCTTCATCGTGGCGCTCTGGGCGGTCGAAACCGATTTTGGCCGTCTGACCGGCGGTTTTAACGTGTTTGCGGCACTCGCCACGCTCGCCTATGACGGGCGCCGCGCAGCGTTTTTCCGCGAGGAACTGCTGAACGCGCTGCGCATCGCGGACAAGGGGGCCATGAATGTCGCGGACATGCGCGGCTCGTGGGCCGGGGCGATGGGCCAGAGCCAGTTCATGCCGTCCTCCTATCTTGCCTATGCCGTCGATTTCGACGGCGATGGCAGGTCCGATATTTGGAATTCTCGCCCCGACGTGTTTGCATCGATCGCCAATTATCTCGTGCGCGTCGGCTGGAAGGCGGACGAAACATGGGGTCGCCAGGCCCAATTGCCTGCGGGTTTTGCGCGCAATCTTGTCGACCACAACAATGTGTGGAAACCGCTTGGCGAATGGCAGGCTTTGGGTGTGCGCCTGCCCGACGGGCGCGATCTGCCCACACGCGATATCAGCGCTGCAATTGCCCAACCGGACGGGGAGGGCGCGCGCGCTTTCCTGGTCTATCCGAATTTCCGGGTCATCATGCGCTGGAACCGGTCGGTCAATTTCGCGGCGTCGGTCGGATTGCTTGCCGATGCTATCGGCGAGGTTTAGCCTCCATTTTAGGGCACAGAGCGTGCCGATTCGGGGAATTGGACTGTGGCACGGCCAGCCAAACGTATCGCGATCGCGTCCGGACTAGCGGCGGCAACGTTGCTTTTAGGTGCTTGCGCCGAATTGAAATTCGGCGTTTCGGCCGTCAAAAAAATCCAGGGACCGGCCGAACAGACGCCAGCACAGCCAGCGCCGCGCTCGCAAGGCATCTACAAAGTAGGCGAGCCCTATCAGATCGCGGGCGTTTGGTATTACCCCGCTGAAGATTGGACCTATGCCGAATCCGGCATCGCATCGTTTTACGGTGGCGAGCGGAGCGGCATCGATTTTCACGGTCGTTTGACGGCCAACGGCGAACTTTACGACATGAACGCGTTGACTGCCGCGCATACCACGTTGCCGATGCCAAGCTTGGTGCGCGTGACCAATCTGGACAATGGGCGCTCGATCGTGTTGCGCGTCAACGATCGCGGACCGTTCGCGCGCGGACGCATTATCGACGTATCGCGCCGGTCCGCTCAATTGCTGGGCTTCGAAGCCCAAGGAACCGCGCGCGTGCGCGTCGAGATCCAGGCCGACGAAAGTCGGCGTCTGAAAGCGGCGCTGACGGGCCGTGACGAGAACCAAACGGTTGCGGCGGTGCCGCGCACGGCCGTGGCGTCCGATGCTTTGCCGCCGCCGCCCGGCGCGCGCGAAACGCGCACGCAGGCGGCCGCACTGCCTCCGCCTTCGGCAACCTTGCCCGCCGCGCGAACCGATCCAGGGCGCGCGGCCCAACCAACAACGCGCCAGGGTCGTCCGCGCGAAACCCAAGCGCCCTTGGCACGCTCGGCATCGCCGATCCAAACGCAAGCCGCTGCAGACCCCGTTCCGGTGGCCCCCCAGCCTCAAGCAGCAGCCGCGCGGCCCCAGCCAACAACAGGTCGCAACAACCAGACCGTTGCAGCCCCGCCTGCGCGCGCGCCCGTGTCCGGTTCCGTCGGATCTGCTGAAATTGCGGCCCTGCCGGTCGAGCAGCAGGCAACGGCGCGGCCCATTTTGACGCAAGGCCAGGGCCAGCGGACCAGCCTGTGGGTTCAGGCCGGCGCTTTTGGTTCCTACGAAAACGCGTACCGGCTTTCGGTACGGCTGTCGCGCTACGGCTCGTCGCGGGTGCTGCCAGCTACCGTCAATGGCGCTCAAATCTATCGGGTGCGCGTGGGACCGCTTGCCGACGTCGGCGAAGCGGATAAGGTTCTCGACCTCATGACCGCCGATGTGCCCGAAGCGCGCATTGTGGTCGAATGACGGAGAAAACGATGATTGCGCGTATCCTTCTGGCGGCCGTCGTTGGTCTTTTTGCGACGGTTGCGGCTGCGCAGACCCCGGCGCAGCAGCGCCAGCAGCAGCAACGCCCGCCCGCAGCGGCAGCGCCGCGCCCAGCCGTCAATCCCGACGCGATGCCCGAAATTACGGCCAAGCAGGCGATCGCGGTCGACTACCAAACCGGTTTTGTGATGTTCGAGCGCGGGGCGGACAAACGCATGCCGCCTTCGTCGATGAGCAAGATCATGACCGCTTACATGGTCTTCGAGGCGTTGAAGGCGGGACAAATTTCGCTCGACGACATGCTGCCGGTGTCCGAGCGCGCGTGGCGCATGCAGGGCTCGAAAATGTTTGTGCCGCTCAACGGTCGCGTCAAGGTCGACGATCTGATCAAAGGGATGATCGTCCAGTCCGGCAACGATGCCTGCATCGTGCTTGCCGAAGCGATCGCGGGCAGCGAAGAAGCGTTTGCCGAACGCATGAATGTCGCGGCCAAACGCATGGGGTTGAACGACTCCAACTTCCGCAATTCGACCGGATGGCCGGATCCTGACCACTACACGACTGCGCGCGACCTGGCGAAACTCGCGCGCCGCGTGATCGACGACCATCCCGAATACTACGCTTACTACAAGCAGCTCAATTTTACCTTCGGACGCGACGAGCGCACCGGGCGCGATATCACGCAAGGCAACCGCAATCCGCTGCTTTATCGCAATATCGGCGCCGACGGCATCAAGACTGGCCATACCGAAGCGGCCGGCTACGGGCTGACCGCGTCGGCCGTGCGCGACGGACGGCGCGTGATTGCCGTCTTCAACGGGTGGGCGTCGATGCGGCTGCGTGCGGAAGAGTCCGAGCGCATGGTCGACTGGGCGTTTCGCGAATTCCAGACCTACAAGATCTTTTCCGCCGGGCAGGAAGTGGATCGCGTCGATGTTTGGCTTGGCCAAAAAGCGAGTGTGCCGCTGCTAACGGTTCAAGACGTCGCTATTACGATCCCACGGCGCATGCGCAACCAACTGCAGGCCAAAATCACGTTCGACAGCCCGGCGCCAGCGCCAATTCTCCAAGGCCAAACACTTGGCCGTGTGAGCTTAACAGCGCCCGGCATGGCGCCGCTTGAGTTTCCGATCGTTGCGCAAGAAGGCGTCGAACGTCTGGGCGTTTCGGGGCGCTTGGGGGCGGCCGTCAACTACTTGATCTTCGGTTCAAAGAAATGACTGTAAAGCCTTCCAATAAAGGAAGGTTTTTGACATTCGAGGGCGGCGAAGGGGTCGGCAAATCGACCCAGATCCGGTACTTGGCGGCGCGCCTTGAAAACAGCGGCGTCGCGGTGCTGGTCACGCGCGAACCCGGTGGCGCGCCCGGTTTGCTCGCACAGGCGTCAGCCGTACGCCAATTGCTGGTCGAAGGCGAGCCCGACGCGTGGAGCCCGGAAAGCGAAGCGCTGCTCAACTATGCCCAGCGCGTCGAGCATGTTCGCCGCATCATCAAACCTGCACTGGCAAACGGGACTTGGGTTTTGTGCGATCGGTTCGCAGACTCGACCATGGCGTATCAAGGTTACGGGCATCGCTTGGGTCCCGATTTTGTCAAAAAACTTCACCGGCTGGTGTTGGGGTCGTTTGCGCCCGATCTTACGCTCGTCTTCGATTTGCCGCTGGAAGTCGGCTTGAAACGCGCATTGTCGCGTGCCGGCGCGGAAACGCGTTTCGAGCGCATGGGCTTCGAGTTTCACAAGCGGCTGCGCCAGGGATTTCGCGCGATCGCGCGCCAAAATCCCAAACGCTGCCGACTTGTCGATGCCTCGGGCGACGAGACGACGGTGGCCAAACGAATTGAAAGGCTTGTCGCGATCCGATTTGGGGTTAAGGTCGTTGCGTGAGCCAACATGACGAAGCTTTATCGCCCGATCCCAGGGCCAACCCGGATTTGCTCGGTCACGACGCGGCAGAAGCAAGCTTGCTTGCGGCGTGGAACAGCGGTCGCCTGCCGCATGCCTGGCTGATTGCCGGGCCGCGCGGCATCGGCAAAGCGACGCTCGCCTTTCGCTTTGCACGATTTGCTTTCGCCCAAGGTCTGCAATCTGCGGAGGCGGGCGGACTCTTCGGCGGACCGCCGCCGCTGCCGCCCGCAACCCTGGCCTTGTCGCCCGAGCATCCCGTCTGCCGGCGGGTCGCGGCAGAAGGGCATGCCGACATGCTCACGCTGCGCCCTGGCATGCCGCAACCGGAGAAACAGAACAAACCGTCCGACGACATTACGGTCTATTGGGTTCGGCGCGCCGTCGATCTTTTGCATCGCACGGCTGCAGAAGGCGGCTGGCGCGTTGTTGTCGTCGATACGGCGGAAGACATGAATTTGCCCGCCGCGAATGCGCTGCTCAAAGCGCTCGAAGAGCCGTCGCCAAACTGCCTGCTGATCCTCGTCTCGAACGCGCCGGGGCGCTTGCTGCCGACGATCCGTTCGCGCTGCCGCGTGCTGCATTTGCAGCCGCTGGCGGCAGCGAACGTCGAACGCTTGCTGATGCGCTACCGGCCCGATCTGGGGGCGGACGAGCGCGCGCTGCTGATGGGGCTTTGCGAAGGTTCGATCGGGCGCGCGATCGAACTTGCCGATCGCGGCGGAGCGACGCTTTATCGGACGCTGTTGGACCTGCTGGTTAGTTTGCCGCAACTCGATTTTGGCGCCGTGCAAGCCTTTGCCGATACGATGGGGCGCAAAGGCGAAGAAGCGCAAACGGGCCTGCGCACGGCGCTCGATCTGATGGGCGGCATCGTGCATCGGATGGCCAAGATCGCGGCCGGCGACGGCCCTGTGCTTGCCGCCGAAGCCCAGCTTGCCGCACGCTGTGCCCGGCGCGGTCCGATGCCGTGGGTCGAAACCTCTGAGCGACTTGCCAAACTTGGCAGTGCGGGCGAGGGGCTCAATCTGGACCGCAAGGCCGTGCTGGTCTCGGCGTTTGCGGCGTTTCAGACGGCCGCCCAATGACAGTCTTGCGCGCCTATTCGGTTTTGGCCGCTGCCTTGTGCATGTTCGTTGCGATGCCCGCTTGGGCGCAGGACTCCGATGCCGAGCCGCGCGGCACGCTGTCGATCGTCGTGGAGAACGACAAGTTCCGCTCGATCGACCAAAGCAAACAGACCGACCGCAATTTTACCAATGGCATTCGGCTCAACTGGATATCCGAAGTGCGCGCGACGCCTCGCTGGGGTCGGGAACTCGCAAGCTGGATTCCGCTCTTTCCCGACGGCGGCACGACGCGCGTCGGCTACGCGCTTGGGCAGAACATGTATACGCCCGAAAACATCGTGCGCCGCGATCTGCAACGCGTGGATCGCCCCTATTCGGGCTGGACCTATGTCGGGGCTGCGATCACCAGCAGCCGCGAAGCAGGCGGTGCGGGCCAGCTCGACACGCTCGAAGTCAATCTTGGCATCGTCGGTCCACAAAGCTACGCGGGCGAAACCCAACGCGAATACCATCGCCTGATCGGCGCCCAGGTGCCGCAAGGGTGGGCCAACCAGCTGCGCAACGAGCCGGGCGTCGTGCTCTACTACGAGCGCAAATGGCGCAATATCGGCAAATCCCAATTGCTGCCGGGCATCGAAGGCGATTTTTCGCCGCACGCGGGGGCGTCGCTTGGCAATGTTTTCACCTATGGCGGGGCGGGCGTCACGCTGCGGATCGGACGCAACCTTGCGACGGATTATGGCCCGCCGCGCATCCGGCCGGGTCTCGCGGGTTCGATGCATTTCGACACGCCGCAGGAATCGCCGTTTGCGATATACGGTTTTGCGGGGATCGAGGGCCGGGCGGTCGCGCGCGACATCACGCTGGACGGCAACACGTTTGCCAGCAGCCATTCGGTCGACCGCAGACCTTTGGTCGGGGACGCTCAGTTCGGGATCGCGGCCATCTATGGCAGCGTGCGCACGACGTTCACCTACGTGCTGCGCACGCGCGAATTCGATGCCCAGCGCAGCGGCGACCGCTTCGGCGCCGTCTCGCTGTCGGTCAAATTCTGAATCTCAGTTTCGCACGAACAGATGGCCGAACTTGACCATCGCCTCGACGACGATGCGGATGGTCTCGTGGGCGGCCAGCATGCCTTCTTGGGTCGCCTTCGCTTCGATTTCGGCCAGACTGCGCTTGCCGTCGATATAACCGAAAATCCGCGCCGACGCCGGCGGCAGGAAAAATTTATGGCCTTCGCGCGAACAGGCGAAGATCGCGCCCTCGGCGGTCGGGCCTTGCAAATGGGGATGAAGAACCGGAACGACGCGCGGCCAGTTCGGTTCTGCCAAATCGATGCGCGATTGGGCCACATAGGCAGGCTTGGCTGCGACAAAACTGTGCGTGCCCTGCGTTTGCGTCAGCAAATCGCAGACATGGGCCTCGGTGCGCGCATCGAGACGGCCGACCAGGGATTGGATCGGGTGTGCCGCATCGAAACAAGCGGACAGGCTGTAGCGAAAGCCCTCATGCCAAGACATGAAGGCGAGCCCGTTGTTTTCGCAAAACGCGTAAATTTCGGGAACGCTGTAGGCGCGATCGACCGGATTGAGAAAACTGTCGACGACGCCGCCGTCGAATTTCATGTCCTTGGTCGAATTGACGTAGGTGTTGACCGTGTGGTGCGCGGGCAGGGCGCCCAGCACCGCCCGGACCATATCGACCGAGGCTTGCGACTGGTCCAGGCCGAGCAGGCGAAAGGCTTCTTGCAGCATGTAGACGCCCACGCGCAGCCCCTTCGCATAGACCATCAAATCGAGCACGCCATCGTCGCGCAAACACGCTGCGAGCGCCCGCAATCCAGCATCCGGATCGCCCATATGATGCAGCACGCCGGTCGAGACGATCAGATCGAAATCCATGCCGAGCGAGCCGACATCAAGAATGTTTTTTTCGACGAGTTGGAGATTGTCGAGCCCGTGCTTTTTGACCAGCGCCGCCTGGTTCGCCAAGCTCTCGACCGAAAGATCGATGCCCACGAGTCGGCAATCACGATTGTGGTAGGCGAAGTAGGCGGCCTGCACCGTGCCGCAGCCCGCGATCAGAATATCAAGCGGACGGGCCGCTTGCCGGTGCGGCCAGTATTTTGGGCCACAATCCCGACGGCTCGCCGCGAATGCGTGCCCCCGAGGCGACGAACGCGTCGAGATCGTGCACGGGTTGCGGATAAACCCATTTTTTATATTGTTCGGCGATTTTTGCGGATGCGGTTTCATTCAAGGCCATTGGCGCGCGTCCAGTGTCAAAAACAAAAAAAGGGCGGTACCCGCCGGGGAACCGCCCTTTTGCCGCGAAAATTGGCTCCCTGGGTTAGATTCGAACTAACGACCAGCCGATTAACAGTCGGCTGCTCTACCGCTGAGCTACCAGGGAACAGATAACGGCAGGCTTATAACAAAACCGCCGTCAAGCGCCACAGCAAAATTGCAGCGCGCAGATTTGGAGGCCGGAGGCGGAATCGAACCGCCGTATAGGGGATTTGCAGTCCCCTGCATTACCACTTTGCTACCCGGCCACATGCCGCAGGCGAACCCGCAACGGCGAGGACGTATAATCGGGGCGAATGTCGGCGTCAACAGCCACCCCCGAAGACCGCAGGGCTGAGCCGCCGTTGCCGCAGTGCAACAGCGATCCGTACGGCGGAACGGCCAAGCAATTGTCACGCCTGTTCGAACGACTTATAAGATATAGTATTGCGAATTAGACGGTTGGATTCGCATCCAGCCAGTGTCGTTTGTTGCAGGTGCCCAAAACGATGGATTTTGCTGCTGCCCGCCATACCATGGTCGAGAGCCAATTGCGCCCAAATCGCATCGTCGATTCGCGTGTGGTCGATGCGATGGCGACCCTGGCGCGCGAAAACTTCGTGCCCGCAGCATTGCGAGCGGTGGCCTATGTGGACGAGGATATTCCGCTTGGCAACGGGCGGTTTTTGATGGAGCCGATGGTCTTTGCGCGCTTGGCGCAGAGTGCCGAGTTGAATGCCGGCGCGCGCGTTTTGGTGGTTGGCAGCGGGTGCGGTTACGGAGCCAACGTTTTTGCATCTATGGGCGCTAAAGTCGTCGCGCTCGAGAACGATGTGGATTTTGCGGCACAAACGCGGCGCGCATGCGGCGCGACGGTAACCGTCGTTGAAGGGGCATTTGCTGGCGGTTGGCCGACCTTGGCGCCGTACGACGCGATCATATTCGACGGCGCGATCGGCGGCCTGCCGGAAGCCTATGCGGCCCAAGTGGGCGAGGGCGGCCGTATTTTGGCGGTCGTTGCTGCGCCGGGACAGCCGGGCAAAGCCACGCTGTGGCAGAAATTTGCGGGCAACCTGACGGCGCGCGTGCTGTTCGATGCCGGTACGCCCGTCTTGCCGGGCATGGCGCTCGAACCTGGCTTTGTGTTTTGATCGCGCTCGCTCAAACGCAGGCGCAAGCGCTGCAAATCGATCCGCAGGACCTCGCCAGTTGGCGCTCGTCAGGCGTCGCGCATTGCGTGCTCGACGTGCGCGAGCCTTGGGAACTCGATCTTTGCCGGTTCGAGGACAGCCTCGACATTCCGATGGGCCAGATGCCCGAGGCGCTGGATCGCTTGGGCAAGGGCGCGCTGGCCGATGCCCCGCTCGTTGTCGTCTGTCATCATGGCGTGCGCTCGCTGCAAGTCGTGTCTTGGTTGCGCACGCAAGGCGTTGCCAATGCCATTAATTTGCGCGGCGGGATCGATCGTTGGGCGCAGCACATCGATCCGACGATGCGTCGCTACTGAAGTTAATTGAGGAGCACCATGGGTATGAACAGAGCATTGTATTTCGCCTCCGCTGCTTCGGTCGCCTTAGTTTTGGGATTTGTTGGCGTGCCAAAGGCGAATGCGCAGTCGCTGGAAGAAGCCCTGTCCGGTGCCTATCGCTCGAACCCAGAGATTTTGGCCCAGCGTTCGGCGTTGCGTGCAACCGACGAACAATTGCCGCGCGCGCTGTCGAACTGGCGTCCGACGGTCGCGCTGAGCGGCAATGCGGGTCCGGCGCGCGATTTCAACTCGTCGACGACCACCGTTTTCGGCGCCAACGGCACGTCGGATCGCATCACGACGTCGAACCAGCGTCCGCGTCAGCAGGCGTCGGCCACGCTCCAGGCCGTGCAGCCGCTCTATCGCGGCGGCCGGTCAACCGCCGAACTCAATCGCGCAGAGGCCAACGTCCAGGCCGGTCGCGCGCAGTTGAGCGCTGTCGAGCAGCGCGTACTTCTCGATACCGCGACCTCCTACATCAATCTTGCGCGCGAATTGGCCGTACTGGATCTCAACACCAACAACGTCCAGGTTTTGCAGCGCCAGCTCGAAGCGGCGCGCGATCGTTTCCAAGTCGGCGAAATCACCCGCACCGACGTAAGCCAAGCCGAGGCACGCTTGGCCCAGGCGCAGGCCACTCGTACCGGTTCCGAGGGCAACGTCGCGACCGCACGCGCGGCGTATATGCGCGTCGTGGGTGCCGAAGCGGGGCGCGTCGCCGTGCCGGCACTGCCGCGCGCGCTGCTGCCGGGCTCGGAAGAAGAGGCGCGTCAACTGGCCTTGGCAAACAATCCGACGCTTGCGCAGGCGCGCTTCACGCTCGAATCGTCGAAACACGATATTGCGCTGGTCGAAGGCGAAAAAATGCCGACGGTCAACTTGCAGGCCGATGCGATTAAATCGCACGAACCGCCTGGCTCGCGCGGCTTCGAGCGCGATACGATCGATTTGCTGCTGACCTTCAGCGTGCCGATCTATCAGGCCGGCCAGCCCGACGCGCGCGCCCGCGAGGCCAAGCAGGTGCAAGGACAGCGTCGCACCCAAGTCGACGTCTCCCAGCGCCAGATTGCCGACGATGCAACGCGCGCCTGGCAGCAATTCATGACGGCGGGCGCTCAGATCCAGTCTTTCCAGGCGCAGATCCGCTCGAACGAAATCGCGCTCGAAGGCGTTTCGCAGGAGGCGCGCGTCGGCTCGCGCACCGTGCTCGACGTCCTGAACGCAGAACAGGAATTGCTGAACAGCCGCGTGAGCCTGGTTCAATCCCAGCGCGACCAAGTTCTGGCGGCTTTCCAACTGCTGTCGGCAACCGGCCGCTTGTCGGCCAAGGAACTGGCATTGCCGGTCGAAATCTACGATCCGGCGGTCTACACCGAAACGGCGCGCAATCGCTGGATCGGGACGGATATTCCGGGCGAGGAACCGCGTAAATAAGTCAGTTTTGTTCCGCCCGACGGGCGGATATCTCTGGCGCCGTCAGGTTTTGTCGCCTAAGCTTTGGTAAAGGAATGGTTTAAAGCACGACGATGTCGGATCCGAAGAACCAGCAAGAACCCTCGATGGAGGAAATCCTCGCCTCCATCCGTCGTATTATTTCGGAGGATGGGGATGCCGGGAAGGCGCCGCCCGCAGCGCCGCCGCCTGCTGCGGAACCGCCGCCGCCGCCGCCGCCGCCGCCACCCCCTCCGCCACCACCGGCACCACCGCCCCCTCCGCCGCCGCCTATGATGGAGCCGGAGTTGGAGCCTTTGATGGAGGAGGTGTTTGCGCCGCCTCCGCCGCCGCCGCCGCCTCCACCCCCTCCGCCGCCACCACCGCCGCCCCCTCCGCCGCCGCGGCAGCGCATGCCGGAACCGGAATCCGAGGAGGTTCTGGAACTTACAAACGTGGTCGACAAGCCGCCGCCGATCATGTCGGACGAACCGCGCCGCCTGATGGCCGACGACACGGCGCGCCAGGCAACGGAGTCACTCCAGGGCCTGCAGGCGCGGGTACCGCGGAACCTGCTGCTGGGCAACTCGGATCTGACGATCGAAGATCTGGTGCGTGCCGAGTTGCGGCCGATTCTGAAAGCGTGGCTCGACCAATATCTGCCCGACCTGGTCGAACGGATGGTTCAGCGCGAGATTCGCCGCATTACGCGCGAATCGCAGGATTACTGAGCTTCACCCCAGCTTCAAAATAAGACACCGCCATGACCGATACCGCAAAACCCGAGGGCGCCGACGGCGGCCTCGCCAAAACCTATGCGCCCGCCGAAATCGAAGCGCGACGCTATGCCGAGTGGGAGCAAGCGGATAGTTTTGCTTGCAATCCCGCCTCCAACCGCACGCCATATACCATCATGATGCCGCCGCCCAACGTGACGGGCTCGCTGCACATGGGACATGCGCTGACGTTCACGTTGCAGGATGCGCTGGTGCGATTCTGGCGCATGCGCGGGCGCGACGCGCTCTGGCAGCCTGGCACCGACCACGCCGGGATCGCGACGCAAATGGTCGTCGAGCGGCGCTTGGCCGAGCGCGGTGTTGCGCTCGATCGCGGCGGCGCGGCCGTCGACGGCGGCAAGCAGCTTATCGGACGCGCGGCATTCCTCGACGAAGCCTGGAAGTGGAAGGCGGAGTCGGGCGGCACCATCACGCGCCAGCTGCGTCGTTTGGGCGCTTCGCCAGACTGGGCGCGCGAGCGATTCACGATGGACGAGGGCCTGTCGAAGGCCGTGCGCAAAGTGTTTGTCGACCTGCACAAGCAGGGCCTTATCTATCGCGACAAGCGTCTCGTCAATTGGGATCCCAAGCTGCATACGGCGATCTCCGACTTGGAAGTGGAGCAGCGCGACATCAAGGGCCATCTCTGGCACTTCAAATATCCAATCGAAGGCGAGGAGGGCCGATTCATCGTCGTTGCCACCACGCGGCCTGAAACCATGTTGGGCGACACGGGGGTCGCCGTTCATCCCGACGATCCGCGCTTCAAGGATCTGCACGGAAAGAACGCGATCCTTCCGCTTGTCGGCCGCAAGCTGCGTATTGTCGCGGACGATTATTCCGACCCCGAAAAGGGCACGGGCGCCGTCAAAATGACGCCCGCGCACGACTTCAACGACTTCGAGGTCGGCAAACGCCACAGCCTCGCCATGGTCAATATTTTCGACAAAGACGCACGCATGACCGGCGACGTGCCCGAAAAATATCGCGGCCTCGACCGCTACGCCGCACGCAAGGCGATCGTCGCGGACATGGAAGAACTCGGCCTCGTGGACAAGATCGAGCCGCACGCGCACACCGTGCCGCATGGCGACCGCTCGGGCGTGGCGCTCGAGCCGTGGCTGACCGACCAGTGGTTTTGCGATGCCGCAACGCTCGCCAAACCCGCCATCGAAGCGGTCGAGCAGGGTCATACAAGCTTCGTACCCAAACACTGGGAAAACACCTATTACGAGTGGATGCGCAACATCCAGCCCTGGTGCGTGAGCCGCCAGCTCTGGTGGGGCCATCGTATTCCGGCGTGGTACGGCCCCGAAGGCAGCATCTTTGTCGAGGCGGACGAAGCAAGCGCGCATGCCGCTGCTGCCGCGAAATTTGGCAAACCGGTCGAGCTTGTGCAGGACAACGACGTACTCGACACTTGGTTTTCGTCGGCTTTGTGGCCGTTTTCGACGCTGGGTTGGCCCGAGCAAACGCCCGAACTGGAGCGTTACTATCCGGGCGACGTATTGGTTACGGGATTCGATATCATCTTCTTCTGGGTTGCCCGCATGATGATGATGGGCATCCATTTCGGCAACCCGGGCAAGCCGCTGGCCGAACGCGTGCCGTTCAAGCACGTCTATATCCACGCGCTCGTGCGCGACGAGCGCGGCCAAAAAATGTCGAAATCCAAGGGCAACATCATCGATCCCTTGGACCTTATCGACAAATACGGCACCGACGCGTTGCGCTTCACCTTGTGCGCGCTTGCAGCCCAAGGGCGCGACATCAAGCTCGCGCCTGCGCGCGTCGAGGGCTATCGAAATTTCATTACTAAGCTGTGGAACGCCGCCCGCTATGCCGGCATGAACGGTGCCGTGCCCGATGCGTCGTTCGATCCGGTGCACGTAACGCTCACGGTCGACAAATGGCTGTTGGGCGAGCTTGCCAAAACGGCAGCATCCGTCACCGCGGCCTTCGAAGGCTACAAATTCAACGAAGCGGCCGATGCGCTTTATCGTTTCGTGTGGGGCACATTCTGCGACTGGTATCTGGAATTCACCAAGCCGCTGCTGCAAAACGGCACGACCGCCGAACAAGCAGAAGTGCGCGGCACCACCGCTTTCGTCGTCGGCCAGTGCCTGAAACTTTTGCATCCGCTTGCGCCCTACGTGACCGAAGAATTGTGGGAGACGCTGGGCTATCGCGGGTCGGGTCCGCAGCTGATGGTCGAAAGCTGGCCAAGGCTACCCGCAAGCTTGGGCGACACGGCCGCCCAAGAAGAAATGAACTGGGTGGTCGACGCGATCTCGGCGATCCGTGCCTTGCGCGCCGAAATGAACGTGCCGCCGGGCGGGCGCTTGGCGCTGCTCTATCGCGACGCAGGCGATATCGCCAAAGCGCGTATCGCGCGCCATGACGGCTTGATTCGTACGCTTGCCCGCATCGAGACGATCGCACCCGAAACGGGCGGGGCCACAAAAGGGGCGGCCCCGATCGTGGTTGCAGACGTTACGTTTGTGCTGCCGCTGGCCGGTATCGTCGATACGGCCGCCGAGACCAAGCGCCTGGATAAAGAGATCGCCCGTCTCGAAGGCGAGATCGGCAAGGTCGACAAGAAGCTCGCCAACGCCGACTTCGTCGCTAAAGCCGACCCCGACGTCATCGCCGAGAACAAAGAGCGCAAGAGCGAAGCACTTGCGGCCATTGCCCGCCTGTGCGCGTCGCTGGATCTGATCCGCTCGATTTGAGCGCACGCTTCGCCACGATGTTTCAGTCGATTGTCGCCTCGGGCAGCATCTCGAGCCCGAGCGAGTGCGCGCATGTTCTGCGCAACCAAAGAACGAAATCCTGCGCCTTCGCGGATAACGGCTTTTCCTGCAACCAGACAAGTCCATAATGGCTTCCGTCCGCGTCGAAATCGACCGGCGCGACGAGGCGGCCGCGCGCGATGTCGTCGATAGCCAGCACAAACGGACAAAGTGCGACCCCAAGCCCGGCTGCCGCAGCCTCGACCATCAGGAAATGGTGGTCGAAATAGCGGATCTCGGTCGGTCGTCGGCACGAAGGATGCGACGAAAGCCAAGTCGGCCAAGCATTCGGGCGCGTTTTCGAACCCAAGGCGATATAGTCTTCGTTCGCGAAGGCAGCGACCATTTCCGGGCTCATGACCGGCCCCGTTTTTTCCGCGAATAGTCGTTGAACGCGCCATGTTGCGGGAAGTGCGAAGTCGAGGCGGCGAAGCGCGAGATCGATCCTGTCTCGACGAAACTCGACGGGGCCGCCGCCGACCGAAAGATGAAGAACAGTCCCGCGACTGGCGGCCTGGAAGTCGCCAAGCCTCGGTATCAGCCAACGCATAGCAACCGAGGCTTCGCACGACAGAACCAGCGCGTCTTGCTGCGCGTCCGCTGCGCGCAGATTCCGAATAGTCGCTTCGAGTTCGCCGAAAAACCGGCCCAAGGTGAGGTTTAGTTTTTCGCCCGCCGATGTGAGCCGCAAGCCGCGCCCGTCTTTGGCAAAAAGCTTGAAACCGACATCTTGCGACAATTTGGAGATACGACGGCTGACAGCCCCATGCGTGAGCGAAAGGCTTTCGGCAGCGGCGCGCACCGAGCCGAGCCGCGCCGTGGCCTCGAATGCGCGCAGATCGTCGAGCGAGGGTAACTCCGAGCGTTTCATTGGTGATAATTTATCACCGAATTCCGTCAGAAACGATCGCTTTATTGGAAAATCGGTGCCGATATCTTGCAACCATGCAAACACCTGGGACACCCGACATTGCCATCCTCGCCGACGACCTCACGAGTGCATCCGACGGCGCTGGCCCCTTCGTTGCGCGCGGCATGCGCGCAATGATCGGCCGTGGTCGGCTGCCGGACCAAAGCAGCTCGGTCGTGGCAGTCGATAGCCAGTCGAGATCGCTTTCGAGCGGGCAAGCGGCAAACCTTAGCGCCGATTTGACGGCGAGGCTTGCAGACCGCCGCATCCTCTACAAGACGGTCGATTCGACATTGCGGGGTCATGTGGCCGTCGAGATCGCGGCGTCGTTCCATGCCAGCGGTCGCAAAACGCTGGTTTTTGCGCCGGCCTTTCCAGGGGCCGGGCGCACAACTATCGGCGGCGTACAGTTTGTGGACGGTATTCGGGTATCCGAATCGCGATACGGGAGCGATCCCGTACATCCGGCGCGCGTTTGCGTTCTTGCCGATCTGGTTCCGTCGTCGGTCGCAAACGCGGTCATTCTCGACGCAACGACCCAGGAAGATCTCGACGCCGCAGTAATGGCGATCCCTGCACCGGAAACAATCCTGTGGGTCGGTTCGCCGGGGATGGCTATTGCTCTGGCGCGAAGCGTCGCTTCGGGCGCCGAAGCGGTCTCCATGCCGACCGTCGAATCGGAAGCGAAGCACGACGAGATACTTGTGGTTATTGGTTCGGCAAATCCGCGCAGCCACACGCAAGCCGACAGGATTGCCGGTGTGCGCGGCGTCACCATCCTGCGCAATCCCATTGCACGCACACCCGACCCGCATGCGTTGTTGAGGACGATCGCTGCAGACGCTGCACAACGGATTTGCGCGCAGCCCGTCGATTTGCTGATCGCAACAGGCGGAGACACGATGGAAGCGATTCTCGACCTGCTCGAAATACGCAGTTTCGAAATCGTGCTGGAACTCGAACCGGGATTTCCGCTCGGACGCGCCATTACGGCGAATGGACGGGTGTTGCATCTCGCAATGAAAGCGGGCGGTTTCGGAAACGACGACACGCTGCAATGCGCGATCGTAGCGCTGCAACGCACCACCCCCCAAAAACGGGAAGCGACGCCATGACTGAACTGCCGCCATTCGCTGTTACCATGGGCGATCCGTCCGGCATCGGCCCCGAGATCGTCGCCAAAATGCTCGTCGAGGGCAAGCATCGCGCCGTCGTTTACGGCAGCACTATCGTGATGTCGGCCGCCGTACGCCGTCTTGGCCTCGATGTCGCCGTCCGCACGATCGACGAACCGGGACACGCACTGTTCGAGCCCAATTCGATCGAAATCGTCGAAGCGGCAAAACTCGCAGCACTTCCGCCCGTCGGTGAGGCCAATGCGCTTTCCGGCAAGGCCTCGTTCGATGCGATCGTTGCCGCAATCGCCGACGCGCAGGCAGGCAAGGTCGCCGGCATCGTCACAGCACCGATCAACAAGGACGCGCTGCGCAAGGCGGCCATCCCTTATCCGGGACATACCGAGATGCTTGCCCACTACGGTGGCGCACAACGCGTGGCGATGATGCTTGCGAACGATGAGATTCGAACCGTGCTGGTGACGATCCACATGTCGCTGCAAAAGGCCATCGCGGCGGCGGATTTCGCGGCGCAGATTTCGGCCATACGCTTGGCCCAACAAGGCGCAAAAGCACTCGGCATCGAAGCGCCGCGCATTGCGGTCGCAGGGCTCAATCCCCATGCTGGCGAAGGCGGCCTATTTGGCGACGAGGAGATTCGAATCGTCACCCCCGCGATCGAGGCGGCGCGTGCCGAAGGCATCGACGCGAGCGGTCCCTGGCCGGGCGACACGGTCTATATGATGGCGCGCAAAGGACGTTTCGACGTCGTAGTTGCGCAGTATCACGACCAAGGCCTCATTCCCGTGAAGTATCTCGGTCTCGAAAAAGGCGTCAATATCACGCTCGGCTTGCCTTTTGTGCGCACAAGCCCCGACCACGGCACGGCGTTCGACATCGCAGGTCGGGGAATTGCGGACCCGGCCAGCATGGCAACCGCACTCGCCTATGCGCATCGCCTCGTTGCCGCAAAAAACCGCACAACGTTCGAAAGGCCGGTCTGATGGGACTGCGATTCATTTTCATGCTGACGCGCAACGACCGGACGGTCGCGGACGCAGTCCAACATCTCAAGACCGCTTTGGATCAGGGCGTGCGGCATATCGGATTCAAGGACATCGGACTGCCGATCGCACGGCTGAAAACACTCAAAGACACGATCAGGGTCGGCGGTGCCACATCCTATCTCGAGGTCGTCTCGCTGGATCGCGCCAGCGAGATCGCGTCGGCGAAGGCGGCAGTCGAAATCGGCGTCGATGTTCTGTTGGGCGGAACGCGCGTCGACGATGTTCTGCCGATCATTGCACGCACGAATATCCTCTATTGTCCGTTCCCGGGGCAGATTGTCGGCCATCCGAGCGTGCTCGAAGGAAGCATCGAAGATATCGTCGCAAGTGCTTCGGCATTGGCGTCGCGCGACGGGGTCGGCGGTCTCGATCTGCTCGCATACCGCTCGAAAGTCGATGTTCCGGAACTCGTCCGGGCGGTTTGTGCAGCAGTCGCAAAACCTGTCTTCGTTGCCGGATCTATCGACAAGCCCGAGCAGATCGCGCGCATGAAGGAAGCCGGAGCCGCCGGCTTCACGATTGGCACGGCCGCACTCGACGGTCGGTATCCGGCAAAAAGCACGAAGCTCGGCGACCAACTCGCCGCGGTCATTCGCGATGTCGCCGTGCTCAACCGCCATATTTCGGAAATCCGAAAAACGAGCTTGGCGGAAGTGTTCGGAAACGTCCGCGACAACCGCGTACCGTGGATTGCCGCTCAGGCCAATGGGATGCAGATCAAGCTCGAGAGATTCGAAGGCCAAACGCCCTGGCATTTCCGCAAACACGAAGACGAACTTGTCTTCGTGCACAAAGGCCGTTTGCTGATGAAGTTCCGCGACCGCGACGAAATCGTGCGGGAAGGGGAGTTCATCGTGGTCCAGCGCGGCGTCGAATGCCGCAAAATCGCTTTGGACGAGGCTTGCGAACTTGTGTTTCTGGAGCCGAGAGCCTCGCGTGAAGCTGTCGAGATGCGGATCGATCGAGGCTAGACCGTCGGCGGGTCGATCAGCGAGACCTGGGCCGCAACAACGCGCCAGCCTTCGGGAAAGCGCACCCAGCTTTGCTGCTGGCGCCCGAGCTTGGTGCCGCCCGCTCGGCGAAACAGCGTCGATGCCACCGCAAAATCGCGTCCGTAAGTCGTGATCACGGTGTTTTCGAGCGTGCGCTGAAGTCCCTGCGGCGAGCGCCCGGCGCGAAACGCTTTGATCGCCGCGTACCCGAACAAATTTTCGGCAATGCCGAGCCGCACGGTCGTGGGTGCGTCTTTGAACAGCGCGTCGAGCGTTTCGACGTCATTGGTGGTCAGGGCCACTTCGTAGCGCTGGAACGCTGCCGTTACTTCGGCCAAAACGTCCGGGGTGTCGATCTCGATCATTGTTCGGCTTTCTAAGGAGCGATGGGGGCGCGGACGATTCCGGTTTTTTCGAGATGGCGTGCGACGCGAAGGGCCAGATCTTCGCGCCACGGAGCTGCGATAATCTGCACCGCGACGGGCAGGGGGCCAAGCCCATGCAGAGGGACCGCGACGACGGGCAGGCCGACAAACGAAATCGGTTGTGTATAGACACCGATATTCGGTCGCAAGACGGTTTCATGGCCGTTCAGCATAAATGTCTGCTGGCCGATCGCAGGGGCTGCGCATGGCGTTGCGGGCGCGATCAGAATATCGGTCGTTTCGAACAATTTTTTAACCTCGCCCTGGAACCAGCTGCGCAACCGCTGGGCTTGCACGTACCAGCTAGCGGGCACGAAGTTTCCAGCGATCAGCCGGTCGCGCGTCGCGGGATCGAAGTCGGCTGCACGGGTGCGCAAACGATCGAGATGCAACTGGCCGCCCTCGACATTGGTGATCACGAACGCGGCCGCACGCGCGCGATGCACTTGCGGCAGTTCGACCGTGCGCGTGGCGCCGAGCGCTCGGGCACAGCGTGCCGCCGCCTGATAGACAATATCTTCGCCGCCGCTGGCAAAATAGCCGCCAAGCGCGGCAATGCGAAGGTCGGCGACGCCGTTGTCGATTTCACAAAGCGTGGCGGAGACGTCGCGTTGGGCGCAGGCAGGATCGAGCGGATCGGGGCCCTGCATCGCATCGTAACAAAGGGCGAGATCGCGAGCCGAACGCGCAAGCGGCCCCAAATGGTCGAAGGAGCCCACAAACGGAAACGAGCCCCGGCGCGTGAGCCGCCCATAGGTTGGCTTAAGACCGAACAGGCCGCAAAACGACGCGGGCACGCGGATCGACCCGTTGGTATCCGAGCCAAGGGCGAGCGGCACCATGCCGCCTGCGACCGCAGCACCCGACCCGCCCGACGAGCCGCCCGTCATGCGGCTTGGATCGTGCGGATTGCGCGACGCGCCGTCATGGACGTTTTCGCCCGTAAAATCGTAGGCGTATTCGCCCATGTTGAGGCCGCCAAGCAACACGGCATCGGCGGCATCCAGACGCGCGACAAGCACGGCATCTTCGTCGGCCGGTGCGCGGTCGCGATTGATTTTGGAGCCCGCGCGCGTGGGCAGGCCTGCAATGTCGAACAGATTTTTGACGGCAAACGGTACGCCCGCCAAAACGCCCAGGCTTTCGCCGCGCGCGCGCCGCGCATCGATCTCGCGCGCTTTGGCCAAAGCGCGCGCGGCCGTCACGTCCGTAAAGGCGTTGAGAGACGGATTGTGCGCAGCAACACGCGCCAAATGCCCTTCGACCACGGCAACGGCGCTGATTGCGCCCGCACGAACTTGGCGCGCAATCTCCAGCGCCGACATTTCGACCGGGATCATGGGCGGAAGACCGGTGCGGCTTCCACCGCGTCGGGCAGGTCGAATTCGGTGACAAGCTTGGCAATCGCTGCCGTGCGCACAAGATTGATCCGCACGCCATCGTAGAAGGCCGGGTCCACAGGCAAATTGTTGGCGGCTGCACCTGCAGCCATCAAAGCGTCGATCGCCGTATCGTCCATTCGAAAAATGCCTTTTTTGTCTAGGTTCTGAGATGCGCCCAGGGGTAAGCAAGAATCTCGCCAAAACGCGGACGTTCCCATATCGTTCAAGCCGGTTGCGCGATGGCAGCCAACTGCCGCATAAGTGCGCCTCCGCGTCCGAGGTTCGAGCCATGAAGCGTTACTACATCACGACCCCGATTTACTATGTCAACGACGTGCCGCATATCGGGCACGTCTACACGACATTGGCGTGCGACGTGCTCGCGCGTTTCATGCGCTTGGACGGCGCCAAGGTTTTCTTTTTGACCGGTACGGACGAACACGGCCAGAAGGTCGAAAAATCGGCAATCAAGGCAGGGCTGACGCCGCAGCAATTCACCGACAATGTGTCGGCCAATTTCCGCGCCCTCGGCCCTGTGCTCAATTTTTCGAACGACGACTTCATCCGCACGACCGAGCCGCGCCATGTGGCCGCCAGCCAGGAAATTTGGCGTGCGATGGCCGCGCGCAAAACGCCCAAGGGCAACGACAATATCTATCTCGGCGCCTATAGCGGCTGGTACGCGGTGCGCGACGAAGCCTATTACGACGAAAGCGAATTGACGACCGGTCCCGACGGCAAGAAGCGCGCAGCCTCCGGCGCGGAGGCCGAGTGGGTCGAAGAACCGTCGTATTTCTTCCGACTGTCGGACTGGACCGAGTGGCTGCTCGATTTTTACAAAGACCAGCCGGACGCGGTCGGCCCCAACACGCGCCTCAACGAGGTCCGCAGTTTTGTCGGCCAAGGGCTGCACGATCTGTCGATTTCGCGCACCACGTTCGGCTGGGGCATCAAAGTGCCCGGCGACGAAAAGCACGTGATGTATGTGTGGCTCGACGCGCTTACCAACTACATCACGGCCGCGGGCTACCCCGATATCGACGGCGAAAAATTCAAAACATTTTGGCCAGCCGATCTGCACATGGTCGGCAAAGATATCGTGCGCTTCCACACGGTCTATTGGCCGGCATTCTTGGCCGCTGCGGGGCTGCCCACGCCCAAGCGCGTGTTCGCGCATGGCTGGTGGACCATCGAAGGCCAGAAGATGTCGAAGTCGCTCGGCAACGCGGTCGAACCCGTCAAGCTCGTGGCGCAATACGGTCTCGACCAGGTGCGATATTTTCTGCTGCGCGAGGTGCCGTTTGGCCAGGACGGCGATTTCAGCCGCGCTGCAATCATCCGGCGCACCAACACCGACCTTGCCAACGATCTTGGCAATTTGAGCCAGCGCGTGCTGTCGTTCATCGCCAAGAATGCCGGCGCATCGGTGCCGACACCCGGCACGTTCACGGATGCCGACAATACGATGCTGGCGGCAACGGCAGGCTTGCTCGAAACGATGCGCGCCGAATTGGACCAGCAAGCGTTCCACAAGGCGCTCGAAGCCGTTTTTGCGGCAATCGCGGAGTCCAACCGCTATGTCGATACGCAAGCCCCGTGGAGCCTGCGCAAGACCGATCCCGCCCGCATGGCGACAGTTCTGTATGTGCTGACCGAAACCTTGCGTCGCGTCGGGCTGTTGCTGCAGCCTTTTATGCCCGACACGATGGCAAAGCTGCTCGACCAGTTGGCCGTGGCGGGCGACGCGCGCGGGTTCGACGCATGGGACAAAGCGTTGGTGCCCGGCACGGCGTTGCCGGCACCGAGCGGCTTGTTTCCGCGTTATGTCGAGCCGAGCTAGCGCCATGCTTGTGGACAGCCATTGCCATTTGGATTACCCGGATCTGCAGAAGGATTTTTCGGGCGTGCTGGCGCGCGCCAAATCGGCCGGCGTGGAAACCATGCTCGCCATCGGAACCAAGTTGCGCGATTTCGACGGCGTACGCGCCATCGCGGATGCCCATAAAAACGTGTTTTGCACGGTCGGTATCCATCCGCACGAGGCCGCAAACGAGCAGACGGCCGCCGAAGCGCTGGTCGAACTTGCGAGGCATCCCAAGGTCGTCGGAATCGGCGAGACGGGGCTCGACTATTTCTACGAAAAGAGCCCGCGCGCCGAGCAGGCCGAAAATTTCCGTGCCCATCTGCGCGCCGCCCACATCAGCGGCCTGCCGCTGGTCGTGCACACGCGCGACGCCGATGCTGACACGGCCGCAATGCTGGACTGGGCCGCACTCGAATTGCCCGGCACGATCGGCGTTCTGCATTGTTTCACCTCGTCGCTCGAGCTTGCGCAAAAGGCGATCGCGCACGGCTATTACATTTCGATTTCGGGCATCGTGACGTTTAAAAATGCCGAGGATTTGCGCGCCACCGTGCGCGCTTTGCCGCTCGACCGGTTGCTTGTCGAAACGGACTCGCCGTATTTGGCACCGGTGCCCAAACGCGGCAAACCGTGCGAACCGAGCTACGTGCTGCACACGGCCGAGTTCGTCGCCAAGCTCAAGGGCGTGGCGCTGGCCGAACTTGCGCAAACCACAAGCGACAATTTCTACCGGCTGTTTTCGCGCGCGCGGCGCCCGGCTGCATGAGTCTCAAAGTTACCGTCTTGGGCTGCGGTGCCTCGGGTGGCGTGCCGATCGTCGGTTGCGACTGTGCGGTGTGCCGGTCGAACGATCCCAAGAACAAGCGGCTGCGGGTATCGATCGTCGTCGCAAGCGCAACGACCCGCATCCTGATCGATGCAGGTCCGGATCTGCGCCAGCAATTGCTGCGCTCGGGCCATTCGGCATTCGACGCCGTTATTTTTACGCATGCCCATGCCGACCACATGCACGGGCTCGACGAGCTGCGCGCCGTCAACCAAAAGCGCCAGGCGCCGCTCGATTGCTACGGCGACGCGGCAACCCTCGCCGATGCCCAGCGCCGTTTTGGCTACGCGTTCGGATCAATGGCGGCCTTGCCCGAAGGGCGCCATTTTGTAGTGCCGGTGCTGACCCCCAAAACAGTCAAAGCGGGCGAGGGGCTCCGCATCGGCGATATCGATATCCAGACCTTCGAACAGCTGCATGGCGGCGATCGCGATCCGACCTTGGGCCTGCGGTTCGGGCGATTTGCCTATTCGACCGACGTCAAAACCTTGCCGGAACCGGCGTTCGAGGCGCTGGCTGGAATCGACACGTGGCTTGTGGATTGCCTGCAAGATGCGCCCAACTGGGCCCACAGCCATCGCGCGCAAACGCTCGCTTGGATCGAGCGTCTCAAACCGCGAAGATCGATCTTAACGCATATGAGCCATCGCGTCGATTTCTTCGCCTGGAAAGCCGATTTGCCAACAGGCGTGGAGCCCGCGTTTGATGGAATGACGTTTGATGTTTGAGTTCATAAACTTGATATAACTTGCTGATCTATATATATGTAGTTTATTTTTGATAATATAAATTATGACATTAATTTGTGCTGCATATCTGGCTGCCACCCGAGCAGCCGAACATTGGTGATACGATGCCGCCTATTGATCGATTCGCGCGCAATGGAGTTCCATGGTCAGCCCGATCGACTATGCTTGGTTCTGGTTGCTCGCCAATTCTGGCGAGACCCGCGATCTGCTGATCGCATTTGCGGCCGCGTGTGTCGGGCCATATTTGCTCTACCGGGCCTATACGGCTAGGCGCCTAGTCGCTGCCCAGCAACGCACGGCCGAGGCAACCGAGCTTGGCAAATCCGCCGAAATCATGGCGGCAGCGTTCAAGGGGCTTGGCGGACGCGAAATCGAGATTCGCGTGGGCGCCATCTACACACTTGAGCGCCATGCGCGCGACCGGCCGTCCGACCAAGGGCCGATCGTGCAAACGCTGGCCGCCTTTGTGCGCGAACGCTGCCCCGCCCCCGTCCCCAAACTGGTCGCCGGCATTTACAAAAATCCGCCGCCCGAGGCGATCTATGTGACGCCCGCGACCGACATCCAGGCGGCCGTTACGGTGCTGGGCCGTCGTTTGCGCGCCAACGACCCGCCGGGCACGCGCCTGTCGCTCGCATCGGTCAATCTGTCGGGCTACGATTTTTCGAACGGCGATTTTGCGGGCACGAGCTTCAAAGGCGCTTATTTGTGCGCCAGCAACTTCGCCGGCGCCAAACTGATGCGCGCCGATTTCCAGCTCGCCATGCTCGAAAGCGCCGATTTCTACAACGCAAAAGCTGCCGAGGCATCGTTCTCCGCCGCCTATTGCGGCCAGGCGCGCTTTGCCCACAGCGATCTCGGCGGGGCAAGTTTTGTCGAAAGCGATTTGCGCCAGGCTGATTTCACCGGCGCCACGATGCTCGGTGCGAACATGCAAGGGGCCGTGATCGACGGCGCGCGTCTCGACACAAACCGCATCGGCCCTTAATCTTGGTTTTGTCATGACCGAATCCGTTCCGCCGATCCAGCGCCTGCTTGCCGTGATGGCAAAGCTGCGCCATCCGACCGAAGGCTGCCCGTGGGACCGCGAGCAAACTTTCGCGACCATCGCCCCGTATACGATCGAAGAAGCCTACGAAGTCGCAGACGCGATCCAGCAAAACGATCTGCCGGCTCTCAAAGAGGAGCTTGGCGATCTGCTGTTCCAGGTCGTCTTCCATTCGCGGTTGGCCGAAGAAGGCAACAATTTCGATTTCAACGCGGTTGCCGACGCGCTGTCGGACAAAATGGTCCGTCGCCATCCGCATGTATTTGGCACGGCCGATATTCGCTCGGCCAACGCGCAGACCGACGCCTGGGAAGTCCAAAAAGCGCACGAGCGCAAAATCAAGAACGCCGATGCGGGCGCATTGAGCGGCGTGCCAGTCGGCTTTCCTGCCTTGATGCGGGCGCAAAAACTGCAAAAACGCGCGAGCCGTGTTGGCTTCGATTGGGCCGACGCGATTTTGGCCTTCGAAAAAGTCGGCGAAGAGGTCGAGGAGCTAGGTGCCGAGCTGCGCGCCGGAAAAACCGCCGAGATCGAAGATGAACTTGGCGATCTTTTGTTCGCGCTCGTCAATGTCGGGCGTTTGGCTGGGGTCGAGGCCGAGACGGCACTGCGCAATGCCAACGCCAAATTCGAGCGCCGCTTTCGGCGCATCGAAACATTGTTGGCCGAGCGGGGCAAGACGCCCGCACAATCCGATCTCGCCGAAATGGACGCGCTCTGGGATCGCGCCAAAGCGGAAGAAAAAATCTAGCTGGAGAGCGAAACCATGTCCGCCTTGCCGACCTACGCCGACGTTCAAGCTGCCGCCAAACGCATTGCGGGCCACGCGGTCCTTACGCCGCTATTGAGTTCGCCCTCGCTCGACAAAAAGCTTGGCGGACGCTTGCTGATCAAGGCCGAGCCGTTGCAACGCACGGGCTCGTTCAAGTTTCGGGGCGCCTACAACAAGATTTCGCAGATTCCGGCAGCCGATCGCGCCAAAGGAGTTGTCGCCTACTCGTCCGGCAATCACGCCCAAGGCGTTGCGGCTGCGGCCACGATGTTGGGTCTGCCGTCTTGGATCATCATGCCGGCCGACGCGCCTGCGATCAAAATCGCGCGCACCAAGGAATTCGGCGCCACGGTCGTACCCTACGACCGATACAAGGACGACCGCGAAGCCTTGGGCGTCGAACTGCAGAAGAAATACGGCGCCACGCTCGTGCGGCCCTACGACGATCGCGATATTCTTTGTGGGCAGGGCACGGTCGGGCTGGAAATCGCCGCGCAATGCGACGCGATCGGCGTCGTTCCCGACGCCGTGATCGTGTGCTGCGGCGGCGGCGGACTTGTGTCGGGCACAGCCCTCGCTTTGTCTAGCGTCCTGCCCGGCGTTCCGGTCTATTCGGCCGAGCCCGCCGATTTCGACGAAACCAAACGCAGCCTCGTCTCGGGCAAGCGCGAGAGCAATTCGCCCGATGCGCGCTCGATCTGCGACGCGCTGCTGGCACCAATGCCGGGCGAACTTACCTTCGCGCTCAACCGTACCTTGCTCAAGGGCGGGCTGGCCGTAACGGACGACGAAGTTCGCAGCGCCATGCGTACCGTCTTTGTTGAATTCAAACTCGTGGTCGAACCGGGCGGTGCGGTCGCAATTGCCAGTGTTTTGTCGGGGAAACTGCCGATCGCGGGCAAGACGATCGTTGCCGTCGCCTCGGGCGGCAATGTCGACCCCACGATGTTTGCCCAAATTATCGGCAGTTAAACCCAAAAAAACAGCAGTTTTGAACCAAAGCACTTCTTTGACCCTGGTTGGGCGGGTGGCCCTTGGCTTGCAAGCCATGCGCGTCTCCATTTCCATCGAAAGGGTCCCCCCTAATGTCCAAGTCGATTTCCCGTCGTAAATTCGGTTTTGGCGCGGCTGGCGCGGTTGCGGCCGCCTCGCTCGCGGCCCCGGCCCTGGCGCAGACGCGCACGCGCATTCGCTTCACGCTGGACGTCGATTTCTGGGGCCCGCAGTCGAATTTCCTGCTGGGCCTCGAGCGTAATTTTTACGCCGAAGAAGGCCTCGACGTGACGATCGACGGCGGTGCCGGTTCGGGACAAGCCGTCACGCGCGTTGCACAAGGTACCTACGATATCGGCTTTGGCGATTTCGGCACGATGGCACGCTTCACCGCCTCGAACCCGACCACGCCCGTCACCTCGTTCTTCGTGCTGTGGGACCTGCTGCAGCACGGGATCGTGTTCCGCAAAGGCGCGTTCTCGACGCCCAAGGACATCGAAGGCAAGATCCTCGCGGCTCCCGAGCCCGACGCAGGCCGCCAGATGTTCCCGCTGTTCGCGCGTGCGGCCGGCATCGACACGTCGAAAGTCACGCTTCGCCATATCGACTTCCCGCTGCGCGAAACGCTGGTCGTGCGCGGCGAAGCCCAGGGCGCGACGGGCTTCGTGTCCTCGGTCGCATTGAATATGGTGCGCGCGGGCGTACCGCTCGGCCAGATCGACTGGTTCAGCTACGCCAGCGCCGGGATCGATCTGTTCGGCTCGACGATCTTTGCGCGCAAGGAATGGCTCGAACGCAACCCCGACGCGGCGCGCGGTTTTGCGCGCGCCACGGCGCGCTCGATGCAGGCCATGATCGCCAATCCGCGCGAATCGATCCAAGCCGCGGTCCGCCGCCAACCGCTCAACGCGATGGAAGTCGAACTGCCGCGTTACCAGATGGTCTTCGACCAGTCGATCGCGACGCCGACGACGCGCGCCAACGGCATCGGTCACGTCGATGCCGCGCGCCTCACGCGCAACATCAAAGCGATCTGCGAAACCTTCAATATCGCAGCGGTGCCCGCAAACGACCTGATCTACAACAACGCGTTCCTGCCTGCGGCCGATTTGCGCCGCCTGCCGCCCAACGCCTAAACCTCTCCATCCTGCGCGACAATGCGGTCGGCCGAAGAAACTCGGTCGGCCGCAATCGTTGGAGCGCTGCTTTCGATAAGGGATTGCGCATCGACGCGGCAATCGGCATGGTTCGGTAGACCGTCACGCAGGGGAGTTTTGCTTGGCAAAAGCGGGCTTGCTGCATTCCAAACGCGACGTCGAAAAGCTGCTCAACGCGCTCGATGGGCATGCCGACCGTGTGATTGCGACAGCCAAGGAAGTTGAGAGCGCGTTCGGCCAGGAAGAATTCGGCCTCTATGCGCGCTTTCGCGGCCATTGCGACGATTTCGACACGCTAGAGCCGATTCCGATCACGTAGAGCTGTATCCTGCCGCTTTGAAGTAGTTCGCGCATTCGGCGGGCTTGAATGCCGGGAGGGTATTTTTGATCGCGGCTTCGAGTTCGTCGATGGTGCGTGCTGCGGCGGTGCGGAGCAGGCTTT
>CAMDLT010000017.1 GCA_945901855.1 Asaia bogorensis | reverse complement strand
CGGCTCGGGTTACATTGCGCACGAGACCAAGCGCTTCGCACGAGACATCGGGCTGGAGCCGAGAACCACGCCGGTCGAAAGCCCGCAATCGAACGGCATGGCCGAAGCGTTCGTGCGGACGATCAAACGCGATTACGCCCGCGTCTCAATGTAGTTGCGTTGGCTTGCGGAGAGCGCGTCGTCGGCGTTGAAGTGCAGCGCGTATTCGCCATGGCCCGCCAGCACCATCAAATGCTTGTAGTAGAGCACGAGGTCAGGGCCTTCATCGTAGCTCGACAGCACATGGAGCGCTCGGTCCAGTTCGCGCGCGCGCTGCCAGGCGACCGGATCGCCCGCCGCCGCCTTGCGGCACAGCGCGACGAGGTGCAGCGTTTCCGCCGGCAGCGCATTGCCGATGCCGGTAATCGCGCCGACCGCGCCGCAATTGACGAAGCCATGGACCACCTGCGTATCGACCCCGACCAGCAGCATCAGCGACTTGTCGCGCCCGGTAATGTGTTCGGCCGCGTAGGTGAGGGAAGCAGCACCGCCGAATTCCTTGAAGCCGACAAGATGCGGGTATTTCGCGTTCAGTTCAAAAAATAGATCGGCCTTGGTCTCGTAGCCGTAATAGGGGCTGTTGTAGATCACCGACGGCAAATCGACCGCAGCTTCGAGCACGCCCATGAAATGCGCGCGCTGGGCGGCAAGCGAGGGGCCGCGCGACAGCACGCGCGGGATTATCATCAGGCCCTGCGCGCCGACCTTTTTGGCGTGGGCAGCAAGGGCGGCCGCGCGCGCCGGGTTCTGTGCGCCCGTGCCCACGACCGTCGGGATGCCGGCCGCGACAAGCCGTTCGACGCCGACCATGCGCGCTTCGTCGGTCAGCAGGGGCCAATCGCCCATCGAGCCGCAATAGACGACGCCGCGCATGCCAGCTGCGACAAGCGACTTGCCGGTGCGGACCAGCGCGTCGAAATCGGGCTCGCGCGATTTGGTGCATGGAGTCATCAAGGCGGGGATCGTGCCTTGGAACAGATTTGTCGCCATCGATCCACTCCCGCTCTATCGGATCGGGAAAGTGTAGATGACTAAAAATGTTGGGGTCAATGCTTGGCGCGGTGCCCAAACATCGATATTCGCGCCGACACGCCGGAGCAGGGAATGGTGGGCGCTGTAGGGATTGAACCTACGACCCCGGCCGTGTGAAAGCCGTGCTCTACCGCTGAGCTAAGCGCCCATTCCGCTTGCAGGCGAGGGGTATAATGCGCCTTGGCGGCGGAAGTCAAGAAACCGCCGCTTGCCGCGCCTCCAAACGACCCTATATGCTCTGGTATCGGATCATTTTGGCGAGCGGGTGGCGAATGGCGTTGGGACGCATGATCGCGTTTGGGGCTGTTTTTGGCGCTTTGGCGGCGCCGAGTTTGGCCGAGCCGCAAGTCGCGTGGGCAACGACCGACCGCCTGGAACTCGTTTACGACGTGGCGGCAGGCGCGCGAATCGTCGAATTGACGCTCGAATTTTCTGTGGCCGACGACCGTTACAATATTTCAAGCCGCCAAACGTCGGTCGGCTTGGTGCGCTGGCTGTTCCCGTTCGAATCGCGCACGGATGTCGCGGGGCGTTTTGTTGCGGCAGCCACCGAACCGTCCAGCTACCGCGTCAAGGGCGAGTTTCGCGGCAAGCCGCGCAGCGTCGAGATGGATTTTCGCGACGGCGCGCTCGTGCGCAGCCAGACCTTTCCCGAAAACATCGACGACGAACGCGACGAGGTGACGCCCGAGCAGCGCGTGGGCGCCGTCGACCCGGTATCGGCCGTGATGGCCGTTATCCGGCAAATGAACGAAGGGCGCGGTTGCGATGCGCGCGTGCCGGTGTTCGACGGCCGCATGCGCTACGACATCGTTTTCAAAGATGCGGGCCAGCGCGAAGTGCCGCGCGAGGGGAACTCGGTTTTTTCGGGCAAGGCAGAGGTGTGCGAGTTCGCTTGGGTTCCCATCGCCGGGCGCTCGCGCAAGGCGACCGCCAACCGCAAGCCCGAGGACGACAAGCGCACCGGGCGCGCCTTTATGGCGCCGTTGGGCTCGGGCCAGGTCGTTGCGCCTGCGCGCATCGAGTTCGAAACCTGGTTTGGCACGGTCGTGGGCCATTTGCGCGAAGTGCGCGGAACGGCGCAAAAGGCGTCCGCAAACTAATCCAGATCGTCCGTTTCGGTTGCAAGCGCTTGGCCCGAAACGCGCACCTCCCACAAAAACAGCGCCAGCGCCACAATCACAGCCCCGACAGCAGCGGCAAACAGCGCCAGCGGCAATGCCGTTTGCGTGTCGCGCGAAAGGCCGCCGATAAACAGCGCCAAAATCGCGCAGCACGTCAAAAACGCCGAAAATGCAGCCAACGCGATCGCCAAATTGACGATTTTGAGGCGCAGGCGCTGCAACGCCAGCTCGCGCCGCAGCTGGGCTTCGTGCACTTGGTCCGCATTGGCGCGCAGTCTGTCCGCAACCTTGCGCATGCGGTCGACGACGCGCGTAAGGCGTCCCGTGAACACGTTCAGCAGGATGCCCAGGCCGTTGAGCAAGAAGACCGGCGCGATCGCGACCTGGATCAGATGTGCCACGGTCTCGCTGTCGGACACGCCCGGAATCATGCCAGCAACCCCTCCAGTTCGGCAAAGTCGGCGATCAACGCGTCGCCGCCGAGGGCTGCGGGCGCGATCGGCGTGTAGCCCCAATCGACGACAACAAGCTTCATCTTGGCGGCTTTGGCGGCGGCGGCGTCGTTGGGCGAATCGCCGACCATCAGGCAGCTTTCGGGGGCCACGCCCATGCGCTCGGCCGTCAGCAGCAGATGGCGCGCATCGGGTTTGCGGTGCGGCACGTCGCCGCCTACGACCGCGTCGAAAAACGAGGCGAGGTCGAGGGCGACAAGCAGCTCTTGGGCCGCTGCGGTCGCTTTGTTCGTGCACACACCCAGCTTGATGCCGCGCCTGCGCAGCGTTGCCAGGGTTTCGCGAACGTTGGGGTAGGGGCGCGAATGGCGCGCGATGTCCGCACGGTAGAACTCGAACCAGCGGGCGAGTGCGGATTCGGGATCGGGCATCGCTGCCGCGCGCGCGGCAAACGCGCGCTCCACGAGTGCGCGTGCACCGTCGCCGATCATGCCGCGTCCGGCCTCGAACCCGATCGGCGCCAACCCGTACAGGGCCAACAGCGAGTCGGTCGCCGCGACAATGTCCTCGGCGGTATCGACCAGCGTGCCGTCAAGGTCGAAAATGACTGTGCGGCAGTCGAACAAAGGCTGCATCGAATGCAATTCCTCGCAACATTTCGTGATTTTGACGCGCACTCGGTGTATGGGAACTTTTGGCCGAACGTCCAAGGGGTATCGCACCTATGTCCGCGCGCGACAAGAATCTTGCCGTTATCGTTTTGGCTGCGGGCAAAGGCACCCGCATGAAAAGCGCGCGCCCCAAAGTGCTGCACGCGGTGGGCGGGCGCGCGCTGATCGGCCATATCGGCGCCGAACTCGCGAAACTGGAGCCGGCCAAAATCGTGCTTGTGATCGGCCCTGGCGACGATGCGGTCGCGGACGCCGTGCGTGTAGCCGCTCCCGGCATCGCGGTCGAAACGGTCGTGCAGCACGAACGCTTGGGCACGGGTCACGCGGCTTTGCAGGCGCGCGCGGTTTTGGGCGATTTCAAAGGCGACATTCTGATCGCTTTGGGCGACGCGCCGTTCGTTTCGGCCGACACGTTCGTGCGGCTGCGCGGCGAACTTGCGCACGCCGAACGCCCGGCCGTGGCGGTGCTGGGCGTGCGTTTGGCCGATCCGGCCGCGTTCGGACGTTTGGTCTGTTCGCCCGACGGCGCCTTGTCGCAGATCGTCGAGGCCAAGGACGCGGACGCCGCGACCAAACAGATCGATTTCGTGAATACGGGCGTGATGGCGTTTGCGGGCGAAGGATTTTTCGATCTGCTGATGCGCATCAAGCCCGACAACGCGCAAAAGGAATACTACCTGACAGATGCGATCGCACTCGCGCGCGCGTCGGATCGCGCCGCACGCGCCCTCGAAGGCCGCGCGGACGAATGGCTGGCCGCCAACGACCGCGCGGAGCTTGCAACGCTCGAAGCCGCGTTCCAGGCCCGAATGCGCCGCGCGGCCATGCTGGCGGGCGCGACGTTGGTCGATCCGGCCAGCGTGTGGTTCAGCTACGACACCAAGATCGGCGCCGATACGGTCGTCTATCCGTCGGTGTTTTTCGGTCCTGGCACGACGATCGGCGCCAATGTCGAAATCAAAGGTTTTTGCCATTTCGAAGGCTGCGAAGTGGCCGACGGCGCGGTCGTAGGACCGTTCGCGCGCCTGCGGCCGGGCGCCAAGATCGGCGCTGGCGCGCATATCGGGAACTATGTCGAAATTAAAAATGCCGATGTGGCGCCGGGCGCCAAGATCAATCATCTGAGCTATATTGGCGATGCCAGCGTGGGCAGCGGCGCCAATGTCGGCGCGGGCACGATCACGTGCAACTACGACGGCTTCGGCAAGTTCCGGACCGAAATTGGCGCGGGCGCTTTCATCGGCTCCAACAGCGCGCTGGTCGCGCCCGTCAAGATCGGTGCCGGCGCGATGGTGGCGGCGGGTTCGGTCGTCACGCAAGACGTTTCGGCCGATGCGCTTGTGGTCGCGCGCGGACGGGCAGAAACGCGCGAAGGCTGGGCCAAAGCGTTTCGCGAAAGACGGGCGGCGGAAAAAGCCGCAAAGCAAAAAGGACAAAATTGAATGTGCGGGATTGTCGGCATTGTGGGCACGCGCGCGGCAAGTCCGCGCCTAGTAGACGGGCTCGTACGTCTGGAGTATCGCGGCTACGATTCGGCCGGCGTTGCGACATTGGTCGATGGACGCATCGAGCGGCGGCGTGCCGAAGGGCGCATCGCCAATCTGCAGGCGCTGCTCGAACGCGAGCCGCTGGGCGGCATGACGGGCATCGGGCACACGCGCTGGGCGACGCACGGCGCGCCCGTTGAAAACAACGCGCATCCCATCGCGACCGACCGCGTGGCGGTCGTCCATAACGGCATCATCGAAAATTTCGAAGATCTCAAGATCGAGCTGGTCGCCAAAGGGTGCAACTTTACGACCGAAACCGATACCGAAGTCGTCGCCCATCTGATGAGCGTTCTTCTGGCCGAGGGGCTTGCGCCCGAAGCGGCGATGGCGGCCTGTTTGCACAAGCTGCACGGCGTGTTCGCGCTCGCCGTCATCGTGGCGGGGCGACCCGATCTGCTGATGGCGGCAAGGCGCGGCGCGCCGCTCGCGATCGGCTATGGCGAGGGCGAAATGTATGTGGGCTCGGACGCGCTGGCGCTCGCCCCGCTCACCAAGATGATCTGCTATCTCGAGGACGGCGATTGGGCGGTGCTTACGCCCGACAGCGCCCGGATATTCGACCACGACGACAAGGCGGTCGTGCGGACGGTGCGCGAGACGGCGCTGTCGGGCGCGCTCGTGGGCAAGGGCAATTTCCAGCATTTCATGCAGAAGGAAATTTTCGAACAGCCCGCGGTGATCGGCGACACGCTGCGCAGCTACGTCAATCCCGCCACGCGCCGCGTGACGCTGCCGGAATTGCCGTTCGATCTGGCCGTCTTGAAGCGCGTGCAGATCGTGGCGTGCGGCACGTCGTTCTATGCGGCTAGCGTCGCGCGCTACTGGATCGAGCAGCTTGCGCGCCTTCCTTGCGACGTCGACATCGCGTCGGAATTCCGCTATCGCGATCCGATTCTGGAACAGGGGGGGCTATCGATGTTCGTCTCGCAATCGGGCGAGACGATCGACACGCTCTCCGCGCTTCGCCATGCGCGCGCGCACGGCCAAAAGATCGCCGCCATCGTCAACGTGCCGGAAAGTTCGATGGCGCGCGAAGCCGATCTGCTGCTTGCGACGCATGCCGGGCCCGAAATCGGCGTTGCCTCGACCAAGGGGTTCACGACCCAGCTGGCCGTACTGGCCGCGTTTGCGTTTGCCGCCGCACGCGCACGCGGAACCCAAACGCCCGAGCGTCTCCAACGCCTGTCGAATGCGATCTACGAAGTGCCGGAGAAGGTGTCGGCAGTGCTCGCGACCGACGATCGGATACGCGATGCAGCCAAGATCGTCGCGGCGGCGCGCGACGTGCTGTATCTCGGGCGCGGCACGTCGTTCCCCATCGCCATGGAAGGGGCGCTGAAGCTCAAAGAGATCAGCTACATCCATGCCGAAGGCTATGCTGCGGGCGAAATGAAGCACGGTCCCATCGCGCTGATCGCGTCCGACGTGCCCGTGATCGTGCTGGCGCCGAGCGACGAGTGGTTCGACAAAACGGCGTCCAACGTGCAGGAAGTGCGCGCGCGCGGCGGGCAGGTGATTCTGTTCGCCGACAAAAAGGGCATCGCCAAGATCGGACATTTGGCGGTGGCGGCGATCGAACTGCCCGAATGCGATCCGTTTGTGGCGCCCATTCTCTATTCGGTGCCGGTGCAGTTGCTGGCCTATTACGTGGCGCTGCTGAAGGGCACCGACGTCGACAAACCGCGCAACCTCGCCAAGAGCGTGACGGTCGAGTAGCCGGGCGCTATACTCGGCGCCAACCAAACGCAAAAAATCGGGAGAAAAAGACCATGGCCGACCCTGTTCGTGCGCCTCGCTATGTGGGTGCTGCGCTGAAAGATCCTTCGCTGTTCCGCATGCAGGGCTATATCGACGGCGCTTGGGTCGATGCGGACTCCAAAAAGACCTTCGACGTCGACAATCCCGCGACCGGCGAGATGCTGGGCCACGTGCCCGACATGGGCGCCGCCGAAACGCGCCGCGCGATCGAAGCCGCCAACCGCGCGTTTGCGTCGTGGAAAAAAGTGCCCGCCAAGCAGCGCGCGGCCGTCATGCGCAAATGGCACGATCTGATGATGGCCAATGCCGACGATCTGGCGCTGCTGATGACGCTCGAGCAGGGCAAACCGCTCGCCGAGTCCAAGGGCGAGGTCGGCTACGCCGCCTCGTTCCTGGAATGGTTCGGCGAGGAAGCCAAACGCGCCTATGGCGACGTCATCCCGACCACGGCGGGTGACCGGCGCTATGTAGTGACCAAGGAACCGATCGGCGTCGTGGCTGCCATCACGCCGTGGAATTTTCCGGCCGGCATGATCACGCGCAAAGCGGGACCTGCGATCGCGGCGGGTTGCACGGTCGTGCTCAAGCCTTCCGAACTTACGCCGTTCTCGGCGTTTGCGCTGGTCGAACTTGCCGAGCGCGCGGGACTGCCCAAGGGCGTGCTCAACGTGGTGACGGGCGATGCGCCCGCCATCGGCAAGGAACTCACCGGCAATCCGACCGTGCGCAAACTCGGGTTCACCGGTTCGACCGAAATCGGCAAGCTTTTGATGGCGCAGTGCGCGGGCACGGTCAAAAAAGTTTCGCTCGAACTGGGCGGCAACGCGCCGTTCATCGTGTTCGACGATGCCGACATCGACGCGGCCATTGAGGGCGCGATGGCGTCCAAGTATCGCAATACCGGCCAGACTTGCGTGTGCGCCAATCGCTTTTTGGTGCAGGACGGCATCTACGACGCGTTCGCTGCGAAGTTCGCCGCCGCGGCTCGAAAACTCAACCCCGCGCCCGGCACGGAAGCAGGGGCCAACCAAGGTCCGCTGATCGAGGATTCCGCCGTCGAAAAGGTCGAGCGCCACATCGCCGACGCCCTGGCAAAGGGCGCCACGCTGCTGGCGGGCGGCAAGCGCCATTCGCGCGGCGGGCGTTTCTTCGAGCCGACGGTGCTCGCCAACGTGACGACAAAAATGGCCGTGGCGCGCGAAGAAACGTTCGGGCCGGTGGCGCCGCTGTTCCGCTTCAAGACCGAAGACGAAGCGGTGCAAATGGCCAACGACACCGAGTTCGGTCTGGCGGCCTATTTCTACACGCGCGACATCGGGCGGGTTTGGCGCGTATCAGAAGCGCTCGAATACGGCCTTGTCGGCGTCAATGCGGGCGTCATTGCGACGGCCGAAGTGCCCTTCGGCGGCATGAAAGAATCGGGGATCGGGCGCGAAGGTTCCAAATACGGCCTCGAAGAATTCATGGAAGTTAAGTACGTATGTATGGGCGGAATTTAGGTGGCATTTGCGCGACTCGGTAGCCCGGGGTAGAGTACCGATATTCTTCTTCGTGTCTCTCCCGAGTCGCCGATGCCGTCCGAAACCCGTTTCATCTTTTTCGAGCCGGCAGAGCTGTTGCGCGCCGGGCTCGACTGGGCGGTTGCCAACGGCAAGAAGCTCGGCAAGGGCAAGGCTGCGCGCCTGCATATCGATTTGCAGGCGCTTGCGATCGCCATTAATTTTGACGCCAAAGGGACCGAGCCAGCGGTCCCGCCGCTCGAACTCAAAAGCGAGCATCTGCAGACGGCGCTGCTCACGCTGTGCCGCAAGCAGAAAATTCCTCTGCCGATGCGCTCGGCCAAGACGCTCATCGCGCTTCAAAATCAGATCACGTTCATGATCACGCTGACGAACGACAACGAAGGCACCAAAATGAACGTCGAATATGTCGATTGAACTTGGCGGCGCGTTAGGTTTTGCGCTGCAAGGCCTGTTCTATTTTTCCGCCATTCGATTTGCCACGCTGCTCGCGGTCGCCGCGAATCTTCCGAACGATGCATCGCGCGAAGCGGAGCTGCGCTGGCGCCTCGAACATCTCGACCGCTGGCCCGCCTACGTTTTTACGGTCGCTTGGCTTGTCTATTTCGCCGCCGCGCTCGATCAGCCGGTGGCTTGGATCGCGTTCGCGGTCGGGTTGTCGCTTGTGCCGGTGCTGTGGAAAAAGCGCTTCGGCCGCTACGATTATGGCCCGTCCTTGGCGGCCTATGCCGATGGACGGGCGGTCTATCGGCGTCAAATTGCATGGCTGTCGGCGGCGTCGATCTTCGGTATGGTCCTGCTGTTCGACTTGGTCTAGCCGTCCAAGGCTTGCGCCGGTCGCATCGGCGCCCCAATTCCTGGGGGCGAACGCACGAAGGAAAAATCCACGATGGACAGCTACGACTACGATCTTTTCACGATCGGCGCGGGTTCGGGCGGGGTCGCGGCTTCGCGCCGGGCGGCCAGCTACGGGGCGCGCGTCGGCATTGCCGAGAATTGGCGCGTCGGCGGCACCTGCGTGCTGCGCGGCTGCGTGCCCAAGAAGCTGCTCGTCTACGGCACGCATTTCGCGCAAGAGATGGCCGACGCGCGCGGCTACGGCTGGGAGGTCGAAGGCACGCTCGATTGGGGCAAGCTCGTCGCCGCCAAAAATGCCGAAACCAAGCGCCTCGAAGGCATCTACCAGACGATGCTCGACACTGCGAAGGTCGAAACGCTGCTCGGCACCGCCAAGCTCGTCGATGCGCATACCGTTCAGGTCGGCGAGCGGCGCGTTACGGCCAAATATATCCTGATCGCCACCGGCGGCCGACCCGAACGCCCGGCCATCCCCGGCATCGCATCGACGATCACGTCGAACGAAGCGCTCGATTTGGAGACGTTGCCGCGCCGCGTGGTGATCGTGGGCGGCGGCTACATTGCGGTCGAGTTCGCGGGAATTTTCCGCGCTGCGGGCGCCGAAGTGACGCTCGTGCTGCGCAGTTCCAAGATTCTGCGCGGCTTCGACGAGGACGTGCGCGACCATCTGACGGGCGAACTTGTGCGGCAGGGCGTGGAGATCCGCGCCAATTCGAAGATCGCGCATATCGACAAGATCGGCTGGATTCTGCGCGCTGCCCTCGAAGACGGCACCTCGATCGACGCCGAGCAAATCCTTTACGCCACGGGTCGCGTGCCGAACGCCGATGCGCTTGGCCTCGACGAAATCGGAGTCGTTCGCGACAAAGCGGGCGCCATCGCCGTCGACGAATGGCAGCAGACGAGCGTTCCTGGCATTTACGCGGTGGGCGACGTCACCAACCGCGCGAACCTGACGCCGGTCGCGATCGCCGAAGGGCGCGGCCTTGCCGAGACATTGTTCAACGCCAATCCGATGTCGATGGACCATAGCGACATACCCTCGGCCGTGTTCAGCCAGCCGCCGGTGGCGTCGGTGGGGTTGAGTCAGGGCGATGCCGAGCGGCTGCTGGGCGCGGACGGCGTGGATGTCTACCGCGCGATTTTTCGGCCGATGAAATACACGCTTGCCGGGCGGCAGGAAAAAACCTTGATGAAGCTTGTCGTCGAAGCGGCCACGGGCCGCGTGCGCGGCGTGCATATGGTGGGGCCGGATGCGCCCGAGATCGTGCAGGGCATGGCGATCGCGGTAAAGGCCGGGCTCACGAAAAAAGATTTCGACCGCACGGTCGCGATCCACCCCACGGCCGCCGAAGAATTCGTGCTGATGCGCGAGAAGGTGAAGCGCTAAAGCTCGGGCAGCCACGCGTCGGTGCGGCCGAGCCAGTAATAGGCGGTAAGGCCGACGAATTCCGAAAGCGCCCCCGAGATCACGGAAAAGCGCGCGTCAAAACTGCGCGGCGGCGACCAATCGAGCGTCGCGTCGGGCAGGGTGCGGTAGCCGACCGGCACCGGCACGATCGTCCAGCCCGCTTTTCGAAACGCGCCGAGTGCGCGCGGCATGTGGAAGGCCGAGGTTACCAGCAGCCAGGTCTCGCTGTGTTTTGGCTTCGCGAGATCGAAGGCGAACACGGCGTTCTCGAACGTGTTGCGCGAACGGTCTTCGAATTCGACGCGCGCCAGATCGAGCCCAAGCGTTGGCAGCAGCACGCGCGCGCCGGCCGCATCGGTTGTCGCAGGGTCGAGCGGATTGCCCGAGCCGCCCGAATAGACGATGCGCGCTTGCGGATAACGGCGCGCCAAATCGGCGGCGGCGACCTGGCGCATCGGGGCGCTGCCCGACGAGTAGGGACGCGCTTGAAGCAGCGTGTTGTTGGCGTCGCCTCCCAGCACGACGATCCCGTCGACGTGCGCGGGCAAGGCGGCCGGGGCGGGAATGCGGTTTTCGAGCCAGAGATTGGCCGCTTCGCCGAACGGGATCGTGCCGATCACGAGCTGGAAGACGAGCGCGACCGTCAGGATCCCGCGCCCCAGACTTCGCCACCGTGTCCACAGGAGAATAGCGCCGACCAGCAAGGCGATATAGAGCGGCAATCGCGGATCGATGAAAAATCCGACGATTTTCGAGAGCCAAAACAAAAGGTCTTGCGTATCCATAGGGCGGCATGAAGCCCTGCGGCGTGGTCGCCGTCAAGACTCGCCGCAATCGAGGCATTTGCCTTTAATTTGGGCGGTGTTGCGTGCGATATGGCTTGCAACCGCGACGAACCTGCATGGCACGGCAGTTGCTGCAAGAGGATCGAATAGCACTTTACATAATCTGCAAAAGGGGACGGAACATGGAATTCGGAAAATTCTCGCGGCGCGGCGTTTTGAAATCGGCGGCGGCTAGCGGTTTGGTTGCAGCCTTGGGCGCGCGCTCGGCGACGGCGCAAGCCCCGCTTGTCGTGGGTGCCATCTATGTCGGTCCGCGCGACGATTTTGGCTACAACCAGGCGCACGCGATGGGCATCGCCGAGCTCAAGAAAGTGCGCGGGGTCAAAGTCGTCGAAGAAGAAAACGTACCCGAGACCATCGCCGTCCAGAAGACGATGGAATCGATGATCCAGCTCGACGGCGCCAAGCTGATCGTGGCGACCTCGTTCGGCTATTTCGATCCGCACATGCTGGCGATGGCAGCCAAGTATCCGCAGGTCGAGTTCCGCCACGCGGTCGGGTTGTGGGACGAAAAGAAGCATCCCAAGAATGCAGGATCGTATTTTGGCTATCTCGACCAGGCGCACTACGTCAACGGCGTTGCGGCCGGGCTTGTCACCAAGACCAAAAAAATCGGCTTCGTTGCGGCGAAGCCCATCCCGTCGTTGCTGCGCAACATCAATGCGGTTCTGGTGGGCGTACGCAAGAACGCGCCCGACGCGACCGTCAACGTGATCTTCACCGGCGACTGGTCGCTGCCGGTGCGCGAGGCGGAAGCCACCAACGCGCTGATCGATGCGGGCTGCGACGTGATCACCTGCCATGTCGACAGCCCCAAGGTCGTCGTGCAGACGGCCGAGAGGCGCGGCGCGATGGTGCTGGGCCACAATGCCAGCCAAGCCTCGCTGGCGCCCAAGGGGTTCGTGACGGGCGCCGAGTACAAGTGGGAGACGATCTACCAGGGGTTTGCTGGCAATTTGGCCAAAGGCGAGAAGCTGCCCAATTGGGTGCGCGGCGGCTACGATCTCGACTACGTGCGCAACACGGCTTACGGCGCGGCAGCAACCGAGCCTGCGCGCAAGGCAGCCGATGCCGCGATCGCGGACATGAAAGCGGGCAAGCCGATCTTCGTTGGCCCCTTCAAGGACAACAAGGGCGCCGTCGTCGGCACCAAGACCTACGACAATTACGCGCCCGAACTCGAAGGCATGGGCTATCTGATCGAAGGCGTGGTCGGCTCGACGAGCTGAGCCGTGGAAACCGCGTCCGCCGCTGCGACGTCGCCGGGAGCCCTTGCGGTTCCCGGCACGCTTGCGCGTCTGCGCGCGGGCAGCGAGTACGTGGCGATCCCGGTGCTTGCGCTGGCGGTTTCGGGGCTGCTGTTTTCGATTTTCCTCGCAAGCCTCGGCCATTCGCCGGCCGCGTTCTACGAACTGGTTTGGCGCGGCGGTTTCGGGACGCCGTTTTCGTGGCGGAACACGCTGCAACGCGCCGCTCCCTTGATTTTGACGGCGCTTGCTGTGGCGATCCCGGCGCGTATCGGCCTTACGATCATCGGCGGCGAAGGGGCTGTCGTGCTGGGCGGGCTTGCCGCCGCAGCCGTGGCCATTCCGCTTGCGGGCAACGTGCCGAGCTACGCGCTGCTGGCCGCGATGGCGCTCGTTTCATGCGCGGTCGGCGCCGTCTGGATCGGCCTTGCCGGATATCTGCGCCATGCGCGCAACGTCAACGAAACTATTTCGAGCCTGCTGCTCGCCTATATCGCCATCGCGATCCTGAATTTTACGGTCGAAGGCGTGTTGCGCGATCCGGCTTCGCTCAACAAACCCTCGACCCCGTCGATCGGACGCGAAAACATGCTTGCCCTTGTGCCGGGGTTCGATGTGCCGTGGGGGCTCGTGGTCGGCATTCTGGTCGCGATCGGGCTTTATTTGTTGATGTCGCGCACAGTGTTCGGGTTTGCGGCGCGGGTGACGGGCGGCAATCCGCGCGCGGCCCGCGCCCAAGGCCTGCCGGTCGGGCAACTGGTTGTCGCCTGTACCGCGATCGCGGGCGCGTGCGCGGGGTTGGCGGGATTTTTCGAGGTGGCCGGCATTCACGGCAATGCCAATGCCGCCCTTGCAGCGGGCTACGGCTATACCGGAATCTTGGTGGCGTTTTTGGCACGCCACAATCCGATCGCGGTCGTGCCCGTGGCGATTTTGTTTGGCGGCATTGCGGCGGCGGGCGGTTTGATTCAACGCCGCATGGGCTTGCCCGATGCGACCGTGCTGCTGCTGCAAGCCACCGTTTTCGTCGTGCTGTTGGCAAGCGAAACGCTCTACGGACGTTTCCGCTTTTTCAAGGCGGGTACCCGGGCATGAGCGATCTTGCAACGCTTGCGACGGTGCTTTTTGCGATGATCGGCGGCGCGATCCGCGTCTCCACGCCGTTTTTGTTTGTCTCGCTTGGCGAATGCGTGACCGAAAAATCGAGCCGCATCAATTTGGGCCTCGAAGGTACGCTCGTCCTCGGCGCGATGTCGGCCTACATGGTCGCGTTCGAGACGGGCGATCCTTGGCTTGGCGTGCTGGCGGCGGGATGCGCCGGTTGCGTGCTGGGCGCCATGCATGCCACGCTGTGCTCGCTCCAGCGCGTCAACGATGTCGCGATCGGCATCGCGTTGATGAGCTTTGGCACCGGCCTCGCGTTTTTCTTCGGCAAGCCCTATATCCAGCCGCAAGCGCCGCGCCTGCCGTCGATCGAACTCGGCGCTTGGACCGGAAATCCGCAATTGGCGGAGGCGCTGACGGTCAATCCGCTGTTTTTTATCGGCGTGGCGCTCGCCTTCTTTTTGCGTTGGGCGTTTGCGAACACGCGTCCCGGATTGGTGCTGCGGATGGCAGGCGATTCGGCTGCCGCCACGCGCGCGATGGGCGTATCTGTCGATGGCGTGCGCCTTGCCGCCACGTGCGTTGGCGGGTTTCTGTCGGGTATCGGCGGCGCGTTCTTGTCGTTGTATTATCCCGGCAGCTGGAACGAGGCCTTGTCGTCGGGCCAGGGGCTGATGGCGGTTGCGCTGGTCATTTTCGCGCGCTGGGACCCGCAGCGCTGTTTTTATGCGGCCCTGCTGTTCGGCGCCGCCGGCGCGCTGGGGCCGGCCTTGCAGTCGGTGGGCATCGTGAAAGGCTACTATTTCTTCAATGCCGCGCCCTACATCCTGACATTGCTGATCATGATCGGGGCGGGGCGCGACGGCAAGGCCGCACGCGCCGTACCGGCCGAACTGGGAGCGACGCGATAATGGCCGCGCGCACGATCGCATCGTCGCCCTATCGCTGGCCGTTCGACGGCGATCTGTGCCGCGACAACACGGCGCTGGTCGTCATCGACATGCAGATCGATTTCTGCGGACCCGGCGGCTATGTCCACAAAATGGGCTACGACATTGCGCTCACGCGCGCGCCCATCGAGCCGATCCGCCGCCTGCTCGACGCGTTTCGCCGCCGCGACATGTTCGTGCTGCATACGCGCGAGGGCCACCGCCCGGATCTTGCCGATCTTCCGGCCAACAAGCGCTGGCGCTCGCGCAGGATCGGCGCTGGGATCGGCGATCCGGGGCCGTGCGGGCGGGTGCTCGTGCGCGGCGAGCCGGGCTGGGAGATCATCCCGGAACTCGCCCCGCTGCCGGGCGAGACGATCATCGACAAGCCCGGCAAAGGTTCGTTTTGCGCGACCGACCTCGACCTCATTTTGCGCCAGCGCGGCATTCGCAATCTGGCGCTGACCGGGATCACGACCGACGTTTGCGTGCACACCACGATGCGCGAGGCAAACGACCGCGGCTACGAATGCGCGATCCTCGCCGATTGCTGCGCTGCGACCGACCAGGGCAACCATCTTGCGGCGTTGCGGATGGTGGAAATGCAAGGCGGCGTCTTCGGCGTGGTCGCCGACAGTGCGGCCCTGATTGCGGGGCTGCCCGAATGACGCAAGCGATCGGGCTTTCGACCCACGGCATGACCAAGATCTTCGGCGACTTCACGGCGCTCGAAGACGTGTCGATCGACGTGCCGGCCGGCGATTTCCACGCCTTGCTTGGCGAAAACGGGGCGGGCAAGTCGACGCTCGTCAAATGCATGATGGGCTACCAGCCGCCCACGCGCGGCAAGGTCATGCTCGATGGCAAGGAGGTTGCGATCGCCAGCCCGCGCGCGGCGCGCGGGCTTGGGATCGGCATGGTCTACCAGCATTTCACGCTGGTTCCCTCGTTCACGGCCGCCGAAAATCTGGTCGTCGCGCGCGGCGACGTTCCCGGCGTGATCGACTGGAAAAAAGAGCGCGCCGCCCTCGATGCGTTCTTGGAAACCACGCCGTTTCGCGTCCCCCTCGACCGGCCGGTATCGGAGCTTGCGGCGGGCGAAAAGCAGAAGCTCGAGATTCTGAAACTGCTCTATCTCGACCAGCGTTTTCTTATTCTCGACGAGCCGACATCGGTGTTGACGCCCGGCGAGGCCGACGAAATGCTCGGTCTGCTGCGCGACATGGCCGACCGGGGGCTGGTGAGCGTGTTGATGATCACGCACAAATTTCGCGAAGTGAACGAATTCGCGCGATCGCTGTCGGTGCTGCGGCGCGGGCGCCTTGTCGGGACCGGCAAGGTTGGCGCCGTATCGAGCGACGAGATGGCCAAGATGATGGTGGGCGATGCCAAGCCGCGCCCGCGTGCCGCCCGCCTCTCGCACGCTCGGGCCGCCGACGCGCTGCCCACCCTCGACGTCGTGGCGCTCTACGCTTCCGACGACGCAGGTACCGAGCGCGTGCGCGAACTCGATCTGCACGTGGCGCCGGGCGAAATCCTGGGCGTGGCGGGCGTGTCGGGCAATGGGCAAAGCGAATTTGTCGAAGCGTTGACCGGCCAGCGGCCGATCCGCGACGGCCGGATTTTTGTGTGCGGCCAACCGTTTGAACCGACGCGCGACCAGTTCGCGCGCCTCAAAGTTTTCGGCCTGCCGGAGGAGCCGCTGCGCAACGCGGCGGTCCCACGCATGTCGGTGGCCGAGAACATGGCGCTGCGCAGTTTCGACCGGCCGCCCATCGCGGGCGCGTTCGGCTGGTTGCGGCCGTCGGTCATGCGCGCGCGCGCACGCGATCTGGTGGAGCGCTACCGCGTCAAGACGATTTCGGTCGATGCACCGATCGAAACCTTGTCGGGCGGCAACGTGCAGCGCACTATTTTGGCGCGCGAATTGTCGGAGCCGGTCGATCTGCTGATCGTGGTCAACCCTTGTTTTGGGCTCGATTTTTCGTCGGCCGCGGAAATTCGAACCCAGATTCTCGAAGCGCGCAATCGCGGCGCTGCCGTGCTGCTGGTCTCGGAAGATCTCGACGAGATCCTCGAACTCTCCGACCGCGTTGCGGTCATGAGCCAGGGACGCATCGCCATGACCGCACCTGTCGATGCGACCGACCGCAACGCGATCGGCCATGCGATGGCGGGGCATTGAGCGCCATGACGATTCGCGTCGCTGCCCAGCCCTACGAATTCGCCTTCGACGAGACTGCGGTTGCGCTTGTCGTGATCGACATGCAGCGCGATTTTGTCGAGCCCGGCGGTTTTGGCGCATCGCTGGGCAACGACGTTTCGCGCCTTGCCGCGATCGTGCCGACGGTCGCGCGCCTTCTGGCGCTCGCGCGTCGACGCGGTTGGCGCGTGTTGCACACCCGCGAAAGCCATCGCGCCGACCTGTCGGACTGTCCGCCGGCCAAGCGGTCGCGCGGCACTGCGGCCATGCGGATCGGCGATGCGGGGCCTATGGGCCGCATTCTGGTGCAAGGCGAGCCGGGCAACGCCATTCTCGACGCGCTGGCGCCGGTGGCGGGCGAAACGGTCGTCGACAAACCCGGCAAGGGCATGTTTTACGCGACCGACATTGCCGATATTCTGGCGCGCTGGGGCACCAAACAACTCGTTTTTGCCGGCGTTACGACCGAAGTTTGCGTGCAAACGTCGATGCGCGAGGCGAACGATCGCGGCTTCGAGGGGCTGCTGATCGAAGACGCGACCCAAAGCTATTTCGAAGAGTTCAAACAGGCGACCCTGGCCATGATCCGGGCGCAGGGCGCCATTGTTGGCTGGACGGCACCCTTGTCGGCTCTCGAAGATGCGCTAAAATACTGATATTGAAATGGAAAATCCGTCGGTTGCAGTTGCGAAGTCGGCCCTATAGTTTATCCCCAACCGAACTTGGGGACAAACATGCCTGCCAAATGGACGCCTGATAGCTGGCGCGCCCTTACCGCGCGCCAAATGCCTGCCTATCCCGATGCCGCCGCTTTGGCGCGCGTGGAAAAACGTTTGTCCGGGTATCCGCCGCTGGTTTTTGCGGGCGAGGCGCGCGAGTTGAAGGCCCAATTGGCGAAAGCCGCCGAGGGCAAGGCCGTTCTGCTCCAAGGCGGCGATTGCGCCGAGAGTTTCGCCGAGTTTTCGGCCAACAATATCCGCGACACCTTCAAGGTCATTCTCCAGATGACCGTGGTGCTGATGTATGCGGGCGGCCTGCCGGTCGTGAAGGTCGGGCGCATGGCGGGCCAATTTGCCAAGCCGCGCTCGTCCGACGTGGAAACGATCGGCGACACGACTTTGCCCGCGTATCGCGGCGACATCGTCAACGGCATCGAGTTCGAAGCGGGGGCCCGTGCGGCCGATCCCGAGCGCATGGTGCAGGTCTATTCGCAATCCGCCGCCACGCTCAATTTGCTGCGCGCGTTCGCGCGCGGCGGCTATGCGGATTTGCATCGCGTGCACGGATGGACGCAAGGGTTCGTCGACCGCAGCCCGGCCGGCGAGAAGTTTCGCGAGCTTGCCGACCGTATTTCGGACTCGCTGCAATTCATGTCGGCCTGCGGCATCACCCCCGAAGCGGCGCCCCAGATCCACGAGGCGTCGTTCTTTACCAGCCACGAAGCGCTGCTGCTGCCTTACGAAGAAGCGCTCACGCGCGTCGACAGCACGACGGGCGACTGGTACGACTGCTCGGCGCATATGGTGTGGATCGGCGACCGCACGCGCCAGCTCGACGGCGCGCATGTGGAGTTCTGCCGCGGCATCAAAAATCCGATCGGGCTCAAATGCGGCCCGACCAGCGATCCGGACGAATTGTTGCGCCTGATCGACATTCTCAACCCCGAGAACGAGCCGGGGCGCCTTACGCTGATCGCGCGAATGGGCGACGACAAGGTCGCAACCAAGCTTGCGCCCTTGCTGCGCCGCGTGGCGCGCGAGGGGCGCAAGGTCGTGTGGAGCTGCGATCCCATGCACGGCAACACGATCAAATCGGCCTCGGGCTACAAGACGCGCCCCTTCGAGCGGATCCTTGCCGAAATGCGCGGCTTCTTCGATGCGTGCCGCGGCGAAAACGTCTATGCCGGCGGCGTGCATTTCGAAATGACGGGCCAGAACGTCACCGAATGTACGGGCGGCGCCGAAGGCGTGCTCGATGCGAGCCTGGGCGACCGCTACCACACGCATTGCGACCCGCGCCTCAATGGCACGCAGGCGCTCGAACTTGCCTTCCTGCTCGCGGAAAAACTGCGCGCCCAGACGGGTGCCACGGCGCGTCTGCGCGCCGTCGGCGACGACGATTGAGCGATCGCGTGGACCGCACCAAAGGAATCGACATGGCCGACGGCCGCACGACCGATCCGTCCGTCTCCGCGCTTGTCCGCCGCCCGACGGCCGACGAAGTGCCGGGATTGACCGACCATTACTTCAACAAGACGAAGGCCGCCGTCGCGCGCTTTGGCGACAAGCGCGTGACGTACGCCGTGTTCATGCGCCGTCCGGTCGTGTGCGCGCCGCGCCTCGCGATCGAATGGCTCGAGACGATCGCGGCCGCGCGCGGCACCAAGTTCGACATCGACCTTCGCCACAAAGAAGGCGAGTGGACCGGGGCCGGCGATCCGATCATGTACGTGTCGGGCTCGCTTCTGCATCTTGTCGATCTCGAGACGATCTACCTGCAGAAGCTGGGGCCGGCGTGCGTTGCGGCCTACAACGCCTATACGATGTGCGTGGATCTGCCGCGCACGGCGTTCCTTGCGATGGATGCGCGCCACTGCGCGGGCTCGGAAATGGCCGAGATGATGGCTTATGCCGCATCGGTCGGATCGAACGCGGCGAAGGCCGAGGTGGGGGCGCGCGGTTTCATCGGCAACGCGACCGACGCAACCTCGCACTATTTCGGCCAGAGCGGCGGCTTCGGGACGATGCCGCATGCGCTGATCGGCTATGCGGGCTCGACGCTGCGCGCGGCGGAAATGCTGCTCGACGTGTTCGCGACCGAAAACGTCACGGTGCTCGTCGACTATTACGGCCGCGAAGTGACCGACGCGCTTGAGGTCTGCCGCCGCTTTCCCGACGTTGCGCAGTCCGGCCGTTTGGCGATGCGGCTCGACACGCATGGCGGGCGCTACATCGAAGGTCTCGATCTCGGCAAATCCTACGCGGTGCTCGAGCGCAACGCGCCGCTGAGCTTGCGCGGCTATCGCACCGAGCAGGAGCTGCGCTATCTGACGGGGACAGGCGTTTCGGCCGCCGCGATCTGGCATATGCGCGAAGAACTCGACCGGGCGGGGTTCGCGCGCGTGCGTATCGTGGCGTCGTCCGGTTTCACGCCCGCCAAATGCAAGACGATGGCGGTCGCCAACGCGCCGATCGACACGGTGGGCACGGGTTCGTACCTGCCCCAAGTGTGGACCGAGACCTACGCGACGGCGGACATCGTCGAGTATGACGGCCAACCGTCGGTGAAGGTCGGCCGCGAATTTCTTTTGCGCAAGCCGGGCTGAGTTCGATGGCGCTTGTAACCCGACTGACCCGGGCTTTGGGTCTCGCGTATCCCATCGTGCAGGCGCCGATGGCCGGCGGCATGACGACGCCGGCGCTGGTGGCGGCCGTGTCGAACGCGGGCGGGCTCGGCTCGTTTGCCGCGGCCACCGTAGCGCCCGATGCCATACGCGCCCAAGTTGCAGCCATCCGCGCGGCCACCGACAAACCGTTCCTCGTCAATCTGTTCGTCTTGCCCGCGACCGTTGCCGATGCGAGCGAGGTCGCGTTTGCCGATGCGCAGCTCGCCAAATACCGGCGCGAAGTCGGGCTCGACGAGAATGCCCCAGCGCCCGCCAAATGGGCCGAGGATTTCGAAGCGCAGTTCGAAACCGTGCTCGATCTGGCGCCGCCTGTCTTCAGCAGCACCTTTGGGGCCATCGGCAATCGCAAGACGGCCGCGCTCAAAGCGCGCGGCGTTTTTGTCGTCGGCACCGCGACCAACGTCGCCGAAGCCAAAATTTTGCAAGAGCAGGGCGTCGACGCGATCTGGGCGCAGGGCGGCGAAGCGGGCGGCCATCGCGGCACGTTCGTCGGCCGTTTCGAGGATTCGCTGATCGGCACCATGGCGCTGGTCCCCCAGATCGTCGATGCCGTGGCGATCCCGGTGATCGCGGCGGGCGGCATCATGGACGGACGCGGGCTTGCCGCCGCCTTGGCGCTGGGGGCGAGCGCTTGCGGGATGGGGACCGCGTTCTTGCTGGCGGACGAGGCGGGCACCGGCAAGGTCCAGCGCGCCGCGTTCGCGCACGCGTCCGAGACGCCGACGAGCGTCACGCGCGCGTTTTCGGGGCGGCCCGCGCGCGGTTTTCGCAACCGCTACATCGACGACATGGCGCCGCATGCCGACCGTATGCCGGGCTATCCCGTCACCAACGCGCTGACAACGCCGCTGCGCGCGCGCGCGGCCGAACAGGGTAAAGCCGATCTGATGGCGATGTGGGCGGGGCAGGGCGCGCCGCTGGCAAAGCCGCAGGCGGCAAGCGATCTGGTGCGCGAGACGGCCGCCGCGGCTGAAGCGGTATTGGCCAAGCTGGGAGGCGCATGATGTCGAATTTCGAGAAGCTCATCGAAGCCGCGATCTTCAACAGCCGCTGGCTGCAAGTGCCGCTCTATCTGGGCCTCATCCTGGTGCTGGTCGTGCTGTGCGCCAAATTCTTCATGGTGCTGTTCAAGCTCGCGATCGGGCTGCCGGGCATGGACGAGGCCAAGATCGTTTTGATGGTGCTCGAACTTGTCGATGTCGTGATGGTCGCCAATCTGATCGTCATGGTGATCATCTCGGGCTACGAAAACTTCGTCAGCCGCCTCGACATCGACGGGCAGGGCGAAAAACTCTCGTGGTTCGGCAAGCTCGATGCGGGCTCGCTCAAGATCAAGCTCGCCTCGTCGATCGTGGCGATTTCCTCAATCCATCTGCTGAAGGCGTTTTTGGATGCGGGCGAAATTGCCAACGACAAGCTTGTCATGCTCGTGGTCATCCACATGACCTTCATCGTGTCGGCGCTGATGCTCGCGTATCTCGACAAGATGCTTGGGCAAAAATCGTCGGACAGTCCTTAGGCGATGGCAAAACCCTTTGTTCTCGCACTTGCGCAGATAAATCCCGGCGTCGGCGACGTCGCGGGCAATGTCGCGAAGATCCGCGCCGCGCGCGCCGAGGCCGCCCGGCTTGGCGCCGATCTGGTGCTGCTGCCCGAATTGGTCGTTTCGGGCTATCCGCCCGAAGATCTGGTGCTGAAGCCCGCCTTTGTCGCCGCCTGCCGCGCGGCCGCCGAAGAACTCGCGGGCGACACCGCCGACGGCGGCCCCGGCATGGTCGTGGGCGCGCCTTGGCGCGTCGGCGACAAACTGTTCAACGCAGCCCTGGTGCTCGACGGCGGCAAGATCGCAACGCACCGTTTCAAGCACCATCTGCCCAATTACGGGGTGTTCGACGAAAAGCGCGTCTTCGATGCGGGCCCCTTGCCGGGCCCGGTGATGTTTCGCGGCGTGCGGCTGGGTTTGATGGTGTGCGAGGACATGTGGTTCGCCGATGTCGCCGAATGCCTTGTCGAAAGCGGCGCCGAAATTCTGGTCGTCCCCAACGGATCGCCGTTCGAAACCGACAAGCTCGACCGGCGCGTTCAGCTCGGCTTGGCGCGCATCGTCGAAACGGGGTTGCCGCTCGTCTATGTCAACCAGGTCGGCGGCCAGGACGAGCTGGTGTTCGACGGCGCGTCGTTCGCGCTCAATGCCGACAGTTCCTTGGCAGCCCAGCTGCCGCAGTTCCAGAACGCCGTGGCGGCATTGCACCTGACGCGCGATGCGGCCGGCCGGCTGCTCTGCGCGACCGCAGCGCGCGCAAAGCCGCTCGATCCGCTGGGCGCGATCTACGGCGCGCTGACGCTTGGCTTGCGCGACTACGTGGAAAAGAACCGCTTCAAGGGCGTGCTGCTCGGCCTGTCGGGCGGCATCGATTCAGCGCTCACGGCCGCGATCGCCGCCGACGCGCTCGGGCCCGCGCGCGTGCACGCGGTCATGATGCCGTCGCGCTACACGAGCAAGGACTCGCTTGAGGATGCGGCCGAATGCGCGCGCTTGCTTGGCATCAAGCTCGACGAAATCGCGATCGAGCCTGCGGTTGCGGCCTTTGGCGCAATGCTGGCGCCGCATTTCGCGGGCACCGAACTCGGCATTGCCGAGGAGAACATCCAGTCGCGCATTCGCGGCTTGGCGCTCATGGCGCTCTCGAACAAGTTCGGCCACATGGTCGTCTCGACCGGCAACAAGAGCGAGATGAGCGCGGGCTACGCGACGCTCTATGGCGACATGTGCGGCGGCTTTGCCGTGCTCAAGGACGTGTACAAGACGACGGTCTTCGATTTGTGCCGCTGGCGAAACGCGCATCGCCTCGGCGACGCGCTGGGTCCCGACGGCGCAGTCATGCCCGAACGCGTCATCGCCAAGCCGCCGACGGCCGAATTGCGCGCCGACCAGACCGACGAAGCGTCGCTCGGCCCCTACACGCAGCTTGACGCGATCCTGGCCGAGCTTGTCGAAGGCCAGGCGGATGTCGCTTCGATCGTCGCCAAGGGTTTTGCCGAAGCGGACGTCAAGCGCATCTGGCGCATGCTCGACCTCTCGGAATACAAACGTCGCCAAGCGCCGCCCGGCGTCAAGATCACCAGCCGCGCCTTCGGGCGCGAGCGTCGCTATCCCATCACCAACGGCTTTCGGGGTTGAATTCTATGGTTCGCGTCCGCTTCGCTCCATCGCCGACGGGACGCCTGCATCTGGGCAACGTGCGCGCGGCCCTGCTGAACTGGCTCTATGCGCGCAAGGCGGGCGGAAAGTTTTTGCTGCGGCTCGACGATACCGACCGCGAGCGCTCGACGCCCGAATTCGCAGCCGCCATCGAAACGGATTTGCGCTGGCTTGGCCTCGAATGGGACGAATTCGCGCGCCAATCCGACCGGCTCGACCGCTATGCGGCGGCAGCCGAAACGCTCAAGGCGTCGGGCCGATTGTATGCGTGCTACGAGACGCCCGAAGAACTGAAGCTGCGCCGCGTCGGCCAAGTCTCGGACGGCGGCATCCAGGTCTACGACCGCGCGGCCCTGCGTTTGTCCGAGGCCCAGAAGAAAACGTTCGAGGCCGAAGGCCGCAAACCGCATTGGCGCTTCCTGCTGAAATACGAAGAGACCGCGTGGGACGATCTCATTCGCGGGCGATGCGCCTATCATGGGTCCAAAGTTTCGGACCCCGTGCTGGTGCGCGAGGACGGCTCGCCGACCTATACGCTTGCTTCGGTCGTCGACGATGTCGAGCTTGGCGTGACGCACGTGGTGCGCGGCGAGGATCACGTCACGAACACGTCCGTGCAGATCCAGATATTCGAAGCGCTGGGCCGTGCGGCAAGCGACATCGCGTTCGCGCATTTCTCGCTGATCTCGGACGGCGGCGGGCAGTCTTTGTCCAAGCGCCTGGGCTCGCTGTCGCTGGGCCAATTGCGCGAGGACGGCATCGAGCCCGTCACCATCGCCGCGATGGTCGCGCGTCTTGGCACGTCCGATCCGGTCGAACCCAAGGACCGGTTGGAGGAGCTTGTGCCCGGTTTTGCGTTCGAGAAATTCAGCCGAGCCTCGCCCAAGCTCGACCCCGAAGAACTCGTGCGTCTCAACGCCAAGATCGTCCACAAACTCGATTTTGCGCGGGTCGCGTCGCGCTTGCCCGAGGGCGCGGATGCGGCGTTCTGGGAGACCGTGCGCCCGAACCTCGCCAAAGTGCCCGAAGCCGCCGACTGGTGGGATTTGGCGCGCAAGCCCGTGGTGCCGGTCATTGCCGATGCCGCATTCGCAGCACAAGCCGCATCCCTGCTGCCGCCGGAGCCTTTGGACGAGACAAGCTGGGGTGCCTGGACCAAGGCGCTTGGCCAAGCGAGCGGGCGCAAGGGCAAGGAGCTGTTCATGCCGCTGCGCTTGGCGCTGACCGCGCGCGAGCATGGGCCCGAAATGAAAACCATGCTGCCACTGCTGGGTCGTGCACGCGCGCTTGCCAGGCTCGAGGGCAAAACGGCATGACATTGCATGTCTACAATTCGATGGCGCGGCGCAAAGAAAAATTCGAGCCGCTCGATCCGACCCGCGTACGCATGTACGTGTGCGGTCCTACGGTCTACGACTTTGCGCATATCGGCAACGCTCGGCCGGTGGTCGTGTTCGACACGCTTCATCGCGTATTGAAGCGGCTTTACCGCCGCGTGGAATACGCACGCAATATCACCGACATCGACGACAAGATCATCGCACGTGCCGCCGAAGCGGGTCGGACCATCGACGAGATCACCGAGGAGACGACGCACGCCTATCATGCGGATATGGCCGCGCTTGGCGCCGGACGTCCGGATCACGAGCCGCGCTGCACGCGCAGCGTGCCCGAGATGGTCGCGATGATCGGCAAGCTCGTTGTCTCCGGCCATGCCTACGCAACCAACGGTCACGTGCTCTTTCATGTGCCGAGCTACGCCGATTACGGCAAACTTTCGGGCCGTACGCGCGATGATCAGATAGCCGGCTCACGCGTTGAAGTGGCGCCCTTCAAGCGCGATCCGGCTGATTTCGTGCTGTGGAAGCCCTCGACGTCCTACCAGCCGGGCTGGGACAGTCCGTGGGGGCGGGGCCGCCCGGGCTGGCATATCGAATGCTCGGCGATGTCCGAAGCGTTGTTCGGATCAACTTTCGATATCCACGGCGGCGGGCAAGACCTGATATTCCCGCACCACGAAAACGAAATCGCGCAATCGGTCTGCGCGCATGGCGGCGTACAGTTCGTCAAATACTGGATGCACAACGGCTTCGTGATCGTGAACGGCGAGAAAATGTCGAAAAGCCTTGGCAATTTCTACACCGTGCGCGATCTGCTGAACCGCGGCGTGCGCGGCGAAGCGATCCGCTTGCTGTTGCTCAAGACGCATTATCGCGCGCCGCTGGATTTCACCGACGACGGGCTCAAACAGGCGAAGGGCGAACTTGATCGGTGGTATCGAGCGCTTGCGTCCGTCGAAGATGCCGTCGAAGAGCCGTGTGAGCATGCTTTGCCGTTTGAGCAGGGGGGCGTCCTTGATGCTCTTCTGGACGACTTGAATACGCCCATGGCGATTGCCAGCATGCACGCAGTCGCTGACTACGTATTGAATCCTACGCCGCATAAGCTCGTCCCGTCGGGAGATACGGCAAAGTTTTCTAGAGGAAACCTAAAGTACAGGCTATTGCTCAATGCGCGGCTACTCGGCGTGTTGAATGGCACTTCTGAGTCTTGGTTCCAATCGACGAATTTTGGCTCCGGCGGCATGGCTGAGTCGGAGATTGACAACGCGATTGCCGCGCGCTTGGCCGCCCGCAAAGCCAAAAACTTCGCCGAGGCCGACCGCATTCGCGACGATCTGAAGGCCAAAGGCATCGTGCTGGAAGACGGGCCCAAGGGCACAAGCTGGAAACGGGGCGAATAACATGGGCGAGCGCATCTATCTCTACGATTCGACTTTGCGCGACGGCGCCCAGACGCAAGGTGTGGATTTTGGCGTCGCCGATAAGATCGCCATCGCCAAGGCGCTCGACCGGCTCGGCATCGACTATGTCGAAGGCGGGTGGCCTGGCGCAAACCCGACCGACGACGCGTTTTTCCAGGCACTGCCTAAACTTGGCCATTCGCGCGTGGCGGCGTTCGGCATGACGCGCCGTTCCGGCCGGTCGGCCAGCAACGATCCGGGGCTTGCGGCCGTGCTCGGCGCGCCCGCACCCGTCGCATGTCTTGTCGGCAAGACATGGGATTTCCATGTCGATCTGGCGCTCGGCGTCTCGAAGAGCGAAAATATCGACATGATCGCGGACAGCCTTTGCGAAGCCAAAGCGCGTGGCAAAGAAGTCATGTTCGATGCCGAACATTTTTTCGACGGCTACAAAGCCAATCCGGGTTTTGCGCTCGATTGCCTCAAGGCGGCTTTGGCGGCGGGTTCGCGCTGGATCGTGCTGTGCGATACCAACGGCGGCACGTTGCCGCACGAAATCGAGCGCATCGTCGGCGAAGTGACAAAAACCGTTCCCGGCGACCAGATCGGTATCCATTGCCACAACGATACCGAAAATGCTGTCGCCAATTCGCTGGCGGCGGTGCGCGCGGGCGCGCGCCAGATCCAGGGCACGCTCAACGGCCTTGGCGAGCGCTGCGGCAATGCCAACCTCGTGTCGCTGCTGCCGAGCCTCGTGCTGAAGATGGGATACGACACCGGCTGTACGCCTGAACGGCTCGTCAATCTGACGGGCGTTTCGCGCTTGCTGGACGAGCGCTTGAACCGCAGCCCGCAGCGCAACGCCGCCTATGTGGGCGAAAGCGCGTTCGCGCACAAAGGCGGGCTGCACGTGTCGGCCGTCGAGAAAGATCCCAAAACGTACGAACATGTGCCGCCCGAAGCGGTCGGCAACCGCCGCCATGTGGTGGTCTCCGACCAGTCGGGCCGGTCGAACATCTTGGCGCGTTTCAAGGATATCGGCATCGAGATCGACGCCAAGAGCCCGATGATCGGCAAGATCATCGACGAGATCAAAGCGCGCGAACACGAGGGCTATACCTACGACGGCGCCGACGGATCGTTCGAACTGCTCGCGCGCCGCGTCCTGCACGGGGTGCCCGATTATTTCCGCCTGATCTCGTTCCGCGTGATCTCGGAACGGCGCTTCAATGCGCGCGGCGAACTCGTCACGATGTCGGAAGCGACGGTCAAGCTCGACGTCGCCAAGGATCGGCGCTTGACGGTGGGCGAGGGCAAGGGACCGGTCGAAGCGCTCGACCGCGCGTTGCGCGCGGCCTTGCTGGCATCGTACCCGACCTTGCACGAACTCAAGCTGGTCGACTACAAAGTGCGCATTCTGGCGCCCGAGCGCGCCACCGCCGCCGTCACGCGCGTGATGATCGAAAGCGCGGACGGCCATGCGCGCGGCGAAGTGCGCACCTGGGGCACGGTCGGGGTGTCGGAAAACGTGATCGAAGCGTCCTACGCTGCTTTGTGCGATTCGATCACGTGGAAGCTCTATCGCGACGGCGCGCCCGCACCGGCCGAATGACGCAAGCACCCGCGATCGTTCTGGTGCGCCCGCAATTGGCCGAAAACATCGGCACGGCCGCGCGCGCCATGCTCAATTGTGGCTTGACCGACCTTCGTCTGGTCAGGCCGCGCTGCGAATTTCCGGACGAGCGCGCGACGCGCGCCTGTTCGGGCGCCGACAGCGTGCTCGACAAGGCGCGCGTGTTCGCGACGATCGAAGCCGCGATCGCGGATCTGACGCGCGTCTATGCCACGTGCCCGCGCGACCGCGACATGGTGAAGCCCGTGCTGGGGCCCCAAGACGCGATCGCCGCCACGCGCGAGGCGATCGTTGCGGGCGAACGTGTCGGCTTTCTGTTCGGCGCCGAGCGCACGGGCCTCGAGAACGACGAGGTCACGCTCGCCGACGCGATGGTGCCGTTCCCGGTCAACCCGGACTTCTCGTCGCTCAATCTGGCGCAGGCCGTGCTGCTGATCGGCTGGGAATGGCTGCGCCTGCACGATGCGCCCAAACCCGGCCGCATTCGCACCGGCAAAGGCACGCCCGCAACCAAGGACGAGGTGGTGGGGTTCTTCCAGCGCCTGGAAGCCGAACTCGACGCGTGCGGCTTTTTGCGCAACGAAAAAATGCGCCCCGGCACGGTGCGGAATCTGCGCGCGTTTTTTCTGCGCGCGCGCCCGATGGCGCAAGAAATCCGCACGGCGCACGGCATGCTTACGGGGCTGGTGGAACGCCCCCATCTTCCCGCAGCCGGAAAATCGAAACGCGCTCGGCGCGGCCGCGAAGCGTGAAGATGCCGGCAAGTTCGAAATCGCCAGGGGCACCGGCCGCCGCATAGGTCGCATCGCTGGCCAGCACCAAGGCCGCATCGGCGTCCTGCATCAGCGCATGGCCGAGTTCTTCGATGCGGTGGGCTGCGTTCACCGTGTCGCCCAGGATTGTGTAGTTGAGACGGCGCGTGCTGCCGACATTGCCGGCGACGACCAGACCCGTATGGAGCCCCAAGCGCGGCCGCACGTCGGCCTGCGGTGCGGATGCCGCGATGGCGCGGGCTGCCGCAAGGGCCGCCTTCGCGTGGTTTGGCAAAGGCTCGGGCGCGCCCCAAAACGCCATGATGCCGTCGCCCATGAATTTGTCGACCGTGCCGCCGGTCGCTTCGATCGCGTCGATGGCGATGGCGAAGTGGCGGTTGAGCAGTGCTGCCGTTTCGCCCGGCGTCATGTTTTGCGAGCGCGTGGTGAAGCCGACGATGTCGGAGAACATCACGGTCACCTCGCGCGTCTGCGAGACGATGCCGATACCGTCGCGGTCGCGCGCCAGCGCGCGCACGAGCTTGCGCGGCACGTAGGCCTCGAACCAGCGCAACGCCGCGATAAGGCGGTTGAAGGCGTCGGCCTGCTCGTCGAGTTCGCGGATGCGGCTGGCGGGCAGGGCTTGCGCGCGGCCGAAGTCGAGCTCCGCCAGTTGGGCTGCGGCCGCGGCCGAGCGCTGGGTTGGCTGCGCCAGCCGCTGCGCCAGGACGAAGGCAGCGACGACCGCAAGCCCCAGCACGCCAAGGCCCGCGAACGCCGCCAACGCAAGCGAGCGCAGATTGCCTGCAATGTCGCGCGCCGGAAAATGCGCGCCGACGGTCCAGGGCACGTCGCCGAACTCGGTCAACTGGCGGTACAAAAACAGATAGCGCTCGTTTTGGTGCTCGATCATGTGGGAGTGTTCGCTGTCGCGCAGCAAAGGCGCGTCGTTGCGCTCCGTCCACATATTCGCCAATACCGGATCGCCGATCTCGGCAAGGCTCGGCAGCGGATGTTCGGGCGACAGCCCTGCAAGCGCCTGCGGCATCCGCGCATGGGCCAGCACCGCCGCGTTGCCATACAGGATGAACGGCGTGCCGGCATATTCGGCACCCGCCGAACGCGCCACGATGGCAGCCATGTTGTCGAGCGGCACGATCGCGGCCAGCACGCCCACCAGACGATCGCCCTGCCACACCGACTGGCGACGATTGACGGCGGGGCCCGTCTGGCGCGGCAGGAATATGAGTTCCCCCCAACGCCCGCCGCGAAGGCGTCGGCCCTCCGCCACGCCCGCGGTGGCGGCGGGGTCGCCGCGCACATCGAGGATGCGCCGCTCCGGGGCGGCCGCGCCGCGATCGATCACGACGGCACGAAAGTCGGCCGAAATGAAGATCAGCCGTTCGATGCTGTCCGTGCCCGACAGCGCGCCCGTCAGCAGATCGGCGATGCGCCCTTCGTCGTAAGCGGCATTGGGCTGGGCCAGCAATTCGGCCACGAATGCGAGTTGGGCGGCAGCAGGCTCCAACTCGGCCCGCACCCGGTCGGCCATCCGCTCGACCAACTGGTTGCCGTTGGCGCGGAAGAGGGCGGTCGCAGCCGAACCTGCAACGAAAAACTGGATTGCCAGCACGAGCGCGACCGCCAGCCCAACTAGCCCCACCATGGTCGAAGCTAGGACGGCGGCGATCCCGTAGCGCCGCTCTTTGGTGCCAAGTCGTTGCAATTCCATTGAGAACTCGCGTTTGACAGAATCGGCCGGATGACTATACTGCGCGACCTTCGGATGAGAGTCCCCTGCCTGGCAAGGCTTTGCCCCGTTTTTGACGGGCCATTACCGGGAGATCGCTCGTTCACCTTTTTTCGGCGGCGCGTTACGGGGTTGCGCCAGGCTCCACGAGGCCGCCGAGGAGATTATGAGACCATGTCGAAGCGTCAAGAGTCCAAGTACAAAATCAATCGCCGTCTCGGCGAAAATCTGTGGGGCCGCGACAAGAGCCCAGTCAACAAGCGCGAATACGGCCCCGGCCAGCACGGGCAGCGCCGCAAGAAGCCGACCGACTTCGGCACGCAGCTGCGCGCCAAGCAAAAGCTCAAGGGCTATTACGGCAACATCACCGAGCGCCAGTTTCGCAAGATCTACACCGAAGCCATTCGCAAGAAGGGCGACACGTCGGAAAACCTCATCGGTTTGCTCGAGCGCCGTCTGGACGCCGTGGTCTATCGCTTGAAGTTTGCGCCGACCGTGTTCGCCGCTCGCCAGCTCGTCAGCCACGGCCACGTGATGCTGAACGGCAAGCGCGCCGACATCTCCTCGATGTTCGTCAAAGAAGGCGACGAGATCAGCCTCAATCCGAAGATGCGCGAAAACGTGCAGGTTCTGGAAGGCGTCTCCAGCCAGGAACGCCAGGTGCCGGACTATCTGGAAGTCGTCGACCAGAAGGCGTTCAAGGGCAAGTTCGTGCGCACGCCCAAGCTGCTCGACGTGCCCTATCCGGTGCAGATGGAACCCAACCTCGTGATCGAATTCTACTCGCGCTGACCGGCGCGGGCATTTCGAAACGAAAAGGCCGGTCCTGCGGGACCGGCCTTTTTTGTTTTACGCGGCTTTTTTGCGCGCAGGCTTGGCTTTGGCCAGGCGCTCGTCTTCCTGCTGCCACGCGCGCGCGATCCGGTCGAGGCTCGCGAACACGGCCGACAATTCGGCACCCCGCGCCGTCAGCGCGTAGGTCACTTGCGGCGGGATCGTCGGCGCGTAGTCGCGCGACACGATGCCCGCCGTTTCCAGCAGGCGCAGCCGTTCGGTCAGCATCTTGGCTGAAACGCCCGCCACCGCGCGCTTGAGGGCGCCAAAGCGTGTGGGTCCCTCGGTGCGCAGCACCCACAGAATATACGTCGTCCACGGCCCCATCAGCAGGCGCAGGAGCGCATCCATCGGGCATCCGGTCGGACTTTCGCGCTTGGCCATGGCGGTCTCCTGTCGCGAAATCTTCATTTAGTTACCATTTGGTACCTACTTTATATTCATAATTGAATAGTCGATATCACTTCGGTATCGAAATGTAACTTACCCTTCGGGAGAGAGCAATGGCAAAGGTCGCGATCGTCTACCACAGCGGTTTCGGGCATACGAAGATTTTGGCGGAGGCCGTCGCGCGCGGCGCCGCTTCGGTCGACGGCACGCATGTCGATCTTATTCCGGTCGCCGAAGCCGAGGCGAAGGTTGAGACGCTGAACGCGGCGGACGCGATCATCTTCGGCTCGCCCACCTATATGGGCAACGTCTCGGGCCCTTTCAAAACTTGGATGGATACAACCGGCAAGCTCTGGTACGGCCAGCAGTGGAAAGACAAGATTGCGGCTGGTTTCACCAACAGCGGCAACCCGTCGGGCGACAAGCTCAATACGCTGACGACCATGTGGGTGTTCGCGATGCAGCACTCGATGATTTGGGTAAGCCAGGGCGTGATGGCGGGCGAACAGGAAAACGGCGAAACGCTCAACCGCTTGTCCTCGTGGGGTGGTACGATGGCGACGTCGGCCAACGCCGAAGCCAGCGCCGACAATCCCAGCAAGGCCGACCAGGCGACGGGCGCAAGGCTGGGCGCGCGCGTGGCAAGTTTCGCCAAGAAGCTGAAGGGCTGATTTCGGCCCGCAAAGGAAGGGGCAACGTTGCGATGACAAACGAGCTGCCGTCTCTGTTCGTCTCGCACGGTGCCCCGACCTTGAGCATCGAGGACGTGCCCGCGCGCGCGTTTCTGGCAGCGCTCGGGCAAACCATGCCGCGACCGCGCGCCATTTTGGTGGCGTCGGCGCATTGGGAGACGGCGGCACCGGCGGTCTCGAGCGCAGCGAAGCCCGCAACGATCCACGATTTTTCGGGCTTCCCGCCCGAACTCTACAAGCTTCAATATGCAGCGCCTGGCGCCCCCGATGTGGCCGCGCAAGCGATGGCTTTGCTCGGCAAAGCGGGGCTTGCGGCAACGGCCGATCCGCAGCAAGGGCTCGATCACGGGGCGTGGGTCCCGTTGCGTTTGATCTATCCGGCCGCCGACATTCCGGTCGCGCAGATTTCGATCCAGCCGCATCTGGGCGCTTCCCACCACATTGCGCTCGGCCGCGCGCTTGCGCCGCTGCGCCGCCAAGACGTGCTGATTCTTGGCTCGGGCGGGGCTGTGCACAATCTGCGCACGTTAACCTATGGCCGCCACGAAACCATCCCCGATTGGGCCCGGCATTTCGACGATTGGCTGGCCGTACATCTGGAAACCGGCGACGATGCAGCGCTTGGCGACTATCGCCGCTTGGCGCCCAATGCGGCGCAGGCCCATCCGCGCGACGAACATTTGATGCCGGTCTTCGTTGCTTACGGGGCGGGCGGGGCGGGGGCAAGGGGCGCCCGCATCCATGCGAGCTTCACGCACGGCTCGCTGTCGATGGCGGCGTTTTCGTTCGGCTAGATCGCGTCGCAAACCCGCAATTGCGGCCAAGATTTGAGCCATCGTTTTTGGGCAAGACGCTGGCGAAAGATACGGCGCTTTGCGCCAGCGAATGCCGGCGTCGGGCGCACGACAAGTTCGAACAGATCGGCAAGCCCGAACGGCGCCATCGTTTCGATTTCGCCCGCCGACAGGCGTGCGGCAACGCATGTTGCTGTCTCGGGCCAAAAGCGCATCGCGTCCTGGCAAGATTTGTAGGCCGCGTCGCCGTTGCGAAGATGCATGCGCGCTTGGTTCTTGACCGACCAGACAGGGCCGGGGGCTTCAGCGCCCAGTTGCCGCTCGATCGCGCGGTCGTCGTCCGCCGTCGCGCGTGTCGCATCGAACCAGATCACGTCGATGTCGGCTGTAGGCGGTGCGGCTTGGCGTTCGTGTAGCGCATCCCACACGGCCGTCCGTACGAAGCCTGCTCCGACCCAGCAGTCGGGCAATCCGAGCGCATCAACTTGCGCCAGGATCGCCATGCGTACCGAGTCGCGCGCGAGGATCGAGCGCAGCAGCCTTTCCCGTTCGCTTTCGCTCTGCGGCATGCGCGTTTCCCAGACAAAAACGGCGGCCGTTTGCGGGCCGCCGTTTGGATGTCCGATCTGAAAACGCCTAGGCGAGCTTCACGTCCACGCCCTTGGTCTGCATCATCTCGGCGAGTTCGCCGGTCTGGTACATTTCGCGCACGATGTCGCAGCCGCCGACAAATTCGCCCTTCACATAGAGCTGCGGGATCGTCGGCCAGTTGGCGTAATCCTTGATGCCGTTGCGGATCTCGGGGTCCTCGAGCACGTTGATGCCCTTGAACTTGACGCCGAGATGCGTCAGCACCTGCACGACGGCGGCGGAAAAGCCGCACTGCGGAAACACGGGCGTGCCCTTCATGTAGAGCACGACGTCGTTGGCTTTGATGTCGCTTTCGATGCGGTTTTTAACGTCCATGGCAATGTTCCTCGCGTTCGGGGAAAAGGGGTCAGGCGCTGGCCGGAATTTCGGTCTGCAGCGCCATCGCGTGAAGTTCGTTGCCCATGCGCCCTTTGAGCGCCGCATAGACCATCTGGTGCTGCTGCACGCGGCTCTTGCCCTTGAACAGGGCCGAGGCGACATGGCACGCGTAATGGTCGCCGTCGCCGCGCAGATCGTCGATGCGCACGGCCGCATCGGGCAGCGCTTCGCGGATCATTTTTTCGATGTCGCTGGCGGCCATCGGCATGGTTCGATTTAACCCTCGCGCTTGCTGGACATGTAATCGGGCAGCCAAGCCTCGTGCGCGGCGCGCAGGGCTTCGAGCGATATAAGCATGCTGCCGTTCAGTGTCAACGCGGGCGCTTTGGCGACCGTGCCGATGCGCAAGGCCGGTACCTTGGCCTTCTTGGCGGCGGCCAGCACCGCATCGGGCTTGGCGGTGGCAACGAGATAGCGCGCCTGGTCTTCGCCGAACCAGAAGCCGACGCCGCCGGATTTCACAGCCAGATCGGCGCCGCGTTTGCCGGCCAGCGCCATTTCGGCCAGCGCCACCAGCAAGCCGCCGTCGGCCAGATCGTGGCAGGCATTGATGCGCCCCGCCTGGATGAGCTTGCGCACAAAATCGCCATTGCGCTTTTCGGCCTTGAGGTCGATGGGCGGGGGCGCGCCTTCTTCGCGCCCTTCGATCTCGCGCAAATAGAGCGTTGCGCCAAGCCAGCCCGCCGTCTTGCCGACCAGCACCAGCGCATCGCCCGCATTTTTGAGCGCCAGATCGACGCGCTTGTCCGCGTCCTTCAAGATGCCGACGCCGCCGATGGTGGGGGTCGGCAAAATGCCCTTGCCGTTGGTTTCGTTGTAGAGCGAAACGTTGCCCGACACGACCGGGTAGGCCAGCGCCAAACATGCTTTGCGCATGCCTTTGATGGCGCCCACGAACTGGCCCATGATCGCGGGCCGTTCGGGATTGCCGAAATTCATGTTGTCGGTAATCGCAAGCGGCGTGGCGCCCACGGCCGTCAAGTTCCGCCAGGTTTCGACGACAGCCTGCGCGCCGCCGACCTCGGGATCGGCTTCGACATAGCGCGGCGTGGAATCCACGCACATCGCCAGCGCCTTCTTCGAGCCCGGCACGCCCACGATGGCAGCATCGCCGCCGGGACGTTGTAGCGTATGGCCGCGCACCAGATGGTCGAACTGCTCCCAAATCCAGCGGCGCGAGGCAAGGTCGGGGCAGCCCATCAGCCTCAGCAGGGCCGCCCCTGCGTTGCGCTTGGGCAGCTTCTTGGCGTCGATCTTTTTGCGCTTGGGCGTTTTGACCCAGGGCCGCGAATATTCGGGGCTCGCCTGCACCATGGGCGCGATCGGCATGTCGGCATCGACCGTGCCGTTGTTGCTGACCACCAGACGGCCGGTCTTGGTAAGCTTGCCGATCACGGCGCAATCGAGGCCGTATTTGTCGAAGATCTTCTGCGCGACCTTCTGGCGGTTCGGCTTCAAGATGATCAGCATGCGCTCCTGGCTTTCGGAGAGCATGGTTTCGTACGAGCTCATGCCCGTTTCGCGCTTGGGCACCTGGTCGATATGCAGCTCGATGCCAAGCCCGCCCTTGCCGGCCATCTCGACCGACGAGGAGGTGAGGCCGGCAGCGCCCATATCCTGGATCGCGACGATCGCGTCCGTCGCCATCAGTTCGAGGCAGGCTTCGATCAAAAGCTTTTCGACGAACGGGTCGCCGACTTGCACGGTCGGGCGTTTTTCGTCCGACTTGTCGTCGAATTCGGCCGACGCCATCGTCGCCCCGTGGATGCCGTCGCGCCCTGTCTTGGCGCCGACATAGACGACGGGGTTGCCTGCACCCGCGGCGGCCGAATAAAAAATCTTGTCCTGGCGCGCAAGCCCCACGGTCATCGCGTTGACGAGGCAATTGCCGTTGTAGGATTTGTGGAAATTGGTCTCGCCGCCGACCGTGGGCACGCCCACGCAATTGCCGTAACCGCCGATGCCCGCGACCACGCCCGAGACGAGGCGCCGCGTCTTCGGGTGCTTGGGTTCGCCAAAGCGCAGCGCGTTGAGATTCGCGATGGGCCGCGCGCCCATCGTGAACACGTCGCGCAAAATTCCGCCAACGCCGGTCGCCGCCCCTTGGTAGGGCTCGATATAGGACGGGTGGTTGTGGCTCTCGATTTTGAAAATGCACGCGTCGCCGTCGCCGATATCGATCACGCCGGCATTTTCGCCGGGGCCGCAAATCACCCATTTCGCCTTGGTCGGCAGCGTCTTCAGCCACTTCTTCGACGATTTGTAGCTGCAATGCTCCGACCACATGACCGAGAAAATCCCGTGCTCGGTGCGCGTCGGTTCGCGGCCCAGAATGCGGCACGCAAGATCGTATTCGGCTGGCGAGAGGCCCATGAGGTCGGCGGGCTTGGGATAGGTTTTCTGTTTCATTTGCCGAGCGAGTCCACAATGCCGTCGAACAGTTTGGCGCCGTCGATCGATCCACCAAGCGCGCTTGCGGTCGCGGGATCGGTCGCGTTTTCGGGATGCGGCATCAGGCCCAGCACGTTCTTGGCGCGGTTGAATACGCCCGCAATGTCGTTGGCCGAGCCGTTGGGATTGCCGCCCGCCGCCGTATCGTAGCGAAACGCGACCTGGCCGCGATCTTCGATGCGCTTCAGCGTGTCGGCATCGGCGAAATAATTGCCATCATGGTGCGCGACCGGAAAGCGCACGCTTTCGCCCGTCTCGTAGCGATGCGTGAACAGGCTCTGGCTGGTCGCGACCTTCAGCGCCACGTCGCGGCAGATGAATTTGAGCCCGACATTGGACAGCAGCACGCCCGGCAGCAAACCGCTCTCGCACAGAATCTGGAACCCGTTGCACACGCCGAGCACGGCGGTGCCCTTTTCGGCGTGGCGCACGATCTCGCGCATGATCGGACTGCGCGCGGCCATGGCGCCGCAGCGCAGATAGTCGCCATGCGAAAACCCGCCCGGCAGAACGATCAGATCGAGCCGGTCGGGCAAGGCTGCTTCGCTGTGCCACACAAGCTTGGGCTTTTTCCCCGACGCGCGTTGCAGCGCGTCGGCCACATCGATCTCGCGATTGGAGCCCGGAAAAACGACGACCGCAGCCTTCATAGTCGAGCTTCCCTATTCGGCGATTTCGATGCGGTAGTTTTCGATCACCGTGTTGGCGAGCAGCTTCTCGCACATGTCCTTGGCGGTCTTTTCGGCGGCGGCTTTCGACAATGCGGCAAGTTCGATTTCGACGTAGCGCCCGACGCGCACGTCGCCGAGCCCCGCAAAGCCGAGCCCGCCAAGGCCCGCCGCCACGGCTTTGCCCTGCACGTCGAGCACGCCGTTTTTGAGCGTCACGTGGATCTTGGCTTTCATTGGATGGTTCCCGAGCCCTTGAGATCGCGCGGGCCCCCTTCGGGCAGAATGCCGAGGCGCCGCGCCACTTCCTGGTAGGCTTCCTCGACATTGCCAAGGTCGCGGCGGAAGCGGTCCTTGTCCATTTTCTCGTTGGTCTTGAGGTCCCACAGACGGCAGCAATCCGGGCTGATTTCGTCGGCGAGGATCAGGCGCATTTCTTCGTGTTCGTTGTAGTGGCGGCCGAACTCGAGCTTCAAATCGACGAGCTTGATGCCGACGCCCAAAAACAGCCCCGACAGATAGTCGTTGATGCGCAGCGCCATCGACATCATGTCGTCCAGATCGCGCGTGTCGGCCCAGCCGAACGCGGTGATGTGCTCCTCCGAGACCATCGGATCGCCGAGTTCGTCGTTCTTGTAGTAGTACTCGACGATCGAGCGCGGCAGCGCCTGGCCTTCGGCAAGCCCGAAGCGCGTGGCAAGCGACCCCGCCACCACGTTGCGCACCACGACTTCAAGCGGCACGATCTCGACTTCGCGCACGAGCTGTTCGCGCATATTGAGGCGGCGGATGAAATGCGTCTGGATGCCCATCTCCTCCAGCCGCATCATCAGAAATTCCGAGATGCGATTGTTGAGCACGCCCTTGCCCGTGATGATGCCCTTCTTCTTGTTGTTGAAGGCGGTGGCATCGTCCTTGAAATACTGGACGATCGTGCCGGGCTCGGGGCCTTCGAACAGAATCTTGGCCTTGCCTTCGTAAAGCTGCTTGCGGCGGGACACTGGCAGATCGCCCCCTGGCGTCGGTGGCTGGCGGTAAAACAGGAAGGCGCTTGTATAGCCCCTCGCTTGCCGCCCGGCAATCGGGGGCTAAGGGGTTGCTTTAGCGAAGCTTTACGGGTTCGAACGCGGGCGAATCGCCGCTTGCGGCGGCAAAGCGCCAAAGCGGCTTCAAGGAATGCTCGCGCCGCGTGGTCGGCAGGGCGATCAAACTGTGCGACGAGGTGCCGAAACCCGACGGCAGATCGACGCGCATATAGCTCTTTTCCGCAGGCCCCTCGCGGCTCGCGAGCAGCTTTTCCCAGGCGTGCCAATCGTCGGCGCTGGCTTCGAAGCGCGGCAGATTGAACGCGATGCGCGGGCTTGCCGGATCGTTGCGGTCGTCGGCCGTGATCATCGAAACGCCGACGGGCAGCGCTTCCACCGCCACGCGCCCAGCACCCGTGGATTTGAGCCAAAATGCGTCGCGATCGTCCGCGATCAGCATATTGAAGGGTCGATACGATACGGTATCGATCGTCGCAAACGCGCGCGCGGCGTCGGCCGCATCGGCATAGTCGAGCGCGTCCAGCACCAGTTCGCCGCGCGAGCGTTTGCCAGCCGCAGGTCCCAGCGTGCCATGGCGGTTCAAGACGCTCGCAACGACGCCCGTATCGTTGAGGCCCAGCCACGATCCGCCCGCCAACCGGTCAAGGCCTGCGACAATATCGGGCCGGTCGGGCCAATGGCGGGCAGGGGCATCCCACGGGCGGTCGCGCATTTCGTCGCGATTGGCCGCAATCAACACGGGCCAATCGGCATCTGGGTCGCGCCGAATGACGATCGAACACATCAGCGGCCCGCCCTCGATTGAACGAAGCACGATTGAACAAAGTGCAAGAGCCCACTATATAGCGTTTTGGTTTGCAATTCGAGAGGACGTGCCATGAGCGGATTCGACGATCGCCAAAAAGGTTTCGAGAACAAGTTCAAGCACGACCAGGACCTGCAGTTCAAGGTGACGGCGCGGCGCAACAAGCTTGTGGGCCAATGGGTCGCAGCGAAGTTCGGCCTCGCGGGCGACGCGGTCGATGTCTATGCCAAGGAAGTGGTGTCGGCCGACTTCGACAAGCCGGGCGACGACGACGTGATCGAAAAGATCGAGAAGGATGCAAAGCAGCGCGGCGTCGCACTCTCGGTCGCCGAGATCAAAGCCCAGCTCGAGCATTTCCTGCCCGTCGCGAAGCAGCAGATTATGGAGCAGTCGTAAGCCTTACCGGCAGATGGTGCTTGGAGCCATGGAAAATGCCGAGGCGGCATCGGCGCTGGCGAGCTTAGAGCATTTTCAAATCAGCCGGAATCGGCTGACGACTCGGGAAATGCGGCAAAACAAAAAGCCTAGAGCCAGTTCCGTGAGCCTATGCGAACGAAATTTGCTCTAGCCACAAAGACGCTTCGTTTCGCTGGCGAATTCGGAACGAATTGCGTCGGCCTCGTCGTCCGGCAGCCACCGCGTCATGGTCGGCACCAAAGTCTGCCACATGCGCAGATCTTTCTCGGAAAGCGGCATAGTCTGGGCGCCTCGAAGCGTTTCCAATAGCCGCCTCAGTCGCTCACGGACGGCCTCCGGGTCGGGCGTCGACGGTCGGGTAGGGGCGGCCATGCGACCGTCTCCGAAAAGGCTGCCCTGAGCATCGATAGTCATAAGGCGTGGTCTCTCTTCAGTCCGGGAGTCCAAGAACATCCCTGTTCAGCGTATTCAGCAATGCTTCGCGAAGTATTGTATCTGCCTGAGCGGCGAGATCAATATGCTCCGCTATCCGCGCAGAAACATCGCGGAATGCGGTGAACATCGCCAAGTCGACGGGCAGACCGGCTCGGCCCTCCAGCCATCGGCTCAGCACCGGGTAACCACTCACCGTGAAAAGCCAAACATCTGGCGGTAGCCCCTCGACCTGACCTGAGCCGTCGGCGCAAAGCGTCACGCGGTAGCCGTCTGGCTCGGACGGCGCCAAGCCTGCGCCGGCTGTCGGCGCTGTAGCGAGCCTCGCGAAGTTCGGGTCTGCAGTTCTGACTGGCGGATGCGCAGTATCGAATGTTTGGATTGCGCGAATTCGGGCGCCGAGCTGGGCGGCCCGCACGAACAGTGCGTGCTCGGCCGGGAACGGGACGTGCGGGAAGACATCCTCCAGATCTTCGGCGAAAATCAGGGAGTAGTTTTGCGCCGAGAGGAGACAGAGTATTGTATTAAATGCTTCCTCTGCTGTCACCGCGACCCCATAGGCGCCGGATAAGCCATTGAGCAGTGCGACTGAAACGTTAGGACCCGCTGATGCTGGGCGGCGATCATAAAGTGGGAATACATAGCCGCCGTAGCTGCCGCGAAACGCATGTCTATCCGGAAGGTGGGGGGGGCACCAAACGGCCGGTCCAGCGCCAGTCCCTGAGGGCAGGGCAAACAGGCAAATGTTCTGGACGCCCCACACATGCTGAAGGTCCGGGCGGAGCCGATCATTGTAAGCGGCATGGCGATAGTGAAAGCGCGTGTCGAGCGGTCGATACGCAGTCGGCTGGATCAAATTCGGATCGAAGGGTATGGCTTGGGCCGCCTGTGCGGTACGAGCGCCAACCTCATTAAAGGCTTGGCGCGCCTCCGCTATCGGGGCGGCCAAGAAGGTTTGGATCCGATTGGTCAATGCATCTGGGCTGACATCATAGACCAGATGGTCGCGCTTCGTTTCAACCCCACTATGGATGAAATTGAAACACGCCTTCAGGCTCGGCCACTCACCATTGTCGAAGGGTCTCGGGCGGAAATCGTCCAGCGCCTGTCGCTCAACCGCAATTGAGTTGGGCAATGTCCCTGTGGCCGCACCGTTCTCCAGCCATTCAAGCTTGGCGTCGCGCGAGAAATGTCCCTCGGCCCAAGAGTCGAGATAGCTTATTTCTGCCGGTTGTCCAGCGCGCGAGCCGTCCGCGATTGCGATGGTGATTGCTGTGCCGACCTGAATGTCGAAGACGCCCACGTCGCGCTCGATACCCGCGCGCGGTCCGCGCCGAACATCGCCGCGCAGATCGATGACCTCGATCCGGTCGAAACGATTGCGCATCATCTGCCGCAGACCCGCATACGGCCAGCCGGTCAGGAACTTGCGGTTGGTGATGTAAACCACGACGCCGCGCTGCGGTGCGCCATCGGCTTCGAAGATTTTCCATATGGCCCAGCGCCAAAAAGCGACGGACAGCTCGGGAAAGGTATTGAGCTGATTCCCTTGATTCGCCTCCCTCACGGGCCGTTTCAGATCATCCCAGATCGCGTTCATCCACTGTCCGACCAACGTTTGGTCTTCGCCTTCCTCCAGCCGTCGGTAGGGTGGATTGCCGAGGATCGCTAGAATCGGCTGCTGCGCCTTGATCCGGTCGGCGGCACGGCGCTCCTGCGTGATGCCGGCGGACACGAACCCCAACGGACCGAGCGGAGCAGCCGCACCGGGCTCGGCCAGCGTGTCTGCGAGGTAAACGCCCAGTCGTGGGAGAGCCGGTCGATGCCCCGGGCCCGCCGGATCTCGCAAAGTATGGTGCAGTCGGTAGTGAGCCACCGCATAGGGTCCGACGAGAAGTTCGAGGCCGAACATCCGACCTGCAAGATTGCGCAACTCAAGATCGGCAAGACCTTGCCCACCTGCCGCGTTAGCCTCGTCGCGGACCCGCTCGGCCACGCCGAGCAGGAAGGTGCCGGTACCCGTGGCCGGGTCGAGTATTGTCAGATCGGGATCGCGAAGACTATTCAGCCCAAGGTTGATACGCGCAACGCGGTCAAGCGCGCCCGTCATGAATCGTACGACCTGGATCGGCGTAAAGTATACGCCATGGCGTTCCCGTGCGGCCGGATCGAATGTCGATAGGAAGTCTTCGTAGAAATACAGGATCGGGTCGGGATGTCTGGGCCGGATCGCAAGAATTTCGGGGGCAAAGCTGTTCACAGTGTCGAGCAGAACGGTGAAGCCGATTCCCACCGCATCGAGGATTTCTGCCTGGGTCAACACGCGCAGCGCTGTTCGCATCAACGGGTGTTCGTCAGGCATGCGCCGATAGGCCTCTGCATCGACGGGATGTCCGCTTCCCTCGCGCACCAGGAGCAGCCCGAAGGCCAGCGTTTGTGCGAAGGCAGAGGAAAACAGTATATCGAAATCTTGCGCTGGATAACCGCCCGCCTCGGGATGCGCGTAGAGTACGGTCTGAAATTCGGCGTGCACGTCCAACAGAGGGTGGACGGCCACGTTGGCAGCACGCAAGTCGGCCAGACGGTCCTGAATGATTCCGCGGACAAATCGAGACGAATGTGCCAGCAATTGGGCGAGATGCTGGGCGTCCCGCGCGACCGGCTCCTGACCCGCCGCAGCGCCAAGACGCTCGATCAATGCAAGCAATGGTGCCGCATCGTGCGCGCGTATGAGCCGGACTGCCCGCGTGTCGTCGCAAGTCGGATCAAGCGCCTGCTCAGGAACAATTCGCGCCGTTGCTTGCTGCTCGGCGCGTTCGAACAGAAACATATCGATGAAATTGGACGTGCTCCAGCAGCGCAACTCCCGCAACCGCTCGGCTTGACGTTTGTCATGAGGAAGGCGCCAGCGATTTGGATTTGCCGGCTTGTCGGGCGCTTTCAGTTCAACGAAGGCCCGTGCCGGGGCTCCCGCGCGTAGCAATGCGATATCGGGCCGCCCAATCCCTGGATTTACGAACTCTGGAACCACAGTAAGGCCGACGCCAGTCGGCATTTCTGCCAATGTGCTTTCGAGCAGCTCTTGAAAGGCGGGCGCAAGGGCAGGTTCTTGTACGGCCGCATGTGCGCGGCGCAGATTGCGGATGCGCTGCGCATAGCGCAGGAGATGGTCAAAAATTGGCATCAAGCGGCAGGATTCATGTCGATCAAGCAGTTGCTCCCCTTCAACATTAAGTGTTACTTGAACCGGTCAGTTGCGTCGAGGAGATTTTTCGAGTTTGACTGGCGAGTGGCGCGACCGGTGACGCTGATGGCCAAGCAGTAGATTATGGATTAGCCCTGAATTTTCAGTCGGCTTCAGCACGGCCCCGCGGCCGCCACGATTCCGGTCAGGCGCAAGCCGTAGCGCGTGCGAAGCGGCACAAACGCCAGCGCAAAGCCGCCCATGTCGGCGCGCGGCGGCACTTCCACGAATAGCGGGCGGCCGTCGCGCGCGCGCTCGCACACGCCTTTGGCAAGTGCGGCGGCCTGGTCGCCCAGCACGGGTTCCAGCGCCTGGTCGAGCGGGCAGCCGGGTTTGATGTCGTCCAGCACGTCGCGCTGTTCGGAGCCTGCCCGGTCGATGATTGGCGTGCCCGTGGGGCTGATGGCCGCATCGAAGGTGCGCGCGCGCAGATCGCCCACGATTACGTTCGCGAACCATTCGTCCCATTCGGGCGGCGCTTCGTCGTGCGGGCGCATGCCCCAACGCACGAGCAGCCTGCGCACGACGCATGGTGCGGCAAGATTCGGTTTTTGAAACGCTGCGATCGAATCGGTGGGCATGGTCCGGGCCCCCTGGCCGGATCGTTGCGAAAGCCCCCTTTCGCCAACGACTGACGTCAGTATAGCACAGTCGGCCCTCAGCCGCGCTTGGTATTTCTCCCGAAAACGCGCTTGAACACGGTATCCACGTGCTTCGTATGGTAACCGAGGTCGAAAAGCGCGTCGATTTTTTTGGCGCCCAGCTTTTCGGCAACTTGCGGGTCGGCCTTCAGGGCGGCCGCAAAATCGCCGCCCTTGCGCCAGATTTCCATCGCCGTGCCCTGCACGATGCGATAGGCATCCTCGCGCGAAATACCCGCTTGCGTTAGGGCCAGCATCACGCGCTGCGAATGCACGAGCCCGCCCAGCGCGTCGAGATTGGCCTTCATGCGCTCGGGATAGATCGTCCATTTTTCGACGAGGCCAGCAGCGCGATGCAGCGCAAAATCCAGCGCGATGGTCGCATCGGGCGCGAACACGCGCTCGACCGCCGAATGCGAGATGTCGCGTTCGTGCCACAGCGCCACATTTTCGAGCGCCGGGTTGACCGCCGCCCGCACGATGCGCGCAAGGCCGGTCAGATTTTCCGACAGAACCGGGTTGCGCTTGTGCGGCATGGCCGACGAGCCTTTTTGGCCCGGACTGAAAAACTCCTCGGCCTCGCGCACTTCGGTGCGCTGCAAATGGCGCACTTCGATCGCGAGCCGCTCGATCGACGCCGCGATCACGCCAAGCACGGCGAAGAACATCGCGTGCCGGTCGCGCGGGATGACCTGGGTCGAAACGGTCTCGGCGGCGAGGCCCATCTTCTTGGCGACATATTCTTCGACGAACGGGTCGATATTCGCAAACGTGCCGACCGCGCCCGAAATGGCGCACGTCGCGATTTCGGCGCGCGCCGCCAGCAGGCGCATGCGGTTGCGCGCGAACTCGGCATAGAAGCCCGCGAGCTTGAGGCCGAATGTCGTCGGTTCGGCATGGATCGCGTGGCTGCGCCCGACGGTCGGCGTGAATTTGTGTTCGAGCGCGCGTTTCTTGAGCGCTGCCAGCAAGCGGTCGAGCCCTTCGAGCAGCAAGTCGCTGGCGCGCGCCAACTGTACCGCGAGAGTCGTATCGAGCACGTCGGACGAGGTCATGCCCTGGTGGACAAAACGCGCATCGGGACCGACATGCTCTGCAAGATTGGTCAAAAACGCGATGACGTCGTGCTTGGTCTCGCGCTCGATCTCGTCGATGCGCGCGATCTCCCACTTGCCTTTCTTCCAGATCGTTTTGGCGGCTTTTTTGGGAACGATACCCAGGATCGCCTGCGCGTCGCATGCATGCGCTTCGATTTCGAACCAAATGCGGAAACGCGCTTCGGCTTCCCAAATTGCGGTCATTTGCGGGCGCGAATAGCGCGGAATCATCGGGCGGTCCTTTGCATTTGTCGATCGGTCGCCATCCCATAGACGAAGCGTCGGCCCCTCGCAAGCAAGTGCCCCCCAGGCGCAGCCGATCGGCTTCCATTTTCAGTGTTAATTTGCTAGGCTAGGAACAATGGCTCCTAACAGAGCCTGCGCTGTTTGACATGGTAAAAAAAGAGTCAAAAATCCGTGATTTTGGGCGCCTCGCCCGAAATCGTCGGCAAGGCGACATTCTCTTGTTTTCAGTGGTTTAAATTGGCGACACGCGCCTATCGTAACCTAATGTCGCCCGCGCGGGGCGGCTGCCCTCGCGAGCCGATCGCGGATCGCCGCACCCAGGCCCATAGCCGGAACATCGGCAACGGCGATGGTGCGGATCGTCGGCCGATCCAGCGTTTGCAGGTAGGCAAACAGATTATGCGCGGCCTCGGCAAGATTGCCGGTGGCCGACAGCGTCAACGCCGGTACTTCTGCGCCAAGCGTCGGCAGCGGGCCGAAGCCCAAATACGCCTCGCCCGCGCGCGGTGCTGCGGCGTTCAATCGCAGATCGGCACGCGGCGCATAATGGCTCGCCAGCATGCCGGGGGCCTTGATCGCGGCATCGGCGTTTTCGACCTTGCCGATCGCCGCTTCGATTGCGGCCCTGACAATGCCGCCTTCGCGCAGCAGGCGGGCAGGCGACACCGACAGATCGACGATCGTCGATTCCAAGCCCACACGGCACGCCCCGCCATCGAGGATCAAGGCGACCCGCGCGCCCAGCGCGCGTTCGACAGCACCGGCATCCGTCGGCGACAATCGGCCCGAGCGGTTGGCGCTGGGGGCGACGATCGCGCGGCCGAATTTGCGCAAAAGTTTCTGCGCGGCCGGGTGGTCGGGGATACGCACGCCGAGCGTGTCCAATCCGGCTGCTGCAATCCTCGATACAGATGCGCCCGGCAAGCGCGGCAGTACCAGCGTCAGCGGGCCCGGCCAGAACAGGCGGGCGAGGATTTCGGCGCGCGCATCGAAGCGCACCAGGCGCTTGGCGCCCGCAACGTCGAACACATGCGCGATCAGCGGATTGAAACGCGGCCGGCCCTTCGCCGCATAAAGGCGCCGCACCGCAAGCGGATCGTCGGCGGCGGCGCCAAGGCCGTAGACCGTTTCGGTCGCGAACGCCACCAGGCGGCCTTTGCCGAGCAGGGCGGCGGCGCGCTGGAGGGCGGCTTCGGTGGGTTTGGCAAGGGCCATGCAAGGGGCGCTATAGCATGGGGCCTCGCCAGCGGCTATTGTCCGGCGCATGGGCGGTAAGGTCGTAACAGTGGCACAGCAAAAAGGCGGCGCGGGCAAAACCACGCTCGCGGTGCATCTGGCCGCGTACTGGGCGCAAAGCGGGCGCAACGTGGCGGCCGTCGATATCGACCCGCAGGGCTCGTTCACGCATTGGACGGAACTGCGTTTTGCCGCCCGCCCGCACCAGGGGCTGGGCTTCGGCTTTGCCAAGCTGTCGGGCTGGCGTTTGCCGCACGAACTCGACCGGCTGGCGCGCGAGCACGACGTGGTGGTCGTGGACTCCGCGCCGCATGCGCAGACCGACTCGCGCACGGCGATCCGCTATTCGCACCTGGTGCTTGTGCCCGTGCAGCCTTCGCCGATGGATCTGTGGGCCACGCTGCCCACGCTCGAACTGGCCAGAGCCGAAAAGCGGCGCGCGATGCTGGTCATCAACCGCATGCCGCCGCGCTCGCTGCTTGCGGCCGAAATGGCGCAGAAGCTGTCCCAAATCGACGCGGTCGTGGCCAGCATCGTGCTCGGCAATCGCACCGGCTATGCCGCGAGCCTGGGGCAGGGGCTGGGCGTCACCGAAGCCGAGCCAGGCTCCGTCGCGGCCCAGGAAATCGCCAGGCTTGCCGACGAAGTGGCGGCCTATGCCGGGCTCGATTGATCCCAAGCGCCGGTTGCAACGAAATCTGGGTTTTTGAAGTCGCGTTTGCCGTAGCCGAGCGGACGCCCGTCGGGCCTTGCCATGCGCCCGCCCGCGGCCACCAGCAGCGCTTCGCCTGCGGCCGTGTCCCATTCGCAGGTCGGCCCGAAGCGCGGATAAAGGTCGGCCGAGCCTTCGGCCAGCAGGCCGAACTTGATCGCCGATCCGATGCGGCGATGCTCGGCAATCCGGTGCCCGTCCAGATACGCATCTTCGGCATTGCTCGAATGGCTGCGCGAGGACACGACCACCAGCCCGCTTGCCGGTTTTGGACGTGCCCGGATCGGCGTTTCGGCGCCGTCTTTGACCTGGCGAAACGCGCCGATCCCGACGGCGCCCGACCACACAATCCCTTCGTGCGGGGCCATCACCGTGCCCAGCACCGGGCGCCCTTCGGCAATCAAGGCGATGCAGACGGCAAACTGGCCGTTTCGCGCCGCAAATTCGCGCGTCCCGTCAAGCGGATCGACCAGCCAAAACAGCGGCGGTGCTGCACCCGCGAACGCCGCCTCGCCGCGTGCGGTCGCTTCTTCGCCCACGATCGCAATGCCGGGTGTGAGCACATCGAGGGCCGCCGCAATCAGCGCTTCCGAGCGCTCGTCGGCAAGGGTAAGGGGTGTGCGGTCGGCCTTGGTGCGGACCTCGAACGGGCCTTCGTAAATCGCCATGATCGCTGCGGCGGCGCGTTTGGCGATCGCGGCGATCTGGGGGCGCAGGGCAGCAAGGTCGGGACGGTTCATCGTAGTTCTCGTAAGCCGCCGCCAAGCGATTTACAATAGCGCCATGTGCGGACGCTACACATTGACGAGTTCGGTCGAGGCATTGCGCCAGCTGTTCGATTTTGCGGGCGCGGCCCCCAATCTCGAACCGCGCTACAATATCGCGCCCACGCAGCGCGCGCCCGTGATCCGTCTGGGGGGCGACGGCGGGCGCGAGATGCAGATGCTGAGCTGGGGCCTTGTGCCCTATTGGGCCGAAGACATGTCGCTTCAAAGCCATATGATCAATGCACGCGGCGAAACGGTGCACGAAAAACCCGCCTTCCGGCAGGCTTTTCGCCAGCGCCGCTGTCTGGTGCCGGTCGACGGCTTTTTCGAATGGCCCACGGTCGGCGCCAAAAGCAAACAGCCCTTCTTGTTTCGCCGCCAGGACAAGGCGCCGTTCGCCTTTGCCGGGCTCTGGGAACGCTGGGTCCCGCCGCAAGGCGAGGTGGTGGAAAGCTTCGCCATCGTCAATATCGCCGCCAACGCAATGATGGCGCCGTTCCACGACCGCATCCCCGTGATCCTCGATCCGTTCGACTACGCGGCCTGGCTCGATCCCAAGATCGACGCGCGGGCGCTGGTGCGGGCCCCTGCCAGCGAAGCGCTTGGATATGTGCGCGTGTCTTCCTACGTGAACAGCGTCCGCAACGACGATCCGGGCTGCCTGGAGCCTGCTGCCGCCGACGAGGAGCCGCCTGCACCCAATACCAAACGCGCCAACGACACGCGGCAAGGGAGCTTGTTTTGATCCGATGCGGAATATCTCCGCAAGCGGCCCGATCGAACTGCGCGTAGCCACGGTCGCCCAGCTTTCCCATTCGCTTGACCCGTACCCGTTCCGCGAAAAAGATCTCGACGCCGAGGCCGAGGCGTTCGTCGTCGGCTGGGCGAGGGAATTGGCACCCGACCGGCCGATCCGCATCGTGGTCCATTTGCCCGCCGGCGAGGCCGCAAGCGAACGTGCGGGCGATGTGGGCGAGGCGTTCGGGCATTTCTTCGCCTATCGCGCCCAGGCGACCGGCCGCGATCTGGCCGAACTGTTCCGCATCGGCCGGTACGCGCTCGCGGTCGGCATCGCGCTGCTGCTCGCGTGTTTTGCGCTGGCGCACGGGACAAGCGCGTATCTTGCGGGCAGCGCCTTCGCGCCGTTGGTCCAGGAGAGTTTCCTGATCCTGGGTTGGGTCGCAAACTGGCGCCCGCTCGAAATCTTTCTCTACGAATGGTGGCCGATTGCGCGCAAGCGCCGTCTCTATCGGCGCTTGGCCGCGGCGCAGGTCGAAATCGCGTCCTACTGATCGCCGCGCGGAGCGAGGCCCGGCAACATGCGCCGCAGAATGCCGTCGCGGCGCCCGAAATGGTGGTAGAGCGCCGCGCCAATATGGACCGCCGCCAGTGCCATCATCGCGTAGGCAAGCCACGCATGCGTCGCCAGCAGCACGCGCCCGAGCGCTTCGTTCTTGCCGATCGGATCCGGCAGTTCGACGAGGCCGAACCACACCACTTTGAAGCCGAAGGCATTCGTGCCAAGAAACCCGAGGATCGGTAGCACGAACATCAGCGCATACAAAATCGCGTGCGCGGCACTTGCTGCGGCCTGTTCGATCCAGGCCGAGGGCGGCAGCGGCGGGGCCGGATGGAACCGGCGCCAAGCCAGCCGCACGCCGGTCAAAACGAACACGACGAGCCCGGTCCATTCGTGCCACGCATAGACACGCACTTTCCAGTCGGAAAATTCGAGCCGCGTCATATAGAGCCCGACGCCGAACAGCATCGCGACGAGGAGGGCTGCCAACCAGTGCAGGCCTCGCGCCGTCGGCGTGTAGGCAGTGGGGGTCGCGTTTGTTACCATGCCCGCCTATAGGGAGGCAAAATGGCCGAGATCGTCAACCTCAAACGCATCCGAAAAATGCGCGCCCGCGCCGATGCCGCCGGGCTTGCCGACGCCAACCGCGCCAAACACGGGCGCACCAAAGAAGAGCGCCTTCGAACCGAGGCCGAGCAAGCTGTGGCCGCCCGAAAACTCGACGGTGCAAAACTCGAGGATATCTAGTCTCGCTGCCGGGTCTTGGCGCGGAAACTCAGTAAAACACTACGCCGTATTCGCCTGCAGCCTTGAATCCGAGCGCTTGCGCACAGCGCAGGGTCGGCACGTTGTCGTCGCTGGTGAACAGCACGGCTTTGGCCACGCCCTTTGTCCGCACGGCCAGCAGGGCGCCAAGCAGCGCCGCTCGCCCATATCCAAGGCCGCGCTCCTCGGGCGGGCAATAGAGCCCGCCGATCTGCACCATGTCGGGCAGTGTCGCATTGAATCCGGCGTAAGCCAGGAGATGGTCGCCCATGCACAGGACATACCCGCGCGCATCGTCGGTCGCGCGCTCGATTTCGTCGACCGCTCGCAGCCTTGTCGCATCGCCCGGTGCGGCCCCCAGCGTTTCGCACAAATAGTCGTGGCGCCATGCTGCCGCCACGTCGCCGTCTTTGGGCAAAACCGCGCGTACGCGGGCCGAAATCGGCGTTTCGTCCGGCAGATCGGCGAGGTCGAGCGCCAGTATCGATTGGCGGGCTGCAAGCCTAGCGCGGCGTTTGGTAAACTCCGGGATATCGATCGCGGCGGCAACCGGCGCTTGCGGCCCCAACACGCCCAGTACCTGGCGATCGGGCTTGGCGGCGAGGGCGGCGGCGGCGAGATCGGGCGCCAAAGCGCTGGAACATTGCAGCATCAAATTGCCGTTCCAGCAGAACGACGCGACACCGACCAATTTGTCGCCCTCGAATGCGCCAACATAGCTGCCTTGATAGGCTTTGCCGTGGTCAACGATGCCACTTGCGCGCAGATTAGAGCGCAAGAACATTGCCGTTTCGGGCGTTTGCGCCAGAAACGCGGACAAGGCCGATTCGTCGCCGTGCTGCAAAAGCCGCATAGTGCCATTCTACGCCCGCCGCGTGCGGACGCTATAGCGGCTTTTTTATCTTGGCTGCGATTTCGCCGACGATGCCGCGCCGGAAGGCGAGCACGCACACGACGAAGATTACACCCTGGACGACCGTAACCCACGATCCTAGCTCGGCCAGATAGTTCTGCATCGAAATGATGACGGCCGCCCCCACAATGGGTCCGAACACCGTGCCGAGTCCGCCGACCAACGTCATCAGCACGACCTCGCCCGACATTGTCCAGTGCACATCCGACAGCGAGGCGAGCTGGAAGACCTGCGATTTGACGGCCCCAGCGAGGCCCGCCAATGCCGCCGACATCACGAACGCCGCGAGCTTGTACTGGTCGACGCGATAGCCAAGCGACACGGCACGCGGCTCGTTTTCGCGGATCGCCTTCAGCACTTGCCCGAAGGGCGAATGCACGATGCGGTAAATCAGCAAGAATGCGGCGAGGAAAATCGCAGCCACGACATAGTAAAGTACGAGGTCGTTGCGCAGATCGAGCACGCCAAACATCATGCCGCGCGGGACCCGCTGCAACCCGTCTTCGCCGCCCGTAAATGGCGCTTGTAGCGCAAAGAAGTAGGCCATTTGTGCCAAGGCCAGTGTGATCATCGAAAAATAGATGCCCTGGCGGCGGATCGCCAACGCTCCCACGACCAGGCCCAAAACAGCGCCGCACCCCATGCCCGCGAGGATCGCAAGCTCCGGCGGCAAGCCCCATACTTTGGCCGCATGCGCGGACACATACGCTGCCCAGCCGAAAAACAGCGCATGTCCAAACGACAGCAAGCCGACATAGCCAATTAGCAAATTAAAGGCGCACGCGAACAAAGCGAAGCACAAAACCTTCATCACGAACACGGGATAAAGCAAGTGCGGCAAAACGAGCAGCACGCCAATCAGCGCGACGACCAGAATGCGCTGGTGCGTAGGCATGCCGGTTTTCGAGCCGTGCGGAGCGGGGGATCCCGACATTAGCGGGCCCTCCCAAACAGGCCGGCGGGTTTGATCAGCAGCACGATCACCATGACGACGAAAATGACGGTGGAAGAGGCTTCCGGATAGAACACCTTGGTCAGGCCTTCGACGATGCCAAGTCCGAAGCCCGTGACGATCGAGCCGAGGATCGAACCCATGCCGCCGATAACGACGACGGCAAAAACCACAATGATGATGTCGGCTCCCATCAACGGACTGACCTGGTAGATCGGGGCCGCCAGCACACCCGTAAAGGCTGCAAGACCGACGCCGAAGCCGTAGGTCAGCATGACCATACGCGGAACGTTGATCCCAAAGGACTGTACCAGCGCCGGGTTTTCGGTCGCCGCGCGCAAATAGGACCCGAGCTTGGTTTTTTCGATTACAAACCAAGTACCGAAACACACGACCATCGAAACAACCACGACCCAGCCGCGATAGTTCGGCATGAACATGAAACCCAGATCCGTGCCGCCGCGCAGTTCGGCCGGAATGCGATAGGGGAGGCCCGTCGAGCCGAACTGGTCGCGGAAAACGCCCTGTACGATCAGAGCGATGCCGAATGTGAGCAGCAATCCGTAAAGATGGTCGAGCTTGTAGAGATGACGCAGCATCGTGCGCTCGATTAGAACGCCGAACGCGCCCACGACGACCGGGGCAACGAGCAGCGCCCACCAGTAACCGAGCCCAAGCCAGTTCAGCAGCATCCAGGCAACAAATGCGCCCATCATGTACTGGGCGCCGTGCGTGAAGTTGATGATGTTGAGGAGCCCGAAGATGATCGCGAGGCCCAAGCTCAGCTGCGCGTAGAACGCGCCGTTGATGAGGCCCAGCAAAAGCTGGCCGAACAGAGCCTGGGGCGGAATGCCGAAAATGTCGGGCATGGATTCTCGTCGTTAGCGGTCAAAAGAAACGGGGCGGAAGCGTCAACGCTTCCGCCCCGGTTGGTTCAACTGCCCGCGAGCGGGCACTTGCCTTCGGCGAGCGGCCGGAAGGCTTCGGCGGCGGGGATCGTCGTGCGCAGTTTATAGTAGTCCCACGCCCCCTTCGATTCCGAAGGCTTTTTCACTTCATAAAGGTACATGTCGTGGATCTTGCGTCCGTCTGTGCGAACAGTACCTTTGCCAAACAGTGCGTCGTCGGTCGCCATTGCCTTCATGCGGTCGACGGTGGCTTTGCCGTCGGCGGCCGACTTGTTGGCTTCGACGGCCTTCAGATAGTGCAGCACCGATGCGTAGACGCCCGCATGCACCATGGTGGGGTGGATGCCGCGGTTGGCGGCGGCCATGCGCCTGGCGAAGGCGCGGGTTCCATCGTCTTTGTCCCAATAGAACGCGTTGGTGAAGACGAGTCCCTGGGCAGATTCGAGCCCAAGGCCGTGCACATCGCTGATGAAGATCAGCAGACCGGCAAGGCTTTGGCCGCGCCGCACGATGCCGAATTCACCGGCCTGCTTGATCGTGTTGATCGTGTCGCCGCCGGCGTTCGCCACGCCGATGATCTTGGCGCGGCTGGCTTGCGCTTGCAGCAAGAACGAGGAGAAGTCGCTGCCGTTCAGCGGATGGCGCACGCCGCCGAGGACGCGACCGCCGAGCTTGGTTACGACGGCCGAAGTGTCCGCTTCGAGCTGGTGGCCGAACGCATAGTCGGCCGTCAGAAAGAACCACGTGTCGCCGCCTTGCTGGACGATGGCCTTGCCCGTACCGTTCGCAAGCGCCCAAGTGTCGTAGGTCCAGTGCACGGTATTGGGCGAGCATTGTTCGCCTGTCAGTGCCGATGTGGCGGCACCCGACACGAGGAACACTTTGTTCTTTTCGCGAGTAACGCCGTTAACGGCCAAGGCTACGCCCGAGTTCGGCACGTCCACGATTACGTCCACGCTGTCGCGGTCGAACCATTGGCGCGCAATGTTGGAGCCGACGTCCGCGCGATTCTGGTGGTCGGCCGACACGATCTCGACGCGCATGCCTTTGGCAGCTGCGTTGAAATCTTCGACCGCCATGCGCGCGGCCGCAACCGAACCCGCCCCGCCGAGATCGGCATAGAGCGAGGACATGTCGGATAGAACGCCGATTTTGACGTTGGTCTGGGCTGCGGCGGGCAGCGCCAAGCTTGCCAGCGCCACAGCTCCCAGCAGCATCGATTTAAGGTTTTTCAAGACAGTTCCCTCCCTTTTTGTAGTTTTTCAGACGCCCAGATACTCGTGGAGCTTTTCCATGTTCGCGGCAAGGTCGCTGTTGGCGAACTCGTCGACGATATGGCCATGTTCCATCACGTAATGCCGGTCGGCGACGGTTGCAGCGAAACGAAAATTTTGCTCGACCAGCAAAATGGTAAAACCTTCGTTCTTCAAGCGCCGGATCGTGCGACCGATTTGCTGTACGATGACGGGAGCCAAACCTTCTGTCGGCTCGTCGAGCAACAGAAGTTTTGCGCCGGTGCGCAGGATCCTCCCGATCGCGAGCATCTGCTGCTCGCCGCCCGACAATTTGGTGCCCTGGCTGGCCAGGCGTTCGCGCAAATTTGGAAACAATTCGAAAATCGTATCGACCGACAGACCGCCCGGCGCGATCGTGGGCGGTAGCATCAGGTTCTCTTTGACGTCGAGCGAGGCGAAGATGCCGCGTTCTTCGGGGCAAAAAGCCAATCCCAGACGCGCGATCTTGTAGGATGGCAGCGCGATCGTTTCCACGCCTTCGAACGCGATCTTGCCCGTGCGGTTGGCGACGAGTCCCATGATCGATTTCATGGTCGTAGTTTTGCCAGCCCCGTTGCGGCCGAGCAGCGTCACGACTTCGCCCTTGGAAATCTGGAAGCGAACCCCGTGCAGGATATGGCTCTCGCCGTACCAAGCATGTAGATCGTCGACCTGAAGCATGGCGTCAGACATCGCCGGCCCCCATGTAGGCTTGGATCACGTCCGGATTTTTCGAAACGGCTGCGTAATCGCCTTCAGCCAAGACTTCACCGCGTGCCAGCACCGTGATCGTGTCCGACAGGTCCGAGACGACCGACAGATTGTGCTCGACCATCAGCACCGTACGCCCTTGCGCGACGCGCTTGATGAGGGCCGACACGCGGCCGACGTCTTCGTGGCCCATGCCGGCGGTGGGTTCGTCGAGCAGCATCATCTCCGGATCGAGCGCGAGGGTGGTGGCAATTTCGAGTGCGCGTTTGCGTCCGTAGGGCATCTCGACCGCGATCGCGTCGGAAAATTCGGACAACCCGACCCAGTCAATCAACTCGCGCGCGCGCCCGTTATACTCATCGAGCACGCGTTCCGAGCGCCAAAAATCGAAGGAATTGCCACGCTGGCGCTGCAACGCTACGCGTACATTCTCGAGCACGGTCAGATGTGGAAACACCGCCGAAATCTGGAACGACCGGACAAGACCCTGGCGCGCAATGTCGGCGGGTTTGAGGCGCGTAATATCGCGCCCTTTGTAGCGAATGGCGCCACGCGTGGGATCTAGAAACTTGGTCAGAAGGTTGAAGCAGGTGGTTTTGCCCGCCCCGTTGGGGCCGATAAGCGCATGGATGGTGTTGCGCTTGACCCGCAACGAAACCCCATTCACCGCGACGAAGCCGCGAAATTCTTTGGTCAGCCCGTCGGTTTCCAGAATGTAATCGGCCACGCCGTCCGTTTTCTCTTCCTGCGCGCGCCGCGTCTAATTGCGCGGATATATCTTGTGTATAGAAGGACTGAGACCGGTGCAATCGCGGTGCATGGCCTTTAGCGCCAATGGCTTTTACGGAAAAGCCAGATGAAAAAGGTCGTTAAGGCGAAATTAATCTAATTTTAGACATTTTAGTTTAATTACGGCACCATCGTCGTTGTCGCATTGCCAAAAAGGCCGGATTCGATGCAGCCGCAACCGCCGCGCTGTCGCGTGGGATTGGTTCAGATCAACAATAGTTTTTCGGGGCAAAATTATCTGCCCTATGCGGTGGGCTTGCTGGAAGCGCATGTGCGCCGATACGCGGCAAACGCCGAGCGGTTCGATTTTTTGTTGCCTGTGTACAAGCGAATGCGCGTGGAAGCGGCGGTCGACGAACTAATTGCGGCCGATATCGTCGGCTTCTCTTGCTATGTTTGGAACATCAGATTGTCGCTGGCGATCGCCAAGCGCCTGAAGGACCGCAAGCCCGATATTCTAGTCGTATTCGGCGGGCCGCAGGTACCGGATCGCAGCGAAGAATTCTTGCGCATGCATCCCTATGTCGACGTCGCGGTCAATGGCGAAGGCGAAAACGCTTTCGTCAAACTGCTCGAAACCTATCCCGCACGAAGCTGGGAGGGGATAGCGAATCTGTCGTACCTTAAGGACGGCGTATTCGTCGTGCAGGCAAAGGGGCCGCGCATCCGCGAACTGGCCGACATACCGTCACCCTATCTGGACGGCACGTTCGCGCCGCTCATGCAAGCGCGCCCAAGTGAAAACTGGATCGTGCTGTGGGAAACTAACCGCGGCTGTCCGTTCCAATGCACTTTTTGCGACTGGGGCTCGGCCACGCAAGCCAAGGTTTTTCAGTTCGACCTTGCGCGCTTGGAAGGCGAAATCGATTGGTTTGCACGCCACAAAATCGAATTCATTTTCTGCTGCGACGCTAACTTCGGCATTCTCGCGCGCGATATCCAGCTTGCCGAAGCGCTGGCGCGCTCGAAGGCAGCCGTAGGCTATCCCAAAGCCGTGTCGGTACAAAACACCAAGAACGCGACCGACCGCGCGTATCTAACGCAGAAGATCCTGTCGGATGCAGGCATGAACAAGGGTGTCACGCTATCGATGCAGTCGCTAGATCCTGGCACGCTCAAGGCGATCAAGCGGCAGAACATCGCACTCGATACCTACGAGGAACTGCAGCGCCGCTTCACGCGCGACCGCGTAGAGACCTATTCGGATCTGATCCTGGGACTGCCCGGTGAGACGTTCGACAGTTGGGTCGATGGCATCGTGTGGCTGATGGACAACGGCCAGCACAACCGCATCCAGTTCAACAATCTGTCGATCCTCCCCAATGCCGAAATGGGCGATCCCGCCTATCAGGCCAAGTTCGGCATGCGGACGGTCGAAACGCGCATCGTCAATATCCATGGCTCAATGGAGATCGACCCCGACGGAATCTACGAGGTGCAGGATCTGGTCGTGGAAACCGCGTCGATGCCGGCGGCCGAATGGCGGCGTGCGCGCAGCTACGCGTGGATGGCAGCACTGGTACACTACAACAAGCTTTTGCAGATCCCGATCCTGGTCGCGCACGAAAAATGCGCGGTGCCCTACCGTCGCCTTCTCGACGCATTTTTCGAGGCGGATCCCAAGCTCTATCCGACGCTCGGCGCCATTCGCGCCTTCTTCGACGACTACGCGCTGCAGATCCAGAATGGCGAGGTCGAATATGTGTATTCGGCCGAATGGCTTGGCATCCATTGGCCAGCCGACGAATATGTGTTCATCGACCTTGTCAAAAACGGCAAGCTCGACGCGTTCTACGAAGAAGCTGAACGGCTGGTCTTCGCCGCGATTGCGGGCAACCGCGCATTGATCCCGCGCGAGACCGTGGCCGACGCGTTCCGCCTCAACCGCGCGCTAGTAAAGGAGCCGGGAACGCTTGCCGATACCGAGGTACGGCTGGCAAGCGATCTTTACCCCTATTATCGCGCCGTGCTCGAAGGGCGTAGCGAAGATTTAGTCGACGAAGCGGTCGTCTATCGCATTGCGCGCTCGCAAGAGACGTGGCCAAATTTTGACGATTGGTGCCGCGAGGTGGTTTGGTACGGCAACAAGAAGGGCGCCTATCTTTACGGCAACAAGGCGCTGGCGCGCCATTTGGCGGGCCATTTTTAGATGCCACATCTCGATCCCGAACAGGCGCTGCACCTGCTGGGCAAGACGCCGTCAGTCGAAGCCGAACTCGATCTGCGCGGGTTTGCGCGCGAGGCAGCACTCGAAAAACTGCGACGACTTGTCGACCAACGCATCATACCGGGGCCACAGCTTTACGCTGTGCGAATCGATTCGCCAATTCCGGGGAGGGGTGAAACGCTGTTCTTGCCGGTGGGGCGCTATCTGCTTGAGGCTAAGCGCGCGGGGCGGATTTTTGCCTTCTCGCCATTGTCCGAGCCGCCCGGTAGCGGGTATTTCGTGGATCTGGGGATGGGATAGTTCGGTATCGAAAAATCTGTGTATAGTCGTACTCGGCCATGTCCAACGATACGCCTCTTCATTCGCAAGTTGCGCCTGAGATACTGGGGGAGCTGAACCGCACGCTTTTTGCTGTCTGGCGGTTCGGTTCCAATGCCCTGGTCGCGTGGCGACCCACCGCGACGGGACTTGAAATCCTGACCGTGCCAAAAATTCGAATCTTCGAGATCAAGGATCCGCCGCGCCGCTTGTTCGTCGGCGAACGGCGCATGGGCGACAAAACCTTCGACGAGTTGGCCGAACTCTTCCAGGCCCATCCGCTCGACGTGCGTTTGTCGCAGCCGATCGGCGTCGGCCCCGGATCCACACCAGTCGGGCTTGTCGAATCTTTATTCGCTCCGTTCGCGGTAACCAAAACCGACCAGCGCGCGGTACTGCTACTCGACATCGTTGGGTTCTCCAAGCTGTTGCCCGAACAGCAGGCAAGCCAACTTGCGACGCTCGAATTTGCGCTCAACATTGCGGCCGAAACTGCAAACGCACACGCAATTAAGTTCGACATGCGCCGCTCCACCACCGGCGATGGATTCTATGTTTGGAACGACCGGAAGGGCGTAGATGCCGACATCGATCTGGTTCTGGGATACGTGCTGTTTGCGATCTTTTATGCCGCCCTCAAACGCACGATCGCCTCGCCCTTGGCGGTGCCTGTGATGCGCACGGCACTCGGGCTCGGCAGCCACTATAATTACGGCCAGCCCGAGCGCAGCGGCGGCAGTCGCAACGATTTCATTGTCGGCGACGTGACGATCCAAGTCGCGCGCTTGGTCGCCAACTGCCGCGCCGACCAGATACTGATCGGTGCCTTCCAGCGTTGGGACAGTGAAACCAATGATTGGCTCGACGAAGAGCAGTTCATCGAGCGCGTGGCGCAGGGCCTACAAAAGCTCGTCGGGCTGCCGGTGATGGGACATCGCATCGATCGCACGGCGCTCTATCTCACAGGCCGCCGTATGCCCGACGGTCGCTTTCAGCGCCAAAAAATTCGCGTTGTCGACAAACACGGCCTCGCGCATTTTTGCTTCAATATGAAGCTCAACGCGTTTTTGGACGGAGTCGAACCCTATTTTTGCGGGCTGCAGCATGCTGAACTGACCCAAACGCGCCCCGCAGGTTAACGCATCAGGGAAGCGCGGCGCCTTCGAGATTTGCTTGCGACATGTCGAAGCCCTTGGTTTTTGCGCCCGTTAGGTCGGCACGTACGAAGCTGGTAGGCTGCGTGCGTGTCGAAGATGACCCGTCGGGATTGGCGATGGGCATCGGCAGGGCCTTGGCGCCAGCAAGTTCGGTTTCGCGCAATTTGGCTCCGTCAAACATGGCGCCGTGCAGCTTCGCGCCGCTCAAGTCGGCATGGAAAAAATCGGCACCACGCAGATTGGCGAGCAGCAAGACAGCGCCTGCCAGATTTGCGCCGACGAACTTGGCATTGCGCAGCACGGCACCGGAAAGGTCCATACCCGACAAGTCGAAATAACTTAAATCCGCGCCCTCAAGATAGGCCTGTGTGCCGTTCCGCCCGATGCTGGCGAGCCAATGCGCGTGGCTCTCGAAGGCTGCCTTGAGCGAGGCTGGCAATTTATCGCGACCCAGGAGCGGCGGCCTTGCCGCAACAATCGATCGCGCCAAATCGAAGGTCTTGGTGTCGACATTCGTCAGATTGGCGCCCGAAAAATTTGCTCCGTCCGCTTTGGCATTTGCCAATCTTGCGTTGGAAAGGTCGGCGCCGATCAGAGATGTTTTGCCGAGCCTTGCATCGGACAGATCAGCGCCGCGCAAATTTGCGAAGGCGAGATTGGTGTTCGCCAAGTTTGCCCCGAACAGGATCGCTCCCTCTAAATTGGCACCTTGGAAACTTGCTCCTGACAGATCCACGCCGGCCATCTGGGCGCGCGATGCAGTTGCGTAGTCGGCAAGACAGTCGGTCAGGTCCGTGATTTCGAGCCCCGTGCGGCCCTGGCCCGACTGGCCCATCATCACGCCACCGCGGAAATCGGCCCCCGACAGATTAGCGCCGTTCATGTTGGCACCGCGTAGCGAAGCGCCCCGCAGGACAGCATTCGAGAGATTGGCGCCGTTCATATCGGCCCCGGTCATATTGGCGCCGAACAGATCCGCCTCGTTCAGATCCGCGCGCGCTAGGCGCGCCTCGCGTAGATCAGAGCCCATCATGCGCGCGCGTGCGAGGGAGCGCCCTTCGAAATTGGCCTTCGCCAAGTTTCGATGCGACAGATCGTGAGGCTTGTTGGGGGCGCTGACCAACGCCGCCTTAGTCGCCGCGAGATATTTGCGAACGTCGTCTAGGTCGTTCGGGGAGATATCATCTTTTGACATTTATTTACGATTTGTGAGTTTAGATTATCCCCTAACTTGCGGTAGGATCGGATGACTGTCACCTAAAATACCGCCGCAAAATGCAAATATCACATCTTTTGACAGTTAATTTTTCGGCTGTGTCGATGCAATCGTGCGCAGATGCGGACTAAGATGCCATTTGAGCAGGCGCAGCAGGCGGGCTGCGATAAAATTAAGCACCAGATAGATCGCGCCCGCGACCAGAAAAATTTCGATCGGCTTGTAGGTCTCGGAGATGAACTTCCGCGCGATACCCGTGATTTCCATAATCGTGATTGTCGAGGCTAGCGCCGTCGCCTTGACCATAGAAACGACTTCATTGGAATAGGCGGGCAGGGCCTGACGCAAGGCGACCGGACCGACGATGCGCCGATAGAGCAGCAAACCGGACATGCCAGCCGCGCGCGCGGCTTCTATCTGGCCCGCAGGCACCGACAGCAGGGCGCCGCGCACAATCTCGCCCGTATAGGCGCCAGTGTTGAGCGAGAGGGCGAGTAGCGCGCACCACCAGGGTTCGCGCAGCACCGGCCATAAAAACGATTCGCGCACGGCCGGGAACTGCCCGAGGCCGTAGTAGATCAAAAATATCTGCACCAGCAGCGGTGTGCCGCGAAAGCAAAAGACGTAGGCTTGAGCGAGCCAACGCAAAACTTGCCATCGCGAGAGGGCTGCGAGGGCCGTGGCGACTGCCAGAAACAGGCCGCAAAACAGCGCCTGCGTAACAAGCCGAACGGCGGTTCCCGTCCCGCCCAAGATTGCCGGGAAAGCTTCGCGCATGAGGGCAAGATCAAGCATCGCTTAGGCTCGCTGTACGCCGCGTTGGGCGAAGATTTCAGCCGCTGCAAAGCCGCGATTGGAAACTAGCGTGAGCGCCAAGTAAGCGATTGCGGCCACGAAATAGAACGTGAAAGGCTGCTGCGTCGATCCCGACGCGATCGAGGCTTGGCGCATGATCTCGACCAGTCCGATCACCGAGATCAACGAGGTTTCCTTGAGAACCACTTGCCACGCATTGCCGAGGCCCGGCAGCGCGTAGCGCAGTGCAAGCGGCACCTGAATGCGTCGGAAGGTCAACAGGCGCGATATGCCGCAAGCACGCGCGGCTTCGATTTGCCCCTTGGGCACCGCTTCGAAGGCGCCGCGAATGACCTCGCCTGAATAAGCTCCCGACGCGATGCCGATCGCTAGAGATCCTATCGCGAAGGCAGGCAGTTCAATATAGCCGTAATAGCCAAATATCTTTGCAACGAAACCAAGCGCCATCGAGCCGCCGAAAAAGAGCAAATATATGACGAGCAGATCGGGAATGCCGCGCATCAAGATTATGTAGGCGTCAGCGGTCCAGCGTACGGGCGCTACGCCCGATAGCTTGGCTGCTGCCGTCAACGTGCCGATCGCGAGGCTGATTGCAAACGAACACAGGGCGACGGACAAGGTGACGAGCGCCCCGAAGGCCATTTCATCACCCCATCCTTTGTCGCCCCATGCCAGCAGTGCGAGCGCGTCGGCCAACGTCTAGTCGATCGTCGCGTCGAACTTGAACCACTGCAAAGCGAGGCGTTTTATCGTGCCGTCTTTCTTGAGTTCGCTCAGCCCATCGTCGAACAGGCGCTTGGTTTCCGCATCGCCTTTGCGCACGCCAATCCCAACGCCGCGCCCAAAACCTCCACCCGAAAATCCATTGCCGACGATTGCAAGATTCTTGCCCGCATCCTTCTCGGTTGCTGGCAGCCAGTAGGAGTACGACGCGAATCCCGCATCGACACGGCCTGCATTCATGTCGAGCAGCAGGTTTTCGTTGGTATCGTAAAGGCGGATCGTGACGATGTTTTTGAGGTAATCGTTGAGGAAGGCTTCCTGGATCGTGGCGCGCTGTACGCCCACGGTCTTACCGCGCAAAGCGGCCGAGATCTTGTCGATCGCGGCCTTGCGCTCGGGCGAGTCGCCGTCCATCGCGACGCGGTCGCCTGCTGGGCCGATCGCAGCGGCCATTGGCGTGTTTTTGAGAACTGCAAAAATGCTCGGCGTACCGGCATAGGGCTGAGTGAAATCGATCGTTTCGAGGCGCCGCGGCGTGATCGACATGCCCGCCATGATCGCATCGAACCGTCCGGCGTTAAGGGCCGGTATGATGCCGTCGAACGCCTGGGCAACCCACTCGCACTGCAGGTTCTTGCGCTTGCAGATCTCGTTGCCAAGGTCGATTTCGAACCCGACAAGTTTGCCGGCGGTATCGGTCGCGTTCCACGGCGCATAGGCGCCCTCGCTACCGATGCGCACGCGTTTTTGCTGTGCATCGGCGGGCAGGGCGGACCCGAAGGCCAGCAATCCCGCAACGACGGCAAATGCAATCTTGTTGAACATCCGATCGGACTCCTTGGTTTTCGAGGTTGTTAGAGTTGCGAGGCAATGAACTGGCGGCAGCGTTCGGACTTGGGTGCGCCGAAGACTTGGGCAGGTGTACCGTCTTCTTCGATTGTACCGCGATGTAGGAAGACCGCGCGCGTTGCGACTTCCCGCGCAAACCCCAGTTCGTGCGTTACCAAGAGCATCGTGCGTCCTTCTTCGGCCAGCGCGCGGATCACGCGCAGCACTTCGCCGACAAGTTCGGGGTCGAGCGAAGATGTCGGTTCGTCGAACAACATCGCTTTTGGTCGCATTGCGAGCGCGCGCGCGATTGCCGCTCGCTGCTGTTGGGCACCCGAGAGGTGCGCTGGATAGTGGTCGCGCTTGTCCGCGATGCCAATTTTTTCGAGGAGGGCTTCGGCTTCCGCGATGCATTCTGTGCGCGCGCGCTTCTGCACGTTGACAGGTGCCTCGATGACGTTTTGCAGCACGGTCATGTGCGTCCAAAGATTGAACTGTTGGAACACCATGCCAAGGCTGGCGCGTACACGGTCGACCTGGGCCTGATCGGCGGGAACGCGCTTGCCGTCGGCTTTCATCGCGAGTTTTAGTGTTTCGCTCCCGACTGCAATCTCGCCGGCCTCCGGCACCTCGAGCAGATTAGCACACCGCAAGAGCGTGCTTTTGCCCGAGCCGGAGGACCCGATGATTGCGACGACCTCGCCCGTGCTTGCGGACAAATCAACACCGCGCAGGACCTCGTGCGGGCCGAATCTCTTGACGATACCGGTAAGTGACAGAGCGGGAGGTTTTTTTACCCTATTTCCGTTAAGGCAATCCGCAGTCGCGCGCAAGAATCTTAAATGATATTCGTCCCCACCGGGCAGTCGACGCCCGTTCCGCCTAAACCGCAATAGCCGGCTGGATTTTTAGCCAAATACTGCTGGTGATATCCTTCTGCATAATAAAAATCCGAGGCTTGCAGAATCTCGGTCGTAACTGCACCAAAGCCAGCCTTGGCAAGGACAAAGCCAAACGCGGTTTTGCCCTCTTGAGCCGCTTTCTCCTGAGCGGGCGTATAGACATAGATACCCGAACGATATTGCGTGCCGATATCGTTGCCCTGACGCATGCCCTGGGTAGGATCGTGGCTTTCGAAGAAGACTTGCAATAGTCGTTCATACGAGATCTTGGCGGGGTCGTAGACGACCTGCACGACCTCGTTATGACCGGTGGCACCGGTGCACACTTCTTCGTAGGTTGGATTCGGTGTGTAGCCCGCCGCATAGCCCACGGCCGTAACATGCACGCCCGAAAGCTGCCAAAACTTGCGCTCCGCGCCCCAAAAACAGCCAAGCCCGAAAAGCGCCAGCATGGTGCCCGCAGGATAAGGGGCCTCCATCGTATTGCCGTTTACGAAATGTCTCTCGGGTGGTTTGATGGCGGTGGCGCGGCCTTTGGGGGCCATTTCGCGCAATGGCATTTCGGTTTTTTTGCGGCCAAAAAACATTGCTATTCCTCCAGCTTCGCTTGTTCAGCGGTTCGAAACTGAGGCGCCGCTTGTTCTGCGTCAAGCCGTCGTTTTGCGTGCTTCCTGCAAATGGCGGTCAATGCGCATGCGGTCGCCCGATGCCAGCGATACCTCGAATGCGTGGCGCATCTGCATAATCATTTCGAGCTGTTTGATGGAAAAAAACAAACGCCCACCTGCCAATTGGCGCGCGACCACATTCATTTGTTTAGGCGCATCTGTGAAGACCTGGTGGGCCACTAGGCAAGGTTTCCCCTCTGCCTCGCCCAAAGTCAAAAACCATTGGGCGACGGAGTTCGAGCCGATATAGATGCGGTCACTTATCAATGTTTCGGACATCTCAGCCTTCGCAATTCATTTGCACAGGCACAAGTATGGACTCGAAACGATGAATCATCCGTTAATCGGCGGTCGAATTGTCCGAGGGGAGAAAACGCCATGAAACTGGCTGTAAAAGCTGTTGTATTCGACGCTTATGGCACCTTGTTTGACGTCCATGCGGCAGTTCGTGCGCATGCGGCTCGGGTCGGGCCGTCGGCCGATTCCATGTCGGCGTTGTGGCGCACCAAGCAACTCGAATACACTTGGGTGCGCAGTCTTATGGATCGCCACGCAGATTTCGCCCAAGTGACGAGCGAAGCTTTGGATTATGCCATGGCGCGTTATGGCATTTCAGGAACCGAGCTTCGTGCCGATCTGCTCGCGGCGTATCAAAAGTTGTCGACATTCGCCGATGCACCCGGATGCCTCGATGCGTTAGCTGCAAAACGCATTAAATGCGCCATTCTATCGAACGGTACGCCGAAGTGGTTCGCCTCGGCCGTGCGCGCAGCAAACCTCGATGGGCGCCTTGCCGCAGTTTGGTCAGTCGAAGATGTCGGCATTTTTAAGCCCGACGCACGCGTCTACCGGCTCGCCACTCAAGGGTTGGAGCTTGAAGCATCTCAGATCGGGTTCGTGTCGTCGAACCCGTGGGATGCGGCAGGAGCTGCAAACTTCGGCTTCCAGGCGGTGTGGATCAATCGCAGCGGCCAGTTCGAAGAATACGTCTCAATCGCCAAAGTGCCGCAGGTCGCGTCGCTTGCCGAGCTCGATCGATATCTTGGCTAGCATCAAAGGATAGCATCCGAAATTTATCGGCATTAACTTCAATGGAAAAATTCATATTGGCGCGCAGTGTACTCGGAATGATCGACGGATCGTACACGCAAGATCTTAGCAATCTTTATAGCTAACTCCAACAATAGCTATTTATTAGATTCAGGCGTGCCATCAAACGAGCCAAAGATCGACGATCAGGATTGTGCCGGGCGTTTGTGTGGCGAGCGACAACGTCTGCCCCGCCGCATCGGCGACGAGTAAGGCGTCGCCGCGCGCAAGGGCATACGATATAACGCCGCAACGCGCAACGAGTGGCATCTGCGATGTATAGACGAGCAGGAAGTCGCCGGGGACGGCGATGTCGATTTCGGCGACAATGTGCCGCCGTGCCACAGTGTGGCGAGCAGCATTGCGTCGTGTCATCGCGTTGAAGTCGACAATGCCGGGGGCGACGACGGTTCCCTTCACGTACAACTCGCCCGCAAATCGATAAGGCACGCTGGACAGGTCCAGCTTCGCTGTGATGGCGTCGGGGAACGCGAGATCGATGCCTTCACCCTCAACCACGCAAAGCGTACGATCAATTCCCGGAAACTGCGAAAACAGGCCCGATTGGCGGACGGTTGCGCTGCTTATCCGCCAGATAAAATCATCTAGGCTTGCAGCAACCGGAAAAATCGCAATCTCCGACGTCTCGCCACCGCCGTTCCGCCAGGGCATTTTGCGGAATGCGGCTTCCGGCAGGTGCGTGAGCTTTGCCACTCAGTCGAGGCTGGGCAAATCGAGACCGTGCTGTCTAGCGCTCGCGATCGCGATTTCGTAACCAGCATCGGCGTGGCGCATGACGCCTGTCGCCGGATCGTTCCACAACACGCGGGCGATGCGCCTTGCGGCATCTTGCGTACCATCGCAACAAATAACCATGCCCGAATGCTGCGAGAAACCCATGCCCACGCCGCCGCCATGGTGCAACGATACCCACGTGGCGCCCGAGGCGCAATTCAGCAGGGCGTTTAGCAGCGGCCAATCCGAGACGGCGTCGGAGCCATCTTTCATCGCTTCAGTTTCGCGGTTGGGCGATGCAACGGAGCCAGAGTCGAGATGGTCGCGGCCGATAACGATGGGGGCTTTGAGTTCGCCCGATGCGACCATCTCGTTGAAGGCGAGACCGAGTTTGTGGCGGTCCCCAAGCCCCACCCAGCAGATACGCGCCGGCAGGCCCTGGAATTTGATGCGCCGTCGTGCCATGTCGAGCCAATTGTGTAGATGCTTGTTGTCGGGCAGTAATTCCTTGACCTTGGCGTCGGTGCGATAGATGTCTTCGGGATCGCCCGACAACGCTGCCCAGCGGAACGGTCCAACTCCTCGGCAAAATAGCGGACGGATATAGGCGGGCACGAAGCCCGGAAATGCGAACGCGTTGTCGACACCTTCGTCGAGTGCCATTTGCCGGATGTTGTTGCCGTAGTCCACTGTCGGAACGCCCGCCTTGTGGAAATCGAGCATCGCACGCACGTGTGTCGCCATCGATTTCTTCGCCGCATCGACAAGACCGTTGGGATCGCTCGCGCGGCGCGATTCCCATTCGGCCAGAGTCCAACCTTTGGGCAGATAGCCGTTGAGCGGATCGTGCGCCGACGTCTGGTCGGTCACGCAGTCGGGCCGAACGCCGCGCCGAACGAGTTCGGGAAAGATATCGGCTGCGTTGCCGAGCAGCGCCACCGACTTTGGCGTCTTGTCGCGCACCGAGGCGTCGATCATGGCCAGTGCTTCGTCGAGGTCTTTGGCCTGCACATCGACATAGCCCGTGCGCAGGCGAAACTCGATCGATGAGGGGCGGCATTCGACCGCGAGGCACGAAGCGCCTGCCATAGTTGCCGCCAAGGGTTGTGCTCCGCCCATCCCGCCGAGGCCAGCCGTAAGAATCCAGCGCCCCGACAGGTCGCCCGCATAGTGCTGGCGACCCATTTCGACGAAAGTTTCGTAAGTGCCCTGCACAATGCCCTGCGAGCCAATATAGATCCACGAACCGGCCGTCATTTGGCCGTACATCATGAGACCTTTGCGGTCGAGTTCGTTGAAATGCGCCCAGGTTGCCCAATGCGGCACGAGATTCGAATTGGCGATGAGTACGCGGGGCGCGTCGGCATGCGTCTTGAAGACGCCAACCGGCTTGCCCGACTGTACGAGCAGCGTCTCGTCGCCGTCGAGCCGGGTGAGTGCCGCGCAGATACGGTCGAAACTTTCCCAGTTTCGCGCAGCTCGTCCGATGCCGCCATAGACGACGAGTTCGCCGGGCTTTTCCGCAACGTCAGGGTCTAGATTGTTCATCAGCATGCGCAGCGGCGCTTCTGTCATCCAGCTTTTTGCGGTGATGTTCGACCCGCGCGCGGCGCGCACGATGCGAGAGTTGTCGAAGCGGTTCATCTTGTCCTCACTGGCTGGCGACAAACGCGATGCAGTTTTGAAGAATCTTTTTTAAATGCGTTCGAATCGTTTCGGCATAGGCGGAATCATATGTGATCGGCCAGTCAGTTGCGTTGACTGGGCCGGGGGTTTCGCGCAGATAGCCTCGGCAGGCGAGTTCCATTTGTACCGCATGCACGCCCTTTACAGGCTCGCCGAAGCGCCTTGTGATGTAGCCGCCCTTGAAACGTCCGTTCGCGATCCAAGAATAGCCGCTGGCTGCGCAGATTCTTTCGATATCAGCGCACAGCGCCGGAGCGGCTGAAGCTCCGCTGTTCGTACCGATATTGAAAATCGGCAGCAAACCTTCGAACAGGCGCGGTACGGCCGAGCGGATTGAATGGCAGTCGTAAAGCACGACCGCTTTGTGCGTATTGCGCAGCCGGGCAAGTTCGTCTGCCAAGGCCCTATGGTAGGGGATCAGATAAAGCGCCTTACGCCGTTCGATCTCGGCTGCGTCGGGTTCATGACCGTCCCGGTAGAGCGCTTCGCCGTCGAAGCTGGTCGTCGGGCATAGCGAGGTGGTCGCTTGGCCAGGATATAGCGAGGCGCCCGAAGGGTCACGATTGACGTCGATGGCGCTGCGCGAGATTGCAGTACGCACCACCGTCGCGTCGATCTCGTCGGCGAAATCGTAGAGCTGGTCGATCCACCAGTCGGTATCTTTGACCGCAAGCCAAGCCGAAACAAAACCACCCGCAACGTCGCCCGGAATCGTATGGCCGACATGTGGCATACTCAGTACGAGCGGCGCATTGCCCTGGCGGACGGTGAGCCAGGCGGTCGTCATCGCACAATACCGGGCAAACGTTCGGCGCCGACCATCAGGACAAGCGCACCCGTCTCGACGAGTTCGTTCGCCGCTTCCATGTCTGGGTAGATGTAGCGGTCGACTGCCATAGTTGGGACCTTTTGTCGCAAGGCTGCGCGCACAGCCTCGAGGGGTTCACTCGATGCCAACGTTCCGTGGAAGTCGCAGCCTTGCGCTGCCGCCAGCAGCTCGATGCCGATTACAGCCCGCGCGTTTTTAGCCATGGCCATCAATCGGCGTGCACCGTGCGCCGCCATTGAGACATGATCTTCTTGGTTCGCAGAGGTCGGGATGGAGTCCACGCTCGCGGGATAGGCCCGCTGTTTGTTTTCCGAGACCAACGCAGCGGCCGTGACTTGTGGAATCATGAAACCCGAATTGAGTCCGGGCGCGGGTGTCAGGAAAGCTGGCAAGCCCGAGAGTGCCGGATCGACCAGCATCGCAATGCGTCGTTCGGCAAGGGAGCCTATCTCGCAGATCGCAAGCGCAATCATGTCTGCGGCAAACGCTACGGGTTCCGCGTGGAAGTTGCCGCCAGACAAGGCTTCGCCCGTGTCGGGAAAAATCAACGGATTGTCGGAAACGCCATTGGCTTCGGTCGCAAGCGTTGCTGCTGCCTGGCGCAGCAGATCGAGAACAGCGCCCATTACCTGCGGCTGGCAGCGCAGGCAATAGGGGTCTTGGACGCGCTCGTCGTCGATCAGATGCGAGGCGCGGATTTTGGAACCCGCCAGAAGCTCGCGCAAAGCGGCGGCGATTTCGATCTGGCCTTTGTGGCGGCGCAAAGCGTGAATGCGCGGATCGAATGGAGCATCGGAGCCTCGCGCCGCATCGGTCGAGAGAGCGCCTGTCACGAGCGCGGACTGCAATAGCGTCTCGGTTTCGAACAGGGCCGCCAACGCATAGGCGTTCGAAAACTGCGTGCCGTTAAGCAGGGCTAAACCTTCTTTAGGTCCAAGGGCTAGCGCCGACAGACCAGCATCGGCCAATGCGGTTTTGGCATCCTTGCATACGCCATCGACAAAGATGTGCCCAACACCGATCATGGCGGCCGTCATATGCGCAAGCGGCGCAAGATCGCCCGACGCACCCACCGAGCCTTGGCACGGGACAAGCGGCGTAAGGCCTTTTTTGAGCATCGCTTCGAGCAGGCGGATCGTCGTGGATTTGACGCCCGACGCACCCTGCGACAGGCTTGCGAGCTTTAGCGCCATCATCAGGCGCGCGACTGAGAGTGCCATCGGCTCGCCAGTGCCAGCTGCGTGGCTCAGCACGATATTGCTCTGCAGCAGGGCAAGGTCGGTCGCATCGATGCGCACCGAAGCGAGTTTGCCGAAGCCTGTATTGATGCCGTAGACCGGGTCGCCTTTCTGTACGATCGCGTCGACCGTACCGGCCGCGCGCTCGATGGCTGCGAAGCTGGCGGGATCTAGGCGTAGACTTTCGCCGCGATAGATTCGCCGCCAATCGGCGAGCGTTGCGTGTCCCGGGACGAGCAAGATTTCGTTCACTTTCCTCTCCATATGCGCGCGTGCAGCGGGTTGAAACCCATGCGGTAAACGAGCTCGGCCGGCGTTTCGACGTTCCAGATCGCAAGATCGCAGAATTTGCCGACTTCAAGCGTCCCAGTATCGGTCTGCTTGCCCAACGCACGCGCAGCCGAACGTGTAGCTCCAACGATGCATTCTTGGGGGGTAAGTCCGAACAAAGTAGCGCCCATATTCATGGCCAGTAACAATGATGTCAGCGGCGAGGAGCCTGGATTGCAGTCGGTGGCGATCGCCATATGCGCCGCGTGCGCGCGCAACACTGCGATCGGAGGCTTCCGCGTTTCCTTGAGGAAATAGAATGCGCCCGGCAGCAGTACCGCCACGGTGCCTGCCGCCGCCATCGCCGCAATGCCCGCCTCGTCAGTGAATTCAAGATGGTCGGCTGAAAGGGCGCAGAAACGCGCGGCCAATGCGCCGCCATGAAGGTTCGACAGTTGGTCCGCATGCAGCTTAACTGGCAGATCGAATTTGCGCGCGGCATGGAACACGCGTGCGCATTGTTTTGCCGAGAAACCGATGCCCTCGCAGAACGCATCGACCGCGTCGGCCAAACCTTCTGCCGCGATGGCTGGGAGCATCGTTTCGCAAAGCAAGTCGATATAGCGGTCCTTGTCGCCATTGGCTTCCAGGGGCAGCGCGTGCGCGCCCAAGAATGTCGTCGCAACCGACACGTTTCGAAGCTTGCCTAAATGCCTGGCAGCGCGAAGCATCCGCATCTCGGTTTCCAAATCGAGTCCGTAGCCCGACTTGATCTCGATACTCGTGACTCCCTCGGCCAGCAGCTGGTCGAGGCGCGGTAGCGCGTCCGCCACCAGGGCGTCGAAATCTGCTGCGCGTGTGGCAGCGACTGTCGAAATAATGCCGCCGCCCGCTTTGGCGATTTCGGCGTAGGTTGCTCCCTCCAGGCGCAATTCGAATTCGCGTGCGCGGCTGCCCGCGAATACCAAATGCGTATGGCAATCGATCAGACCCGGCGTGATCCAGCGCCCGCCGCAGTCGATCTCATCGCCAGCTTTTGCATCGGCAGGCAAGTCCGATTGCGGGCCGACATAGGCGATGCGACCATCTTTGCTTGCGATCGCGCCGGCTTCGATTTCGCCAAGACCCGACCGGGCAGCGTCGAGCGTTGCGAGCCGTGCATTTCGCCACAGACGGTCGAACGCCATATACGGTGCTCCAAAGGCTATTTCGTAAGGTATTTGTCTATACATAAGAACGGTATCTGCCTAAAGTCCAGCTTGATCTTTGGAGCGTTGAATGGATCGGTTGTTCTTTGATGCGGCCTTAATGCCGGACGGTTGGGCGAACGATGTGTGCATCGAAATCGCCGACGGCATGATTTCGGGCGTCGTCGTTGGCGCTGCGCGCGGAACAACGCCGTGGAGCGGGGCGGTCGCTTTGCCCGCTCTCGCCAATCTACACAGCCACGCGTTCCAGCGCGGCATGGCTGGACTTGCAGAAATTCGCGGACCCGCGGGCGACGACTTTTGGTCCTGGCGCCAGGTCATGTACCGTTTTTTGGGTGCACTGACGCCCGACGATATCGAAGCTGTTTCGGCCTACGCATTCATGGAGATGCTTGAGGGCGGTTTTGCCTCAGTTGCCGAATTTCATTACCTACACCATGCGATCAACGGCCAGCGCTACGCGAATCCGGCCGAGCATTGCGAGCGCATTGCGGCCGCAGCGCAAACAAGCGGCATCGGCCTCACGCTTTTGCCGGTATTCTACGCGCACAGCGGATTTGCTGGCAAAGCACCGACCGAAGGGCAGCGTCGTTTCGTGAACGATCTCGACGGGTTCGCTGATATCGTCGCTGGCGCGCGTCGTATTCTTGGCAATGCCAATGTCGGCATTGCACCGCATTCGCTGCGCGCCGTCGACACGGTCGAACTCGCGGCACTGCTGGCCGCTTACCCGACAGGTCCGTTCCATATCCACATTGCCGAGCAAATGGCGGAAGTCGATGCCTGCGTCGCATGGAGCGGCCTGCGCCCGGTCGAGTGGCTGTTCGAAAACGCGAAGATCGATGCGCGCTGGTGCCTCGTTCACGCGACGCACGTTACCGAGGACGAATGCGAGGCGATCGCGCGCAGCGGCGCCGTCGCAGGGCTCTGCCCCATTACCGAAGCCAACTTGGGCGACGGGATCTTCGATGCCCAAACGTTGCTGCGGGTGGGCGGTGTCTACGGCATTGGCAGCGATTCGAATGTCGAGATTTCGGCGGCCGGTGAATTGCGCCTGCTGGAATACAGCCAGCGCCTAGGGCTGCGCCAACGCAATGTATTCGCGACGAGCGAAGGTGCTTCGAGCGGCGCGTGCCTATATGGCGCGGCGTTGGCAGGCGGGGCTCAGGCTCTCGGTCGCAACGCGGGCGCGTTTGCGAGGGGCCAGCGCGCCGATATTGTTGTGCTAGACACAAGCTCACCTGCCATGGCGGTGGCAAGTGGTGATCTCTGGCTCGATACTTATATTTTTAATCTTGGTTCGCGCGCGATCGACAGCGTCTATTCGAGCGGGGTCAAACTCGTTGAGGGAGGTCAACATGTTCGGCGAACTGCGATCGCCAGAAACTTCCACGCGACGATAGCACGCCTGACGCAGATTTGATCAGGTAAACGCTTGGTCGTGCCGTCCATAAGGTTAATAGACACGCAAAGGGGTTGTATTGGCATCGGCGCACGGAAGTTAGGCGGATTGTTTTGCGCTACGACGGCTGAACCGTTCGCACCGGCTTCCAGCACGTCGTGTTTCATATCACCGATTTGCTATGAAGGTTGGCTATGTGGATGCCATTCAAAACGCTGTCGGAACTTTTTCTAGAGCCGATTCCGATCACGTAGAGCTGTATCCTGCCGCTTTGAAGTAGTTCGCGCATTCGGCGGGCTTGAATGCCGGGAGGGTATTTTTGATCGCGGCTTCGAGTTCGTCGATGGTGCGTGCTGCGGCGGTGCGGAGCAGGCTT
>CAMDLT010000016.1 GCA_945901855.1 Asaia bogorensis | reverse complement strand
GCCTCCACGCCAGCACACGGCGGCTGAACCAGTCGATCACCGCCGCCAGATACACGAAGCCGCGCGCCATCGGGATGTAGGTGATGTCCATCGCCCAGACCTGGTCGGGCCGCGTCACCGCCAACTTGCGCAGCAGATACGGATAGATCTCCGGCTTTGCCGAGCGCACCTTTTAAAAAATCGTTATCGAGCGTCAGCTCGCCGATCTTCGCGTGCAGCGACTTTATGTCGATCGTCAGCTCCGGCTGCGCTGCCCGCCCGTCGAACACGGCAGACGCGCTTTAGAGCAGTTGCGTCTTCCATTGCGCGATCTGGTTCGGGTGCACGTCGAAATGCTGCGCCAGCTCCGACAGCGTCAGTTCGCCTTTAACTGCCGCCAGTGCCACCTTCGCCTTGAATGCCGGTGTATGATTCTGGCGCGCTCGTCTGCTCATCTTCTTCTCCTGTCATGCGGCCATCCTGGCCACCGTCAGGCAGAAACGCCACTTATTCCGCTGTCTAGATTTCCCGAGCAAGCTCTCTATCAGAACATTTCGGGATTTTTGAACTGCGTGCCAAAAATAGAGTGGGACTTTGAGTGGGACTCTGTTGCCTAAAGGGGCCTGTTTTGGCCTCAAAGGCAAAATCTAAATCCAATAAAATCAGTAGCTTAAAAATCACCAAGCGGTTTACAAAACCGCTGCTCTACCGCTGAGCTAAACCGGCAATCTGTTGTCTACCCGCATCCAGACAGGCCATGCGACGGGCAATCGAAGATTTGACTGGCGCAGTTGTCGGCCCGCCAAGCTAACGACATATCATCTGCCGTTATCTAGGCGCGTTTTGCCCCATCTGCTGGCCGCGTGTAAAGAGCTGTTGTGGCCGAAGATCGTTGCCATCCGTGCGGCCAAGGCGGCCGCATCTGCGCGCGAAACGACATATCGATCGCTGGAGAACCAATGCGGTCGGACGCGGGCGATCTTCGATTCAATCGGGCGAGTCGATCACCTTTGCGCTTCGCCCGGCCGCGCGCGTGCGATCATCCAGCTCAGCAACGCCACGGGAACGAGCCCCGCTGCCACGATCGCGATCGCGCCCGTCGAAGCTTGTGCCAGCCGCTCGTCGGAAGCGAGCGTGTAGACGCGGACGGCCAGCGTGTCGAAACCGAACGGCCGCACGATGACCGTGGCGGGCAGTTCTTTAAGCACGTCAACGAACACGATCAAGGCCGCCGTCAGCACCGAACCGCCTATCAGCGGCGCATGCACGGCCCGGATCACGCGGCCGGGGGCTGCCCCGAGGCTTGCCGCTGCATCGTCCATCGTGCGCGTGATCTTGCCCATGCCCGCTTCGACCGGTCCCAACGCGACCGCCAGAAACCGCACCATATAGGCATAGACAAGTGCCGCCGCCGTGCTCGACAGCAGCAGGCCCGAGGAGACGCCCAAATTCGCGCGCAACCAGGCGTCGAGCGCGTTGTCGAACAGGCCGAGCGGAATGAGAATTCCGACCGCGACGATGGAGCCCGGAATAGCGTAGCCGATGCCCGCCACGCGCACGGCGCCCGCAACCCAGGGGCCAGGCGACAGGCGCTGGGCATAGACAAGCGCCACCGCCAGCGCCACCGTCGCCGCCGCCGCCAGCGTGGCAAGCGTCAGCGAATTTCGGGCATAGTCCGCAAAACGCGGCCCCCAGAGCGGATCGCCGTCCGCAAGGCTCATGCGCAGCAAGACCGCCGCCGGTACCGCAAAGCCGAGCAGGACCGGTCCAGCACAGACCCCAAACGCGGCCGCCGCGCGCCAGCCGCGCAGCCGCAGCGGCGCGATCGGCCGGTAGCGGCGCGACATGTGGTGGTACTGCGACTTGCCGCGCGCCGCACGCTCCATCCACAGCAACAGCAGCACCACGCCCAGCATTGCGCTCGCAAGCTGGCCCGCAGCCGCGCGATTGTCCATGCCGTACCAGGTGCGGTAGATCGCGGTCGTGAACGTATCGACGCCGAAATATTGGACGGTGCCGAAATCGGCGAGCGCTTCCATGGCCGCGAGGGCGGCGCCGGCGGCGATCGCGGGCCGGGCAAGCGGCAAGGCCACGCTTGCGAAAGCACCCCACGCGGTGCGGCCCAGCATGCGCCCGGCCTCCAGCGCGCAGACCGACTGTTCGAGGAACGCCGCGCGCGCCAGCAGATACACGTAAGGATAGAGCACCAGCGCCAGCACGCCGATCGCCCCGCCCAGCGACTGGATGTCGGGAAACCAGTAATCTGCGCGCCGCCAGTCGAAGGCCGCGCGCAAGCCCGACTGCACGGGGCCCGAAAACTGCAGCAGATCGGTATAGGCATAGCCCACGATGTAGGCAGGGATTGCCATCGGCAGCAGCAGCGCCAGTTCCAGCACGCGGCTGCCGGGGAAGCGGCACATGGTGACGAGCCACGCGCCCGCAACGCCCAGCACGACCGTGCCGACGGCAACGCCACCCAACAACCCGACGGTGTTGAGGATCATGGCCGGCAGCGTGGTCGCCCACAAATGCCCCCAGGCGCCGCGCGCCGGGGCCGCCAGATTGGCAATTACCGCCAAAATCGGCAGCATCACGAGTGCAGCCGCCACCAACGCCGCCCATGCGATCGGCGCCAGACGGCGGGTCGAAACGCGGGTCCGGGCCTCCATCGGCGGAGCAGCCGGTCGGGCAGCAAGATCGGTCAATCGCGCATCCTCTACGATTGCGAATGGGTCGCAGTCTTATTAGGCCATTGGCACGAGTTAGACCAGCGTCAAGCTGCCGAATTTGAGGATTTCAAGCATCCGAAACGCGATCTGGGTGCCGACATAAAGCAAAAACATATCGATCAACGCTTTGGCATAGAACGGGTCCAGGGGCCGGTCGAGCCGGGCCAACCGGTCGGTCCGGCGTCGTCGCGGGCGTGCGCGACGTGTGACTGCAGGCGTCAGGACGATTTCGACCGTCGCAGTTTTTGGCCCAAAAGGCCTGGCAAAATTGGACGGCGTTTGCGGTTCGGGCGCGTTTTGAGGGCGGCCGGGCACCCACACTTCGCTGATGCGCGTGCGCGGCGCGCCGTAGATTTCGCTCCAAAAGGTGGCTTTTTGCTCCGCTTGGGCCAAATCCCCGACCAAAGCGCGCGGCAGCCACGCGTCATAGAGCAGCGTCGCGACCAGATAACGTCGCTCGCGCGTCTCAAATGGTTCGGCGTAGCTGGTTGGGTACATAAAATTTCCCATAAATACAAAATGTAATTCATTAAAAACCAATTAATATAGGGAGTCAATGACTGTGAATGAGACAAGACCGGACGCCGCAGCGCTCGTTCAGACGGTTTCGAGGCGGAATCGCGCGGTGTTGAGCAGCACCGGGCACGCGATGATGCGCGTAATTTCGGGATCGTACAGGGCGCGCAGCTTGGCGTGCGGCACGCTGTAGCCGTCGTGCAAGACATCCTCGACCACCCACGAATAGAGTTCGTGGCTGACAAAACGCTGGCCGGGGCGAATCGCATCGCTTTCCATGGCCATAATTTAGCCTGTCGGAGCGGCGCGCCGCCATGGTCGCGTGCTAAAATGCGCCATGAAGTCGATCTCGCCCGTTGCTGCAGTTTTGCTTGTGCTGGCGTTTCCGGCCATGGCGCAGGAGCTTCGCCGGACGGAGGATTCGCATTTGCAGCGCCGTTTCGATCCAGTTGGGCCGCAAAGGCTGGAAACGCCGCGTTCGCCCGAACCGGCGCGTCCGCGCCCGGTGCTGCTGCGCAGCCCCAAACCGTTGGAAGCACTTGGCACCTTCGATGCCAAAGCATCGGCCGCCTGCCGGGCGCGCGATTTTGGCCAGTTCGAGCAGCATCGCGCGACCGTCGTTCTGGCCGGGCGGACCTACGGCGCGGCCCAAGTGCCAGGCGATACGCTGGGCGATGCGCGCGGTGTCACGACGCCCAATACGCTTTATGTGTTCGAGCACCAGAGCATGACCGCGTGCCGCGTGTGGCGCGTGCGCGCGCCCTAAAGAACGGCCCAGCCGTCAGCTCTTGGGACCCTTGGCATCGTCGATGTTCGGCTTGACCTCTTGGTCGCCGAAAATGCGCAGCATGATGGCGGCGAGGCTGGCTTTTTCCTCGTCCTTGAGGCTGACATTCTTGTCCAAGAAATCGATATTGGAATTGATCGCGCGAATGCCGCCCGCCAGATAGATGTCCATGATCTCGCGGATCGCGTGAAACTGCTTGCAGTTGACCGAGTCCATGCGGGTATCGAAAATGCCCGCAATCACGCTGCACCGATTGAGAATATGCTGAAGTTCGAGGCGCCGTTTTTCGTCGAGATTCGTGTGCGTTTTCTAGTTCCCTTCGGCCGATTTTGCAACATCCAATCGCGCGCGCACCGCAAAGACATGGGCCGCCAGCGACAGCAGCGCGCAGCCAAACATCAAGCTTGCCAGCGGCAGGCTGGTGCCGTCCTGGACGTGGCCCAGCACGAAGGTTGCGAATGCGCCCGATGCCATTTGGATAAAGCCCAGCAGGCCCGACGCCGAACCGGCCAAGCGCGGATTGACGCTGACAGCGCCCGAAATAAGATTGGGCTGCGAAAACCCGTGCGCAAATCCGATCGCGATGATCGGCAAAAACAGCGCCCAAACCTGCAAGTCGAAAAACACCGCCCAGACGAGCCCGAATGCCGTCCCGGGCAGGCTTACCAAATTGCCGAACCGCGCCATGCGGTCGAGGCCGATGGCCTGCGTGTAGCGCGCGGTGAGGAAATTCCCCACAAGGTAGCTCCCCGCACACCCGACGAACCAAAACCCGTATTCCGAGGGCGGGCGCCCCATGACCGTTACCATCAGATAGGGGGCGACCGCCAAAAACCCAAAAAACGAGACGGTATTGAACGTCGTCGACAGCGTGTAGCCCAAAAACACCGGACTGCGGACCAGTTCCGACCAGCCACGCGCCAAATGGCCGAAATCGACCGAGGCGGCGCGCTCACTGTTCGTCTCGCCTGCGCGCCAGAAGGCGGCGAGCGCCACCACGAACACGAACGCCAGCAGCACCACAAAACTCGCGCGCCAGCCAAAATTCTCGTCGAGCAACCCGCCGATCGACGGAGCGATCATGGGCATCAGCGACATGCCCATCGTCACGTAGGCAAGTTCGCTCGCCGCCCGGTCGCGCGGATAGAGATCGCGCACGATCGCGCGCGCCAAAACCATGCCAACGCAGCATCCGAACGCCTGCAAAAACCGCCCCGCCAGCAGAATGTCGATCGTTGGTGCGGTTAGGCACAGCAAGCTGCCCGCAAGGCCGATGCCCAAACCGCCCAGCAAAACAGGGCGCCGACCGTAACAGTCGGACAGCGGGCCGTAAATCGGCTGCCCCACGGCAATGCCGACCAAAAACAGCGTCAACGCCAATTGCGCGGTCCCGTAGTCGGTTTCGAACGCCTCGGCCAAACGCGGCAACGAGGGCACGAACAGATTGAGCGCGAACGGCCCGCAGCTGCTGATCGCGACAAGCAGCCACAGCGGCGGATGCGCGGCAATCGGCGGGGGCGGGCTTGCAAGATTGGACACGGCGGCATCGATCCTATCAAGCTGGCGCAGCGCTTGCACGCACTTGCAACAGGAAGCGTTACGGCGCAATTTGCGCTTCAATTCTTGAACCCCCGACAGCAGGCATCGCCGCCCATGACCCTGAACGTCGCGTTGCACCATCGCACGGCCTACAAATACGACCGGCTGATCGCGCTGGGTCCGCAAGTGGTGCGTTTGCGCCCGGCGCCGCACAGCCGCACGCCCGTGCTGTCCTATTCGCTCAAGATCGAGCCGCAGCCGCATTTCCTGAACTGGCAGCAGGATCCGCACGGCAATTGGCTGGCGCGCCTCGTCTTCCCGGAACGCACCGACCATTTCACGGTCGATGTCGATCTGGTGGCCGACATGGCGGTGCAGAACCCGTTCGATTTTTTTCTCGAACCCTATGCGCAGGAATTTCCCTTCAAGTACGAAGACGGGCTGCTGGGCGACCTTGCCCCGTTCATGAAACCCGATCCGGTCGGACCCGAACTCAAATTGTGGCTGGCCAAGGTCGACCGCACCAAGATGGGCACGGTCGATTTCCTCGTGGCCCTCAATCAAAGACTGCAGCAGGATATCGGCTACATTATCCGTCTCGAGCCCGGCGTGCAGAGCTGCGAAACCACGCTTGCGCGCACCAAGGGGTCGTGCCGCGACACGGGCTGGCTGCTCGTGCAGATTTTGCGCAATCTGGGGTTCGCCGCGCGATTCGTCTCGGGCTATCTGATCCAGCTCGTCGCCGACCAGAAAGCGCTCGACGGCCCGTCGGGCACGACCGTCGATTTCACCGATCTGCACGCCTGGACGGAAGTCTATTTGCCGGGTGCCGGCTGGATCGGATTCGATCCGACCTCGGGCCTGATGACGGGCGAGGGCCATATTCCGCTGGCGGCGACGCCCGCCCCGCAATCGGCCGCCCCGGTGGAGGGATTGATCGAGGAAGCCGAAGTCGAATTCCACCACGAAATGAAAGTGACGCGCATCCTGGAATCCGCGCGCACGACCAAGCCCTATGCGGACGACGTGTGGGCGCGCATCGAGGCGCTTGGCCACGCGGTGGACGCGCATCTGGAAAAGGGCGACGTGCGGCTGACCATGGGGGGCGAGCCGACCTTCGTGTCGGTCGACGACATGGAAGGAGCGGAGTGGAACACGGCAGCGCTCGGTCCCACCAAGCGGCGGCTGGCGGGCCAGCTTTTGAAGCGCTTGCGCAAGCTCTGGTCGCCGGGCGCGCTGCTGCATTACGGCCAAGGCAAATGGTATCCGGGCGAGCAACTGCCGCGCTGGGCCTTGGGCTGTTTCTGGCGCAAAGACGGCGAGCCGATCTGGCGCGACGCAAGCCTGCAGGCCGACGACACGCTCAAGACCAATGTCGGTTTCGAGCACGCCGAGCGTTTTGCCGAACGGCTGTGCGAGCGGCTGGAGATTCCGCCGATGTTTGCCCAGCGCGCCTACGAAGACGCCTGGTACTATCTGTGGCGCGAGCAGCGCCTGCCCGTGAATGTCGATCCGCTGAAATCCAATCTCAAAGATCCCGAGGAACGCGCGCGTCTGGCGGGCATCTTCGAAAAGGGCCTCGACAATCCGGTCGGCATGGCGCTGCCGATTACGCGCGGCTGGCAAGGTGGCCCGCGCAAATGGTCGAGCGGCTTTTGGTTCGTGCGGCAGCAAAACATGTTTTTGATCCCGGGCGACTCGCCGATGGGCTTCCGCCTGCCGCTCGACAGCCTGCCCTGGACGGCGCCGGGCGACTATCCCTACCACTGGGAGCGCGACCCGTTCGACAGCAGCCTGCCGCCGTTGCCCGCGCGCGATCCGCGCGAGCGCGCGCTTAACGTGCCGGGCGGCAATGCGCGGCGCGGCTACGCGCCGCAAGACGGCATCGAAGCGGGGCCGGGCGGAGCACCGCTGCTGCGCGCCCGCAAGGAGCACGATGATTTGCGCCAGCGCGAACGTGCCGCGTTGCGCCCGCAAAAATCCGCGACCGGCATGGTGCGAACGGCCATGTGCATCGAGCCGCGCGACGGCCTGCTGCATGTGTTCATGCCGCCGGTGCCCGAGATCGAGGACTATCTCGATCTTGTCGTGCAAATCGAAAACACGGCCGCCGACCTGCGTCTGCCGGTCCTGATCGAAGGCTACGCGCCGCCGTCCGATCCGCGCATCGCGAGTTTTTCGGTGACGCCGGACCCCGGCGTGATCGAGGTCAACGTGCATCCGGCGTCGAACTGGTCCGAGATGGTCGACCGCACGACGGCGCTGTACGAAGAAGCGCGCCAGACGCGTCTTGCGAGCGAAAAATTCATGGTCGACGGGCGCCATGTGGGAACGGGCGGGGGCAATCATTTTGTGCTCGGCGGCGAGACTCCGGCGCAATCGCCGTGGCTGCGACGCCCCGACCTGCTCGGCTCCATGCTGCGCTTTTGGCACAACCATCCGGCGCTTTCGTACCTGTTCTCGGGCCTCTTTATCGGCCCGACTTCGCAGCATCCGCGCATCGACGAAGCGCGCAAGGACCAGGTCCACGAACTGGAAATGGCGCTCGCGCAACTGCCGGCCAAGGATACGGCGGGCATCGCGCCCTGGCTTCTCGATCGCGTGCTGCGCAACGTGCTGGTCGACGTGACGGGCAACACGCACCGCACCGAATTCTGCATCGACAAGCTGTTTTCGCCCGACCATGCGGGCGGACGGCGCGGTCTTGTGGAACTGCGCGCCTTCGAAATGCCGCCGCATGCGCGCATGAGCTTGGTGCAGCAACTGTTGCTGCGCAGTCTCGTCGCGCATTTCTGGGAGGAGCCCTATACGCATCGTTTGGCGCGCTGGGGCAATGCCGTGCACGACAAGTTCATGCTGCCGCATTTCGTGCGCGAAGATCTGTGCGACGTGCTCGAAACCTTGCGCGATGCCGGCTACGGGTTCGAGGATTCGTGGTTCGATCCGCACTTCGAATTCCGCTTCCCCAAACTTGGGGAGGCGGCCTATCGCGGCGTCGATCTCGAATTGCGCCACGCGCTCGAACCCTGGCACGTGCTGGGCGAGGAGGCGGGGCCGGGCGGCACGGTGCGTTACGTGGACAGCTCGCTCGAGCGTCTGCAAGTGCGCGTGCGCAATCTGGTCGACCAGCGCCACGTACTGTCGTGCAATGGCATTCGCGTGCCGCTGCATCCCACCGGCGTGGATGGCGAGTTCGTTGCGGGCGTGCGCTTTCGCGCCTGGAACCCGTCGTCGGCGCTGCACCCGACCGTGCCTGTGCATGCCCCGCTCGTCTTTGATCTGGTCGACAGCTGGAACAAGCGCTCGATCGGCGGCTGCACGTACCACGTGGTGCATCCGGGCGGGCGCAATTACGACCGTTTTCCGGTCAATGCCAACGAAGCCGAGGCGCGTCGCCGCGCGCGCTTCTTCAGGATCGGGCACACGCCCGGTTCGCAGATACCGCATGTCGTGCCGACCGATCCGGATTTCCCGCTGACGCTTGACCTGCGTCGCGTGGCAACGCAAAGCTCCTTGTGAACCGGCGGATTTTGCCCAAGGAAAACATGGAAGATTTGCGCCTCGATCGTCCCGCGCCCGCCAGCGCTGCGCCAGACAGCCTCGACGCGAGCGCGCCGCCGTTCGATGAAATGGTTACGGGCGGCGGGCAGATTCGCGCGCATTGGCAGCCGCTGATGGGTTCCTTGCGAACGCTCGCGCCCGGCGCCATGGGCGAGCGCATGGAGCGCGCGCGCCGCCAGTACGAAGAGAACGGCGTTACCTACAATGTATTCGCCGAAATGCGCCATCCCCAGCGCCCCCAGAACCAGCGTCCGTGGCAGTTTGATTTGCTGCCGCTGCCGATCCCGGCGGAGGAATGGCGCGCCATCGAAGCCGGGCTCGCGCAGCGCGCCAATCTGCTCGAGAAAATCGTCGCCGACATTTACGGTCCGCAGACGCTGATCAAAGAACGGCTCATGCCGCCCGCCCTCGTGCAGGCCAATCCGTCGTTCCTGCGCGCGTGCCACGGCATCAAGCCCGCCAATGGCGCGCCGTTCCTGCATTTCTACGCGGCCGACATTGCGCGCGGGCGCGACGGGCGCTGGCGCGTGTGCGGGGATCGCGTCAACGCGCCGTCGGGGGCGGGTTACGCGCTCGAAAACCGCAACGTGCTGATGCGCACGCTGCCGGAGTTTTTCCAGTCGGCCAACGTACGGCGTCTGGCGCCGTTTTTCGAACTCTGGCAGTCGGCCCTAGCCCAGCTCGCCCCGCGCCACCGCGAAAACCCGCGCATCGTGCTGCTGACGCCGGGCCCTTACAGCGAAACCTATTTCGAGCACGTGTATCTGGCGCGCCAGCTCGGTCTGACGCTTGCCGAGGGCGCGGATCTGACCGTTCGCAATGCCCGCGTGTTTTTGAAAACGCTGGGCGGGCTCCAGCAGGTCGACGTGATCTTGCGCCGTCTCGACGAGGACTATTGCGATCCCGTCGAATTGCGTCCGGAATCGGCGATCGGCGTGGCGGGGCTTGTCGATGCGGTGCGCGCGGGCAACGTTACCATCGCCAACGCGTTGGGGGCGGGCGTGGTCGAAACGCCCGCGATGATGCCGTTCCTGCCAGGGCTTGCCAAACATTTCCTGGGCGAAGAACTTGCGTTGCCTTCGCTGGAAACTTGGTGGCTTGGCCAGCGCGCCGTGTTCGACGAAGTCGCGGCCAAGCTCGAAGACTACATCCTGCGCCCCTGCTTTGCGGGCGACATGATGGAGGCCTCGATCGTGGGGGCCGAGCTCGACGAGGGCCGCAAACGCGCGACGCTGGCCCGCTTGCGCGAAGCGCCGCACCGCTATGTGGCGCAAGCGCGCATGCACAAATCCGCGATGCCGGTCTGGTCGCCGGGCGGCCTCGTGCCGCGTCCGCTGATGGTGCGCTGCTTCCTCATCCGCAACGAAAACAGCTTTGTGCAAATGCCGGGCGGCATGACGCGCGTCGCCGCAGACGACAACGGATTCGACATTTCGATGCAGCGCGGCGGGGCCGCCAAAGACACCTGGATCATCCAGCACGAACATGCGCCCGTCGTGGCGGCGCCGCGCGTGCCGACGGCGCGCGAGCCCTTGCGCCGCTCGGCGGGCGAACTGCAAAGCCGCCTGGCCGACAATCTTTTTTGGCTCGGCCGCTATACAGAGCGGCTCGACAATGCCGCCAGACTCATGCGCGCGTGCCTGATGCGCGCGCCTGCCGGGGGCAGCTCGGCGCGCGAAATTGCCGAATTCCAGGTGCTGGCCGACATGCTTGCCGCGCGCGGCCTCATCGAACGCCCGTTGGGCGGCCTGCGCGACGGGCGCGCGATGGCCGAAGCGCTGGGCCATGCCTGCGGTCCCGAAGGGGGCTTGGCGCATCTGTTTCAGGCGTTGCAGCGCATCGCGCCCACGGTGCGCGACCGGCTGTCGGGCGACATGTGGAACGTGATCAACGATCAGGTGCGCGACGCGCGGCTGCGCTTCGAAAGCCAGCCCAGCGACATCGACCGGCTGTTCGAAGGGATGGACTACACGATCGGCGTATGCGCCGCTTTCCACGGCATGGCGGCCGAAAACATGACGCATGGTTCCGGCTGGCGGTTTTTAGATCTGGGCCAGCGGCTTGAGCGCGCGTCGCACGGCGTTTCGGTCGTGCACGATGTATTTGCGGCCTCGGGCCATGGTGCCGAGCCGTGGCTGCGCTTGCTGCTTGAGATCTGCGACAGCGCGATCACGTACCGCACGCGCTATATGGCGGCGGTGCAGCCAGCACCCGTGCTCGACCTGGTGCTGTGCGACGAATCCAATCCGCGCGCGATCGCCTACCAATTGCGCCAGATCGAGAGGCATATCGTCGCGCTGACCCAGCGCGACGTGCGCAGTTACTCCCAGCCCGAGCAGCGCATCGCACGCGCCGTGCTGGCGGCGATCGAGCTGTTCGACGTCGAGCGCGTGGGCTCGACCATCGACCGCGCGGCGATGGCGCTGCTCGAAGCGCTGCTGGCCGACACGCGCCTGCGCCTGGCGGACCTTTCGGAAGCAATTACGCGCGCCTATTTCAGCCACGTCAAAACCGTCCAGTCGATCGGCTACGAGATCGGCATGTCGGCGGAGCAGCAGCCGTGATCTACGACGTCGCGCATCGCACCACCTATCGCTACGAAGAGGCAGTCGATCTTTCGTACCATGTCATGCGCGTGCTGCCGCGCGCCTTGCCGCACCAGCGCATTTTGCGCGCCGCCACGATCGTGACGCCCGCCCCCGTGCGCGTCCAGGACGGCACCGACTATTTCGGCAACGCGGTCACGCACATGTCGCTCGAGGAACCGCATGCCGAGCTGGTCGTCGATGCGCGCTGCCTTGTCGACGTCAAGTTTCCGCCAAGCCCGCCGCCCGATTCCACGCCCGCCTGGGAAACCGTGCGCGACGCGCTCGACGGCGGCGGTCTGCCGGCCGATACGGCGGCGGTCGAATTCGTTCGCGCCTCGCCGATGGCGGCGTTCGACGATACGGTGCGCGAGTTTGCGGCCGCGTCCTTTGCACCCCGCGCGCCCTTGCTCGCGTGCCTGCTCGATCTCAACCGGCGCATCAAGGCCGAATTCGCGTTCGACGCGCGCGCGACCAATGTCGCGACGCCAGTGGCCGAGGTCATGCAATTGCGCCGCGGCGTATGCCAGGATTTCGCGCATGTGATGATCGCGGGCGTTCGCGCCATGGGGCTCGCCGCGCGCTACGTGTCGGGCTATATCCGCACCTATCCGGCCGAAGGGCAGACGCGGCGCGCGGGCGCGGATGCCAGCCACGCTTGGATTTCCGCCTTCGTCCCGGGGTTTGGCTGGATCGATCTCGACCCGACCAACGATCTGATCGTCAGCGACGAGCATGTCGTGCTCGGCTGGGGCCGCGACTATGGCGATATCGCGCCCATTCGCGGCGTAATTCTGGGCGGCGGCGCCCACAAACTTGAGGTTGCGGTCGATCTAAAGCCCGTTGCGTCGGAAAACCAAGCATAGATTGTTGGCCGGCATGTCGATGCGTAGCGACAGACCGAAGCCCGAGGCCGCCATTTTCACGTCTGCCAGCGCGCGAATGCCCCACGCCGAATTGCTGCGGCGCAGATCTGCGTCGAACGCGACATTCGACGGGGCAGGCGGCCTGTCGGCTTCGAAATACGGACCGTAAAGGATCAGCGGCGCCCCTTCGCGCAGCACCCGCCTGGCGCCTGCCAGCAGCCCCAAAGCGGCTTCCCATGGGGCGATATGGATCATGTTGGCGCAGAAGATCGCGTCGACCGAAAGCGTCGGCCAATCGCCGCAAGTGTCGAGGGCGACAGGTTCGCGAAGATTGGCAAGATTCGCATCCGCGCGATGCGCTGCGACCGACAGGCGGTTGGCGGGGTCCAGATCGCTCGGCTGCCAAACGAGGCCCGGCAAGTTTCGCGCAAAATGCACGGCATGTTCGCCGCTTCCCGATGCAATTTCGAGCACTGTGCCGCGTTTGGGCAGGTGTGTTTGCAGGACTTCCAGGATGGCGCTGCGATTGCGCAAGGCGGCAGGCGAGGAGCGGCGTGGGTCGGGTGCGGTCATGGAGATTTGCGCTGCGAAAGTTGTTGTACGAAAAGTCCGCTCAATTTGCTTGCAGCGGCGGCTGCGCGATCGTGCGCGTCGCGGGCAAGCGGACCGCCACGGTCGTGCCCTTGTCGATTTCGCTGCGGATACTGAGCGTGCCGCCGTGCAGTTCGACCAGTTTGCGCGACAGGGGCAAGCCCAGCCCCGTGCCTTCCAGGCGGCGCGCGCGCGCGCTGTCGATCTGCGCGAACGGTTCCAGGGCGCGCGGAATGTCTTCGGCGCGCATGCCGATGCCGGTATCGGTCACGCAAAGTTCGAGCCCGCCATCGCCGTCCAGCCGTGCCGTCAACGTCACAAGGCCGCCGGGCGGCGTGAACTTGACGGCATTGGCCAACAGGTTGATCAGCACCTGTTTCATGCGCCGCTCGTCGGCCCGCACCATTGGCAGGCCGCTCGCAAGGTCGCTTGCTACGCGCACTTGGCCCGCCGCCGCGCGCGGCGCGATCAAGCGCAGGCACGCCGCCGCCAGGGCTGGGGTGGCGATGGGCGCTTCGTCGATTTCCACGCTGCCGGACTCGGCCTTTGAAATGTCCAGAATATCGCCGATGACGTTCAGCAGGTGCGTGCCGCTAGCGTGGATGTCCCGCGCGTACTCGGCGTAGCGTTTTTCCCCCACGGGTCCAAAAAGCTCGCGGGCAATGATCTCGGAAAAGCCGATCACGGCGTTGAGCGGCGTTCGCAGCTCGTGGCTCATATGCGCCAGGAAATCCGATTTTGCGCGATTGGCGGCCTCAGCCGCTTCCTTGGTTCGGCGCAGCGCTTCTTCGTTCTCGCGCCGGTCGGTGAGGTCGAGCAGCAGCGTCACCCAGCCGCTGTCCGGCAACGGCGAGCGGCGCGTCTGGATATAGCGCCGACCCCGCCGCCAGCTTTCGTCGACCGATGTCTGGCCGAAGCGGTTTCGCGCCAATCGGCGCGTGATCTCGGTCTCGACATCGTCGATCTTGCCAAAGTCGCCGCGCTCGATCTGGAAGCGGACAATGTCCAAGAAGGATCGGCCGAGCGTCACGAATTCGGGCGGCGCATCCAGCATGTCCTGCGCTTTTCTATTGCAGGCGACGAGTTTGGCGTCCGCATCGTAGATGATGATGCCTTCGTCGATATTGTCGATCATGCGTTCGAGGATCTGGGTTTTTTGCGCGATCTCTCTCGCGCGCGCAGTCTCGACCGTGACGTCGAGCGCGATGACCGCAAAACCGCCGTCGGGCAAACGCTGCATGCGCCGTTCGTAGGCGCGCCCGTCGGCAAAGGCGACGTTGCGCGCGGCGGTAGAGGCCGAATCGAGCGCCGCGACTTCCTTTTGCCAACTCTCGATCGTATCGTCGCGCGAACCGAGGCGGCCTGCGGCGAACAGCCGCTCGACGATCTGCAGATAGCCGATGCCGGGCGTCAGCAGGCCTTCGATATTGATCGCTCTGGCGTATTCTTGATTGAAGAAAACGAGCTTTCCGGCAGCATCGAAGATCGCTACCGACATCGGCAGAAGCTCGAAGGCGCGCAGCAGCGTCGCCTCCGCCGTGCGGGCGCGCTCGGCCGTCGCGAGTTCGTCGGTTATGTCCTTCGACGTGCCGCGATAGCCCGCGAACGCGCCGTCGGCCGTGAAAATCGGCCGGCCTGAGACCGAGATTGTGCGCACCGATCCGTCGGACAGCGTGCGCAGCAGGCGAAAATCGCGGAACGTACGGCGCGCCGCCAGATCGGCTTTGTGGGCTTCCATATCGCCGTTGGCCGCCCGGTCGATCGCGCGCTCCCAGCGCCGCACGCCGATGAACCGGTGCACGTCATCGCTGAGCGCCATGCGGCTTGGGCTCGACAAATAGACGATCCGGTGGTCGGCATCCTGTTCCCACAGCCAGTCGGCCGACAGAATGGTGAAATTGTCGAGGCGACCTTGCAGCGTGTCGAGTGCACGCGATTTTTCGGCGAGTTCCGCCTCGTTGGCGACGTCCAGCGATATGTTGCGCGCGAGCCCGCGATAGCCCGCAAAACGCCCGGCTCTATCGCGGATCGGCGCGCCGGCCAGCAAATACCATTTGCTTGTCGCGTCGTCGGTTGCGGCCGAAACGCGGATGTCGCCAAAGGGTTCGTGCGCGTCCAACGCCTGGGCCAAGCGCGCGCCCGCGATCGGGTCGATGCGCGCAGCCAGATCGTGCAGCGACGAAACGCCGAGCCCCCCGGCCCGCAACGCGCCGTAGCCATCCGCATCTGCCGGGCGAAATGCGAGATCGGCGTCGGTGGCCCACGCCAGATCGGTGCTCGTTCGGACGAAATCGTTCAAATCGCGTCGGCGTCGACGCGCATCGGCCACAAACCATAAGCTGCCGACCGCGGCTGCGGCCGCGACGGCGCCGATGGCAAAGGCAATCGAGACCGACATGGCCGTCGCGCCTAGTACCGGACCAAGCTGTCGAAGGGAACTGGCAGCCGCTTGCGGCCCTCAAGGAAGGTAAGCTCGATGATGCAGGCGGCGGAGCAGACTTCGGCGCCCGCCTTTTGCAGCAGCGAGATCGCCGCATTGAGCGTGCCGCCGGTGGCAAGCACGTCGTCGAGCACGACCACGCGCATGCCGGGCTTGACGGCATCGTTCTGGATTTCGATCGTGTCCTCGCCGTATTCCAGCGCATAGGTGTGCGGAATGGTCTTGCCCGGCAGCTTGCCGCGCTTGCGCACCATCATGAAGCCGCACCCCATGGTCAGCGCCAGCGGCGCTGTGACCAAAAAGCCGCGGCTTTCGATGCCGGCCAGCAGATCGGGTTTGAAGGGGGCGACCGCCTCGGCCAGCCGGTCGACCGCCGATTTCCACGCGGCCGACGACGCCAAAAGCGGCGAAATATCGCGAAACAAGATGCCGGGCTTCGGAAAATCCGGCACGTCGTGAATGTAGGATTTAAGGTCCATGGGTGCTCCTCAACGCAAGGACCCGGAGCATCGGGCATCACCCGGCATGGCGTCCAATGGAATCTGGTAGAATCGAGATGCGATCGACGGCCACCGACTTTACGATCGCAAACACGGGACTGCCAAGCGCAAGATCCAGATCGTCGAGCGACGCGCGCGTAATGCGCGCGATCAGGCGCGTTTGTCCGATCGCGACGGCGAGTTCGGCGTAAGCGCCTTCTTCCGGAATCAGATCGACGACGCGGCCCGCAAGCACGTTGCGCGCCGACAATCCTTCGGGCTTTTTGCTCGCCAGCAGTACGTCGCGCGCGCGGATCTGCACGCGCACGCCCGAGCCCGCGGGCGCCTGGAGCAAAGGGACCGCCAATTCGCCGCCCGCAAACCTAAGATAGGTCAGCGCATACGCCGCGTCGTGGCGCTCCACTTTGGCGTCGATCACGGCGCCGGCTTCGAAACGCCCGGCCAAGGGGCGCAGGTCCAGGCGGCTTGCCACTTCGCCCACCGGGCCGAATGCCGCAATGCGCCCGCGATCGACGATGGCCAGCGTGTCCGCCAGTCGCACCACCTCGTCGAGCGCGTGGCTGACATAGACGATGGGCACGCGCGTTTGCGCATGAAGATTTTCAAGATACGGCAACAGCTCGGCCTTGCGCGCATGGTCGAGCGACGCGAGCGGCTCGTCGAGCAGCAAAATGCGCGGCTGGGCCAACAAGGCGCGACCGATCGCCACGCGCTGGCGCTCGCCCCCCGACAGATGCCAGGGCCGGCGCGCCAGCAAATCGCCGATGCCGAGCAACGCCACGACCGCATCGAACGCGATCGGCTGCGCGCGCGCGCGCGCGCGTTTGAGCCCGTAGCGAAGATTGCCCTCGACGCTCAGATGCGGGAACAGGCGCGAGTCCTGGAACACATAGCCGACGGCCCGGTCCTCGGCCGCAACGTCGATGTTCTTGGCCGCGTCGAACAGCGTGCGCCCGCCGATCTCGATCGAGCCTTCGTGCGGGCGCGCCAGCCCCGCGATCGCGCGCACGATGGATGTCTTGCCAGCCCCCGATCGCCCGAACAGCGCCAGCACGCCGCCGTCGGGCGCTGCAAGCTTGACGTCGAGCGCAAAGTTGCCTGCGCGCATGCGAAAATCGAGCTGCGGCATCAGCGACCGAGCATTTTTCGCAAGCGCTTGGCGACCAGTTCGGCGGCCAGCAATCCGCCAAGCGCCAGCAGCAGCGAGACGGCCGCAAGCTTCGCCGCCGTTGCGTCGCCGTCGGGGCTCTGCGTGGCTGCATAGATCGCCAGCGGCAAGGTCTGGGTCTCGCCGGGCACGTTCGACGCGAACGTGATCACGGCCCCGAACTCGCCAAGGCTGGCGGCAAACGCGATCACAGCGCCCGCCAGAATGCCGGGGGCGATCAGCGGCAGCGAAATCGTAAAGAACCGGTCGAGCGCGCCAGCCCCCAGCGTTTTTGCGGCCTCGTCGAGACCGGGGTCGAGCGCTTCGACCGAGAGGCGCACCGCGCGCACGAGCAGCGGAAAGACCATCACCGACGTTGCCAGGGCGGCGCCCTCGGCCGTGAAAACCAAACGCATGCCGAATTGCGCGTCGAGCCATTCGCCGATCGGCCCGCGAATGCCGAAGAGCAGCAGCAGCGCGTAGCCGACCACGACGGGCGGCAGCACAAGCGGCAAATGCACGACCGCATCGAGCACCGCTTTGCCGGGAAAGTTCGTGCGCGCCAGCAGCCATGCGACCGCGATCGCAGGCGGCAACGCCCATCCGACCGACACCAACGCGATGCGCAGGCTCAGCGCTATCGCGGCCCATTCGGCGTCGCTGAAATGGGGCATCTCAGTCGACCCAAAATCCGTGTTTGCGGAATGCGGCCAAGGCCGCTGGCGACGCCATCGCTTCGAGCAGCGCGACGTTGGCGGGCGTGTCGCGGCCCGCAACCAGCGCAAACGGGTAGACGATGCGCGCATGGCTGTCGGCCGGAAAGCTCGCAACTACGGCCGTGCGCGGACTGGCATCGCTTGCGTAAACGATGCCAAGCGGCGCTTCGCCGCGCTCGACCAGGGCAAGCGCTGCGCGCACCGAGTCGGCGCGCGCGAGGCGCGGTTCGGCCAATGCCCACAGGCCCAGCGACGCCAGCGCCTGCTGCGCGTAGCGTCCGGCAGGCACGTGCGCTGGATCGCCTGCCGCGATGCGGCCCGCGCCAAGCCGTGCCGCAAAGGCGCCCGGTGCCGCAAGATCGAGCAAGGCCGCGTTCGAGGCGGGCGCAACGACGACCAAACGGTTGGAAAGGAAACTGCGGCGCGATTTTGGAACCAGCCTGCCGCGTGCGTCCAGATAATCGGCCCACGCCGCGTCGGCCGACGCAAAAAGATCGGCGGGCGCGCCGTTGTCGATCTGGCGCGCGAGCGTCGAGGAGGCGGCGAACGAAAACCGCGCGGCGAGACCCGTTGCCGCGACCGCTGCCGGCAACGCATCGGCGAGCGACGCGGCGGCATAGACAAGCGGCGCCTGCGCGGACGCCGCAAGCGGCGCGAATACCAGACCCAGCAAGACAAGCAGCGCGCGCATCGGTCGCCTTTTCGTTATATCCGAACGGATATAACGATGCGCCCGCATCGCCTGTCAATCGCGTGCGCCGATATCCCAATAAAGTCCGGCCATCAAGCGCAGCCCCTCGCGCGCGACGGCGGGCAAAATATGCTCGTTTGGCGCGTGCTGCGCGCAGGCCGGGTACGAATGCGGGACCCATACCGTGGGCAGGCCCAGGACATCGCTGAAGATGTCGTTGGGCAACGAGCCGCCCAGATTGGGCAACACGGCAGGTTTGGCATTGGTCGTGCGCGCAAGGCTTGCGACCGCAAAGCGAACCCATTCGTTGTCGGGGTCGAGGCGGGTCGCGCGGAACACTTCCTCGCGCGTCGACGAAATCTTGACCATCGCAAACCCGTGCCGATCGAGATGGCGGCGCAAGGCGGGCAAGATTGTTTCGGGTTCGGTGCCGACCACGTAGCGCAACTGGCAGCGCGCCCACGCCGTGGGCGGGATCGCGTTGACGGGGTTGTCGGGATTGCCGGTGCGAAACGCCAGCACCTCGAACGCGCTCCAACCAAACACGCGTTCGGCCGGCGAAAGGCCGGGCTCGCCCCAGTCGGGCTCGACCTTGGGGCCGTCCGCACCGCCGTCGACTTCGCAATCGGCCAGCGCCGCGCGCACGGCGGCGGGCAGTTCGCCAGGGACCCAGTCGGCAATGCGGATCTGGCCCGTGGGACCGGCGATGCTGGCAAGCGCGTGGGCCAACTGCAATCCGGGGTTGGAGATCAGTCCGCCCCAATTGCCGGAATGGTGCGCGCCCGCGCGCGCATCGATCTCCAGATCGAAATTCATCGAGCCGCGCGAGCCCAAGAACAGCGTGGGCCGCTCGGCGCGCAGCCGCGGGCCGTCGGATGCGACCAGCAGATCGGCTGCGAACAGGTCTTTGTTGGCGGCGCACACTTCGCGCAAACCGGGCGAGCCGACTTCCTCGCCCATTTCGATCAGGTATTTGGCGTTGAAGCCAAGCGATCCGCGCGTTTTCAGCACGGCCGCGAGGGCCGCCAAATTGATCGAATGCTGGCCTTTGTTGTCGGCCGTGCCGCGCCCGTACCAGCGCTCGCCCGCATCGACCAGCTGCCAGGGCGACAGGCCGTCCTGCCATTGCGCGTCCTGGCCGCGAATGACATCGCCATGGCCGTAGCCGAACACGGTTTTGCGGGCGGGATCTTCGATGCGCGTGGCGAGCAGGAACGGCCCTTTGGCGCGCGGATGCGCGAGCATGCGCACCGAAAAGCCCAGATCTTCGAAGGCGGGACGCATCTCGGTTTCGAGATAGGCGGCAAGATCGGCCGCGCGTTCGGGATTCTGGCTCTCGGTCTTGAACGCCACGCGGCGTGCCAAATCTTTTTTGAACGTGCCGTCGTCGAAATGGCGTTCGGCGGCGGCAATGGCATTTTCGCGCGTCATGGATCGGCCTCGCTGCGGGAAGGATGACGGCAAGTTAAACGCGCGTTGGCCCGCAAGGTCGAGCGCTATTGTGCGGCGAAGCGCCAGGGATTGGATCGTTCGGCCGTATCGCGGCGGCGGAACTCCTTGGGTGTAACGCCCACAACGCGTTTGAAGATCTTCGAAAAACCGAATGCGTCCTGGTAACCCACGTCGCGCGCCACCGCTTCCAGCTTGCAGTCGCTTTCGCTCAGCATGCGCGTCGCCGCTTGCATGCGCACGGTGCGCAGATACGCGAGCGGCGTGTCGCCCATCGCGTCGCGAAAACGTTCGGCCAGCCGCGTGCGCGAAAGCCCGACACGCGCTGCAAGCTCCTCGAGCGTCCAGGGATGCGCGAAATTGCCGTGCATCAGCGCTACGGCGTTTTCGACATGCGTATCTGCGACGGCGCGGCTCCAACTGGGGCCGTTGGCAGCCTCGCGCTCGATCATCGCGCGCAGCAGATGTGCCAGCAGCACGTCGAGCAGTCCGTTGACAATCGTCTCCGCACCGAGCTGGTGCCCGCGCGCTTCCGCCTTCAGCAATGCGACTGCGAGCGAGATCGGCGCTTGCGGGGCCAGCTGCGCGCCGCGCACGACGAACCATTCCGCGCGCTTTGCCAAAAACGGATGAAGCGGTGCGTTCCACAGCTGATAGGCGCCGCTGATGGCAATCGCGCCGGACCCACCGCCGTTTGGCGTATCGCGCTGCGCGTGCTCGATCGTGCGCGCCTGCGCGAGGTCAGGCGCGGGTGTCGCGCTCAAAAAATGGTGGCATCCGCGGGCCATCAGCGCGATGTCGCCGGTTTCAAGCACAAGCGGTACGACCAAAGCGCGGGCATGGATATGCACCGGTCCTTCCACCGCGATATGCAGCCCGATGCTTTTGTCGCACGGAAAGCGCACGGCTTGGTCGGACGGCAAATGTCGAAGATCGAGCACGCGGCGTTGCAGCCCCGCTTGACGGAGAATGTCGGTCAGTAGATCCATGGTACGATTAGACATGATTTACGTATTTTTGTCCATTTTTAGTTCATATTCGACATGCCAAATTGTTTCCGTAACCCCGGCAAAAGGAAGCTTCAGATGGCAAAAACATTGGTGATCGGCGCAAACGGAACGGTTGGCACGTATTTGGTAAAAGCGCTGTCGGACAAAGGGCAGACGGTTCTGCGCGCGACCAGCCGACCGGTGGCGGCTGCCGATCAGATCGCCTTGAACCTGCAAACGAGGCACGGTCTGGCAACGGCATTTGCGGGGGTGACGCGCACGTTCCTTCTGGCGCCGCCCGGACATACGAACCAGGACGTGCTGCTGGCTCCCGTGATCGACGCTGCAAAAGCGCAGGGCGTCGGGAAAATCGTGCTGATGTCCGCGATGGGCGCCAATGCGGACGAAAATGCGCCGCTGCGCAAGGCCGAACGTCACCTCGAAAATTCGGGCGTCGCCTACAATATCGTGCGGCCCAACTGGTTTATGCAGAATTTCAACAGCTATTGGCTGCACGGCATTCGCGCACAGGGCAAAATTCTGCTGCCCGTCGGCGCAGCCAAAGGCAGTTTCATCGACGCGCGCGATATTGCGGCCGTTGCTGCGGAATTGTTGCTCTCGGTCGTCCACGACAATCGCGACTTCGATTTGACGGGCAGTGAAGCGCTTGATCATGGCGAAGTCGCCAAAATCCTCTCCGCGGAAACCGGCAAATCGATCGTTTTCGAAGATATTGCGCCCGCCGCGATGCTCGACGATCTATTGGCTGGGGGAATGCCGCGCGATTATTCGGAGTTCTTGCTTCTGATTCTAAGCTATTTCAAGGCAGGCTTTGCTGAGCGTACGACGGACGCGGTCGCGCGTATCGCAGGGCGGAAACCGATTTCGTTCATAGAGTATGCCAAAGACCACCGCGCGGCGTGGCTCTAGAACCACGCTGCGTGTCAGATCCCACGATGCTCGGTCGTGCCGCTTCAGACCGCGACCGAGTATTTGGCGTCGCCCGTTTCGAGATAGGCGTCGAAGGCCGAGGCGACGACGCGCGCGAAATTGGTTGCCGCCGCCGGGATCGCGATTTTGAGGCCGTCGCGCACGCACAGCCCCTCGGCCGCCAAACGGTCGATCTGGGCCAAGCTGCCCGCAAAATAGTCGAGCGGGTGCGCCGCCATCCGGTGCGCCTGCGCGAGCGCGCCAAGATCGAGCGCGAAGTCGCACATCAAACGCTCGATCGCGTCGGCGCGCACATGGTCGTCCGGGTTGGTGGCACAGCCGCGCACGACGGGCAGGCGTCCGTCAAGCACGGCCGCGCGCCATTCGTTGAGACGCGTGTGGTTTTGGGCAAAGCCCTGGGCAAAAGCCGAAATCGCCGACGGGCCGAACGCGATCAGCGTGTCGGCCGTGTCGGTCGTGTAGCCCTGGAAGTTTCGCCGCAGGCGTCCGTCGCGCGCGGCTACGGCCAGCGCGTTGTCCGTCTTGGCAAAATGGTCGATGCCCACGCGCGCATAGTCCGCCGCCGCCAGGGCCGCGTGCGCTGTTGCCGCCAGTCGCATCCGTTCGTCGGTGCCGGGCAGGCCGTGCGGTTCGAGCAGTTCTTGGTGTGGCTTCATCCACGGCACATGCGCGTAGCCGAACAGCGATACGCGTGCGGCACCCAATTGCGCCAATTCGCCCACCGTGCGCGCGATGCTGGCGTCGGTCTGGTACGGCAGGCCGTACAGCAGATCGACGCCGAATTCATCGAGTCCCGCTTGGCGCAGCAGGCCGATTTTTTCGGCCACGAGTTCGACCGGCTGGATGCGGTTGATCGCCGCCTGCACCTGGGGGTCGAAATCCTGGATGCCGAAATTGACGCGGCTCACGCCCGCTTCCGCCAAAGCACTTGCCATCGCGGCATCGAGCGGGCGCGGGTCGATCTCGATTTCGAACGGCACGTCGCGGCCGATGTCGAATGTGGCGCGCAGATGCGCTGCCAGGCGCGCAAAGTCGGCGGGCGACAGCGCGTTTGGCGTGCCGCCGCCAAAATGAACGTGGCCCGCCCGCAGGCGTCGGCCGGTCGCAGCGCCAACCGCGTCGATTTCGGCCAGCAGCGTATCGACGAACTGCCCGACCGCATCGTATTTGTTGGCGATCGACGTGTTGCAGCCGCAATACCAGCAAAGCTTGCCGCAGAACGGCACATGCAGATACAGCGACACGGGCTTGGTCGCGTCGATCTGGCCGAGCCAGCTTTGGACGCGCGCCCCGTCGATCTGGGGTTTGAAATGGGGAGCGGTGGGATAGCTCGTATAGCGCGGCACGCGCGCTTCGGCCATGGCGAGGGCTTCGGGTTTCATCATGCCAGCGAGTGTGCCCGCCGCCGCCGCCCGCAAAAATGATTTGGGTCAATCTTTCGCTTGGCCGGGCAAAAAACTTTGCCCGTGCGCCAGCGGGGCGATACCCAGATGCCGCGCCAGCGTCTGACCGATATCGGCAAAACTGGGGCGGATGCCAAGATCGCGCCCGCCAAGATCGGGACCGAAGCAAATCACCGGCACATGCTCGCGCGTGTGGTCGCTGCCGGGCCAGGTCGGATCGCAGCCATGGTCGGCCGTCAGCACTGCGATATCGCCGGGGCGCAAAGCGGCCTCGACGTGCGGCAAATGGCGGTCGAAAGCGGCCAGCGCCGCCGCATAGCCGGCCGCGTCGCGCCGATGGCCGTACAGCGTGTCGAAATCGACGAAGTTCGTCATGGTCAAACTGCCGTCGGCGGCTGTCGCGATCGCCTCCAAGGTTTTGGCCATCAGATCGTCGTTGCCGTCGGCTTTGATTTCGATCTGCGTGCCCTGGTGCGCATAAATGTCGCCGATCTTGCCGATCGCGACGGTCTGGCGGCCCGCTTGGGTCAGGCGGTCGAACAAGGTCGCCTCGGGCGGGCGCACGGCGTAGTCCTTGCGGTTGTTGGTGCGTTTGAAAGTTCCGACGGTTTCGCCCAAAAACGGGCGCGCGATCACGCGGCCGATTTTGTAGGGCTGAACCAGTTCGAAGGCGAGCTTGCAAAGATCCAGCAGCCGCGCGAGCCCGAAACGGGTTTCGTGGGCGGCAATCTGGAACACGCTGTCGGCCGACGTGTAGACGATGGGTTTGCCAGACGCGATGTGCGCCGCGCCCAATTCGTCGAGGATGGTGGTGCCCGAGGCATGGCGCTCGCCCAGCACGCCCGGAAGGCCGCCGCGCTCGATCAGGGCTGCGATCAGCTCGGCCGGGAAACACGGTTCGCGCTTCGGGAAATAGCCCCAGTCGAATTCGACGGGCGCCCCCGCCATCTCCCAATGGCCGGAGGGCGTGTCTTTGCCGAACGAGCGCTCGCGCGCCGCGCCAAACCAGCCTTGCGGCGGCGGACCGTCGTAGCGCGTCCCCGTCGCCGCCGCGTGCGCGGCATCGAGGCCCAGGCGCACAAGATTGGGCACGTGCGGCCGGTAAGCCGCGCGAATATGGCCCCACGTATCGGCGCCCTGGTCGCCAAAGCGCACGGCGTCCGGCGTCGCGCCGATGCCAAACGAATCCATCACCAGCACGAAGGCGCGCGCCATGGGCTCAAGCCTCCACGGTTTCGCGCACGACCGGTCTATCGGCTGCGCCCGGTGCTGGCGCATCGGCAAGTTCGAACGCGGCCGACAGCGTTGCGGCTGCGCGTGCGGCACTGGCTTCGTCGCGCGCATGCATTATTGCAAGCGGCCGGTCGGGACCGACCGCCTGTCCCAATTCCGCAAGGTCGCTAAAACCAACTGCCGGGTCGATCGCGGCCTTGGGATCGCTGCGTCCGCCGCCCAATTCCAGGACGGCAATGCCGACCGCGCGCGTCGCGATCTTGGCAACGCTTCCCGAGCGTGGTGCCAAGAGCGGCCGCACGATGGGGGCAGCCGCCAGATATCTTTCGGGCCGCTCGACCAGATCGGCCGGCCCGCCAAGCGCTGCCACCATTTTTGCAAAACGCTCGGTTGCAGCGCCGCTGGCAAGTGCGGCATCCAGTTTTTTGGCGGCGGCGTCGCGCGGCGCGATGCCCGACAGATCGAGCATTTCGATCGCCAGCGCGCGCGTGCAGGCGTGCGTGCGCTTATCGCCCTTGCCCTGCAAGAACAGAATCGCGTCGCGCACTTCCAGCGCATTGCCCGCAACACGGCCGAGCGGTACGTCCATATCGGTCAGCAGGGCGCGCGTCTTCAGCCCCGCCTTGTTCGCGACATCGACGATCGAACGCGCGAGCTTCTTGGCGTCGTCATACGCCGCCATGAACGCGCCCGAGCCGAATTTGACGTCCATCACAAGGGCGCCGAGCCCTGCCGCCAGTTTCTTCGACAGGATCGAGGCCGTGATGAGACCGATCGATTCGACCGTCGCAGTCACGTCGCGGATCGCATAGAGCCGCTTGTCGGCGGGCGCAAGATTGGCGGTCTGGCCGATGATGGCGCAGCCAATCTCTTTGACCGTGCGGCGGAAGCGCGCGTTGTCCGGCACGGCATTGTAGCCTGGAATGCTTTCGAGCTTGTCGAGCGTGCCGCCGGTATGGCCAAGCCCGCGACCCGAGATCATCGGGACGAACCCGCCGCATGCCGCAACCCAGGGTGCAAGCATCAGGCTGACCTTGTCGCCGACGCCCCCGGTCGAATGTTTGTCGACGACGGGGCCGGGCAGATCCAGATCGCGCCAGTCCAGAATGTCGCCCGAACCGGTCATCGCGCGCGTCAGCGCCACGCATTCGCCCGTGTCGATGCCGCGCAAGAACAGCGCCATGGCAAGCGCGCCCACTTGCGCGTCGGCCAGGCCCTTGCCGTCGGCAATGCCGGCGACAAGCTGGGCGATTTCGGCGTCCGCGAGGCGGGAGCCGTCGCGCTTTTTGCGGATCAGTTCTTGCGGCAGCATGCGCTAATAGCCTTGTCGGGCGGCGACGGCTTGCGTGCCGTCGAGGGTTGCGAGCAGCACGTCGAGCAACCCCGACGCGCCGATGCGGAAATTGTCGCTTGTCGCCCAACCGGGGCCGCGAATTTGGTCGGCGAGGTCCAAATACAACGCGGCGTCCGCAAGCGTGCGCACGCCGCCCGAAACTTTGAACCCGCCGCCCGCTTCGAGCAGCACGCGCGCGGCGTCGGGCGTGGCGCCAGCGGCGATCTTGCCGGTCGAGGTCTTCAGCATATCGGCCCCGGCTTCGCGCGCGACTTTGCAGGCACGCGCAAGACGCGCCATGTCGGCGAACGCGCCGGTTTCCAGGATCAGCTTCAGCTTGCGGTTGCCGCAGGCATCTTTGACGGATCCCACCATCGTTTCGGCCTTGACCGTTTCGCCGCGCTGCCATTCGCGATAGGGGAAAACGAGATCGATTTCGTCGGCGCCTGCTGCCAGCGTGCGGCGCACGAGATCCAGAACGTCGGCGCGCGCTTCGCTGCCGCTCGGAAAATTGGCGACGCAGGCGACCTTGATCGACGTGCCTGCCAGCGCCGCCTTGGCCTGTGCCGCAAAACGCGGCCAGACGCACACGGCCGCCACAGGCCCATGCGGCGTTTGGGCGCGTGTACAAAGTTTGGCGACGGCGGCTTCGTCGTCCAAATCGTTGAGGCTGGTAAGATCGAGCGCTGCGAGTGCGCGAAGGGCGGTCGGGCGTGAATCCATCGTCAAACGGCCAATATCCGGGTTGGGGGGCAATGCCGAGGCAAAGTACCAGTTTTGCGCGACTTGAGAAAGAATGCGATCCGGTCGCGTGCGGCAAGTCTCTTGCGTTGCCGCAAGGCCGCGTGCATGCACGTCCTGGCGGACGAAGATGCTCTGTGCGCCGCGCATGCGTATCGTCCCCACGAAAGCCGCCATGCCACGCCAATGTCCCGTTTGCCCGACGTCGCTCGCGTTGCCCGCCGACGCTGTGGGCGTCGTGCAATGTCCCGATTGCCAAACGCGCTTTTGGGCCGACACCCGGTCGCCCGACGATCCGCTGGCGTCGCTGCCGAAGGCTGCCCCGCAGCGGATCGACATGGCGCAGGGCACACGCGAATGGCTCGAACTTCGGCGCGGCTTGCGCATGGCCAGCGAAACGCCCGCCGTGCTGGGGCTGTCGCCCTATTCGAGCGCGCTTGCCAATTTGCGCAAACAGAAGCAAGGCGGTTCCGTTTTCGTCAATCGGGCCATGCAAAAAGCCACCGCGCAGGAGCCCGTCGCGCGCGCGGCTTACGCCAAGCTGCATGGCAGCATGGAAGCCGCGATGTTCGTCGACGGCGCGTATGGCTGCAGTCTCGACGGAATCTCGGACGACGGCGAAACGCTGCTGGAAATCAAAACGCCCTATCGCGGACGCGCGCACGAACGCTGGCGCCTGGCGGCGGCAGGCAGTGCCACGCCTTACGACCATGCGCAGATCCAGCACCAGTTGATGGCGTGTCGGGCGAAGCGCGCGCATTTGTGGGTGTGGGATGCCGAGGGCTGCGCGGGCAAGCTGGTCGAAATTTTGCCCGAGCCCGAATTTTGGCGCCGCATCCGCATCGGTTGGGACGCGTTCTGGCCGACGATCGGCGCGCTACGCCGTTAGCAACCCTTCGAGGCTCGCTTCGACCAGGCGGCCCAAACGTTCGCCGCACAAAGCCGCGATCTTTTGGGTGTGTTCGTGGCTCAGATGCTGGCCCTGGCGCATGCCGGCGGCAAGATTGGTTATGGCGCTGATCGCCACGACGCGCAAACCGCAATGGCGCGCGACCAGAACCTCGGGCACCGTCGACATGCCGACCAGATCCGCGCCCAGCCCGCGCAGCGCGCGGATTTCGGCGGGCGTTTCGAAATTGGGGCCGAGATACCAGGCATACACGCCCTCGGGCAACGCGATGCCAAGGCGCCGGGCGTTGCTTTGCAGCACGGCACGCATCGCGGGGTCGTAGGCGTCGGCCACCGAGAAAAAACGCGGCCCCCATTCGTCGTCGTTGGGGCCGACCAGCGGATTCATGTTGGCCCACGCGATATGGTCGCTCAGCAGCACGAGCGAGCCTTCGTCGCTGGATTTGTGGAAACTGCCGGCGGCGTTGGTCAGCACCAGCCGTTCGATGCCGAGCGCTTTCAGCGTGCGGATCGGCTGTTTGACCGACGGGGGGTGCGCGCCCTCGTACATGTGCACGCGGCCTTGCAGGCACGCGATCTCGACGCCCGCCAGGTGCCCGACCACCAAACGTCCGGCATGGCCTGCGACGCTGGAGACGTGGAAGCCCGGAATTTCGCCGTAGGGAATCGCGACGGCGTTTTCCACGCGGTCGGCCAGCGGCCCCAGCCCCGAGCCCAGCACGATGGCGATCTTCGGGCGGCGCACGCCCATTTTGTCGCGCAGAAATTTTGCGGCGTCGTGCGGGGTCGGTGCCATGCCTATTTTTCCTTGGTGTAGGGAATGCCGCTGGCGCGCGGCGCGTGCGCCTTGCCAACGAACCCCGCCAGCAGCAGCACCGTCAGCAGATAGGGCAGCGCCTGGATCGCCTGCACTGGCACCACGCCGATCACGGGCAATGCCACGCCCTGCAAGCGGCCTTGCAGCGCGTCGGCAAACGCGAACAGCAGACACGCGAGCAGCGTGGGGACCGGCATCCATTTGCCGAAAATCAGCGCGGCGAGCGCAAGGAAGCCTTTGCCGGCCGTCATCTCGCGCAGGAACGATGCCGACTGCGCGATCGAAAGATACGCCCCCGCAATGCCGCACAGAAGCCCGCTCGCGAGCATGGCTTTGTAGCGCAAGCCCGCGACGGAAATGCCGGCCGTGTCGACCGCATGCGGATTTTCGCCGACCGCCCTTAGCCGCAGCCCGAAGCGCGTGCGAAACACCACAAAGGCCACGACCGGCACGAGGGCCGCTGCAATATACACCAGTACATTGTGGCCCGATATCAGGCGCGCATAGATCGCACCGATATAGGGAATGCCGCCGATTTCCTCGACGAAGGGCAGCGCTATCGGGCGGAAGCGCGCGCCGTCGCCAAGCGCCGGGGTCTTGCCGCCCTCCTGGAACCACGCAAATGCCAGCACGGCGGTAAGCCCGCTCGCCAGCACGTTGAGCGCCATGCCCGCCACCACTTGATTGCCGCGATGCGTGATGCACGCGAAGCCGTGCACGAGCGCGAAGGCCGTCGAGACCAGCATGGCGGCGGCAAGCCCGGCCCAGGCCGATTGCAGCCAGAACGCGACGCTGGCGGCGGCAAACGCGCCCGCCAGCATCTTGCCCTCGAGCCCGATATCGACCACGCCCGAGCGCTCGGCGAACAGGCCCGCCAGCGCGCACAGCACCAAGGGCACCGCCAGACGCACGGTCGAGCCGAGCAGCGAGACGAGCTGGGCGAACTGGTCTTCCATCACGCGGCCCTCGCGCGCGCGAACAGGCGCGAAAGGGCGGGGCGGAACATGTTTTCGAGCGCGCCGCACAGCAAAATGATCAGCCCCTGGATGACGACCACCATCTCGCGGTTGATGTTGCGCATTTCGAACGCGAGTTCGGCCCCGCCTTGGTAGAGCGCGCCGAACAGCAGAGCCGCCAAACAAACGCCGACCGGATGGTTGCGGCCCATCAGCGCAACCGCGATGCCAACGAACCCGTAGCCGCCCGTGAACGACAAAACCAGGCGCGCTTGCGCACCTTGCACTTCGTTGACGGCCATCAGCCCCGCCAGCGCGCCGGAAATCGCCATCGCGACCACGATCGTGCGCGCGGGATCGATGCCCGCATACAAGGCGGCTTTGTGGTTCGCCCCGACCGTGCGCAGCCGGTAGCCGGCCCGGCTGTGCCACACATAGGCCCACACGAACACGGCCGCCCCAAGGGCCAGAAAAAACGACGCGTTGAGCGGGCTGCGCGGCGCCTTGAAGCCGACCCAGCCCAGCATCTGCTGCATCGTCCACAAAGTGGTGTGGCCCGCAAAACGGCGGCTTTCGGGCGCGCCGTGTTCGGGATCGAGCAGCCAGTTGGTCATGAGATACGTCATCAAGGCGGCGGCCAGGAAATTGAACATGATCGTGGTGATGACCACGTGGCTGCCGCGATAGGCGTCAAGCCAGCCCGGCACGGCGCCCCAGAGCGCGCCGAACGCCGCCGCCGCCAGGATCGCTGCGGGCACGACCGCAAAACCCGGCAGGAAATCGAGATACAGGCACACGAGGCCCGCCCCCAAGCCCGCGACATACGCCTGGCCTTCGCCGCCGATATTGAACAGCCCCGCATGGAAGGCGAGCGCCACCGCAAGGCCGGTGAACACAAAATTCGTCGTGTAATACAGCGTGAAGGCGATCGCTTCGGGATGGCCGAAGGCGCCGTTCGCCAGGATGCGCATCGCCTGGATCGGATCCTCGCCGATCGCCAGCACGACCAGCCCCGAGAGCAGCAACGCGACCGCCAGATTGACGAGCGGCAGCACGCCCCAATCGACCCATCGCGGCAATGTCGCGCCCGCGCTCATTGCGCGGCCGTCGCCGGCCGGTCGATGGCGCCGGCCATCATGAGGCCAAGCGTGCGCTCGTCGGCCGCATCGCCCGCAAGCGTGCCGACGATGCGCCCGTCGAACATCACCAGGATGCGGTCGGAGAGGCCTAGAATTTCGTCGAGTTCGCAGCTGACCAGCAAGATCGCCTTGCCCGCATCGCGCAGCGCCATCAGCCTGCGGTGGATAAATTCGATCGCGCCGATATCCACGCCGCGCGTCGGCTGGCCGACCAGCAGCAGATCGGGATCGCGGTCGATCTCGCGCCCCAGCACGATTTTTTGCTGGTTGCCGCCGCTGAAATTGCCGCTGCGCAAACCCGGCAAAGCGGGCCGCACATCGTGCGCGCCCATCATGCGCCGGGTGCGCGCGGTGGCCGCCCGGTTCGACAGCAGCGGCCCCAAGCCCAGTTCGCCGTCGCTGTGATAGCCAAGGATGGCGCTCTCGGCCGCCGAATAGCCCACGACCATGCCCATGCGATGGCGGTCTTCGGGCACGTGCGCGATGCCGAGCGTGCGCGCGACGCGGCTGGCCGCGGCCGTGCCGGGCGGCGCCAGTTTTTCGCCCTTATAGAAAATTGCACCGCTTGAAAGCGGCAGCAGCCCCGCCAGCGCTTCGAGAAGTTCGCTCTGGCCGTTGCCCGAGACGCCCGCGATGCCGACGATTTCGCCCGCCCGCACGTCGAGCGACACGCCGCGCAACCGCTCGACGCCGCGCGCATCGACATGGCGCAGATTTTCGGCGCGCAGAATTTCGGCGCCCCGCACGCCCGCGTGCCGGGCCGTGCGCAGCTGCACGCGCCGCCCGACCATCAGCTCGGCGAGTTCTTCTTGGCTCGTGTCTTGGGTATTTTTGGTCGCCACGACCGCGCCTTGGCGCATCACGGTGACGCGGTCGGTGATCGCCAGAATCTCGCGCAGCTTGTGCGTGATCAAGATCACCGTGCGGCCCTGCTGGCGCCAGGTATCGAGCAGGCGGAACAGCGCGTCGGCCTCCTGCGGGGTGAGCACGGCCGTCGGCTCGTCCAGAATCAAAATCCGCGCGCCGCGATAGAGCGCCTTGAGGATTTCCACGCGCTGCTGGGCGCCCACGTCGAGATTTTCGATCTTGGCGTCGAGATCGACCTCCAGCGAATAGTCGGCCATGATTTTGCCGAGTGCCGCGCGCGCGGCTTTTTCGCCCGCCCCCAGCAACGCGCCGCCCTCCGCGCCGAGCAGGATGTTCTCGAGCACGGAGAAATTTTCGACCAGCATGAAATGCTGGTGCACCATGCCGATGCCGGCCGCGATGGCGCTGCTGGAATCCGCGATCGCCACCGGCGTGCCGTCGACGCTGATCGTGCCCGCGTCGGCCGCATAATAGCCGTAGACGATGCCCATCAGCGTCGATTTGCCCGCCCCGTTCTCGCCCACGATGCCGTGGATCGAGCCTTTGGCGACGGACAAATCGACCGCCCGATTGGCATGCACCGCCCCGAAACGCTTGTCGATGCCGGCAAGCGTAAGGGCGGGCGACGCCTGCATGCGCCTAGCGCGTCGCCGTGACGTCGGTGACCTGGATGCGGCCCGCAATGATCGCGTCGCGCGCTTCGTTGATGCGCCGTTCCATGTCGGCCGTCACCAGCGCGCGGTTGTTCGTGTCGATCGCGTAGCCGACGCCTTCTTCCTTGAGGCCGAGCGAGGTGACGCTGGCTTTCCAGGTGCCGGCGCGCGCCTCTGCCATGGCGTTGTAGACGGCCACGTCCACGCGCTTGATCATCGAGGTCAGCATGGTGCCGGGATGCAGATGGTTCTGGTTGCTGTCAACGCCGATGGCCAGACGGTTCGCATCCTTGGCCGCCTGATAGACGCCAAGCCCCGTGGCGCCGGCCGCCGCATAGACCACGTCCACGCCGCGATCAAACTGGCCGCGCGCCAGTTCGCCCCCGCGCGTCGGGTCGGCGAACGCGGCGGGCGTGGTGCCCGTCATGTTCTGCACCACTTCGATCTGCGGGTTGACGTGCTTGGCGCCTTCTTCGTAGCCCTTGGCGAATTTGCGGATCAGCGGAATGTCCATGCCGCCCACGAACCCGACCTTGGCGGTCTTGCTCGCCAGCGCCGCCGCCATGCCGACCAGGAACGAGCCTTCGTGCTCGCGGAAGGTGATCGACTGCACGTTGGGCAGATTGACGACGCTGTCGATCAGCGTGAACTTCACGTCCGGGAATTCCTTGGCGACGGTTTCGACCGCAGCGCGGTTGCTGAACCCGACCGCGACCACGACCGAAGCGCCGCGGCGCGCGAGGTTGCGGATCGCCTGTTCGCGCTCGGCCGTGTTGCGGATTTCGAACTCGGCATACTGCACGCCGGTCTCGCGCTTGAAGCGCTCGGCCCCTTCGAAGGCGGCCTGGTTGAAGGAGCGGTCGAACTTCCCGCCCACATCGAACAGCACGGCCGGCGCATTTTGCGCGAAGGCAGGGGCAGCGAGCAGGGCGGCGGCAATACCGGCTGCAAGAACGGTCTTTTTCATGGGCAAACCTTTCCAGGGGGGGCAAAACGACAGATAGCGCAATGTGGCAAAGGCGCAGGCGAGAATCAATGCGCGCTTGGATTTTTTGCCGGACCCTTGCACTATCGCGCTATGGAAAATCTCGATACCCCCGCTTTGCTCGTCGATTACGACGCCGTTTTGCGCAACGTCGCCGCGATGGCAGCCCTTGCCAAGGCCGCGAACATCAAGCCGCGCCCGCACGCAAAAACCCACAAATCGCCGCGATTCGCGCGCTTGCAGGTCGCGGCCGGGGCAGTCGGCGTGTGCTGCCAAAAGGTGGGCGAAGCCGAAATCCTGGCCGAAGGCGGCATCGGCGACATTCTGGTCACCAACGAAATCGTCGGATCGGACAAACTTCGGCGCCTTGCGCGCCTTGCGCATTTTGTCGTTCTGCGCACGGTCGCGGACCATCCGCAGGGCGTGGATTGGCTGGCGGACGCCGCCCATGCCGAAGGCGTCCAGATCGGCGTGCTGGTCGATTGCGATTTGGGCCAAAAGCGGACCGGCGTCGCAACGCCCGCCGCGGCCGTTGCCCTTGCGCGCAAGATCGCGACCACGCCGGGTCTGCGCTTCGACGGGCTGCAAGCGTACCATGGCGGCGTGCAGCACGTGCATGGCTTTGCCGCGCGCAAGGCCGCCGCCGAAGCCGCCAATGCAACGCTCGGCACGTTTGTTTCGGCCCTTGTCGGCGCAGGCCTGCCCCCGCCGATCGTGTCGGGGGCGGGGACCGGCAGCTTTTTGTTGCAGGCCGATGCGGGCTACACCGAATGGCAATGCGGCAGCTACATTTTCATGGACAAACAATACGCCGATATCGGCGACGAAGCGGGCAATCCCTATCGCCCGTTCGAACAGGCCTTGTGGGTGCTTGCGACCGCGATGAGCCTGCCCACACCCGGACGCGTCGTTCTCGATGCGGGCTACAAATCGATCTCGGTCGATGGCGGCATGCCGGCCGTGGTTGGGTTGCCCGGCTGGAAGTTCCGCTTCGGCGGCGACGAGCACGGCGTGCTGGAGCGCGATTCCGATGTGGCCGATGCGGATGCGGCGCCTGCCCCCCGGCTTGGCGACAAGGTTCGTCTGGTGCCGGGCCACGGCGACACGACGATCCACTTGCACGAAACCTACGAACTTCTGCGCGACGGCCGCGCGATCGGCACATGGCCCGTCACCGCGCGCGGCAAAATCAAATAGCCGCGCGCGCCTGCCACACGGCAAGGCCGGGGACGACGATAAGCTCCATGACGAGCCCTGCGACATGCAGGCCCGACGGCGGGCCTTGCGTCGCATAGGCGAGCAAGCGGCCAAGCCCGCCCGCAACGACCAGCGCGCTCGCCACGCGAAACAGCGCGCCTTTTTGTTCGATGTTCGGCACGCAACTCCAAAACACAAAACCCAGTGCCATAAAAATGCCCGACAGATAGCGAAAATGGCTGTCGAGATCGCGCGGCGGGTCGCTCGCCCCGACCGACGCGGGGCCGCCGAGCATGCCGGCGGCGCCGACAGTGATCGGAATCAGCGCCAACAGCGTAACGACTATTTGCAAAGCGCGTTTGCCAGACGGGGAAAATCGATGCGTTGGCTTCACGGGATGGTTCTCTTTCTGGCGGCAAGCGCGCTTGCCGGTTGTTCGGGATTGGGTTTGCTCAACGCGACCGTATCGCTGGACGGCTACCGGATCGAGCGCGACATCGCCTTCGGCCCCGATCCACGCCAGCGATACGATCTGTACGTTCCCGAGGGGGCAAGCGGATCCGCGCCAGCCGTGGTTTTTTTCTATGGCGGCGCGTGGACGGGCGGGCGCAAGCAGGACTACCTGTTTGTCGGCGAAGCGCTGGCGACGCGCGGCTACGTGGTGGCGATCCCGGACTACCGCGTCTTTCCGCAAATCCGGTTCCCCGAATTTCTCGCCGACAATGCGGCGGCGGTATCCGCAATCCGCCGCGATCTGGCCGCAAGGAATCTTGCGAGCGGCGCGCTTGCGCTCGTGGGCCATTCGGCGGGGGCGTACAATGCGGCGATGCTGGCGCTCGATCCGCAATGGCTTGCAAAAGCGGGCGTCGATCGCTGCCGCGACATTTCGGCCGTGGTGGCGCTGGCCGGTCCGTACGATTTTCTGCCGTTGAGCGGCCGCAGCCTCAAAGCGGTGTTCGGCGAATTCGAGCCGCTCGCCGAAACCCAGCCCATTTCGTTCGCGCGCACGCCAGCGCCGCCGATGCTGCTGCTGGCCGGCCGCAACGACGCAACCGTCTTGCCGCGCAACACGCTGGCATTGGCGGCAGCCATGCAGGCGGCGGGCGGCAAGGTGCAGACAAAGCTCTACGACAATGTCGCGCACGCGGACATCGTGGCGTCGTTCGCAAAACTGCTGCGCGGAACGCCGCCCTCGCTCGACGACACCGACCGGTTCTTGGCCGCCAATCGCGGCGCGGGATGTTGAGCGCGGCGACAAGGCAACGCGTCGCCGCCGGTGCGCATCAGGCTTTGGGGCTCTTGCCGCGTGCGGCGCGCGCTGGCGCCGATGCTGCCGCTTTGTCTTGCGCTGCCGCGCGCTCAAGATTGAGCGCGAGCAGCCGCGCCAAAATTTCGTCGTCGGTCAGATCGTGCGGCCAGCCATAGGCGGCGGCGACCGCACGGTCGAGCGCCGCGTGCGCGTCGGCCAGCCATTGCGGCCGGGTGTTGTAGAGATTCGTCAAGGTGCGCTTTTTGAGTTCGGCCGCCGCTTTTTCGGTGCGTGGCAGAATGCGGTCGGGAAAGCCGGGCACCACTTCCGGCTCGCGCTTTACCAAATCCTCGGGATTGAGCCACGCCTCGCGCAGTTCGTTGAGGCGCGCTGCTGCGGCGGCAATGGCCTTGGCGCGCGGATCGTTTTTGTATTCCTTGGCCGGAATGTTCGGCGTGAGCCCCTCGGGGAAGGGGAAGGTCTCGAATCCAGTACTCGGTGTGTATTGCGGATCGTTACCAACTCCATGCCAACCACCGAGACGCAAAGACCATACCTCATGGAATCGAGTATGAAGAATGCCAAATGTCACATCGTCATCCCGGGCAATCACATTAACCCGACTGTCTGGGAGCACAGCGGCATTCGTCCAAACAAACACTCTGTGCTTAGAAACTCTGGGCGTGACAATAAATCGAGATAAACTAGCAACTTTACGACGCATTCCTGGGCGTGCTTCACCGTGCCGCCACCAATACTTCTTATGCCCATCTCTGCGCACTGTCATTCGCATTGGCTTCACATGTTTGCTCACGTGCCGGAAAGGTTCTTCAAATAGTGCAGCATCGCCCTCTGACATGTCGCATCCAAAGTCAATTACCCATCTATCTGGATTTCTATCGGTGATTCCCGTGCCGTTTAGCCACGGTCGAACTACTTCAAAATTGGTTTTTCCATTTGGATTTTTGGGCGCAGTCAGCCAAGTCCGCGCTGTGGTAGCATCAATATCGAAGTCTCCGACCTTTATTGTCCCTTGCCAGCAAATCGAGTCATTTTCCAATAATTTTGCGACTGATGTTAAATCAATACTTGCTCCAGTTAAGTCGGCGTAAATATCTTCAACATCAATCCCGTTCAAATGTGATGTGCCATAAGTGTCACGGCGACCGAAGCATACTAGCGAAACTCGGACTGAAGCATTTTCGACGATCCATGGCTCATCAGCCCAAGCATCAAAGATAGTCGCGGACTTAGCGATTCGATCTAGAACAATCCTATTTGCGCCTCGGCGTATGGCTTGAGTTGATACCAATCCTGCCCCAATAGTTTTGCCGGCTTCTATCCGTGCACGTGTTTTTTCAAACCAATACGTAACCAAATCGACACTGCCGGGAAGGCGTGCTAAAAATGTATTTCGTAACTTACCAACATATTCACTTCCGAGAGAGCGAAGCATTGCTTTGTCGCCCAAAAAGGGCGGGTTACCGACGATGAACTCCGCATCGGGCCAGCTCGCCTCCCACTCGCCTTCGGCTTCGAGCAGCGCGTCGCGGCATTCGATGGTATCGAGCGTGGTCAGGATCGGCTTGCGGTCCACCTTGTAGCCGCGCCGTATCTGCCACTGCAGTTCGCCGATCCAGATCGTCACGCGCGCCAGTTCGGCGGCATAGGGATTGATCTCGATGCCGCGCACGGCCTCGGGGCCGATGCGCTGCGCATCGTCCGGCAGGCCAAGAGCGGCGGCTTCGTCACGCACCCTCTGGTCGAAGTTTTTAAGTTCGGTCAAAGCGAGATACAAGAAATTGCCCGAGCCGCAGGCCGGGTCCAGCACGCGCACACCGCCCAGGCGTTCGCGGAACGCCAAATACTGCGCGTCCCGCTTCTTGGCTTTGGGATCGCGCAGCTTCTTTTCGAGTGCCGCCCATTCGGCGCGCAAGGGGCGCAGCACCACGGGCTCGATCAGTTTCATGATCGTGCCGGTGTCGGTATAGTGGATGCCAACGCCCCGGTCGGCTGCAGGGCGGTCGAAATAGCGCCGCGTTTCGGCGGCCGACGCGGGCGGCGCTTCACCGTCGAACAGGCTTGCCATCTCCTTGCGCTTTTCCGGGTCCAGGCCGCGTTCGAACAGCGTGCCGAAGATCGACGGCTCGATGGCCGACCAGTCGAGCTTGATCGAATCGGCGAGCGCCGCCATTTCGGCTTGGCCCAGCGGCAGCACTTCGTCGTCGTCGAACAGGCCGCCGTTGAACCACGGGATTCGGGTCGTGCCGAAACGGCCGTTGGCGGACTGCATCGCGCGGAACAGATCGCCCAGCATGTCGGCAAACTGGTCGCGTTCGGCCATTCCGGTTTCGACGATTTCCGAAAACACGTTGTCGGGCAGCAGGCCGATATCTTCGACGAACATGCAGAAGACCAGCCGGTTGAGGAAATGCGCCACGCGCTTGGGGTCGAGATTGCGCGAGCGCAGCGCCTGCGCAATGGCGGCGAACCGCTGGGCTGCCTCGGCCGTGACCATCTCCGGCGTTTCGGTCGGGCGCAGCGATTCTGGATCGAGGAAGGCCCAGCGCAGAATACGCAACGCTTCGGGCGAACCGATCTCGCCGAGCTTGATATCGATGCGCTTGGCGACGGTGTTCTGGAAATTCGTGTGGATGCGAATTTCGCGCATGTCCGACACAATCAGCAGCGGCGGATTTTCGAGCGCGTCGGCGTATTCCTTCAACTGCGCATAGGCTTTGACCAAACTTTTGTCGGTGCCCTTGTATTCCCAGGCAAAACAGCCTTTGCGCCAAACGTCGGCAAAACCGCTGCCGCCGCCCGACTTCGACACCGCCTTCTCGAACGCGAATTTTTCGCCCTTCGGATCCGCCTTGGCCGGTGGATCGATTTCCAGAAGCGCGCAAAGGTCGAGGAAATGTTCTTTGGAACCGGCGGATTCTTTCAGTCGTGCGGCACCCCATTTGGCGCGGAACTCTTCGGGCGTCATCCAATCGGTCCTCTTGTCGGGCATGCGATCCGCTGTCGAATCGATGGCTACTTTAGGCCGGTTCGGGACGGTTGCACACGCCATTCGTTCTTGAAAAATTCTAAAAAATATGTTGATGTTCAATCAACGCCGCGTTGCGGCAGGCGCTGTTTGAAAAGTGAATAAAAATCTGGTGACGCGGTCGTTGTGGCTGCTGTCGAAAGTTGTCGCCAAAACCCGTCGCGACAAATCTTCGGCGAGGCGACATTTGTGAAAATACAACGACTTATATAGGCGACAAACGCCTGTCGTCGCCTGCCGTAACCTGATCTTCGGGGGTTAGCGGCGCGGGCAGTCGCCGCGTTCGCACGGCGCCGAACCCGCCGCCACATAGGCCTTGCACACGCGGCACGGGCTCATCAGTTCGGCGTCGGCTTTGAGGTCGGCTTTTGCAACGCCGCCCTGGCGCATCCGTTCGGCGGCGATCTCCTGTTCTTTTTCGCGAATGCGAAAATAGCGCCAGCCAAACCACACCACGGCCAGCACCACGATCAGCAGCAAAAGTTTGGCGAAGGAAAAGCCCATCTTGTCGCTACAGCCCGTAGCGCGCCCACAGCGTGCGCGCCTCCAGCGATTGCAAAGCGGCGTCCGGCCAAGATGCCGCAAAGGGGGCATCCAGCGCGGCTTCCAGACCCAGCAGGCCGCGCAGGCTGCGCGTCCGCGTGCCGATGGCGCGCAGGCGAACCTTGTCGCCGAAGCGGCGGCGCAGGTCGCTGCGCGCATCGCCGAGCGAATCGACCAGACCAAGTTCGAGCGCTTTGGCGCCGGTCCAGAACGCGCCTTCGAACAGGGTCGTATCGTCGCCCTTCAGTTTGGCGCCGCGCCGCGCATTCACCCAGGCGATGAAATTGGCGTGGATCTCCGCCTGCAATTCCTGGAGGCGGCGAACATCGTCGGGCTTTTCGGGGCCGAACGGATCGAGCAGCGATTTCTGGGCGCCGGCCGTGTAGAGGCGGCGCTGGATGCCCAAACGGCGCAGCGCATCCTCGAAGCCGAAGCTCGCCGCGATCACGCCGATGGAGCCGACGATCGAATTGCGCTCGGCCACGATCTCGTCGGCGGCGCACGCAATCCAGTAGCCGCCCGATGCGGCCGCATCCTCGACATAGGCGTAGACCGGCTTTTCGTTCTCGTCCGCGAGCTGGCGAATGCGGCTGCCGATCAGCGCCGACTGCGCGGGCGAGCCGCCGGGCGAGTTGACGATCAGGGCCACGGCCGCGCAGCTTTTGTCTTCGAAGGCGCGCAGCAGCGGTCCGGCAAGGCGGGCCAACGACAGGCTTCGCTGGCCGCCGACGCCGATGGCGCCTTCCAAGCGCAGCACTGCCACGCGCGGGGCCGGTTCGCGGCCGATCAATCGTTCGAGGGATTGGCGCAGATCCATGTCGCACCCTCTATACACGGGCTGTTCAATCGAGCGCCAGCCCTGTTCGGCCGCGCAAAATCGCATCGGCCTCGGCTGTGTAGCGTCCGTCCGTTTCGTGCAGCGCCAAGCCGGCCGCCAGGCGCAGCGGAGTTGCGATGCCTTTGCGGGCCCGGACCAGAACGCGCTTGGCGGCCGTGCCCGCGCGCGGCCAGAGCGGGAAGACGACCTGCTCGCCCGCATGCCCTTCCAGGTGCGCCAGCAACGTGCCCAGCCGGTCGGCGCGCTGGACGAACACAAGCGTGCCGCCGGGACAAAGAGCGCCGAGCGCTGCCGCAATCCAGTCGCCCAGATCCGCGTCGCCCTCGTGGTTGGAGCGGCGCTTGTGCGGATCGGGCGAAAGCGTGCTGCGCGCGGCCGGCAGATACGGCGGGTTGGCGAAGACCAGATCGAAGCCCGTTTCGCGCGGGCGCCGCACGTCGCCAAGTTCGATTTCAAAGCGCGCGCCAAAGCCGTTGGCGTCGGCGTTGAAGCGCGCAAGGTCGGCGCTGGCCCGATCGATCTCGACGCCGACGATCGCAATGTCGCCAAGTCGTGCGAGCGCGCACAGGCTGGCAGCCCCCGCGCCGCAGCCAAGCTCAAGCGCGCGTTTTGCGCCCGCTGGCAGGGCGGCTGCCAAAAAGACCGGGTCGATCGCCGCGCGGTAGCCTTGGGCGGGCTGGCGCAGTGCAACGCGGCCATCCAGCAGCGTGTCGTCGGTGAAGGGCGCATCGTCCATGGGGCGGCTTTCGGGGGTGCAAAGGCCGCACTTGAATTCTGCGCCTTGGCGCTTATGCTTCGTTGCACAAGCGAGCCGCGTCAAGCGGCAAGGAGCGGGGCGCGTGGCTATCGTCGTCAATCTGGAAGGGGAGCGCGGACGCAATCCGCGCGGCGGCGCCAAGGCGGGCATCGGCGGCCTTGTGGCGCTGTGCGCGGACGATCTCAAGTCCGTCAACGATGCCATTCTCCAGCGCATGCACTCCAGCGTGCCGCTGATCCCGCAAATGGCGCGCCACATCGTGGCGGCCGGCGGCAAGCGCATGCGCCCGATGCTGACGCTGGCGGCCGCGCGCATGTGCGGCTATCGCGGCGACCGGCACATCAAGCTGGCGGCGTGCGTGGAGTTCATCCACACCGCAACCTTGCTGCACGACGACGTGGTCGACGAAAGCGATCTGCGGCGCGGGCGCGCCACCGCCAACGCATTGTGGGGCAACAAGGCGAGCGTGCTGGTCGGCGATTTTCTGTTCAGCCGCGCCTTCCAGATGATGGTCGAAGACGGTTCGCTTGCCGTGCTCGCCATCCTGTCCGCGGCATCCGCCACGATCGCGGAGGGCGAGGTTCTGCAGCTCGTCACCGCCAACGACACCGAGACCTCCGAGCAGGCATATCTGGAAGTCGTCAGCGCCAAGACGGCGGCTTTGTTCGCGGCCGCGTGCCGCGTGGGGGCTGCCGTCGCCGAGCGCCCGAAGGCCGAGGAAGACGCGCTCGAAACCTACGGCCTCAATTTGGGCATCGCCTTCCAGCTGGTCGACGACGTGCTCGATTACGGCGCCACGGCGGCCGAGATGGGCAAGAATACCGGCGACGATTTTCGCGACGGCAAGATCACGCTGCCGGTGGTCCTCTCGTTCCTGCGCGGGGACGAAACCGAGCGCGCCTTTTGGCGCCGCACGCTCGAAAAGCTCGAGCAGACCGAAACCGACTTGCCCCATGCGATGGAGCTCCTGCGCCGCCACAAGGCGCTCGACGACACGATCGAGCGCGCGCGCCATTACGGCCGGATCGCGCGCGATGCGCTGGGGATTTTCGCCGACGGGCCGGAAAAACGCGCCCTTGGCGAGCTCGTCGATTTCGCGATTTCGCGCGGCTACTAGCCTTCGAGCTGGGCTTGCAGCAGCGAGGACAGCACGGCGCCGCCGGCACCGCGCGTCGTGGCGATGCCGTCGATATACTCGGGGCGATTGGGTTTGGCGGCCGGGGAAACTTGCGCCACTTCCAGCCGTTCGGCTAGCTCCCCTGCAGTGCGGAAGCGTTTGGCCTCGCGGTCGTGAAACACGGCGCGGTTGGCGTTTGCGGCCGCCGGCAGCAAGCGGTTGGCCGGCGTTTCGGGGTTCTCCTGCGCAGTTTTGATCAGCCGCACGGCGCCGCGCGCGCCCAGAAAATGCGCCGCGTAAACCTCCTGGTAGGTCGGCTCGCGGCCGAGCGCCGTTTGCAGCGATCTGCGGTTCTTTTCGGTGAGCTCGCCCGCCATCGCGGCGGCGATTTTGGGATCTTTGCGCAGGGCAAGAATTGCCGACCGGTCCTCGGCGCTCGGCACTTCGTTCCGCCCTGTGGCGTGGTCTTTGCGGATCGCTTTGGCCTCGGCGGCCAGCCCGTATTTGGCGCCGTTGGCGCGCACGAGGTCGAGCCACGTCTGCTCGGTGAATTGGAACAGCCCCGACGCCGACGAGGTTTTGCTTTGGGCATCGGGCTTTAGCCCGCTTTCGCGCGTGGCGATGGCCAGCAGCTCGTCGAACCCGGCTTTGCCGCGTTTGGCCGGTTCGGCCAAAGCGCTGTGGATTTGCGCCGATACGCGGGAGGTTTTGAAGATGTCGAGGCTCATGATGCCAATCCTACAGCAACTGGCGTGCCAGCGCCGCTCTCGCGGCGGCGGGCGGGCGCCCGGATGCGCTTGCAAGGTCAGGCGAGGAGCGCTATACGAGCCGCTCCGAACGGTCGGAGCGTAGCTCAGCCTGGTAGAGCACTAGCTTCGGGAGCTAGGGGCCGGAGGTTCGAATCCTCTCGCTCCGACCATCGGAAAAAATGGGGGCTGTGGGCCGCCTCCAAAGCGGATTTCTGGACGTCTCTACGATCCAGAATCCGAGGCCACCTTGACGCTTCGAGCTATCGCAGCTTCGACCAAGTTGGCCGCCGACGGCTCGGATCCGCGATTTGTTCGTGGGATGATTTTGGGGCCTAGAGCGGATGTCGACCGGCCTTCGCGCCCTGTCGTGGCACAAGCCGGATCTAGCGAGTTTGTCGGCATCGGCCCGCGATACGGTTTGTGCAGGCGTCTGAGGATTCGCAGCGACGTGGTAGCGCGCTGCCGGTCGTTCCCGATTGCCTGGTACCGACCTTTTGCGTCCGTCTACCAAATCTCCAACCGTAAAGCGTGTACCGGTAAGTGTGGCGCTGCTGCATCAATGGCGCATCGACGATTTGCAAGGAGGCGCCGCAGCGTCCAAGTCGCTTTGGAGTTTGCGCGATGGAATTGCCTTTGACGCAGCAAGGTCATTTCGCGGAACCGGGGGCCGCCCAAAAAGTGATTGCCGCAACCGCCATGGCGTGGAAAATCGTCGCCACTGCGATTGCATAGCTGCCGCGGACAAAGCTCGGTCCACGTAGTTTCCGAATCTTGATCGCCTGGCCTGATTGCGCGCAAGAATCGCAGCATGATCGAAAATTCTTGTCTGCGTGCCGGTCTTTTTGCTGCCGGTCTGGGTTTTTGTGCGGCGATCGGCTTGGTCGGCTGCGCCCAAAATGCCGCGACCGGCCGCAGCCAATTCACCGCCTTTGTCCCGCTCGAGGAGGAGGCAAATATCGGCCGCGAACAACATCCGCAGGTGTTGGCCGAGTTTGGCGGTGCTTACGCGAATCCGAAACTTGCGGCCTACGTCCAAAAGCTTGGCGAAGCCCTGGTGGCGCGCAGCGAAAACGCTGGCAAGCCGTTCGTTTTCACGGTCATCAACAGCGATATCTACAACGCGTTCGCGCTGCCGGGCGGCTATGTGTACGTCACGCGGGGTTTGCTGGCGCTGATGTCGAACGAGGCCGAGTTCGCTTCGGTCGTCGGCCACGAGATTGGCCATGTCACGGCGCGGCACACGGCCGAACGCATCAGCGGCGGCCAGGCGGCCAGCATTTTCACCGGTATCCTCGGTCTGGGCGTGGCCGTGCTGACTGGCTCGCAGGATGCGGGCAATCTTGCCTCGCAGGCTGGCGAAGGCGGCGCTTCGGTCTGGCTCGCCAGCTTCTCGCGCGAACAGGAATTCGAGGCGGACAAGCTTGGCGTGCGGTACATGGCGGCAGAAGGCTACGACCCGCGCGAAGCAGCCGACATGCTTTCCAAACTCGGCGAAGCCTCGCGGCTGGAAACCAAGATGCTCGGCCGTCCGGCAGAGACGGCCGACCAGTTCAGCATTCTGCAGTCGCATCCGCGCACCGCCGACCGGGTCGTCGCCGCGACCGATGCGGCGCGGGACCAGGGCATGAAGGTGGTCGCCAACCCGCGTCTGGGCGAGCGGGCGTATCTCGACGCGATCGATGGCATGGCCTATGGCGGAGATGCGAATTCCGGCTTCGCGCGCGCTAATTCGTTTATCCACCCCAAACTGCGCATTCGTTTCGAAGCGCCTGCAGGCTTCCGCGTCGCCAACGGCGAGGATGCCGTGCAGGCGCGCGGTCCCGACGGCGCGTCGATCACGCTCGATTCCGCGCCGCCCGGTGCCGGTTCCGATCCGTCGGCTTACCTGACCGGCGCGTGGGCAAAGGGCGCGCCGCTGCAGAATGTCGAACGCATCACGATCAACGGCATGCAGGCGGCAACCGCTGCCCTGCGCGCAAGCGGCAAGGGCGGCACTGCCGATCTGCGCTTGGTCGCGATCCGCCATCCCGACGGCACGATTTACAGGATGCTGCTGGCAGCCCCTGCAGCGGTCGCCGGGAATTTCACCGAAGCGTTCCGGCGCGCAACCTATTCGTTCCGCGCGCTGTCCGAGGCGGAAGCGCGCAACGCCGCACCGTTGCATATTCGGATCGTCACGACGCGTTCGGGCGACACGCCGGACTCGATGGCGCAACGTATGGCCACGCAGGATGGATTCGAACTCGATCGTTTCCGGATCTACAACGGACTGCAGCCGGGCGAAGCTTTGGTGCCCGGCCGACGGGTGAAAATCGTCGCCGATAAATAGGCAGATGGGCGGCGGCTGTCCGTCCTGACCGATCCAAACTCGATGTTGGCCGGTGTGTTCAGGCCCCGTGGCGCATGCGGGTCGAGACGATCTGGCCCGTCATAAAGCGGCCCGCCGTGCTTGCGAGAAACAGCACAATTTCGGCGATCTCCTCCGGCAAACTATGGCTCCCAAGCACGTCCAATGCCTGTTTTTCTTTCCATTGGGGATTTCCGCCGCGTGCAAGCGGCGTGTCGGTCATCCCGGGATTGATGCCATTTACGGTAACGCCGAATTTTCCCAGATTGAGCGCCAGGCTTTTGGCAAGTGCAATCATACCGCCCTTGGCAGCGGCATAGTGGGCAAAATCGATGCTGCCGTGCACGCCGCGATCGGACGTCATAAGGATCATCGTGCCGGATCGCTGCTCGGCCATGATCCGCGCCACGTCGCGCGTCACGTAGAACGTCCCATCGAGATTGACGCGCATCACGTGTCGCCATTGCTCGTCGGTCATCTCGAGCAGCGGATTCTTCGGATAGATCCCGGCGGCATGCAGCAGGATGTCGATGCGACTGTGCGTCGATTTTACGCTCTCGATCAATCGGGCGACCTGCGCCGAATCGCCGACATCGACTTCGTGGCCGCTTGCCGCCGATGGTCCGCTCGCGATCTCGGCGGCGGCTGCAATGGCACCCGGGCCGTTGCAGTCCGCGATGACGACCGTCGCGCCGTTCCGAGCCATCAGGCGCGCCGACGCGAGCCCGATGCCCGAGGCGCCGCCGGTCACGATCGCGACCTTGCCGGATAGGGGCATCGTGGTTTCTCCCGTCATGTGCCGGCCAGCCATGCGCCATCGATCGCGATCGGCGTGCCGGTCATGTCGGCGGCGGCATCGCTGCACAGGAAGGCTGCAAGCGCGCCGACCTTCGCCGGCGCCACCAGACGGCGCGACGGCTGATGGCCGATCCAGAACGCTTCGAGCGTCTCCTCCATCGTCTTGCCGGATGCCGCGCTGCGCTCGGCAAGCACTTTGCGCATGTTCGGCGTATCGACGGCGCCTGGGCAGAGCGCGTTGCAGGTGACGTTGTGCGCCACTCCTTCCAGGGCCACCGTGCGGGTTAGGCCCACAAGGCCGTGCTTGGTTGCGCAATAGTCGGCTCGTCCGGGGGTGCCGAGTACGCCGTAGGTCGAGGCAAGATTGATGATCCTGCCCCAATGGCGCGCCTTCATGCCCGCCATCGTCAGGCGGATCAGGTGGAACGGTGCCGAGAGGTTGACGGCGATCGCGTAATCCCATTTTTCAGCCGGAAAATTTTCGATTTCGGCCGAATGCCGCGTTACGGCGTTGTTGACGAGGATATCGACGGTGCCGAAGCGGCGCTGGGTTGCCGAAACTATCTCTTCGATCTGCGCGGGCTTCGAGATGTCGGCACCGTGGTAGTCAGCATCGTTCCCGTGCCGACGGAGCGCCTGCGTACGTTCGCGGACCAGATCTGCCGTACCGAAGCCGTTGAGCATTATATTGGCGCCTTTTTCGGCAAGCGCATCCGCGATCGCGTAACCGATCCCGTCGAGCGAACCCGTGATAAGCGCCGTACGATCCTTGAGCATTGTTCAGACTTTCTGGTTCAGTCCTTGAGGGCGATTTCGCGCGTTTTACGGAAGTTCGGGCTGATGACGAAGGCGAGCGCCACGACGGCGAATGCCAGCATCGTCGCGCTGATCGGGCTCGTGAGGAACACCATCGGGTCGCCGCGCGACAGCAGCATGGCGCGCCTCAGATACTCCTCCATCAGCGGTCCGAGGATGTAGCCAAGCAGCATCGGTGCCGGCTCGCAGCCAAGTTTCGAGAAGACGTAACCGACAACCCCGAACGTCGCGAGCACCCAAAGATCGAAGATCGAGTTATTGAGGCTTACGGCACCGATCGCGCAGAATACGAGGATTGCCGGGAAAAGCAGGTGGTACGGGACGGCAAGCAAACGGACCCACATGCCGATCAGCGGCAGGTTGAGGACGAGCAGCATCAGATTGCCGATCCACATCGACACGATCAGGCCCCAGAACAAGTCGGGCTTCGCCGTCATCACCTGCGGACCCGGGCTGATGCCCTGGATGATCATGGCCCCGATCATCAGCGCCATGACCGGATTGGACGGGATACCGAGCGTCAGCATCGGGATGAAACTCGTCTGCGCACCGGCATTGTTGGCGCTTTCCGGCCCAGCCACGCCTTCGATGGCGCCATGGCCGAACTCCGTCGGATTTTTTGCGATCTTCTTCTCGACCGAATACGAGGCGAAGGAAGCGAGAAGCGCGCCGCCACCCGGCAGGATCCCGAGGACCGAGCCGAGCGCGGTGCCCCTCACAATTGGACCGGCCATCCGCCTGAAATCCTCGCGCGTCGGCAGCAAATTCGTGACCTTTTCCGCGACCATCGTGCGGACATGCTGGCTTTCGAGATTGCGGACGATCTCGGCGATACCGAACATGCCCATCGCAATGCCCACAAAGCCGATCCCGTCCGAGAGATCGGTGATGCCGAACGTGAAGCGCTGCTGGCCGCTATTCACATCCGTGCCGACGATGCCAAGGAGAAGGCCGAGAAGGACCATGCCGAATGCCTTCAGCAAGGATCCCGACGCGATGACGACCGCACCGACGAGGCCGAGAACCATCAGCGAGAAATAGTCGGCAGGGCCGAAATTCAACGCCACCTTCGCGAGTGGCGGCGCAAACAGGATGATGACGCCGGTGGCGACCGTTCCGGCAAAAAAAGAACCGATCGCCGCCGTGGCAAGGGCAACGCCCGCGCGTCCCTTGCGCGCCATCTGGTAGCCGTCGATCGCCGTGACGATGGAGGAGCTTTCGCCTGGAATGTTGATGAGGATCGCCGTCGTCGAGCCGCCATATTGGGCGCCGTAATAGATGCCAGCCAGCATGATGAGCGCACTGGTCGGCGACAGCGTGAACGTGATCGGCAGCAGCATGGCGATCGTTGCGGCCGGCCCGAGGCCCGGAAGGACGCCGATCAGCGTGCCGAGAAGCACGCCAACGAAGCAAAACGTGATGTTCGTCAGCGAAATCGCTTCGCCGAATCCCAGCATTACATTGGCGAAGACGTCCATCTGCGCGACCTCAGCTTCCGAACCAAGTGCCGAAGGCGGGCAAAGGGAGGCCGAGTCCGATGCGGAAAAGCCCCCACGAAAACAAGGACAGCGTCGCAGCAAGCGCGAACGCCGTCGTCGGTCGGAAGCGGTCGCTGGCGGCGAAGCTTGTCACCGCCAGCAGGACGATCGCGGGAACGAGGCCGGCCCCCCGGACCGTCAGGCCGAATAGAACGGTGGCGACGACCACGAGCAGCAGCGGACGCCAGGCGAAATGTTCGAGGACTCCCGTTTTGCCGAACTGGCTCTTGAGCGCGAGCACGGTTCCCAGCACGGCCAACAGAATTCCAAGCGCGGTCGGAAAATAGCCCGGCCCCATCTGCCGCGCGGTTCCAAGCCGGTAGTCGCCCGAAACCACGACGAACATGATGCCGAGACCGCCAAAGATCAGGCCGGTCAACAGATCCGTCGGGTTTCGGGGGCGCAATGCCATCGGAGTTCCCTCGTGCGAGTGCTTCTATTGCGCCGCGATGTTGGCGACGCGCGCGACATCCGCCCAGATTTCCATATCCTTGCGGATTAGGTCGGCGAAGGTCGCCGGGGTGCTCAGGCCGTCTATCTCGTTGCCGGACGGCGCCATGCGATCGAGCACGTCCTTGTTCGTCAGAACCTTGTTGACGGCCGCAGCAATACGTTCGGCCGCCGCCGTCGGCATGCCCTTGGGGCCAAGCAGACCGTTCCAATAGCTCGCCGCGGCGAAGTCCGGAAAGCCCTGTTCGATCATGGTCGGGATTTCGGGTGCCGCTGCCAATCGCTGCCGGCTTGTCACGGCGAGCGCCGTGACGGTCCCCTGACGGACCTGGGGCAGCGCGGTCGAGGAGTTGGCGACGGAGAATTGTACGCGCCCGGCGATCTGATCGACCATCGCTTCGGGCGACCCGCGGAACGGGACGCCGACCGCGTCGATCCCGGCACGCGCCCGGAACATCTCCGTCACGAAATGCGACGGGGCGCCGTGGCCGGCGGTGGCATAGAACAGTTGCCCCGGCTTGGCTTTCGCGAGCGCCACGAGATCCTGCGGCGTCTTGAGGCCCAGTGACGGGTGCGCAAGAAGCAAAGACGGCGTCCAAGCGACGTTGACGATCGGAACGAAGCTCTCGCGCACGTTATAGGTCGTTTTGGTGCCCATGGCGGCGACCATGTTCAGCGCCGACGACGTGAACAGAAGCGTGTGGCCGTCCGGCGCCGCATTCGCGACAGCTTGCGAGCCGATGACGCCGGCGGCGCCGCCGCGGTTCTCGATGATGATCGGCTGACCGAGTTCCGCGCGCAGCGCCTCCGTCATGTGCCGCGCCATCACATCGATCCCGCTGCCCGGAGGCCAAGCGACAACGACGGTGATCGGACGCGACGGATAGACCTGTGCGAGCGCCGGTCCGGCCAGTCCTGCGACGAGCGCCGCTGCGCAGAATAGTCCTGTCAATGCACGTTTCATCGTATCTCTCCCTTTTTGCGCCCTGTCCGCCCGTGGCGGCGAGGCCTTTTTTTTCGTCACTCGTTCAAGGCATTGTCATGCCTTGTTTCCTCAGCGATGCTGCCGCTGTTTTGGCCGCGGACATCATGTAGCCAATGTCGGTTCCGCCCATGAAGATGCGCGCACCTAAGGCGGTCATCTCGGCGGCCTCGGGTCCGCCGGCACCGCCAGCGACGAAGTGCTTACCGTTCGCGCGTGCAGCCTTGGCGGCCACCAGATAGGCATCGCGGATCCGCGCGTGACGGACCTCGCCCGGAATGCCGAGTTCGGCGCTAAGGTCGCTGGGTCCGATCATCAGCGCGTCGATCCCCGGAACGCCAGCAATCTCGTTCGCTGCCGCGATGCCGTCGGCCGTCTCGAGCATCGCAAAGACCATCGTAATGTCGTTGACGATACGGACGAGTTCCGGTGCTGGAAGGGCGCGATAGCGTGTTGTCGGGCCGAGCGCTGCCATGGAGCGTCCGCCTTTGGGCGGGAACTTGGCGGCATGGACCGCGCGCGCGGCGTCCGTTGCGCTCGCGACGTGCGGCACGATCACGCACAGGGCGCCAGCATCGAGTGCGCCGCCGATATCCGCCGGCGAATTGGCGCGCACCCGCACCGCCGGCAGCAAGCCCATCATCTGGCCGCTCGCGCACAAGGCTGTCGTTTCGGCGTCGGAGAAGGTGCCGTGTTCTCTGTCGACATAAAAACCGTCGAAGCCGCATTCCCGTACGATCATCGCGGCGTCGGGCGTGCGCAGTTGACGTAGCGACATCATCGTGACCGGTTCGCCGGCCGCGAGTTTTCGCTGCGCCGGATTGACGATCAACGTGGCGTCGGTCATTTGCGCATATCTCCCCTTGCGGTCGGCCGCTTGGGCGGCGGATATCCCCGCGAAACAAAACCGGCGTCGACCGTGACGATATGGCCGGACATGGCGCTGGCTCGGTCGGAGGCGATGAACGCGACGACGTCGGCGATTTCGGCCGGTTGGATCAGTTGGCCGCGCGGCCAGTCGGCAACCAGTTCAGGCCAACGCGCTTCGTCGCCAAGTTCGGCGGCCGCGCGCTTGCGCAGCGAGCGCTTCGCCTTTTCCGTCTCGACCCAGCCCGGACTGACGCCCATCACGCGCACGCCGTAGTCGAGACTGACGCTGCCCACCGAGCGCGTCAGCGTGGCGATCGCGGCATTGCCGCTGCCGCCCGCCGCATACGCATATTCGAGCTTGTCGGCGCCAATGCCGGTCACGTTGACGATCACGCCGCTGCCACGCGCGCACATGCGGCGATAGAATTCGCGCGTCATGTTGATGTAGCCGAAGATCTTAAGCTCCCAGCCGTCGCGCCAAGCCTGCTCGTCGACGGAAAGGATGTCGCCGCGCGGCGTGTTGCCGGCATTGTTGACGAGGATGTCCGAGTCTCCGCAAAGCGCCGCGAGTTCGCTCGCGGCCCCGCGCCGAGACAGGTCGGTCGGATGGATGTCGATATCGATCGCGAAGCGCGTGCGCAGTTCGTCGGCCGCCGCGACAAGCGCTGCTTCGCCGCGCGCGGCCAGGTGCAGGTGGCAGCCTTCGCGTGCCAGCGATTCGGCGATCGCAAGTCCGATTCCCTGCGAAGCGCCCGTGACGAGCGCGCGGCGTCCCTTGAGGCCGAGATCCATTCCTCAGGCGTCCTTCGCTCGCAGTTCGACCAGATCCGGGCAGCAGCCGGCCGGTGCCGTTACGGCGAAGACGACGCCCTCTGCGACGTCCTCGGCGGTGAGCGGCTTGTACTTGCGCGCGGCGAGAGACTTCAGGACTTCCGGATGGCGGCTTGCTTCGCGGATGCCGGTATCGACCATGCCCGGGGCGATCTCGCTCACTTTCAGGCCCGATCCCTTGAGTTCGAGACGAAACCCTTTTGCGAAGGCGGACAGCGCGTGCTTCGTCGCCGCGTAGACGACGCCAAACTGGTTGACGTTGCGCGCGGCGCCGGACGTCACGAAGACGAGATGGCCGTTGCGCCGCTCCGCCATCCGGCGCGCGATCTCCAGCGTGATCGCGAAAGCTGAAACGACGTTCGTTCGGAACATTGCCTCGACGTCTTCCATCTTTGTGTCGAGTAGCGGCGCGTAGGTGAGAATGCCGGCGTTGTTGACGAAGATATCGGCATCGGCAGCCGCCTCGCCAAGCTTGCGCACGAACGCCGGATCGTCGAGGTCGCCCGCGAGCGCCACGGCATCGGTCCCGGATTTTCGGCATGTGTCGGCAACCGCTTGGAGCGCTGCCTGCCGACGACCGGTGACGATGACATCTGCGCCTTCGCGCGCGAGCGCCACGGCACAGGCCCGGCCAATGCCCGCGCTGGCGCCGGTGACGAGCGCTTTTCTGCCTGTGAGCCTGCCGGTCATGATTTTTCCGTGACCGGTCCGGCGATGTTCACGGTGTCGTATTCGGCCGGGAGGATGATCTCGAGCAGCTCGAGATCGTCCGAGTAGTCGCGCACGCAGTGCTTGATCCCCGGCGGCTGAATCCACGAGCTACCCTCGCGCATCTCGATGATGCCGTGGCCCTCGAACTCGCTGCGAACCCAGCCCTTCAGGATGTAGACCATCTGGAAAAGCGTATCGTGGAAGTGCGGCTTCGAAACTTCCGCCGCATTGAACGGGCGCGCGCGGCGGTTGACATGCGCTTGCACCATGCCGCCGGTCGCCTTGGCGAAGCCGAGGTCGCGCACCAACGTGTACGCGCGGAAGCCCTCGTTCGTGAAATCTTCCTCGCGCAAATGGCTGATATGGAATGTCTGCTTCGGCCAGCCGCTTTTTTTGGCAAGCGAGTTGTTCGGATCGTACTCCGATTCTTTGATCAGGCGGCTCGTGGTTGCAGTTTTGGCCATTGCTTTCTCCTTCGTCTCAAAAACAGTCATGCCGCTGCGGTGAGCGTCTTGTCCCGCGCGCGTGTTGTGATGTCGATCGCCGTACGCCCGACATGCGCACCGAGTGCCGCCGTTTGCCGCTTGTCGACCTGGCTGGTCGCGAACGCAATGGACAGGACTGCAAGCAGTCCGCCGGTCTGGTCGAGGATCGGTGCTGCGATGGAACCGACGCCGGGCGTGTTTTCTTCCCAGTTGATCGAATAGCCGCGCGCGCGAATTTCGGCGAGATCGGCCATCAGCGCCTGCCGGTCCGTCACGGTATTTTGCGTGACCGACGGCATCCCGGTCCGTTCGAGAAGGTGCGCCGCCGCGTCTTGCGCAAGTTGGGCCAGCGCCACTTTGCCGGTCGCGGTGCTGTGCAGGGGAAGGCGCTGGCCGACCTGCGCGTAATATCGGATCGGTCCGGCACCTTCGACGGCTGCGGTCATGACCATCGTGTCGTGACGCAGGACCGATAGATATACGGTGAAGGTCGTCTTGGCAGCCAGCGCTTCCATGTCGGGTCGTGCCAGCACTTCTAGTTGCCGACCGAGAGCAAAGAGATTGCCGATTCGGAACGCCTGGATCCCGATGCGGTACTTCCTGTTGCGCGGGTTTTGCTCGAGGAACTGGTGCATTTCGAGCGTCTGCATCAGCCGTTGGACGGCCGTGCGCGACAGTTCGAGCGTGCTTGCGATTTCGCTGACGCCCATTTCCGCGCGGTTCATATCGAATACGGAAAGAACCTGAAGCGCGCGGCTCGCGGTAAGCGAAAATTCGGCTTCTCCCTGGCCTCTCGGCAGGGCAACGGTCGGTCGACGCATCTCGCTCCCCAGCATTTCGGCGCGACTGGTTTGCCAGTCAAATGTTCCGGTTATCGGTTTTTTGACACCGATTAACGGAGCAAAAGTGGCAGAACGATACGAGTCCGTCAATGGTCGTATTGCCCCATTTGCCGATAGGTTGCCCTTTACGAAGCAAGACCCCCGAAGCTTCGACGACAAACCATTGTCAAGATTTGTACGGTTGGCAAGGGCGCGCAGGCCTTCGGATTTGTATCAGTTGGCGCAACAGCGGCGTTCGAGCCAACCGGAGTGGCTGGTACCGATCCAGGTCATTCCCGATTTTCAGGCTGCATGGGTTCGCTGTGAACAGAGGTTCGCGACAGGCTGGCTCAAGTGGCCCAATATCGCATGATGGCGTTAGGCCGCAGCCGTCGCCAGCCTGTCGAGGGCAAGGTCGATCTCCGCTTCGTCGATGGTCAAAGGCGGGGAGAAGCCAACGGACGACGCGTCCTTGGCGACGGTGGAAACGCCGCGCGCCAGCGCGGCCGGAACCAATGCTTCGGCTGTCGGGCCGGGCAGTTCGAGGGCGCGCAGCAACCCCAAGCCACGCAGCCCCGTGAAAACGGGCGTGGCCGCCACCCGCTGCGCGGCATAGACGCCAAGCCGGGCAGCGCGGGCAACCAACCCTTCGTCGTCGATGATCTCCAGCGTGGTCAGGGCTGCGCGCGCGGTGACTGGGTTCTTCTCGTGGGTGTAATGCCCGATCGCAAGTTCCGGCGCGATGTCCATGGCATCGTCGGCAAGAACCGCAGCTATCGGCAACACCCCGCCGCCGAGTGCCTTGCCCAGGACAACCATGTCCGGGGTGACGCCGAAATGTTCGTGCGCAAAAAAGCGACCGGTCTTGCCCAATCCCGACGGGATCTCGTCGAAAATCAGTTTGGCGCCATAGCGACCGCACAGGTCCGCCGCCTGCGGCCAAAGATCGGCAGGCGGGACGATGCAGCTGGACCGCATCGGTTCGGCGACCAGTGCCGCAGCACCCCGGCGCAAGACCTGTTCGAGTTCGGCCAGCATCCGGTCCGGATCGCGCCAATAGGGCGTGATGTGATGGATATCCGGCGGACCGGCGCCGAGCCTTGGATCGGGATGGGCGGTCGACAGCGCAAAGGCTCCAAAACCATGGCCGTGATAGGCGCCCTCGAGGGCCACAAGCGCTGTCCGACCCGTCGCAATGCGGGCAAGGCGCATCGCGATTTCCATGGCGTCGGATCCGCCGGTCGCGAGCAGCAGTTTCGACCGCCCGCCGCGAAACCGCGCCGTCAAATTCTCCGCCAGCAAGGTTGCGGGCGCGTTGGCATAGCGGCGCGGCGAAAAAACAAGGGTCGACAGCTGCAACTTCAGGGCTGCGATCAGCCTTGGATGGGCGTAGCCGATATGATGGGCGGTGTTGCCGTGCAGATCCAGCAGCCTGTGGCCGCGATCGTCGATCAGCCACGCGCCGTCAGATGCAGTCAGCGTACCGATGCAGGGCGAGGAGCCTTGCTGGTGGAAAAACGCTTTTGCATCGCGCGCGACAAAATCAAGCACCGCCCCGGCCTCGCAACAGCGCCAGCATCGGCGCGTGCAGGGCTGGATCGCCGGTCGCGATATAGTCGCCGGCTTCGAGCGCAGGGCCGCCATCGAGCCTCGTGATCGTCCCGCCCGACCCCAGCAAAATTGGGATGTGGGCCGCGACGTCGTAGATTTCCAACCTGGTTTCGATCACCGCATCGATATGGCCCTCGGCCAGCATCGCCATGGCGTAGCAGTCGCTGCCCTAGTTGATCGTCCGCACCTGCGTGCGCAACAGTTCGACCGCCGCCATCCCGATCGGATCGCGCGGGAAGCTGGCGCTCACCCAGACGACCGCATCCTTCATCGCGACCGGACGGCGCGTGCGCAACGCCTTTTCGCCCTGCGGCCTGCGCCCAACCGCGAACCTCCCGTCGCCCCAAAACCGTTCTTTCAAAAACGGTTGATCGAGCATTCCTGCGATCGCCTCGCCATTGCGCAGCAGGGCGATCAAGGTGCCCCAAATCGGCATACCGGAAATGAACGACCGCGTGCCGTCGATGGGATCGAGCACCCACACATATTCGGCGTCGGCACGCTCGACGCCGAATTCCTCGCCGATCACGCCGTGCGCGGGATAGTGCGCGGCGATCAGCGCGCGGATTGCGGCTTCGCCCGAACGGTCGGCCACCGTGACTGGATCGAACAATCCATGTTTGGCTTTGTCTTCGCTCACCAGTTCCGTGCGGAAATAGGGCAGGATTGCGCGCCCGGACGCGTCCGCGAGGGTGTGCATGAATGCAAAAAATTCGCCGCTCATCTTGCCCGCCGATGCCAGGGCTGCGCCCGTTTGACAATCCCGCGCAACGCCGCCTGAATCAGCGCTGCCACGATCGAAATAGCCATGATCGCGGTTGCAAAGGCGGCCGCTTGCCCGATCCGGCTGCCCTCGACCAAATTCACCACCGCGATCGCCGCGACGCGCGTTTGCGCCGTGAACAGAAAGATCAGCGCGGAAACGGTCGTCATCGCGTTCACGAAAAAATAGCCGGCTATGTCGATCAGGGTCGGCAGCAGCGTCGGCAAATAGATTTTGCGGCCCGTGGTCACGGGTCCGGCACGCAACGCTTTCGCCGCCAGATCGATCTCGCGGTCCAGTTGCAGCAGCCCGCCGACCGCCATCAGATGCGGCACGGTGTAGAAATGCGCTACGCTGCACAATACGATCAGCGCCATCGTGCCTTGGAGAAAGTGCAGCGGATTGGCGGGATTGTTGAAGAAAAACACATACCCCAACCCGAGTACGAGGCCGGGCACCGCGACCGGCACCATCGCTAACGCCTGCAAGGCCTGGGTCAATCCGTTGTTGCCGACCCGGCGTGCGACCAGCCAGCCCGTGATCGCAACCAACGCCGTGCCGACAAGCGCCGTCGATCCGGCCATCGTCAAACTGTTGACGAGTGCGCGCGCTTCGTCGGCATCGTCCAGCAGGCGCGTATAGTTTTGCAATCCGAGTGTCAGATTGTAGGGCCAAAACTTTACGAGCGAGCCGAAGATCGCCATCCCGAACACGCCGACGATGGCACCTGCGATCAGAACCGCAAACAGGGTCAGCACAGCGTCGCGCAGTCGGTGGGGCTGCGGCTCGATCGGCGTCGACTTGCCGCTGATTGCGCTTCGTTGGAACCGTCTTGCGATCACATCTATACCATAGGCGACGATGGCGGGTGCCAGCAGCAGCACGCCGACGACCGCGCCCATTTCGAAATCGAACCGCCCGATTACCAACTTGTAGATGTCCAACGACAGCATGCTGACGGAGCCGCCGACCACGCTGGAAATGCCGAAATCCGTGAACACCAGTACAAAGACGACCGATGCCGCGCTGACAATCGCGTAGCGCGACCCCGGCAACGTGACGGTCCAAAAGCGACGCCATGGTCCCGCTTTCAAGGCGCGCGCGGCTTCATAAAGACGCGCATCGCCCGCAGCCAATCCGCCGGTCAAAATCAACACTGCATGCGGCAGCGCATAGATTACCGACGCCAGCACGATGCCGACTTCGCCGTACAGTTTGGCGCCCAGCAACCAGCTATTTAGCCACCCCTGATTGCCAAACAGATAAACCAACCCGAAAGCGGGCAGCAGCGATGGCGCCAGCAGCGGCAGCATGATCAGCAGCCGAAACAAGCCTTTGAGCGGCATGCAACTGCGCGTCAACGCGAATGCAACGGGATAGGCCAGGGCGACGACTATCACGGTCGCGATCGCCGACAGGTAGGTCGAGTTCCACGCCGCGATCGACAGACCCGGCTCGGTCGCATAGCGGATGAAATTGGCAAGCCCGACGAAGGTGCCGTCGCGACCGTAGAAGGCACGGCTCAGCAGGGCATTGATCGGCAGAATCGTTGCCAGCGCCAACAGTACCAGCATCGTGCCCGGCAATCCGAATTCGACCAATCGTTGCGCAAGGCCCCCCGATTGCGGCCTGGATCTGCCGAATGCAAGATCAGACATCGCCGCCCTGCAACAGCAGATGCCGCGCGGGCAGCGCCGCATGCACGATGTCGCCCACGCACGGCAGATCCTGAAGGCTCGCGCGCAGCACATCGGCCTGCAGGGTATTGCCCGAATTTTCGGACAGATAAAGCGTCAACCGGATCAGATCGCCCAAAAACGCGACATGCACGACGCGGGCAGCAAAGCTATTGGGCGCTGCTTTTGCGGCAGCGCCGACGATCACGGCAGCTGGTCGGATGCAAAGCTGCGGCTTCCGGGGCAGCGCGTGCGGCGAGTTTTCCAACGCCAGCGCCAGACCGGCAGCCTCGACCGTCGCGCCTTTCGCGCCGACGATCGGCAGGGCGTTCATGTCGCCGAGGAACTTCGCCACGAACAACGATTTCGGGCGTTCGTAGACATCGCTTGGCGTGCCGATCTGTTCGATCCGACCGCGATTCATCACGATGATCCGGTCTGCGATCGACAACGCTTCGACTTGGTCGTGCGTCACCATCATCGCGGTGACGCCGACCTGCCGTTGCAAGGCGCGCAACTCGTCGCGCAGATGCGCGCGGACATTGGCGTCGAGCGCCGACAAAGGCTCGTCCAGCAGCAACAGCCCCGGCGACAGCGCCAGCGCGCGGGCAAGTGCGACGCGCTGCTGCTGCCCACCCGACAATTGGTTGGGATATTTGCCCGCATGGTCCTGCAGCCCGACCAGCGTCAAAAGGTCGGCGACCCGCGATTGGCGCAGAGCGCGCCCGGCGCCGACCGATTCGAGCCCGAACGACACATTGCCGGCGACGGTTCGGTTCGGGAACAGCGCATAGGATTGGAAGACGATGCCGTAATCGCGCGCTTCGGGCGGCAGATCGGTGATGTCGCGGCCGGCTTGGCGGATGCAGCCGCCGTCGGCGCGCTCGAACCCGGCGATCAGGCGCAGCAGCGTGGTCTTGCCACAGCCGCTTGGCCCCAGCACGCAGAGAAATTCGGAAGCGGCGAGTTCGAATTCAACGTCGGCCACCACGGTCGTCGCACCAAACCGTTTGGTCAGACCGGCTACAGAAAGATAGGAGGGCGCCGAAGCGCCCTCCGTCTTTCTTGGCGTCGCCACCGCAGCGATCGAGGTTTTTGCGGCAACGACTTCTTGCGCATCGTCGAGCATCAGGTTCTCGGCGCGACCTTCGTGCCGTAGCGCCGCTGCCATTCCGCCATGATCGCTTCGCGGCTGGCGGCCAGTTTGGCGAAGTCCATTTTCAGCAGCTTTTCCTGCTCGCCCACCGGATAGTTCTTCGGCAGCGACTTGATGTCTTCGTAAGCCGTCATCGGCAGGAAGTTGGACGAAATCTCGGCTGCCGGGCGCGACGACAGCCAATCGGCCATCAGCTTGGCGTCGGCCAGATTCTTCGCGCCCTTGACGATCGCCGCCGCTTCCACTTCCCAGCCCAGCCCTTCGGACGGCAGGATGATGGAGATCGGCGCGCCTTCGTTGATCAGCTTCACGCCGGGGGTGGCGTAGGAGATGCCGATCAGCACTTCGCCCGAACCCGATTGGCGGCACGGCGCACTGCCGGAATGGCCGTATTGGGCGACGTTCAGGTGCAATTTGTCCATGAACTCCCAACCGCCTTGTTCGCCGAACACCGATAGCCAGCCATTGACGGCCAGCAGCGCCGTGCCCGAAGAAAGCGGGCTCGGCATCGTGATCTGGCCCCTGTAGATGGGGTTGGTCAGATCCATCCAGCTCTTGGGAGCCGGGATGTTCTTTTTTGCGCCTTCGACCGTGTTGAAGCACAAAGAAGAGGCCCATGCATCAATGCCGACCCATACCGGCTCGGCGCGCAGATCTTTCATCTGCGATGCCACCTTGTCGTAGTGCGCGGGCTTGTAGGACAGCAGCAGGCCGCGGGCATCCGCCGACATTAGCGCGGACACGGCGTTGCCCATGATCACGTCGGCCTGCGGGCTGGCCGCTTCGGCGATCACGCGCGCGATGATCGGCGCCGTGGAGCCAACGATCATGTTGACCTTGATCGCAGGGTAGGCCGTCTCGAAGCCCTTGACCAAGGCCTTTGCCTGGTCTTCGTCCAACGACGAGTAGGCGGTGAGCGTGCGCTGCTGCGCGGACGCTGTACCAACTGTCAAACCGACGGCGATCGCCGCGCAGGCGACGCCGCGTAACAATATACTGAGCATTTTTCACTCCCTCTTTGCGGTAGCGCGAATGGTTAGCAGGGAAGCGTGCAGCTTTTGTGACGACTGCGTGTCGGTTTTGGATTTTCGCCGACAGATAAAATTGGGATGAAACCTCACGCAGGCACGCTGCGTCGCAACGATCTCCAGCGCGCCTGTATGTTGGCGCCGAGACGCCTGACGCTAGGGCCGTACCCACAGTAGAGGAAACAGATCGCGCCGTTTGTCGAGGCTGTCGCCGGTTTTGAGACCGGCCCGGCGCAGCGCTTGAAATGTGTTCACGTCTTCGCGCCAGCGCACGTCGTCGCCCGCGAAACGCAGGGCGAGCGTGCGGCGACGACGCGTGGCGCTCGCATTGCCGGATGCGCCATGGATCAAGCGCCCATCGAACAAGGTCGCATCGCCCGGTTTCAATGCAAAGCTGCGGACGTCGAGTGTTACGCGTGCGGCGTCGATATCGGGGCTCGCATCGAGTGCGGAGGCGGTATAGCGCGGCGCGTCTTCGCCGCCCGCTCTAAACGGCGCGGGGCGAAAATCCGCGCCCCAGCGATGCGACCCTGCGACATACTCGACGGCGCCGTTATCGGCGTCGATATCGTCGAGCGCTACATAGACCGTGCAGAACTGGGTCCCCGTCGCGGGCCAGTAGGAAAAATCCTGGTGCCAGGGTGTTGCGCGCGGCGTGGCGGGTTCCTTGGCAAAAATCTGGTCGTAAAACAAATGTACGCGCGTAGCGCCCATCGCAAGACCAGCCGCAGCAGCGCAATCGGTCTCGAAAAATGCGGCGCGAAAATCCGCATCGCGTCGCCACATGAACATGTCGCCGAAAAAACGGCCAGCCTCGCCCGGCGCATTGAATTCGATCGCGCGTTTGGCAGGTTTGGCCATTGCGCGGTCGACGGCAGCGGCCAACCGCGCCACCATCGCCGCATCGACGATCCCGCGCAGACACGCAACGCCGTCGCGCGCAAAGTCTTGCGGGTCGAGCACGAATTTGTCGATGCACATGTTTTGGGCAAATCTTTCGATTTCGCTGCACTGCAAAATTGCGGCTGCAAGAAACATCGTGCTTGCTTGTACAATCGTGTCGATAGCAAACTCGGTTCGACGAAGAGAGGGAAAACCTCCGATCCGATCCTGCGCACCAAATTGGCAAATCAAGGGAGCAAACGCCATGACCAAAAAGACCCCCACCGCCCCGAACCGGCGGCGATTTCTGACAGCTACCGCCGCCACTGCCGTCGCTGCGGGCGTTGCGGCGCCCAACACGGCCAAGGCACAAGGCCCGATCACCATGCGCTGGCAGAGCACGTGGCCCGCGCGCGATATTTTCCACGAATATGCCGTCGACTTCGCCAAAAAGGTCAATGACATGACCGGCGGCGATCTGCGCATCGAAGTGCTGCCGGCAGGCGCAGTCGTGCCGGCCTTCGGCCTGCTCGATGCCGTTTCGCGCGGCACGCTCGATGGCGGCCACGGCGTGCTTGTCTACCACTACGGCAAGCAGACGGCGCTCGCGCTGTGGGGTTCGGGTCCCGGCTACGCGATGGACGCCAACATGCTGCTGTCCTGGCACAAATACGGCGGCGGGCGCCAGTTGCTGGCCAAGCTCTACGCCTCGATCGGAGCCAATGTGGTCTCGTATCCGTACGGCCCGATGCCGACCCAGCCCCTTGGCTGGTTCAAAAAGCCGATCACCAAGATCGAGGACTTGGCGGGCCTGAAGTACCGCACGGTCGGCATTTCGATCGACGTGTTCACGGCGATGGGCGCTGCGGTCAACGCGTTGCCGGGCGGCGAAATCGTTTCGGCGATGGATCGCGGCCTGCTCGATGCGGCCGAATTCAACAACGCATCGTCCGACCGCATTCTGGGTTTTGCCGACGTGTCGAAAACCTGCATGCTGCAGAGCTACCACCAGAATGCCGAGCAGTTCGAAATCATGTTCAACAAGGCGCGTTACGACGCGTTGCCGGACAAGATGAAAGCGATCATCGACAACGCGGTCGAAGCAGCATCCTCGGACATGTCGTGGAAGGCGGTCCATCGCTATTCGACCGACTATGCCGAACTGCAGTCGGTCGACAAGGTGCGCTTCTTCAAGACGCCCGATCCGATCTTGAAGCGCCAGCTCGAAGTCTACGACGAGGTCGTTGCCAAGAAGGCGGCCGAAAATCCGCTGTTCAAGGAAATCCTCGACTCGCAGATCGCTTTCGCGCGGCGCGCGACGAAATGGGAGCAGGACACGGTGGTCAATCGCCGCATGGCCTACGACCACTATTTCGGCCAGCGCGGCGTGCATCGACGCACCTAGCGATCGGCCGAACTGAGGGACGAAGCGCCCGCCGAGCCTGAAACTCGGCGGGCGTTTTCTTCGGGGGAACGACAAAGATGACGGTGCAAAAGTTTCTGTTCGCGATCGACGGCGTCAGCACGTGGGTGGGCAAAGCGGCAGCGTGGCTGATCGTGGGCTTGATGCTGGTGGTATGCGCTGAAGTCTTCAAGCGCTATATCCTCAACAGTCCGACAGCGTGGATTTTCGACGCCACCAACATGCTCTACGGCACCACTTTCATGCTGTGCGGCGCCTACACGCTGGCGCAGAACGCGCATGTGCGCGGCGACTTTCTGTACAGCTCGATGCGGCCGCGCACTCAAGCGACGCTCGATCTTGTGCTCTATTTCGTGTTTTTCTTCCCCGGAATTGCGGCCCTGCTCTATGCGGGCATGTCGTTTGCGGGCGACAGCTGGCGCATCGGCGAGCATTCGAGCGTTACCGCCGACGGGCCGCCGATCTACCATTTCAAGACCGTGATCCCGATCGCGGGCGCGCTCGTGCTGCTGCAGGGATTTGCCGAAGTCGTGCGCTGCGTCGTGTGCCTCAAAACCGGCGAATGGCCTGCCCGCCTCAAAGACGTCAACGAGTCCGATGTGATCGCCGAGCAGCTCGCTGGCAGCGAGCATGTCGATGCCAGCGAGCGCCAAATGGTTCTCGACAACGTCCAGCATATTGACGAAGCGGCGCGCCAGCGCGGCCGCGGCGGGGAGCCTTAAGCAGCATGAGCGATCCCGCACTCGGGCTATTGATGCTCGTCCTCATCGTGGTCGTGATCATGATGGGGTTTCCCACCGCCTTTACTCTCATGGGGCTCGGCATTCTGTTTGGCTTCATCGCCTATTTCAAATCGGGCCAAGCGTGGACCGACAATCTGATTTTCGATCTTATGGTCCAGCGCACGTACGGCGCCATGACCAACGACGTGCTTATCTCGATCCCGCTTTTCGTGCTGATGGGCTACGTGATGGAGCGCGGCGCGCTCGTCGACAAGATGTTCTATTCGGTGCAGCTCGCGTTCCGCAATGTGCCCGCAGCGCTCGCGGTCGCCACGCTGATCGTGTGCACGTTTTGGGGCATTGCCAGCGGCCTGGTGGGTGCTGTCGTCGTGCTGATGGGCGTCATCGCCTTCAATCCGATGCTGCGCGCGGGCTACGACGTCAAGCTTGCCTCGGGCGTCATCACGGCCGGCGGCACGCTTGGCATTCTTATTCCGCCGTCGGTGATGATCATCGTTTACGCGGCCGTGGCCGGGCAGTCGGTGGTAAAGCTCTATGCAGCGGCGATGTTTCCCGGCTTTTTCCTCGCCTTCCTGTATCTCGTCTATATCATCGGCTGGGCGCTGATTAATCCCAAGATCGCGCCGCCTTTGCCGCCCGAACAGACCAAAGTGCCGGTCCCGCTTTGGGTCGATCGTCTGTCGGCGGCGTATGCGCGCAATATGCCTCTGGCCCTTGTGCGCGCGCTTGCATCGCCCGCCAAGGCGCAGGCGATCGATACGGGTGCGGGCCGCGTGGGGCCGGGGCTGCTGCTGCAGTATCTCGGCTACGCGTTGGTGCCGCTGCTGCTTGTGGGCGGCACGTTGGCGCTCGTGTGGTGGTACGTCGTCATCCACCAGCAAGCCGACGCGCTCGTCGACTATTCGAACGTGCTGGAGCAGCTGGGCGACGTTTCGGAGGAGCCCGAAGCGCCAAGCGAGCGCGGCCCGCCCGAAGGTTTTATGCTTTGGTTCGGAATCGTTGCGGCAGCGATGGCGTATGTGATGGCGCGCTATTACATGCGCATGACGGCCGAGCGGCTCGAAGTCGTGAAGCTGCTCACGACGTCGATCATGCCGCTGGGGCTGTTGACCGTCATCGTGCTGGTCGTGATTTTGTTTGGCATCACGACGGCGACCGAGTCCGCGGCCGTGGGCGCAGCAGGCGCTTTTTTGCTGGCACTTTACGCGCGTACGCTCGACTTCAAACGCACGAAGGAAGCGGTGTTCCTCACGGCCAAGACGACTGCGATGGTGTGCTGGCTGTTCGTGGGTTCGGCGTTGTTTTCGGGGGTGTTCGCGATTTTGGGCGGCCAGGCGCTGCTCGAAAGCTGGGTGTTGGCGCTCGACATGTCGCCGTTCCAGTTCATGCTGTTCTCGCAGGCGATCATCTTCGTGCTTGGCTGGCCGCTCGAATGGACGGAAATCATCGTGATTTTCGTGCCGATCTTTCTGCCGATGCTCAAGCATTTCGCGATCGATCCGATCCTGTGGGGCACCTTGGTGTTCGTCAATTTGCAAGCGGCGTTCCTGTCGCCGCCGGTGGCGATGTCGGCCTTCTATCTGAAGGGCGTTGCTCCCAAGCACGTGACGATCAATCAGATTTTCGTGGGCATGATGCCCTACATGCTGATTGTCGTTCTTTGCATGGTGCTGATGTATATCTGGCCGGGCTTGACCTTGTGGCTGCCCGATTTTCTCTATGGTCCCAAATGAAAAAAGCCCAGATCGTCGAGGCCGTGCAGATGCTCAAGCACGCGTTTTCGATCGGCATGACGCTCGAGCGACTGCCCGCCGAGTGCCGGCCGAAAACGCTGGCCGACGCGTATATCGTGCAGGCGGCCTTCGTGCGCGATCTGGAAATCGACCCGGCAGGCTGGAAGATCGGCTGTACCAGCGCTGCTGCGCGCGCAATCCTCAAAGCCGACGGTCCGTTTGCGGGCCGCATTCTGGCGCCGCGCTGTTTTGCGGGCGGGACCGCCATTCCTAACGACAGCTATCCGATGCGCGGCATCGAAGCCGAGTTCGCGTTTGCGCTCGCCAAAGACTTGAAGCCGCGCAAGAGGGCCTACAGTCTGGCGGAGGTACTGGCAGCGGTCGAGGATCTCTATCCCGCGATTGAAATTGTGGATAGCCGCTACCAGGATTGGAGCAAGGTCACGCTGCCCGAGATTGTCTGCGATCTCGGTGCCAACGGCGCTTTGATCGTGGGGGCGCCCGCCAAAAACTGGCGGCGGCGCGATTTGGCCAAACATGAAGTGACGGTGCGCGCGGGCCGCAAAATCGTCGGGCGCGGCACGGGCCGCGATGCGCTCGGCAATCCGCTCGAAGCGCTGCGGTGGCTTGCCAATAATCCGGCCGTACCCGAAGGCTTACAGGCGGGCGAGATCGTGTCGACTGGCACTTGCACGGGTCTCTATCGCGCCAATCCCGGCGACAAAATCGTCGCCGATTTTGGCGCGTTCGGTACGGTCGAAGTCAAGTTCGTCTAGGCGAGCTCTGCGAACAACGGCGCATTTCGGCGGCCACGATCAAAATCATTGCGACGCCCATCAGAACTGTTTGCGCGCGCCTGCGCCATCCCCCGTGGGGGGGCTGTCGTCGCGCGTCAGAGCGACGCGATCGCCCTATGAATCTCATGGCCGCCGTCCCACATCATCTGGAGCGCCACGTACAGGATCAGCAGGAAACCGACATACGCGATCCAGCGATGCTTTTGCAGCAGATTGGCGATCGCCACGGCTGCGGCCCCCATGAGGAGAACCGACACGGCCAAACCGAAAACCAACACATAAGGATGGTCGCGCGAAGCCCCCGCGACCGCCAGCACGTTGTCGAGCGACATCGACACGTCGGCGACGATGATCTGCACGATCGCCTGGCCCAGCGTCTTGCGCGGCGCCTCGGGCGTCGCTTCGCCGGAAAGGGCACGCTCGCCCTCCTCGGCATCGTGGCGGCCCTGTTCGCGAATTTCGCGCCACAATTTCCACGACACCCACAGCAGCAAAACGCCGCCCGCAAAAAGCAACCCCACGATCGACAGCAACTGGGTCGTCACACTGGCAAACGCGATGCGCAGGACCGTTGCCGCGACGATGCCGATCAACAGCACTTTGTTGCGCTGTTCGGCCGGCAGCCCCGCCGCCGCCATGCCGATGACGACGGCATTGTCGCCTGCAAGCACCAGGTCGATCATGATGACGGTCCCGAGTGCGACCAATGCTTCGGAGGTAATTGAGGCCATAATTTCGGCAAACATTGTACGGTTCGCTTTCGGGAAACGGAAAGATGTGCGTGGTCGATAACACGATCCGCATGTAGTTTGCCAGCGATAGCTTAGGCATAGCCGCGGCGCCAGGAATCGGCAAGGATGCGCCGATGAACGGGGTCAAAAAAGGATTATTTTCTATTCTCGGGTTTGTCGGCGTTGCGCTCGTCGCGATTTTTGCCCTCAGGCCCGATCCAGCCGCAGAAGCCGAGCGCTTGGCGGCTGCCCTTGCTATTGCCAGCGGCCAGCCGACGCGCGTCTTCGGGCCGGCCGAAATCGACTATGGCTGGCCGCTGCGGCTGCGGGTGCCGCGTATCGAAATGGGCGCGCTTGGCCATCTTGAGCGTATCGAATCCAGCGGCGACACGCTCACGGCTGCAGCCGAACTGCTCGGCCGCAAAGGCGTGGTGAGCGCGGATGCCCAAAGCTGGCGTTTTGCAAGCGACGGGTTTGTTTTGTCGCGCGCGCGCGGCGGGGCAGGCTGGCAGGCGACGTTTCAGTTGGCGGGGCGCGAACTGAAAATTGCGGGCGCGGGGCCCGATATCGCGCTCGATTGGGGCGGCACGCTCGCAAGCGGCACGCTGGGCTGGAGGGGCGGCGATATCGCGTTCGAAGTTGCGGGGGCAGGGTTGAAGCTCGCGGGCAATTATGCGCCGCAAGACGAAGCGCTCGTCGGACATTTGTCGGGCGCCCTTTGGGAGCTTGGCGACGTTACCGGCGCTTTTCGTGCGACCGCTGACCTGCTGGATGTCGCCGAGTTTTCGTTGGTCGATGCCAAAGGCGCATTTCGCGTGGAAGCGGGGCGCACGGCGATCGACATGCGTATCGATGCGGCCAGCCTCGCGCGCGTTGGCGCCTTTGCGGGCGCGTTGCCGCCGGGCAATCTCGATTTGCGCGTTCGCATTGGCAAAGTTTCATGGGCCGGCGGCGAGGCGGAAGGGGTCGTGCTGTCGGCTGCGCGCGATGCGGGGCGGGTCGCGATCGACGAATTTGCTGTGCGCGCGATCGGCGGCGCGCAAGTGCGCGTGCGCGACGGCCAGCTCGATCTGCAGGCGGCCGATGGTTCGCGTTTTTTGCGGGCACTTGGCGTCGGCGTCGAGCGCCATTTGGGCGCGCTCGTATTGCGCGGACGTCTGGACGTGGCACCCGATCGCGTGGCGCTGGCACCGCTTGAGTTGTCGTTGGGCGGCCAACGCGCCACGGGCAGCCTTGGTTGGCACGAAGGCCGATTGGCAGCCCAACTTACGGGCGATCGCATCGATCTGGGACCGTTTTTTGGCAAACCTGCAACGCCCCCGCCCGAGCGCGGCCCGTTGCTCACGCGCAGCCAAACAGCGCGTGCGGCTGCCGCATCCCAACCGCCGCCCCCCGGTCCCGGGGGCTGGTCACGTGTGCCCATCCAGTTCGATCTTGCGGGCAACATGCCGCTCGATTTGCAGCTCGCCGCGCGCACGCTGGTCTTCGAGGCGTTGAGCTTGGCCGATGCGCAGCTTGTCGCCGCGTTCGACGCCAATGGCCTCGCAATCACGCGGATGGTCGGCGGATTTTGGGGCGGGCGATTGGAAATGGCCGGGCGAATTGCGCCCGCACCGCAGCCGCAATTCGCATTCGACGTGGCATTGGCCGATGCCGAGCTGCGCCGTCTGGGGGCGCTGTTTGGCAATGCGCAACTGCTGCGCGGACCATTGACCTTGCGCGGTCGCGTGGAGTCGCGCGGGCGCAATGCGGCGGAGATGGTCGCTGGACTTGCGGGCGAACTGCGCTTGGCCGTGCCGACGGGTACGCTCGACGGCGCCGATTTAGGCGCCGTTGCCGAGCGCTTGGCGGCGGGCACACGTGCGCCGGACCTGATCGAACTGGGCCGGGTATTGGCGCGCGGCGGGCGCAGCGATTTTCGATCCTTGGCAGGCAGCTGGCAGATTGCCCAGGGACGCGCACGGACCGCCGACACGCGGCTGGCGCTGCGCAACGGAACGCTCGATGTGGGTGGCGAAGTCGATTTGGCGAATTGGCGGTTGGATTTGGCGCTTGGCGTATCGCCAAATGCCGTGGCGGGTGCGCGCGCGCAGGCGGTCTTGTCGATCCTCGGGCCAGCCGAGCGACCGCGTCTCAATTTGGCGTTGAAGCAGGCGGGTCCTTCGGCACGATAAGCGTCGGCGCGATCGGCGTGCCGGTATTCGCATCGGCGTTGTTTGTGGCCGCGCGTTGGGTCGGCGGCGGGGCTGCTCGTGCCGGCGGTGCGCTAACCGGTGCGCGCGCTGGATTTGCTTGAGTTGGGCTCGTTTGGGCCGGGCTCGTTTGGGCCGGGCTCGTTTGGGCAGGACGGGCAGGTGGATTGGGGCGTGCGGCGGCGGGGTCGATTTGCGCGTTGGCGGGCGGGGTCCGCAGCGGACGGCCGCGGCCTGCCAGAATCTGCTCGACTGCTTCAAGCGCTTCGCGTGCCGGGTCGAAATTTTGCTGGGCGGCGCGTGCGAACCAGCCGCGCGCTTCGATCAGATCGGGTGGAACGCCGTCGCCGCGTTCCCACAAGACGCCGAGCTGATACTGGGCTGGCGCATACCCCATGGCAGCCGCCCGCTCGTACCAGCGCTTGGCTTCCATCACGTCGCGCTGGATGCCGCGTCCGAGCCGGTACATCTGTCCGATATTGAATTGGGATTCGACGTCGCCCGCGCGTGCCAAGCCGAAAAATCGAAACCATGCGGACTCGAAATCGCCTGCCGAGAACGCGGCGACACCTTTTTCCCATTCCGAATTCCGATCGAACGCCGCTGCAGGCCAAGCTACCGCAGCGAGCGTCGCGATCAGCACAAACAGGCGCGGAATCAGGCCTGCAACTGCTCGACCGACGGTTCGGTCCCGCCCGTCAAAGCCTGCAGCACATAGACGCGCAACGCGCTCGACAAATTCACGGCCTCGTCTTTGGCCGCACGCATCTTGTCGATCTCGGTCACGAGATCGTTGATCGATGCGTTGCGTTGGCGCGCAATGTCTTTGAGTGCCGTCCAAAATTCCGGCTCCAGCGAAATGCTCGTACGGTGGCCCGCGATCACCACGGACCGCTTGCGAATCGAACCTGTCATCTTGTGTCCCCCCTATTTTACCCCAACGCCGACCGCGTACCCTAGTCTTCGATAGACCCCAATAATCGACCGTCCCCCGTGCCGTGCGTCGATCGATTGAAGGTAAGCTAGCACGCTATTCGCGGGAAGGACCAAGCATATCTAGCGGCTGGACCCAGCTTTCGTAGTCTGTCGCCGATACCAAACCCAGTGCGACTGCCGCTTCTTTGGGCGAAATACCCTGCATATGCGCCGTTTTCGCGATTTTCGCGGCGGCATCATAGCCTATATGCGGGTTGAGAGCCGTTACAAGCATCAACGCGTTCGCTAAATTTCGTTCCAATTGTGGCTCATTGGCCATCATCCCCGACACGCAGTGATCGGCAAAACTCGCTGCCGCGTCGCCCAGCAAGCGGATCGATTGCAGCAGATTGAGGGCGATGACCGGTTTGTAGACATTGAGCTGCAGATGGCCATTGGCGCCGGCGAACGTGATTGTCGTGTGATTGCCAAAGACCTGCGCGCAGACCATGGCCAGCGCTTCTGCTTGGGTCGGGTTGGTTTTCCCCGGCATGATCGACGAACCGGGTTCGTTGTCGGGCAAGATCAATTCGCCCAGTCCTGCGCGCGGCCCCGAGGCGAGCAAGCGCACGTCGTTGGCAATTTTGTGCAAGCCGGCAGCGACCGTATTGAGCACGCCCGAACATTCCACCAGCGCGTCGTGTGCGGCCATCGCTTCGAACTTGTCGTCGGCCGGGACAAAGGGCAGGCCCGACAAAGCGCCCAATTCGCGCGCGAACTGGGCCGCAAAATCGCGATGCGTGTTGAGGCCCGTGCCTACGGCCGTGCCGCCCTGCGCCACGCGGTAAAGACGGGGCAGCATCTGCTCTATTCGGGCGAGTGCGAGTTCGACCTGGCGCGCCCAAGCGCCGATCTCCTGGCCCAAGGTCAGCGGAACGGCGTCTTGCAGATGCGTGCGGCCAAGCTTGACTGTGCCGGCCATTTCCGTCGCTTTTGCCTGCAGCACGGTGTGGAGCCGGTCGAGACCGGGAATCAGCGTGTCGTGGATTTCGGCGACGGCGGCAATATGCATTGCGGTGGGGAAGGAGTCGTTCGACGATTGGCCGCGATTGACATGATCGTTGGGGTGCACGGGGCTGCGAGATCCCAACGCCGAACCCAGCAATTCGTTGGCGCGGTTGGCGATCACTTCATTGGCATTCATGTTTGTCTGGGTGCCCGAGCCGGTTTGCCACACCGACAAAGGGAAATGCGGTGCGAGCGTGCCGTCGATGATTTCATCGCATGCGCGCAAAATGGGCACGCACAAGGCTTCGGGCAGCAGGCCCAGCGCAGCATTGGCCAGGGCGGCGGCCTTTTTTTGCACGCCGAAGGCACGGATCAAGGCGGCGGGCATTTTTTCATCGCCGATCGCGAAAAATGCCAAGCTGCGTTGGGTTTGGGCGCCCCAATAGCGGTTGCCAGGAACCTCGATCGGCCCGAGGGAATCGCGCTCCAAGCGCGGGGGCAGAGGGATTTCAGACAAATTTTGCTCCTTTCTAAACTGCGCCGATTAGGCGCTCGCATCCGCCAATTTTCAAGCCCGCCCCCGCCGCTTGCATGGCGCGCCGCCAGACCGTAAAACCAACAGGCTCGTCGGCTGGAAATAGGTCGGCAAAAGGCAAACGGAATACAAACGTCGATGGCCGAGAAGATCGATTTCAGCAAAGTGCGGTTCTTGATCGTCGATCCGAACGCGTTGGCACTGCAAATGCTCAACGACATTCTTTCGATGCTGGGTGCGAATTACATTCGCCGTGCCGCCGATTACGACAAGGCCATGGCCGTGGTCGCAGAAGGCGGCATCGACATCGTCATCACCGAGCGCGACATTGTGCCCAAATCGGGCATCGACATGCTTGATTTCATTCGCCGCGATCCCGCCTCGCGCGACCGGCTGCTGCCCGTGATCGTGCTGACCGCGCGCTCGGAGGAACCGTTTGTGATCGAAGCGCGCGACCATGGCGCCAACGAATTCGTGTCAAAACCCTATACGGTCGATTCACTCTACAAGCGGCTTGCAGCGATCATCGCGTTTCCGCGCCCGTACGTGAACGCGCCGACCTATTTTGGTCCCGAGCGGCGCCGCAAACAGACCGCCTTCAACGGCGCCGACCGGCGCGGTGTAGACCCCAACGGCAAGCCAAGCTAAAGTTAGAGTCGGGCGCTCTCGAAATGGGAGCTGCATTCTCGAGGTACAGCTTGCGTGGCCGGTCCTAAAGTCCAGATCATCCAGCCGTCGGGCGATTTGCGCAAACGCGCGGTGAATTTCAAAACCGGCGTGGGCGTCATTCTGTCGCCGCAGGAAACCCAGAAGCTTCAGAATGTCGTCGAACGAAGCGGCGAAAAATTCGTGCGCGATATCGGCGCCACGCTCGGGCAACTTCGCGCCGATATGGCCGAGCTGCCGGAAGGAGCCCCGCCGCCGATGGCGCTGCTGCAGCGCGTCGGGGCCGAAGCTCTCACCATCAAAGGGCTCGGCGGCACGTTCAAGTTTCCGCTGCTGAGCCAGCTCGGCAAGTCGCTGCACGACTACGTCACGCAGATATCGGCGCCCAATCCCTGGAACACCCTGCTTGTCAGCTACCATATCGACGCGCTGTACGTGGTGCTTGCGCAACGCATGACCGGCTTTGGCGGACGCACCGAGTCCGACCTGCTTGCGGCTTTGCGTGCAGCTTGCGCAAAATACAAATAGAACGTGTTGGGTGCGCTCGCGCCGCCGCTGGGTTTCGAAAATTTTTGCTGTTGGCCCAATTTGCTCTTGCGTCTGCGGGGATTCGTGCTATTTACCGAAACAGACGCCAATCGCACGTGCCCCAGGCCCACGAGGCAAGCGCTAAGAGGTAGGGCGGAGAGCTCGCGAAGAGCACTCACGCCTCTCGACCACCAAGCGCTCGAGGTCAAGCAACGACGGTGACGCGTCCTTTTCGGTACGATCCGGTCGACAGTGGGCCGGTGAACCTTAGGGGATGTGACATGGTTGCGGCCAAGTTTGAGGCTTTGCGCCTTCCAATCAACGGATAACCGCCGCCGAGCGGTGCCACGCTTGTTGGCATCGCTTGCTTCGGGGACATCGCTGCCTGGCCTTCGGCCGTTGGTAGTGCCCGATGCAGCGCGTTTCGTTGCGGAAATCTGATTTCCGTTTAGTCGAACAACCGGTTGTCGATGTGGTTGGCCGTTTTGATGGCCCCGTTGACCCGGACATGCCTTGTCGTCTGGTGCGCTTGCGCACCACTGGCGGGGCATCGGGAGTTGGCGTTGATGGAAGTGTTGAGCAAAAAGCATGCGGTCTATGGCGGGCGACTGCTGATCTTGGGCTTCGGCTCGATCGGGCAGGGCGTACTGCCGTTGATCTTGCGCCATATCGATATGCCGACGAAGAACATCGCGATCGTCACGGCCGAGGCGCGTGGGCGCGACGTTGCCGCGCAATATGGCGTCGATTTCGCCGAGATCGCCGTCACGCGCGAAAACTACCGCGCCGTGCTTGCGCCGCGCTTGGGCAAAGGCGATTTCCTGCTCAATCTGTCGGTCGACGTGTCGTCGGTCGCGCTGATCGAGCTCGCCCAAGAGCTCGGCGCTTTTTATCTCGACACGTGCATCGAGCCGTGGGTCGGTGGCTACACCGATCCGTCGCTGTCGCCGTCGCAGCGTTCGAACTACGCCTTGCGCGAATCGGCGCGCGCGTTGCGCTCCAAATATGCGGGCGGACCCACGGCCGTGCTCACGCACGGCGCAAATCCGGGCCTCGTTTCGCATCTGGTGAAGGAAGCGCTGCTCAACATCGCCAGCGATACGGGCACGCCGCAGGCCGCACCCGCCACGCGTACAGGCTGGGCCGCACTCGCGCACAAACTTGGCGTCAAGGTCGTGCATATTGCCGAGCGCGACACCCAGGTGGCCGATCGTCCCAAGCAGGTCGGCGAGTTCGTCAATACCTGGTCGATCGACGGGTTTGTCAGCGAAGGTTGCCAGCCTGCCGAGCTCGGTTGGGGTAGCCACGAAAAAGCGCTGCCTGCCGACGGCCGCCGCCACGATTTTGGCTGCGACGCTGCAATCTATTTGATGCGACCGGGTGCGGGGACGCGCGTGCGCACTTGGACGCCGCTCGAAGGGCCGTTCCACGGTTTCCTTGTTACGCACAACGAGGCGATTTCGATCGCCGACTACTACACGGTCAAGGACGGCGACAAGCTTGTCTATCGCCCGACGGTCCACTACGCCTACCACCCGTGCGACGACGCCGTGAAGTCGGTCCACGAAATCGCGGGCAAAAACTGGCACATGCAGCCGGCCAAGCGTCTGATGATGGACGAGATCGTCTCGGGCATGGACGAACTTGGCGTGCTGCTGATGGGCCACGCCAAGGGCGCCTACTGGTACGGCTCGCGCCTGTCGATCGCCGACGCACGCAAACTCGCGCCGCACAACAACGCGACGTCGCTGCAAGTGACCGTGGCGGTGCTGGCCGGGATGGTGTGGGCGCTCGAAAATCCCACGGCCGGCCCGGTCGAGGCGGACGAGATGGACCATGCGCGCTGCATGGAAATCTGCCGTCCGTATCTGGGCGAAGTCGTGGGCAGCTATTCCGACTGGACGCCCTTGCAGGACCGCGAACGCCTGTTCCCCGAACAGGTCGATCGGTCCGACGCCTGGCAATTCACCAACTTCCGCGTCGCCTGACGCATTCTCTGGAGAACTGGAGTATCTCGGGATGACCAACAGCAAAAAGATCCGCGATTTCATTGCCGAACGACGACCGACCCCGTATTTGGTCGTCGATC
>CAMDLT010000015.1 GCA_945901855.1 Asaia bogorensis | reverse complement strand
GGCCGCCTAAACCCGGCAGAGGCTCCACTTATAAAACCCGGAAAACTGTTCAAACAAACCGAGCCAGCTCTGTTCGGGCCCCGTCAGAAGCTCGCCCTTCACGTTCGTTCCAGTCATAAACATAGTCATACCCCTAGTCCTTATCTTTGGGGCAGACCCTGTCCGGTCAATTAGGGGGCGGCTTCACAAGGTTGGTCGACTTGTAGCGGAGCCGATGCCACGCCTACGCATCGGCAACGAACTTTTCAGCGCCGAATTTCCGCCGTCTGGCATCGCGCCTGACGTCGGGGCGCGCTTAAGGCCGCAGCTTCGGCACGAGCCACGCGCCGACGATGCGCGCCACGCGTCGGCCACTTCGCCCGTCATGTGGTCGGCATCGCCGAAATAGTTCGGGTCACGCAGGTCGCGGCCCCTGTCGTCCATGAGATCGAGAAAACTGACCGCATCGCCGTGCCGCGCCGTCAGGGTCGCGACCGCGCGGCCGAAACGGCCGTCCGCGATTGCGCGCATCTCGCAAGGCTCGAGATATAGCCCCAGCGGCTGCGCGAGATAGACGGCAATTCAGCGCACACAGATCGAAGCGTTCTCGCAGCTTTAGGCAGCCGCAGAAGAATCTAAGAGCGGTTTTTCGGAAGGGAAGCCGGGTCGTCAGACTGGCTCGAACCGCGACGACGTCACATCCGCAGACGGTCGGCTATCGCCTGGGCAAGCAACTGTGCGCCGTTGCCCGGAAAACAAATATCCAGCTTTGCTGCGCTCGGCGGCGAGCGCAGAGCCGCCGCAATCGCAGGGGAAATCTGCGCGCGCGCACTTGCAACGGACGTAATGCCGCAAGCGATGCTCGGCAGCCAACTCGCCTGCGAAGGATCGGGCAGTATCGATAAAGTGGGTCGGCCGAGCAGGGCCGCTTCGTCAAGCGCGAAGGTCGTCAGGCCCACGACGAGATCGGCCGCATAGATCTGCGGAAACGGAAGACCGCCAGCATCGATCATGTCGAACTCGCCGACTACGTCCGCGAATTCGGATTCGGCGTTTTTCGGATGTAGCCTCAAAACGCGATAGAGCCCGAAATCGGACGACGCATCGAGAAACTCTTCGATGGCGATGTTCGTACGTCGGTCGCTGGTACCCCGTCCGTGCAGCGTCCAGTGCGGCGCGCAGCGATACAGAACGGGCGTCATGCCGTCCGAGATCTCGGCGAGAAAAACGGCGATTCTCTGCGCAGATGCAGCGCGGGGGAAAACTCGTCGGCGTACAGTCGGACGGCCTTCGGCGTCGAGTTCACGACGAATCTGGCGAACGCGGTCGAACTGCGGATGGCCGCACGCGACGACGCGCGCAGAAGCGATGCCGAGACTAACGAACGAATCGCGCGTGCCCGCGTCGGCGACGACGACAAGATCGGGGCAAAACGCCAAGGGATCGGCACTGCGTCCGCGAAACCGGAACGCTGCATTCATGGGTCCGTCCACGACGCCGACCGACACGATCTTCAAATCGCGCGCCGCGGCGACGAGTGCCAATCCGAACGTATCGGGATCTTCAGCGGTGCCGACAACAGCGAGTTTGACAGCGTGCGCGGCCAGAAGAGTTCGAGCATCGGCGCCGTCGCGATGGCGCTCGGCCGCCACTCCAAGCGCCTGCAAATGCGCGAACGCACTGCCGCCGGCATAAGAGACCTCCGATATCCCGTGCGCCGCCAAATCGCGGCCGAGCGACGCCACGAAATTCGCCGCCCCAGGATCTTCGACATAGATCAGAACGTCGGCGGCTCTCACGCAGGTCGAACCGGCACACGCGCGCCGCCGCGTGCGGCGGAGCGCAAGATCGCATCGATCGCGATTTCCGTTCGCAATGCGTTGGCGGCACCGCTTGCCGGTTCACGCCCCCGAGCCAGCGCGTCGGCGAAATCGTCGTAGAGTCGGAAGAAAGCCTTTCCAACCGTGTTCGGATGCAAATGCGGCAGGTCGTTTGCCACCTCGCGCGCCCCAAGCAGGGCGCGATGGGCCACGACCTTGAAATCAGCGATCCGCAAGGTCTCTTGATCGAAATTGCGCCGCCGCTTGGTGCCCCAAAGATCGAGGGAAACTTCGCGATAGAGCGCGAAGTCGATGGGCTGGATAGCCACAACCGCGCCGTTAGCAAGTTCGAGCGCCGCCGCAATTCCGACGTCGTCGACAAGGGGCGCTCGCGCCACCGCGCGGGCGGCGCCGATTGCGCGCACGGCCACGATGGGGCCTGCCTGCATAGCGACGAGATCGATCAAATGGGATCCGTTGTTGCGCAAACCGTTGCCGTAGACCCCAAAGCCAGCCTGGATGGCGCCCAACTGCGCTGCGCGCGCGGCCGCAAGCTTCTGCAATGTTCGGTCGCCGCGCCGCCAATAGCAAACTTGGACGTAAATCTTGCGTTTGGCGCAGGCGGCAAGGAACGTTCTGGCTTCCGCCAAAGTCCGGCCGAGCGGCTTTTCGACGATCACCCCGCGCAGCTCGCAAAGCCGCTCGATGGCGGCAAGTCGCGCTTCAGGCGGAACCGCGAGTACGGCGATCTCAGGCGCAAGCGCCTCGATCCCCCGGTTGATTTCGGCCGCCGCAGGGCCGGGATTCCAGTCGGCAACGAGACGGCGCGCCGGAGCGCGCGGGTCGATTGTCGCAATCCAATCGAAATCCGGGTGGTCCCTCAGCACTTGGGCGTGCGTGGCATAACTGAAATAAGCCGCCATTTTCGGATCGGCTGCCAATCCCTGCGCGATGGCGCCAAAACCGATCAGTACGGTGCGCAGGGGCTTTCGCTTCATCGCAATGCCCGCTCCTTGCAATCGCGATTGAGCGCCGCGAGTTGCGGGTCGGCTCGCAAAGTGGCGACGACTCTTTCGAGGCTGTACAAAAACCCGTCTTGCGGCGCCAAGCGCCGGTGGATTTCGCGCACCAAATCGAGATCTTCGGGATAGTCGACCTGAAGGCGCTGGTCGGGCATGCGGAGCTTTTCAGGGGCCAGCAAATGTCGGATACGATAGCGATCGGTTGCTTCGTAGAAATGCAGCGACACATGCTCGCGTACGCCTGGATCGAAAATCGTCCGCTCGACCTCGGCAAGCGCGGCGAACGAAAAAACCTGCGCATCGCACCCTTGAGGATAGCTGGGCTGCACCGTGCTCGTCACAACGTCCGCTTCGCCTTTGCGGTATTCGCCGATCGCAAGATCGACGAGCGCGGGATCGATCAGCGGCGTGTCGCCGCACACCTCGACGACGGTCTCGCTGCCCATCATGCGGTGCGCACCGACAACGCGCGCCAGCACATCCTCTTCGCTGCCTCTGAACACCGCGACGTTTTCAGCTTTCGCCCAAACGGCCAAGCCATCGTCGGCTATCGAGGTGGAAGTCGCAAGGACGACATCATCGACGAGGCGCGCGGCGCGCAGCCGATACAGCAGCAAGCTCAGCATCGGCACGCCGCCGATGTCCGCGAGCACCTTCCCGGGAAGGCGGCTCGACGACATTCGCGCTTCGATGCTTGCGACCGTGCGGCTCACGGCGTGGCGTTGCGTGCGCGCAAGGCGGGGATATTCGCGTGTACCTTGCGCAGCGCGGCACCAAGAAGTTCCAAAGCTTCGTCGTCGACAGCCCAAGCGCACGGTTCGAACAGAATGAGATCTTCCGCGTGCAGGCGTTCGGCGACAGGGCATAAACCGTCCGAATAGACGCGGTCGGTTAAGTTGAACGGGAAGCCCGCACGGCCGATCGCGCGGCGCTGCCGGAACAATTGCAGTTTGTAGAGCGGCGCCAAATACCCGACAAAATTCTGGAATCCTTCAGCCTCCAGCGCCTTTGCAAACAGATCGCGCGATATGCCCAGCCGCTGCGCATCGATGCGCAGCGTCCAGCAATAGTAGTTGTGGCGACACTGTTCGCGGACCTCGGGCGCAGTGAGGCCCTCGAGCGAACCAGCAACGGCACTCAACGACTGCGCAATTTTCTCGCGCACCGTCACGTGATTGCCGATGCGGGTCAACTGTGCAATGCCGATGGCGGCCTCCAACTCGGTCATACGCAGGTTCATGCCGACCATGTTGGTGAGGTCGGTGACGCCCCGCCACTCTGCGCAGTTTTCGGCGTGGTTGCGAATAAGCTGGAGCCGTGTGGCAAGCTCGTCGTCTGCCGTTACGCACATGCCGCCTTCGCCGGTATGGATATGTTTGTGGTAATTGAGACTGTAGACGCCGATATGCCCGACGGTTCCGGCGCGCCGTCCATATTCGAATGCCAGCGGCGATTGGGCCGCGTCCTCGATCAGATAGATGCCGTGTGCGTCGGCAATCTTCCGCAAGGCTGCGAGCTGTGCCGGGTGCCCAAATAGGTTCGTCGCAACGATGGCGCGCGTGCGCGGCGTCAGCTGCGCCTTGACCGACTCCGGGTCGATACAGAAGGTGCGATCCTCGATATCGGCGAAAACCGGCACACCGCCGTAGAAAAGGCAAGAAACCGCCGTTGCGGACATCGACGTGGCCGGCACAATGATCTCGTCGCCTGGGCTTGTCCCAACAGCACCCAGTGCCGCGATCAGCCCGGATGTCGCCGAATTGACGCTGACCGCATGGCGCGACGCAAATTCCTGCTTCCATAGGGTTTCGAAAGCGCGGACCTTCGGCCCGCCGAAGAATTCATCGCCTGGACTGCCGTAGAATCCCGACAAGCAGCCTGAATCGACAACCTCAAGGACGGCATCGCGCTCCGCCGTACCGATCGAACGGTAAGGCGGCAGAGGTGCCGCCAGGGTTGGCGTGCCGCCGAGTAGAGCCAGATTTGTCATGATTCGTCCCAGATGCGCCTGATTCTGAAGCAAAGCCGGTTAAAGACGTGTCGGATGTTTTCTGCAGTACAATCGCACGCGTATCTCTCAAGACATAGTCGCCGAAAGCTCGGCGGCAATGCGCGCAATCTCCAGGCCGCTCGCAGCGGCATATGGCCCTGCCAAATGGGCCGCAATTTCATTCGCCCGGATCAGTTCTTCGAGCGTATCTACTGTCAACCGGACATTGGCCGGATAGATTTTTGGCGACGTGAAATTCACGATCTTCAGCGTTTCGGCATTTCTGTAGAACCACGGCGTCACATGTTCGCGGTCATTCGGCGTCATGCCTTCGGCAAGACCGCGCGCCAAAGATTGCGTACGCACGATTTCAACGCTGAGCCCTGGCGGAAAGCTACGCGGAAAGGTGTTTGTCGCGAGATCGGCCCCGACATTTTCGGGTGCTTCCACCATCGCGTCAATCGTCTCGGCGTCGATGAAAGGACTGTCGCCGCTGATCCGCACAAATCTTTCGCAATCGATTTCGCATGCAGCGGCGAGTGCGCGTCCCGCTACGTCGTCGAGAGCGCCCCGGAACAACAACGTGCCTTCGCGCGCGGCTAATTCTGCAATCGGATCGTCGTCTGCCCGCGATGAAGTGGCCACGACGATTTTCGAAACATGGCGGGCAGCACGGCATCGCTCGATCACGCGCGACAAGAGCGGCCGCCCGCCAATTTCCCGCAGCGCCTTCCCGGGCAATCGGCTCGACGACATCCGCGCAAAGACGAAGACCGGAGCAGGCGTCAATGGACTTAATCCGCTACCATCAGCCCGAGTTGCGCTGCGCGCGGCGCCACTGATCGACATACCATTCGACATAGCGCCGATAGCCTGTTTCGAGCGTCCATTTCGCCTTGAAGCCGAGCAATTCCTCCGCGCGCTTGGTCGACAACGTACCGCGGATCGGCTTGTCGAGCGCGCGCGGGCGCTCTTCGAGAATCGCCTCGGGGATCGTCTCGCGAATGACCGTCGCAAGTTCGGCGATCGTGCGTGCATTGCCGAAGGTAATGTTGAAGGTATTTGTTGTGCCGTTGCCGGCATGCATGCCGAGTCCCCGCACCATGCCTTCGACGAGATCTTCGATGTAGGTGAAGTCCAGCTTGCCGTCGCCACCGCCTTCCAGCAGCAGGGGCTTGCCGGTCAGCGCGTTCTCGATGAATTTCTGGCTCACGCGTCCGCTGATGCAGCGTTCGCCGTAAAGCGCGCTCGGGCGAATGATCGTGGTGCCGAGACCGTATTGGTCCGCATAGGTGCGCACCAACCGTTCGCCCATGTATTTCCCGTTAGCATAAATCCCACGCGGGCGCGGACGCACGGTTTCGTCGACGGTATCGGTCTCAAAGTCACCGTAAACCGTGCTCGACGACAGAAACATGATTTCGTTGACCGTGCCGCCGCGCAGACGCGCGAGTTCCAGAACATTGCGCAGCGTCGTGAGCTGCAGGTCGAAAGCAAGACCCGGATCCTTGCGCGCTTCGACGGCGCTGGCGATCGCTGCAAGATGCACGATCTTGGTGGGCGCGAAATCGTTGAACGCTTTGTTCAAGTCGATGCTGTTGCGCGCATCGACGTTGCGAAGTTTGACGCCCACCTCGCGAAGCATCGCAAATCGGTCGAGCAGGAAATTCAGATAAAGCGTGCGGAAAACGGCGGATCGTTCGGCGGTGTACTCGTTGTCGATGAGATTGTTGACCACTAGGTTGTCAACGATCATCGTCTCGATGCGGAGTTCGGCGAGTTTGAGCGCCAGATTGTGGCCGATGAACCCAGCACCGCCGACCAGCATCACACGTTGGCCCGCCAGTCGTGCCGCTATCGATTCCATCGTAATATTCGACATCTATTTGAACCTCCCGAAATCCTACTTGCGCGCCGCGACCATACCAGTTTTGACGGCTGCCGCAATACGGGCGCACGCGTTTTCGCCCAGATGCGGCCCGATCGGCAGCGATATCGTTTGAGCCGCAAGCCACTCAGCCACCGGGAACTCGCCGACTCGGTAGCCGTATTTTTCGCGATAATATGTGAAGAGCGGAACAGCGGCCGGATAGTGCACGCTGGTTCCAATGCCGAGCGCGTTGAGATGCTTTACGAGCACATCGCGATCGATCCGACCGTCGCGCGGCAGGACGAGGTTGAGGCAGTAATGCGAGGATTTTGCCTTGCCTTTTGTCGGCGCGAAAACGGTCGCCTCGTCGATCTCGAGCAAGGCTGCGCGCAGATCCGTATAATTACTTTCGCGCGCGGTGGCAAACTTGTCTAACTTGTCCATTTGCACGAGACCCACCGCCGCCTCGACTTCGTTCATTCGGTAGTTGAAGCCCAGCGCCACAACGTCGTAGATGCCCGGCCGTGTACGCTGCGCGATCGTCCGATCGTAGCCGAACGCTTTGGCCTGGCGAATTTTGGCGGCGATCGCGGCATCGTTCGTGGTGACCATGCCGCCTTCGATCGTCGTCATGTGCTTGACGGGGTAGAACGAGAAATTCCCGGTCATGCCGAAATTTCCGGTCTGGCGGCCGCCGTAACTCGCCCCCAGCGACAACGCGCAATCCTCGACGACAAACGCACCGACGCGCGCCGCGATCGACTCGATTCGATCCATGTCGCAAGGCAGGCCCAGATAGTGCACGACTTCGATCGCGCGCATCCCGTCGGCAACGGCATCAAGCGCGTTCGCGTCGATGTTGCCGGTATCGGGCTCGACATCGACGAACACAGGGGTCGCGCCGCAAAGCTCGACGACATGCGCGGTCGCGACATGCGTCATCGCGGGTACTGCAACGCGGTCGCCCGCCCCTACGCCGCGCACGAACAGCGACAAATGCAGACCGGCCGTGCACGACGAAACCGAGATCGCCTCGGCAGCGCCGAGACGCGCGGCGAATTTCGATTCAAACGCGTGCGTGACTGGCCCATGCACAAGCGTCGTACCAGACAGAACCTTGACGACAGCCTCGATCTCGGCAGCATCGAGCATCGGCTTGCCGAACGGGATCGGCGCTTCAGACTGTGTTTGGCTCATAGGGCGTATTCCACTTTGACGTTGCGGTTTGTTTGCAGGGCCTCTTCGATGGCAAGACATACGTCCATCGTCCGAAAAACGTCGATGGCGCCGACGAGTGGCTCGACGCCGCTGCGAATTGCATCGACAAACTCGGGAAGCAGATCGCCCTTTCGTGCGCTCGGATAAGGCGTCGTGATTACCGATTCATCGCTTTCGGCGTCGCCGACGAACCATTTTGCATTTGGCCGATCGTTGACGAAGCTCGCGCGCGATCCGTAGACATTAAGTGCATGAAGCTTTGTGCGCCGCACGCCCAACGCACTCAGCGCCTTGCCGGTGGCACCCTTTTGGAACTTCAGTATGCTTGTTATGCAGTCATCAAATCGATATGCGCTGTCCCGGCTTCGCATGCGGTTGCCCAATGCGGCAACCTGAGATACCTCGTCGTCCAGCAGCCAGCGCATAAGATCAATCAAGTGAATGCCACCCCCGAAAACAACGCTGTAGAAATGCATACGGCCGCGCCAGCCTTCCGTAATCTTCCACAGAATTTCGTGCAGATAGTCGCCTTCGATGTGGAATATTTCGCCCATCTCGCCGGATTTGATGCGCGCGCGAAGTTCCGAGAAGCGCGGCTCTCTGCGAAGAATAAGATTAGACGAAATGCGCTTGCCGCTGTCTTGCTGGGCGCGCAGGAGCGCAGCACTTTCGGCACGCGTCAGGCAGATCGGCTTTTCGACCATCACATGCTTGCCGTTTTGAAAGGCCGAAATCGCCTGTTCGGCATGACCGTCGTCGAACGAGCAGATGGATACGATGTCGATGTCCGGTGCCCGCGTGATAAGCCGCCAATCGTTTTCGCGACGCGCAATGCTGTAGCGCGCGCCAACGTCCTGCAGCTTGGCAGGGTCGATGTCGCAAACCGCAACGACTTCGACATTGGGGAGAGAAGCATAGGTCTTCAAGTGCTGCTCGCCCACGCCTAGCCCGACCACGCCAACACGCAAGATGGATGTCACGGCCGCCGCGGCCCTAATGCGCGGGAGCCCGCAGAATCTGCGTTTTTCTCTAGAACGTCTTGGGCCAGCTCAACCCTCGCGGGCCTGGCTTTGGCTCTACGCATCGTTATTGCAGACGCGGCAGTCGAAAGCAGAAATTTTGGGCGACACAAGAGACATATCGCTTTCTCTTTCGGCAGCGTGCGGTTGGTCGAACTAAGGATACCTTGCCCGATTATGCCACGCGCCGAGCGGTCGGCGGTTGGCAACAGCCTATGCTGCGGTTCTCGGCGCCTATCGCCGTGCAATAAACGGACGCTTGGATGCCTGATTTGGCAAACCTTCACGCCCGGGGAAGTGTTGCCTTCAATAAGACGCATGTCGGCCATGATGATGCAGAACATAGGTCGCCGCTACGACGCGGAACCCCAGTCGCGCGTAGAACGCAAGCGATTCGCGGTTGGCCGCTTGAGTTCCCGCGTGAATCGAAGTTGCGCACTTCCCGCCATAGGCTAGCTTGTTCAATGCAGCGACCAGGGCCCGCCCAATGCCCGATCCCCGCGCTTCAGGCGCGACAGCAATCAAGTCGATGGTCCATCGCTCGTCTGCCCACAAGGCAAGCAGAAATCCCGCAATGACGCCTTGCAGCTCGGCGACCAACATCGCGTCGCCGCGCGCACCCGTGAAGAAATTTGCGGCCCACGCTCCCTTGATGTTTGCTGCAACGGAACTGGGGATGGACGGGTCAAGATGGAAGCGCGTATAGCCGAAAGCACGACGCGCCAAATCCGTAACGGCCGAGACGTCGTCGCTTTGCGCAGTGCGCACGTCACCGAAGCTGGTCGGCATTTTCTCGTCGTCGCGCGCGAACAGCAGATTCGTGTCAATCAGTCGGAACCCCAAATTCTGTGCAGCCACGCAAGCGGCAACGGCATCAGCAGGCAGCTTCGTGGTCGCAAAAATCGCTTCTTCGCTCAGCCGACGAGTCAAGTCCGGGTCGCCAACTCCGTTCGTCATTGTCACACGGAGCGCTGGGCGCCCCAGTTGCGCCGATAGCCATGCATCAGGTTCGGACCGCGCGCCAAATTCAATCACGTGAAGGACCTTGGGCCGGGGATGATCATCCTCGGTGAAGCCGATGTTTCGCCAACTCGCCGAAACGGCATTTTTCGCCGATGTCAAACAGGAAGCTCGGCTTGCGATACGACCGGTACGCCGACGCACTAGCCGAACCTTTTGCTAACACATATACGCCGTCCAATCGATGGCCCTTTTCGACAAGGGCTTCCAGCACGGCCATGCCGCGGTCGCCGTTCAAGAAAATGTGCAGACGTTCCATCGCAACGGTTAGCTGTTCTTATAGAATTTTTCGGTTTCGACGTGCCAACGCTCGAAGAAGTCGACGACCTTTGCCGGATCGTCTTTCGGACGCGGGAGATCGGCGCTGTCGGGTGCCTTCCGTGCGACGGCGCACAGGATGTCGCTGTCGATGTCGCGGTTGATCGCGACGATCGCGAACCCGGAATTGGCCAGCGCGCTCGTCAAGCTGTTGCGGCTGAAACGGAAGCAATGGGTGTCCTGGTCGCCCGGCCCCAAATAATAGTGCAGCGGCTTTTTGAACGGCACCAGGATGCGGCTGCCTGTAGCGACCACGATATGGCCACCTGGCTTCACAAGCGCGTTCGCCGCGTCGAGCATGGCCTTGGACGATTGGCAATTCTCGAGAGTCCACAAGATCGTTGCCACGTCGAAGGACGCTTCGACAGCCGCCTCGGACGCGCGGTAGGACTCGACGGTGCCGACGAAATGCGCCAGTCCCATTTTTTCCATGAGCTTGCCGTTGGCCGCCGACGGCTCGATACCGAATACCTCGGCGCCGAAGTTTGGCCCGCGCAGCGCATCCATGAACTTCCCTTCGCCCGCGCCGATATCGCAGATACGCTTGCCCCGAAGATCCAGCGCTGCATGAGCAAATTCGGAAACGAATGCGTGTCGCGCAATAACCGCAGGTATGCGCGCCGTATACCGCACGCCGTAGATTTCATTGCTCCATGAATCGGCGATTGCTTGGGCGGATCGGCGTGCCCGCACATAGACGAATCCGCAATCCGCGCAAGCGTGCAAAGGCCAACCCCTCGTATAGAGGCGCGCGCGCGGAATTTCGATCGCGCGATCAGATCCGCACACATCGCAGGAATGATCGGTCAGATCCGTTCGGCCAGCATTCATGTCGCTCGTTTCCTCGATTGCGGTCATGTCGGCGGAAAGCGCAGACGCCAGCCATTGGCGCCCGCCTCCCAGATTTCTTCGTTGCGGTGCTGGTCGACAAGCGCGTCGAACTCCCCTGGCGCGATGCCGAGATAGTCGATGTTCTCAGCGAAAAAAGTCTTTGGGAACTCGTCGTCGTATTTTCGCGCGAGTTCCAGTCCTTCGGCGCGTTCCATCTGACCGTTCTGAATCATTCGGCACGCGTCGCGCGTGGCGCGGCCGAACCCAAACTTCACGTATTGCATGTAGTAGTAGAGATTGTCGATCTTGTCGTCGAGACTGTCGAAGTCCGTGAATGTGCCGTCCGTTCGCCCGCCCGTCGCCGTCTTGAACGACGGCATCGCCTTCTGCATGTAGCGCCAATTCTCGAGCATGCTCCAACGAAAGAAGTAGGCGAAGTAAAGCGCGTTGACGCCGACGCGCTCGACGGCGCCAAGGTCGGGGTACAGGTAGGGCGCGAGGTCGCGGTCGGATACGGTGCGGTCGATCCAGTTGCTGGGATCGTCGCCGATTTGGTTTTCGAGCACTTCGGCAAGATCGCGCCGCTTGCGATGCTCCTCGCTCAACACGCGGCCTCCATACTCGCTTTCGCCGTGCTCGGCATAGAAGACCAAGGGTATTTCATAGCCGACGGCTGCCTGAAGCGGAACGGCATTGATGCCGGCATCCCAATGGACTTTCGGGTTACCGCGCTCGCGAAAGAAGCGCTGCGCAAGATGGCGCGATACTTTTTGATTGGGCCGGAGCATCAGATGGTCGAAGCCGAGATTGACGAAAGCTTCGCGGTTGGCGGCACCCACTTCGTTGGGCAGCAGGGGCGAAAAAGTGACAAGCAGCGGATTCAAGCCGAATTCGAATTTGAGCCGGTGCGCGATATAGCTCGAATCCTTGCCGCCGCTCCACGGCACGATACAATCGTAGCGGCCGCGCTTCGGGCGATAGCGATCGACATATTCGAGAAACTCGCGCCGCCGCGCATCCCAATCGATCCTATTCTTCTCGATGGCGGTCAGGCATGCATTGCACACGCCCTCTGCATTGAAAACAACGCGCGGGCGCGTGTCCGGCATCAGGCATGTCTTGCAGTAGCGAACCGTCGTGGCGCGGCCAGTCGTCAAATGCTGTCTCCTTCAAGAGGTGCGAACCCGAAATCCGGCGTCAGCGAGAAAAGATTTGGCACTCGCGATCGACGTTTCCGTAAAATGGTAGATGTTGGACGTGCAAGCTGCGGAGACGCCCGGAATGCGCAGCGCATCGGCGAAATGATCCCATTTGCCGGCACCGCCGGCCACGAGCACCGGCACGCGCACGCTCGCGCCCACGCTCTTTGCGAGTTCGAGATCGTAGCCCATCAACGAACCATCGCGCTCGATCGACTGAACGAGGATTTCGCCTGCCCCGTCGGCTTCCAAACGCCGCGCCCAGGCTTCGGCCGAAAGGCCGGTCGGGCGCGCGCCGAAGGAAGCCATCGCTTCGTAGCCATCCTGCGTCTTGCGCGCATCGACGACGCCGACCACGCATTGGCTGCCGTAGCGGCGCGCGATCTCGCCCACGAGCGATGGATCGTCGAGCGCGCCGGTATTGACGACGACTTTGTCGGCGCCGATCCCGAGCAGGCGATGCACGTCGTCGAGCGAGCGAACGCCGCCGCCCGCCGCCAGCGGCACAAAGCAGCGGCGCGCGAAGTTCGACACGACCTCGAAGAAATTTTCGCGCTTTCCCTGGCCCGAGCGACTGACATCCAGCACGATGATCTCGTCCGCAGACCATGCATCGACGAATTTGAGCGTGTAGCGATAGTCGGGCGTGAACTGCTTCGTGCGGAACAGAACTCCGTCGCAAAAAGTCAGGATCGGAATGACGCGTTGGCAGAGCATTGCGACCTACGCCATCTCTGCAAAGTTGGCCAGCAGGCGAAGCCCGTGTCGCTGGCTCTTTTCGGGATGGAACTGCGTGCCGTGCACGTTGCCCTTCGAGAACGCCGCGACGAAGGCGCCGCCATAGTCGCACTCGCAGACGATCGCCGCCGCATCGCTGCACAGGATGCGAAAGCTGTGGACGAAATAGAAGAGCGCATCGTCCGGGATGCCGTCGAGCAACGGGCTGTCGTTGACGCGGCGGGTTCGGTTCCAGCCGACATGCGGCACGCGAATTGCGTCCGTGCCGACAATCCGGTCGACCGCACCGTCGATCCAGCCAAGGCCCGCAGTTGGGCCGAATTCCGAACTTGTCTTGGTCAGAAGCTGGGCGCCGAGGCAGATGCCGAGCATCGGCTTGCGTACGTCCAGAACGAGCTGGTCGAGGATCGTGCGCAAGCCGCGCGCCTCGATATTCGCCATCGCATCGCCGAACGCGCCAACGCCCGGCAAGATCAATCTGTCGCAACCCTCGAGCGTGCTCGCATCGCTGGAAATCGTCCCCCGGTGGCCGATCTTTTCGACCGCACCGAGAACGGAGCGAAGATTTCCCATGCCGTAATCGACGATGCCGAAATGAACCATCGGCGCTACGCCGCTTTGGCGGCGGAATGATCGCCCGCCGTTTCCAAGAAAAGTTTGGCGCTCGCAAATCCAAACATGAATTTGCTGGCACTATTGTCGCTCAGGTCCGCGTCCACCCAGGATTCGAACGCCGCCCGATCCACAAGATCGAAAATCGGGCTGCGGTCGAGCAGGCGCGCGCGCACGTTGGGATCGCGCCGGTCGAGCAACGAGTCGATCGACGCATTGAAGCCGCGCTTGCGCCGGTCGAACAAGATCTCATGCGGGGCCACGTCGCGGCCCGCGGCGCGCAGCAGCCATTTCGGCATGCCGTCCTTCATCAAATGCTCGATCGGCACCGAATAGGCAAAATCGACCAAATCGCGATCGAGATAAGGCGAACGATTCTCGACGGAATAGCGCATCGAGTTGAGATCATCCTCAGACAGAATCACAGGCACGACTTCGTTTCGCAGCTCGTTGACCATGCGATTGCGCAGCGTTTCCTCGCAATAGCGGGTCTCGGCAGTGTCCTCGTCGACCGGTCGACGCATCGCTTTTTGGAACAAGTCGCGATCCAGATAGAGATGACCGCGCTCCGTTTGACTGCGGCGGAACACCAGCGGATCCTGCAGAACGGGGTTGCGAACGGTCGCGCCGAAGCCACGCTGCCAGTCGGCCAGCAACTGGGGAAATTCCGGCCGATCCGACATAGCCGCGAGCCAAAAAGAATAATGGTCGTAGTAGCCGCTCAGAATCTCATCCGCACCCGTGCCCGAAACGGCAACCTTGTAGCCGTTCTGGGATATCGCCTGCGAGAGATATTCGTGGAGATGGTAGGAAATCGTTGCGACTGGTGCCCGCCGATGCGCAATTTGGCTCGCAAGCCGATCCAAGAAACCTTCTTTGGATGTGCGCACGAGCGTGTGCTTGCAGCCCAATGCCTGCACGGTAACGGCGATCGAGGCGCTTTCGTCGTAGCGTGGATCGCTGTCGACGATCGAAAAAGCATGCACCGGATAATCGAAACGGCGCGCCGCAAGGCTCGCGAGAACCGTCGAATCGACGCCGCCGCTGAGGCAGAAAGCGATCGGCACGTCGGCGCGCAAACGCAGGTCAAGTGCGCGCACTACACGATCGCGCACGCCGTTTTCGGCATCTGCAAGCGACATGGGCACACTTGCGACGCGCGGTTGCCAATAGCGCGTCGGCGCTTCCAAACCTTTGCGCGAGAAGCGCATGACAGTGCCGACAGGTACCTCGCGCAAATCCCGGTACCAAGTCGCGTCGGCCTTGTGCAGGTCGCGATAGCCGTTCACCAGATATCGGCGCACTTGATCCAGATTCGGCGCGAGCGGGCGGCAAGCAAGGCCCGCAACGAAATTCACTTCGGAGCCGAAGACCAGCTCGTCGTCGCGCACGAGATAGAAAAGCGGCTTTTCGCCAAACGCGTCGCGCCCCAACCAAAGAACGTCGTCGCGTTTGTCGTAAAGCGCGATCGCCCACATGCCCTCGAACCGCGCAAAGGCATCAGCCCCCCATCGGCGGTAAGCCGCAACGACAACTTCGGTGTCGGAACTGGTCCGAAAGGCGTCGCCCAACGCGGCCAGTTCGGTCCGCAATTCGCGATGATTGTAGATTTCGCCGTTGAACGACAGGACGCAGTCGAAGCCCTCAAACGGCTGGGTCGCGCGCGGATCGAGATCGACGATGGCCAGGCGCGTGTGCAGCAAACTTGCCTGACGTCCGGCGATTTGACCGGACCAAATGCCCTTCGCGTCCGGCCCGCGGTGGCGCATCGTGGCCAACACGGTCGTCAAGCGGTCTTGCGCCGCCGGCCGATTTCCCAAGATGCCCGCAATGCCGCACATGTTTTGTCTTGGTCCTAGACGGCTTTGCGCGGCACAAGCTCGCCGCGCGCGAGGGGCACGCCGAGCGTGCGGCCGATCAGCTTGCCGATTTCGTCAGCGGCAAACTCGGTTTGCGGGCGCGCATACATCAGGTCTTCGGCTTTCAGCACGATGCCCGCGGCAAGATCCCGCGCCGCGACAACGCCCTTGCGGACCGCACGCAGATTCGGCAACTCGCTCGGCATGCGTTTTTTGTCCCGCGTTCCGAGGCTCGCGCGAATGCGGCGAACCTTTTCGATCAGGTCTTCGAGATCGGCGGGCTCAAACGACAATGCGTGGTCCCGAAACTCGCGTCCGGTCTTCGCGTCGGTAAAGTGCACCTCGATCATGCAAGCGCCCAGCGCGGCGGCGGCATAACACGCCTCGGGACCGATCACATGGTTGGAATAGCCGACGCGCAGACCCGTCAGTTGCGCAAGAAACGGCATGCCGAGCACGCTGGCTTCCTCGATCGGTGCCGGATATGCGGACACGCATTGCATCAGAATCAGCCGGTCGCGCAATGCAGTCTCGCCGACCTCGTCGCGCACCCAACCGACCGCACGCAAAACTTCGTCTTCCGTGCCCAGCCCCGTCGACAGAATCATCTGCCGACCGGTACGTGCAGCCGCCCGGATAACGGGTTCGAAATCGAGATCACCGCTCGCGATTTTTATTGCCGGAAATGTCTCGGCCAGAAACGGAACGACATCGTCGCTTAGCGCCGTCGAAAACATCTCGACGCCCAATTGTCCGGCCTCGCGCGCCAACAGGAGATGCGCGTCGCGATCCAAGCTGAAACCGGTCACTCGCTTGAGACGCGCCGGATCCGACGCCGACGCGTAACGATCCGGCGTGAAGGTTTGAAACTTCACGGCATCGGCACCCGACTTCGCCGCCAACCGCAGAAGACGAAGGGCCGTCTGCAGGTCACCCTCGTGGTTGACGCCGATTTCGGCGACGATTGCGATTTCTTTGTCTAGGTCGCGTCCAAACAGTTTCATGACGGGATGATTCCTCGATTCGTCGAAAGCCGTGCGCGAATTTGGGCGCCGATCACGTCACCATTATTCGCCGCAGCTCGAACGGATCCGTCTGCGCATTATTTTTTCCGAATATTGCCGTCGGGCAGATTTCGACGCCGCGTTTTTTCAGCTGTTCGATCACGCCAGCGCTGTAGCAATGGGCCAACCCCTCGGGATACGAATAGTGTCGCGGCTCAATTCCTGCCAGCTCCCAGAGCATGCGCAACGACGTGTCGAGTTCGTCGGCAAGCGCAGCCGCCGAGAGAAAAGACAGAATCCCATGCGAGTGCGAATGGCCACCAACAGTAAACAGCGCGCGGCTATTGAGCTCCTTGACCTGCGCCCAGTTCATCTTCTGGTCCAACGCGCCGCCGTTCGACCAGGTCACGTCGAAGCCTAGCTGCTTTTGAATGCTCGAAGCCAAGGCGTCGAGATCGAGGCCCTCGGCTGATTTGGCGAATTTCCGGACCTCGTCGAGGAAGGCAATTTTCTCCGAAGCGCGCTTGAAGAACGCTCGATCTTGGCGCCACGGCAAGATGACTTCGCCTTGATCGGCCGCTTCGACTGCCCATTCGACACGATCGATCCACGACATTCGATTCGATTGGATGAAGTCGCTCGTCACATAGAATGTGGCTGGAATTCCGTAGCGTTCCAGAATGGGCGCCGCGAGGGTCAGATTGTTCAAGAACCCGTCGTCGAAGGTGATCGCAAAGCTGCGCGGCGGAAGGGGACGCTGAGACCGATGGCTGTCCAGCACGGCATCCATCGATACGGGGTTCCCGCCGGCACCGAGAAGTCGGTCGAGAAAATCGACGAAGTAGCTCTCCTCGATATGCTTGCGGTTGTAGTTTCGAACTTCGTGTTCACGGCGCTCGACGACGCCATGAAGCAGAAAAATGATGTAGTCGTCTTCGGAAAGATTTTCCTGGTAGGTCATGCAAGGCCACTCGTGTAGCGAGCAAATCGGCCTTGGCACTGCGCCTTGAGCGCCGAAGGCATCGCACCGTAATAGCGTCCTTTTTTCCGCTGCGGCCGGGCGTAGACGCTGCCACGCTCCTCCATCTGTCGAACCGCCAAATCGACAAGCTCGACGCAAATGCCCGTATTGGCACTGCGCAGTGCCGCGAGCGGCATCAGGGGTTCGATCGGAACCGGAAGGGTTGCAACAATATCGCCGTTGTCCAAAATCGCATCCACACGATGGATGCAGGTGGTCAAAGCGCCAAAATCGCGGTGCCAGATCGCCCAAAGATGCGTATCGAGGCCGCGATAGGATTCGGGATCGCCGCCATGGAGATTCAACAGACGCGCGGTCAAGGCCGAGATGATCCCTGACCGCAAGATCCCTGTGCCGAAACTCACGACCAGATCGGCGCGAAACGAAAGAATCAGGCCAATACTTTCGCTGTCGTTCACATCAGGGATCGTTTGTGTTTGCGCAAACTGTGCAACACCAGTGGCGCGCCCTCCAAACCACCTGTCGCGCTCGTATTGATCACGCTGCAACTCGAAATCTGCGGCCGTTTCGTAGATCCCCGTCGTACGGCGGGTTTCGGACAAGACAAGCATTTCGTGCCCGCGCTCTGCGAGAGCACGAACAAAGTAAGCGTGATGGAGCGTGTCAGTTGTGAGGACGCAAAGCCGCATCGGCAATTCAAACAACGCGATCGAGGAACTTCAACATTTTTGGCGCCTGATCTATGTCGCACTGAGCGAGCTTGCCCAGCAGAACACAAGACTCGGATACGCGTCGCTTCGCACAGGCCGAAGGCAAAAAGCTACCGCACACGAGGTGGCGCTTGCTCACCCGGGACCGCCCAATCTTTCAACGGTTTAACCTTCGGAAATAGCCAAGTCAAGCATAATGTTCACGGCGTGAACGCCTATTCTGTCGAGCTTATCTTGGCCTGCGGGCTGTGGCGGTGGCGGTGCCAGGCCCACGCGTCAGCGACAATATTCTCGAGCGTCGAGCAGGTCGGCTGCCAGCCCAACTCGCGCATCGCCGCCGCCGGATCGGCGACAAGCGCCGGACTGTCGCCGTCGCGTCGCGCGCCCTTGATGTGCGGAACGGCGACTTCGGCGACGCGCGCCACAGTATCGACCACCTGTTTGACCGAATAGCCAAAACCTGTCCCTAAGTTATAGGCGGCTGACATTGGTCCGGCCAAGGCGCGCTCAATGCCCCGCACATGGGCGGTGCCCAAATCTTCGACATGAACATAGTCGCGCACCGCCGTGCCGTCGGGCGTCGGATAATCGTCGCCGAAAATCGTCAACGGCGGGCGCGTGCCCATTGCCGCCTGGCAGGCGAGCGGAATCAAATGGCTTTCGGGCGAATGATCTTCGCCAATTCCGTCTGCCCAAGCCGCACCGGCGGCGTTGAAGTAGCGGAACGCAATCCAAGACAGTCCGGTTGCCCGCGCTTCCGCCGCCAAGATTTGCTCGACCGCAAGCTTGGTTTCGCCGTACGGATTGGTCGGGCGCTTGGGATGCGTTTCGGCCATCGGCACGGTTTCGGGCATTCCGTAAACAGCCGCCGTCGACGAAAAAACAAACGCCTTGACCTCTGCAGCGCGCAAGCGATCGAGCAATGTCAACGTCGCCGCCACATTGTTGCGCCAGAACCGCACCGGCTCGCGCACCGAAATGCCGACCTCGATCGACCCCGCCAAATGCACGCAGGCCGATACTCTGTGGGCCGATATCGCCGAATCGAGCGCAGCTGCGTCGCCGACTTCGCCTTCAACCAAAGGTCCCCAGCGCACGAAATCGCGGTGCCCGGCGCTCAAATTGTCGAACGCGACCGGCATATGTCCCGCACGCGCCAGCGCTCGGCACACATGCGATCCGACAAATCCGGCGCCGCCGGTCACCAATATGTTCGCCATTTTCGCTTGCCTAACCCTGGATGCGCTTGAAGGCCCACTTGATCGCCATACCCTGCGCGCCGGCCGTTCCCGCCACCACAAGCTGTTCGGCGCGCCTGGCGCTGCCGCGCACCGCGAAGGATACGCTTTCGCCAAGTTCGAGCGATGCGCCCGAAATCTGCAGACGCCATGCCTGGCCGCGCGACATACGCAGCAAGGCTGCCGCACCGTTTTGAATCACTGAAACTTGGATGTCGGGATAAAGATGGAATCGGATCGCGTAACGCGCCGACGGCGACGGGGTTTTGCCGGGCGCAGGCAGCAACGAGTCTTCGCCCCGCATGTCGAGTCCGTCATTGGCGACAAAAATGCGCCGCCTGTGCACGAAACCGAAATCCGGTACGTAGCCATCGTGGCTCAGATCGAGCCAGACATTGCCCTCGGCTTCGTCGCGGACGACGTCGACCTTGGTTAGGCGACGTCGCAGGCCGCCCGACAACGGCTCGCTCGAGCTTGTATCTTCGAGCGTCAGCGTCGAATGCGCGGCGGTCGCGCGAAGAGCGAGCGCCCATTCCGAATCATCCTGCGGTCCCGCCCCGCAATTGCCGACCAGCCGTTCCTTGCCGACCGACAATTCGAACGACAACGCGCCGGCATGGCCGTGCGCATCGAAGCCGGGCTTGGCCGGCATGCCGGAGTCGACAAACAGCAGCAGCCGGTCGGCCGCAACGCGCTCGAAACCGGCGGCGGTGGCGCGCGGCGGCGGCAGATCGGGCCACTGGGCGCGCGCCAGCACTGCGTCGATCAATGCAGCCGTTTCGACATTCGAGTTCTCGAACAGCGCCAATTCGCCGTCGCCGTGGCGAAAGAAGCGCAAAGCCGGCGCGAGTTTTTCGATTGCACGATGAAGCCCTTCGGGCACGACTGCGCCCGCCTGTTCCAGCGCAAGGCGCGCATCGGCAACGATCGCCAAAGCTTCAAGTTGGGCACGCGCACCGCGCGCAGCATGCAACCCGTCGGCCAGCAATTGGCGCTGGACTTCGTTCGTGAGGCGCGCGGCGATCTCGCCGATGGCGCGCTCGTCGAGCAGACCGCAACAATGCGCGTAAACCAAGCCTTTAAACGCAAACAGCCGCGGCAGTCCCGCCGGTGCACGCTTGACGGCGCGCGCCAGATGGCGCGCTTGGCGCGTAGCCGACTCGAGCAGCATCGGCCCGAGGCGGTCGCCTTCGCCGCGCGACAAAAATGGCGCATGCGACAGCCAGGCAGCAAGCCTGCGGCCCGTAGGCTCGGCATCCCACGCGATCGCGCACCATTTGGGATGTGCAACGATCCAATCTTCGACAAGCGCACGCGCACGCGACTGGGCACCTTCGCTTGCAACCGCCGCAAGATCGTCAAGCCAGGAAAAGGAATTGAGTTCTTCGCGCGCTGCCTGCGACATGCTTGCATCGTGCCAGTTTGGTCGCTCCGACGCGATGGCACGCCCCGCACAGACAAGCTTGCCGGCGACGATCGCCTCGCCGCGCATGCGCAAGCCGGGCAGCGGGCTTGGCGCCAGACGTGCCAGGCGCGCAGGTGTGCGTCCGCGTAAATACAAGGCGTAGAGCGGCGTGCCGTTCCAGAAATCCGACCAGCCCGAGCGACGCTGTGGATCCGGCATTCCTAGACCTCGCGCAAGCGGCGCAAATTTTCGGCGTAATGGTCGGGTCCGCCGGCAAAACCAGCCGTGCCCACGACAAACACGTCGGCACCCGCTTTGCGCGCCAAAGGTCCCGTGTCCAGATTGATGCCTCCATCGACTTCGAGATCAATGCGACGATCGGTACCTGCCACCAGCCGATCGATGCGGGCACGCAAATCCGCGACCTTGTCGAGCGTTCGCGCGATGAAGCTTTGTCCGCCGAATCCCGGATTGACCGACATAACAAGAACGAGATCGAGATCAGCCAACAGCGGAGCCACCGCGTCGACCGACGTGCCTGGATTGATTGCAAGTCCGGCTTTCTTACCGAGACTACGAATCAATTGCAGCGAGCGATGCACGTGCGGCCCCGCCTCGGGGTGGATTGTGATGATGTCCGCCCCTGCCTCGGCAAACGCCGGGATGTAGGCATCAACCGGCGATATCATCAGATGCACATCGAAGGGTTTTCGGCTGTGTGGACGCAAGGCGCGCACGACGCCCGGACCGATGGTGATATTGGGCACGAAATGCCCGTCCATCACATCGATATGGATGTAGTCCGCACCCGCCGCATCGATCGCGCGCACTTCAGAACCCAACTGCGCAAAATCGGCCGACAGGATCGAAGGTGCCAAACGTAGCGGCTGTTGCACGCGACTTTTTCCTCAAAAATGTACCGAGCTTCGATCTGTGGTTTATCAGGTCGGTGACCCGGCAAGCAAGGGATGGTGGGTTGGTTTAAAAAGTACCCCAATCTACGCGACGACGTCATTGTTTCGACCGGCATTTATCCCATGGCAATCGCGAAGCGCGTCGCTATAATGCCCGACCGATTTATCAGTAACCACTTCGAAGATCACTGTTTTTTACCTTTCGACGCGGCAGTCAACACACGAAATGAAATTTTTTCCGACCCGCGCACTTATCGATACGCTGGCGCCGATGTTTTGGCTCATGCTGGGGCTCGCAATTGGCGTGCCGTTGGTGCAGGCCCAAACGCCGCCCGATGTACGCGACGCACCCGCTCTGCTGCGCGCGTCGGAGATCCAGGTCGACGAAGATCTAGGCATCGTGACCGCCCGCGGTCAGGTCGAAATTTTCCAAGGCGACCGTCTGCTGAAGGCCGATACGTTGACCTACAATCGGCGAACGGGCGTTGTTACGGCATCGGGCAATGTCATGCTCGTCGACGTCGGCGGCGACGTTGTTTTTTCGGATTTCGTCGAACTTACAAGCGACATGCGCGACGGCACGCTGCGCAATTTGCGCGCCATGTTGGCCGATCAGTCGCGCTTTGCTGCAGTTACTGCGCGCCGTGCGGACGGCAGCAAGACCGTCATGCGTCGGGCGACGTACAGTCCGTGCGAACCCTGCGCCAAAGATCCCACGCGCGCACCCACGTGGCAGCTGCGCGCGGCGCGCATCACCCACGATCAGGCCGCCAAAGAAGTCGTTTATGACGATGCTTGGCTTGAAGTGGCGGGCGTGCCTGTCGCCTACACGCCCTACATGGCTCATCCCGACGGCACGGAGAAACGCAAATCCGGCTTTTTGCTGCCCGACATCGGCTCGTCGAGCCAAGTCGGCACGATGATTGGAACGCCCTACTATTGGACCCTGGGACCTTCGGCCGACGCAACCGTAACGCCGATTTTTTTGTCCAACGATCTCCCGATACTGGCAGGCCAATATCGCGAGCACGCACGCGCCGGCAAAGTCGAATTCGACGGTGCCCTGCTGCGAACGCGGCGCGAGGGCGAGGGCTTCGGCGACACGCGCGGCTATGCGAGCGGTAAAGGCCGTTTCGACATCAACGACGATTGGCGCTGGGGCTTCGATATCGCGCGCGCCACAGACCGTACCTTCATCGACCGCTACCGGCTGCGTCAACGCTTCGCGTTTCTTGACCAGAACGTGCTTGAGAGCCGTCTATATACCGAAGGCTTTCGCGACCGCGGATATGCCGTGTTCCAAACGCTCGCTTTTCAAGGGCTACGGCCGGAAGACAGCCTCGAACGTGCGCCAGTCGTCTTGCCTGCCGGCGCTTATAGCTGGGTAGGCGAACCGGGAAATATGGGGGGGAGGTTCACCTTCGACGCGAACTCTGCCTCGATCTACCGGCGCACGGGCGTCCATACGCAGCGCGCCAGCGCGGTCGGCGGATGGGCATTGCCATACACAACGCGATCCGGCGAGATATACACGGTCAGCGCCACGATCCAGACGGATCTGTTCCATACCGATTTGGGCAGCAGCAACGGCAGTGGATACCGGCCGACCGAAGACGGCGTGCAATCCCGCATTCTGCCGCAACTCGGCGTGTCCTGGCGTTACCCCCTGATGCGTAGCAACAGAAATGCGCGCTTTTTGATCGAGCCCGTCGCGGCGGCCTATGCCGCTCCAAATCTCGGTGACCAAAACAACCTGCCAAATGAGGACAGTTTAGGGCTTACCTTCGACGACACGAACTTGCTGCGTTCGAACCGCTTTTCGGGTTACGACCGTGCGGAAGGCGGCATGCGGACGATCTACGGACTGAACAGCGAGTATGCAAACAACTATGCCCAGAGATTCGGCGTATTTGTGGGCCAGCAATATCGCAGCAGACCCGAGTCGGCAGCGCCGGCAAGCTCTGGCATTGACACGCGATTTTCGGACTTTGTGGGACGCGTGACGGCCGTTCCCCATCGATGGCTATCGGCGACCTATCGCTTTCAGGCCGACAATGCGCGGCGCGAGCTTCTGCGCTCTGTGGCGAATGTGGCGATGGGGCCAAGCGCGCTGCGGTACACGCTTTCCCACGCGCGTATCGATCGGTCGCTGCAGCCGACAGCCGTTTCCTCGATCAACCAGCTCGGGCACGCTCTGTCGGTCGCATTCGACGAGAATTGGCGCGTGCAGGGGCGATTGATCCAAGCGTTGGGAAACGACGACGGCGTCCTTATTGCCGGCGCGACTTTGTTTTACGAGGACGACTGTTTCGTCTGGGGACTTGATATTGCGCGCCGGAATGTCGGACGCGCCGAAATTCCGCCAGATACGGCGATTCTCTTCCGCATTGCGCTCCGCAATCTCGGCGAATTGTCTTTGAAGGGGCTTTAACGGACCCCGCTCCCGGCGGCGCATTGCGGACGTGCTGCCGCAGCTATGCAATTTTGACCATCCGACGCGTCGCTGCCCTCTACGCGACTGCCTGGCTGGCCGAGACCGTTACCGGTTTTGCCTTCTGTGCGGTTAAAATCTCGCGAAATAATCCTAGGCGCAACACAACCCGACAAAAATCGATCAACCCATACCGCCAAAACCAGCAACCGAATGCGGGGCCCTTAGGAATCACTCGGCGAACTGTTCATCTGCTGTTTCAGCCTTTGCGTTATCTGGCTGCGTATGTCGGTCGCTACCAGCACCATCACGCGGTCGCGCGCATCTTGAAGACTTATCCGCGTTGCATACTCTGAGCTGGCAATTTCGTAATCGGTCGTGAAAATGGAACTTCCGGAAAAAATCAACCGACCTTCCGTATCGCGCAATTCGAAGGCGGCTTGCGCCGAGTAGCTGCTGCGGCTGATGATGTCGTCGCGGCGCAACAGCAGCGTTTGCCGCGGCTCCGTCAGACGGATCGACAATACGAAACGCGGCTTTGCCGGCTGCCCCAGCGGGGTCAATTGATCGAGCAGGGCGTTGCGCAGTATCTGGCCAGAGCGGTCGTTCAGCGGCGGAATGCGGATCGCAGCCAACGACTCTTGCGTTTCGTACGCCGATTGCGATCTGCCGAGGAGCGGCTCAAACCCACATCCCGATACAACAAGACAGGCCAGAACTGCGGCAACAAGCGATGCTCTTGAGGGGTTCAATTTATCGGTTCTTTTCACGCCTGCATTCCCAGCTAAACGATCCCAACCTTGGCACAAGTACGTAACGGCGTCCAAACGAGTCGCTTTCCGTCCTGCCGTGTGTGTCGAGCGTGCAAATCGAAAAGATATCATTCCAACGCCTTCGTCGCATTGCGCCGCTCGAAACGTGAAATCGCCACACCAACGAATACCATCGCAACCGGCTCGATCGGCAACCGATATTTGGCAGAAGCGACAGGGCCCTGAACCGCAAGAATATATCCGGTCCAGAGCAAAGCAAAAACGGCCGCAGCGCGCATCGTCCGCGCGCGCCAGGCAATCAGGAATCCAAGCAGAGCGACGAGGCGGATCGGCCACTCGATCGCGATTCCGAGACCGATCCAGGCGATATAGTCGCCACCCGACGAATTGAAGACAAAATTCTTGATTTTGTCCAAGGGCGACGCGCCAACCGTGTCGTAGAATCCGGTTCGCGGTAGCGCCATGACGGCCGGGATCATCTGCGTTGCCGGCGAAGCAAGATTAATCAATGCCCCGACGACCCATGATTTGGCAATACCGACCAAACCGACCTCCCGCAATCCCTCGCGCGCCAATTGCGAATAAAGGGCCGATGCCTCAAAGGCTGTAATCTCGGGACGCGTGCCCCCAAGCACTTGAAATCGTTCCCGTGCAGCAGCAACCGAAACGGCATAGGGCGTACCATCCGCAGCCTCGCGCGCGAGGGGATAAAGCCAAAAAGCCATGTGAACGCCGCCTTGCGACGTCAAAGCAGCCGATCCTGTCTCCGCCCAATTGCGGACAATGATTGGCGCCGCAAACAGGCCCACGATAAGCAATACAATTATCGGGGCGCGAATGCGGTCAATGCCGGAGGCGCGTGCCGCTATCGCGAGCCCGATCACCGGCAAGAACGGCCAAATCAATGCGCGATTCAGCAAGGCAACCCCGAGCCAGATTCCGATCGCGACAGGACTGGAGTCGCCGCGCGACCACCGGGCCAAAGCCAGAAATCCCCCGACGAGACAAGAGACGAACAGAGAATCCCCAAGCAGTGCGCCGGCCAGAACGATTTGCGTCGGGTTGAATGCGGCAAGCAAACCCGCCCAACGCCCGCTGCCTGGGCAGATCGCCTCAGCAATGCGCGAGATCGCAACACACGCGAGTGCATCCACTGCCATCTGCGTAACGATTGGGGCCCACAGCGAGGCCGCACCGAATACGACAAAGTGAATATACAAGAAAATCGGATAAACGGGCATGCGATCGGGCGTGCCGCGCCACCAATCCGCGCTACTCGCAATCCCAATAAAGATGCTCGAATCGGGATGGGAAAGCGCAGTCGAATCTAAACCTATGATTGATAGATAGAGAAGCCGCACAGAAAACGCGAGTGTAAAAAGACTCGTCGGGCGCGCGAGTCGGTCTAGTAGGCTTTCAGTTTGCGCCATGCAAAAACCACCATACGCAACAGGAGCCATCCATGACGGAACCGCGAAATCTGGGTTTCGCCATAGGTTCGGGCAAGATAGCGGATCGGAACTTCCACGACCTTCAGATTGAGCTTCACAGCGCCGAAAATCAGATCGAAGTCGCCGAAGGGATCGAAATCGCCAAAATAAAGGCGGTTTGCGGAAATTCGTTCATAATGACTTTTGCGCAGAACCTTCGTTCCGCACAAAGTATCGGTAAAACGCTGGTTCAGCAGCCAACTGAAGATGATCGAGAAGCAATGATTAGCGATAAGATTCAGCGTGCGCATCGCTTGATCCTCAGCCGGATAGACGAGGCGCGACCCATTCACAAACTCGCCCTTACCATCTGCGATCTGCCGGAAGAATCGGGGCATTTCTTCCGGAGCAACCGTTAAATCGGCGTCAAGAATCATCAGCACCTCGCCGGTTGCCGCGTCGAAACCCTTGCGAACGGCATCACCTTTTCCCTTCCCATCTTGAACAAAAATCTTGATGTCGCGGTCGGGATAGCTTGCCTTGACTCGATACATCTCATCGAGCGTGCCATCCTTGGAATGGCCCTCAACAAAAATGATTTCCACATGCTCGCAGAACATCGGCAATCGCTGAACTGCTGCTTCGATATTGCCGCGCTCATTGCGCGCCGGGATAACAACGCTCGCCGATCGCGGCTTTGGTGCCACACGCCTGCGCGAGCGCGCAACCAGATAGTGGCGCAGGCAAAGCCCGCGAATCCCAGGCAACGGCGCGACAACGCGGTTGAGCACGTCGCCAAGACCGAACATGCTGAGCGGCAGAAGCGTGCGCCATTCGCGCCGGATCACTTCGAAATCGGCCAGGTCGAGCATCGCTGCCAAGTCGTGCATCCCGAGCCAATTCGCTTGGGACATGGGAGCCTTGAGTCCCACTCGGGCACTCGCCTTAAGAATTGGCTCCCAGAGCGGCGAGTGATACGCTAAAATAATTCGGGTCTCGGCATTGCACAGCCCATGCAGGCGAAGCAACACCGCTTCAATATCATCCAGCCAACCGACCGTGTCGCCAAGCAGGACGAAGTCGAACTCTTCCCCAAAATCGTCGAGTGCGCCTTCCGCCTCAAAATCTACGACCCTGAATTCGATATCCGGATGCTGCTCGCTCGCGAGCTTGACGGTTTGCGCGCTGGGATCAAGGCCCAGGCCACGACGCGGCCGCAGCCCTGCGAGCACAGTTCCGTCGCCGCAGCCGATCGCTACAACGCGCGCACCTTCAGGAACAAGAAAGCGAAGCGCTTCAAGATCCTGCGCGTGATAATAGGGATATCGCTTGCGCCAGCGCGCGCGCCCGGCCTCTTGCCGGTCTCGATATGCAAGAGCCTCTTGGCGTCGACTTTCTTTCATGCGTCGCTTGTTCCTCGGTTTGGTGAATCGCTGCGACTCAAAACAAAAAGCGCACGCAAAGCTAGGGCACGTCTCATCTGTTCCGGCAACGCGGTTTCGAACTTGGCGAGGCTTTCGACCGCAGATGCCGACAACCCGCGTTTCCCGAATCCCCCGGTCGCAAGATAGCTGAAGGAGCCGAAAGGTTCGACCTCGGCGACGGCAAATCCTGGTACATGCGTGCCAAGTTCGCTGCTACGCCGCCAAAGCAAGGCGCGCGGAATCCACGCGTTTCCGTCCATCGGGCTTTTGTTCGGGGCGAAAGCTTGGCGCCACGGATCGGCAACTGCACGACAATCTTCGTGATGGAGAAACCGATAAACGAGCCAACCCAGCCAATCCGCCCACGGCTCGACCAGCAGGCACTTTCCGGTCGGTGCCAGCACCCGCGCAATCTGCGCCAGCGCCTCTCCCGGTCGCGCAAGATGGTGGAGCACGTCAATCGCCACGACGTTTTGGAATGTTCCATCCGGAAAGGGAAGCGCATGAACGTCGCACGCAACGTCAACCCCATTATGTGCGGTCAAATCGACGTTCAGAAAGTCCGAACGGTCGCGTCCGTAGAAGCCGGGGCCGCAGCCAAGTTGTAGCGTACGTCCGGGTGCCAAGCGAACGTCAAGGCGGGAAAAGATCTCTGCCTCGTACCAACCTTTCAAGGCCGGTTTAGAGGCCCAAGCGGCACGGTGGCGTTGGATCCAATCTGGTGTGTTTGGCGGCAATGCTCGCATCACTTCAATCTCGATTCGTTTAATGCAAAGCAGGCTCGAATTGGTTGAGCCGTTTTCCGAGTTTTGTAGGTAAAGCCTCTGCTGAGGGTAAGCGGCTGAGAAAGGTAGTTGTCGGTCGAAGTGCGCTTGATTCGGCGTGTGTCGCTAAAGGCTCGAGTCCTGACGCCGCGCGTAGTCGAACTCGATGTACCACGCTTAGGACGCGAGTGAGGCGCTCACCCTGTCGTCGGCGGGCAGGTGGACCGCCTCGCATTTGATCGTCAGCGACAGCCACTCGACGATCGAGAGAGCGAAGCCGTCGAGGGTTCTTTCACCATGCGCCTTTGCCGTCCACGACGATCAAAATGCTTTTCCCGGCAAGCACGCTGACTAACGCTGAACGAGTGAACGGGCTTCCGTGGTCTGTGTTCAAGCTATTCGCTCAAGGATAGCGCGTCAGCGCGTCTTCAAGCACTTCGGCGCAGAATGCCGCCTCCATCGCGGTCGATAGAAGCCTGACAAACCAAGCCGCGTGCGATTGGAATTCAGGCGCTTTCCATCGCCAAGACCTCATCTGGCCGCGTCACCTTCAGCTTGCGTAGCAGACACAGATGATTGCGATGGCCGGTGTCGGCCTCGACGTACTTGGACGGCGATACAACACAATCAAGAGAGCCGAAGGGGACTGTCGAGGCGATACGGGATAAAACCCGAGACGGTTGCCAAGTGACGCGCAGGAGATGGCGTCGCCGATCGGTAGACCGGGCCTAAGGCGCCCCGCTTATAGCGAATGTCGATAAAGATCGAGGTAACGACGGGTTACGGCCGGGATGGCATAAAGCGCGCGGACCCGTTCACGCGCTCCAACTCCCAGTTCCAAGCGTTCATTCGATTCAAGCCGGAGCATCTCGAGGAGCGCCGCGGCAAGTTCGCCAGGTTTGCTGGGCGGAACGAGTCGGCCGAAGCCGCCAATGACTTGGGCCGAATCGCCGATATCGGTCGCAATGCAAGGAACGCCCGACGCCATAGCCTCGCCGATCACATTTGGAAACGCTTCGCCCCAGGCGGACGAAGACACAAGCAGGTCGGCCGCTGCAAGGATGTCGCTAACATCCGCCCTTTCGCCTGCAAGCGTTACGCGCGATTCGAGTCCGTGCGACTGGACAGCGCGTGAAACGGTCTCGTTCTTCTGTGTGATATTCTTGCCGACCAACAGATAATGGACATTCTCGAACGCATCGACAGTCTGTTTGATTGCCGCAATAAGTCCGAGATGGTCCTTCATGGGATGGAAACGGGCGACGCTGACGACCAGCAGCGTGGAGTCGGCAACGCCGAACTCCTGCCGCACCGCGTGCCGGGCCTCAGCATTCGGCCGGTATGCGTCGAGATCGAACCCGTTAGGGACAATCTGGCGACGTCCAATCGGGTAGCCCAGCGCCTCGTGCTGCAGCGCACTGGTCATCGAGTTGTAGATTATACCCTGAACCCGCCCGACAAACATCATACTCGCGCGGATCACGCATTGTGTGAGCAGCTTTTCGTGGTTGAGATCATAAAGCGTCTGGCGAACGTTCCAGAAGAGCCGAGGCTTGCCAGGCGCATACAAAGCCGTGAGCGATGCGGCAAGATTGCCGTGGTACATCCAGCCTTGAATCACGTCGGGCGCGAATGCGGCGGCCTCGCGCAGCAAGGCTCGAATTGTTGCTAATCCGGGCAGTCGCCCCTGGCGCAGACGCAAGCTACGCAAGGGAACGCCAAGCTGCTCGACCGACTCCGACAAATTTCCGCGCGGCATCAACGAAATGACCATCGATTCGGTTTCGCCTGCCGTTTCGCGCAGGAGCTTCACGAGCATCATCTCCGCTCCGCCGACATCGAGATCGGTGATGACGTGAAACACGCGCATTTTGCCAGACTCGGTCATCTTTACAGCCACGATTCGAAGGTGCGAAGAACGGTGTCGGAGAGATATTTGCGAGGTAGCAGGCTCGGCCTCAATGCGATGGGAGATGCAGCAACGGTACGACGCATGGCAGCCAGATAGGCGTGGCCGAACTCGATCGTCGAAACAGCACCGGCAGTCGCCTCGGCAGCGACTTCGGCAATCCCGCCCGATTCCGGCGTCGCGATAACAGGCGTACCGCAAGCCAATGCTTCCAACGCCGCATTCGGCATCCCCTCCCAGCGCGAAGGCAGCAAAAACGCATCCGCGCCAGCGTAGAAAACCCAAGGGTTAGGCTGAAAACCTTTGAATGCGACGCGATCCGATAACCCCAAACGATCTGCCAGGTCTGCTAGTTCGGCGCGCATCGGCCCGGTCCCGAGCACTGTAAGGCGAGCGCCGTCCAAAGCAGGGTCCGCAATCAAGGGGAGCAGTCTGTCGAACCCTTTCTGCGCGGTCAGTCGTCCTGCGGCAACGAAGTGCACGCCTGGACCAGGCGGACGCTCGACCGCAGACACCGTGGAGCGGATCTGCACTTCATCGATCGGATTGGCTAGAACGCGAAGGCGATCTGGTGGCACGCGAAACCGTGCTCCGAACTCGCCCTGCATGCGCTGCGACGAACAGACGACTATGTCCGCACGAGGATAGAGGGCGGCATAAGCCAACTGCATGAGACGTGGCGCGATCGCGCTGCTTAGACTAAGCGACGGGAGATTGGCTTCGCGTATCCACAGCCGAGTGCCTCGCGGAAGAAGCGGCCGCATCGCCAGCAGGGCCAGATTGACATACCCAAGCGTCGAGAAGATGACGTCCGGCCTCAGGGTACGGATTGTCTTCAGAAGCGCGCCAAGGCCTTTTCGCAGACGCGAGCGCTGCAGATCGTGCAGAACCAATGCAGGCGACACATTATTCTTATATGCGCCGCTTGCTCCCAGGACGGCCAAATGAACGTCTCTGCCCCGCTGAGCAAGGCCATTGGCAAGATGAAGCGTTACACGCTCGGCACCGCCCCCGTTAAAGGAAGGCAGCACAAACAGGATTCGCATCGAGCGCGGCTTTCGTTTTGCTAGAAAGTGCGCTGCGCCGCGCGCAGAGCATGTGCTTTTTCCCAGACATCGAGCAGTTTTGCGGCTTGCGTAGGTCCGTCGCATAGGCGCTTGACGAGCTCTTGTCCTGCAAGACCCAATTGCCGCGCACGGGATCTATCCGCAGCGAGGTCCTGAATATCGGCCGCGACGCGCGACGCGTCGAAACGACCGTCATGCGGATAAAGAAACCCGGTCTTCCGCGGCTGCACGAATGTTTCGCAGTCGCCGCATGCCATGACGGGCAGCCCCAGCGCCATAGCTTCCAGAAGATCTCGCCCCCAAGGGTTGTTTTCGCGGGACGTCTTGATCAGTACATCCGATGCCGCCAAAACACGCTCGGGGTCTGAAACATGGCCAAGAAAGACGAACATGTCGCCCACGCCGCGCGCATTCGCATAGTCGGCAAGCGTGCCGCCGCGACGCGAAATATCCCCAAGCAAACCGGGAAGGTTTCCGGAAAGCCGGTCCTTCCCCGCGACCGCGAAACGAATGTCGCCCCGGCTTGCCTTCTTCAGAGCCAAAGCAATATCGACCAAGCGGTCCGTGCCGCGCAAAGAAGAGAAATTCGCCAAGGTTGCAAGCGTGAAACGACCGTCGTCGGGCAATGCGTCGTGTCGCGTGGGCAGAACCTGCGGAATATCCACCACATTGTGGATGACTACGGCATCGCCGACGCCGCTTTCATAGGCTTCCGAAAGCCGCAAAACATTGTCTCGCTCCCGATCGGTAATGAACACATTGATATCGTTTGCACTGCGAACCAGGCTGGCCTGGCGACGTGCAAACCAACTGTCCCATAGCATGGTTCGATTGTGCATCACAAAGGCGGCAGATGTCCGGCTACGCGCCCAAGTTGCAAGAAACACCAGAGACTCGTGGTTGAAATGCACGACATCAAAACGGTCGTTTATGCTTTTGACCAAGCGTCGGCGAGCTCCGGCAGACGCCCAGAAATCCCGCGCGAACTTTGCGGCCTGCCAAACATTGCGCGACAGGCGCGGCAACGCGCTGAATTTCGGCAACGCAGACTCGATCCGAACCGGGATGCCGTGGCGCGCATACATCGTCGCAATCGGGCCGTCCCGCTTGCACCACACTTCCGGCGACGCTCGACTGCGGTCGAGATGCGCCAAAAGAAAGAAGAGACTTCGTGAGGAACCGCCATAGCCGCCCTCGATGTCGAGACACAGAACGCGAAGAGGGCGCTGCGTCATCGGACAGGGCCGCGGAGGATTCCGGCCGCACCAACCCAACCCAAATGAAACACGGCATCAAGAACGCTGAGGCCTGGTACGAACTGCGCCGTATCCTGAGGATACGGCTCCTGCGCAAATGCGGAATACCGGAATCCTAAGCCTGCGCGTTCGAATTTCATTGGATCCTGGTACTTGGCCGCGCCCTTACCCGACAGATATGTTCCGGTCGGTGCAAGCAAAGAAAGAATTTCCACAAGACGTTCGTCAGACGTTGCATTGAGCTGAAGTTCAGAGGAGCGGATATAGCGACAACCCAGACCCAATCGGGTCGCGATCGTCTTTGTCAAATTGATGTTTGCGGCCGCAAGATCGTCTCCGCTGCCGTCGATCAGCATTTGGCGAACCTCTTCCCAGACTTCGGCAAATGCAGGCGCTTTCCGGTAGGCGCCAAAGAGCCGATCTGCGTGGCTCTGGCGCCATGTGTCCTTCGCAAGCTCGATCTGGTTGATCGATTGCCCCAAGGAAACGCGGACTGGCACGCTCAACCAGCTGCTTTTCTGTCGTTCCAGTATCGCGACGCGATTCGTGTAGCTGCCCTTCGAATACTGGACGTCGTCCAAAAATACGAAAATGTCGGCCGTAGCGATCTTGTGAAAGTACCCGAGCCAAGGCAGGTAATTTGGCTGGTGAATTGCAACCAAAGGGCCTGCTGTACCGCGCGCCGTACTCATCCCAGTGTCTTGGCCATGTAACTGCAATGGACTATATCGATCGTCTTTCTCGAGGCGATCGCATATCCAACCGGAACGTCGTCGGCAATTGCGACAAACGACAACGCCCATTTTTCTGGCAGCTCGACCAAAAACTGCTCGAGGGCCCAGCATTCGCCTTCAGCATCTTCGGCGATATGCAGAAACTCTTCTACTTGTGCGCGAAATACCTCGGACGACAGGCCGGCGAAGCAGACGGCTGCCCAACGATTATTCTTCATCGCGCTCAAACAACTAGCCGGATTGTCTCGAAGCATTCGGCAAAGTTCGCGCCAATCTGAACGCCGCGAGTCCGCGCAAGCGAATATACGAAGTCCTCCGAGGTGTAGGCCTTTTGCGCCTGCGAACGGTACGCAGCCAACGCATCGACCTTCTTGCGCACATGCCGCTCTTCGAACCCAACGAAGCATGTGGTGCTGAAACTCAGATTGTTCCAGATCAGTTCGTATCCCCAGATCGTACGGTCCTTGAAGGCGCGAAGTCCTTCGGTTGCGACCGTCGAATGGTCTTGATGGATGTCCTGTAGCGACGGCATCAAGACCAAATCGACCTGACGCTCCTGCTTTATGCGAACCAAACTTTCTAATATTTCCTGCCGCGCGAAATTCAACCGCCGCACCTCGTAGTCGAAAACGATCAAATCCTCCGCCGCGATTCCAAGACGCAAGGTTGCTTCGGCAACTTCGCGCTTCAAGGTTCCCGGTGCAAATCCGGCGGGGAGGGATTTCTCTGCGGTCGAAAAAGCGACGTAGGTAACCTTGCATCCGTGTTCCACAAAGCGAGCGATCGTGCCGCCACAGCCAAGTTCGCCGTCGTCCGTATGCGGCGCCAGCACAAGCACGTTTGCGAAGCGTCCAATCGGTCGGTTGCCGTCCATGCCCGCGTCTCCAGAGCGGAAAATCCGCTATCGAACCTGTTTCATGAGTCCAAGATCCTTGATCTTGGCGTAAACCGACATCAGCTTCGCAACAAGTGCGCGGTCGGACTTGTATTGCGCGTGCGAACGCGGCGGCGTCGCCATGATCGCGTCGAACTCGTCCTCGGAGAAACCCAGCTTCTTGAGTACATAGGCCTTGTCGTTTGCGAAATCGCTCGCCTGATAGAGCGGCTTGGCGAGATCGCAAACGGCAGAGTCGCGGTCGATCTCACCGTTCCGTACTAGCGAGGAGAGATGCGCTTTTCGTTTGTCGATCCCGAATTTCTCGGGAAGGATGTAGGCTTGGTAAAACTTCGTGAAGAGGGACTCGTAATGCTTGCCGCCATAGTCGCGCCAGCCGACCTCGCGCGCCAGCAGCGCCATTGCATCCGTCTTGCGGTAGTTCAGATTGTTGAGCGGCTGCACAATGTCGAAAAACAAACGCCGATAGACCAGATACTTCCACGTGGACATGGTCGGAAATGTCTTGAGCGGCCGCTCGCCATACTTTGAATGGATGTCCTTCAGGTTGGCGAGGTCCTGCTTGTTCCAGATCCACGACTTGGGCATGCAATGTTCAGTCGCGCGATTCTGGCCGCTCAGAATATAACGTATGTTGTGGCGTCGCGCGATGCGAACGGTCGCCGCAACGATTGCATGGTCGGTGACCATCTCGATGTCCACGACCGACGCTTTGATAAACGCTCTTTGGATATCCCTGAATTCCAGCCAATCGATGACGTAGGTTTCCAGGTCGAAGCCGAGTGTCTTGACGACGTTTTTGATGTTGGAAACGGCAATTTCCGTATTCCAGCCATTGTCGAAATGCACGGCCAACGGACGCAGACCCATTTTGTGGGCGATGTAGGCCGTATAGGAGCTGTCGACGCCGCCGCTCAATCCCAGAACCACATCGTAGGCGCGCCCTTTGCCCGCCGCCTTTATCGCAGTCGCCATCTGCGACAGCCGACGCTCCGATTCTTCGGGCGAGAACCTGACGGCAGACAACATCCCTGCGGCGACCTGGCAATGCGAACAGACACCTTGCGCGTCGAAACGGATTTCGACGTCGCTTTCGTCCATTACGCATCGGACGCATATTCTGCGAGTGGTCAGGTTCTTTCCTTTCTTACTTCGAAAAACGAAACTGGCGCGCCTTGTCGGGAAATTTTTTTTCGAGGTCCGCGCGCGACGGGTAATTGATCAAAACGCCGCGACTTTTGCTTTGGTACACGAACAGACTGCCTGCTGCCGCCGCAGAGGCTCCCGCCGCGACCGCCGCTGCCATATCGTCGAGACTTCCCGCGCCCCCCAATGCGACCAGCGGCACATCGAGTGCTGCGCATGCATTGCGAACAAGCGCTAGATTGTAGCCTTCCATCGCGCCGTCGCGGTCGACGTCGTAAAGCACGATCTCGCCCGCACCTGCTCTCGCTAGCTCGCGCGCATATTCGACGACGTCTATTCCCGTCCCGCGACGACGAACATGGTCGTAAACGCGCAACCTCCCGAAGAGATCGCGCTTTGCGTCAATGCAAGCCACGACGCTCTGATTTCCGAATCGAGACGCCGCTTGGGACAGCAGGCTGCGATCGTTGAGTATCGCGTGATTGAGCATGACCTTCTCGACGCCCAAGGCGAACAGATCCGCCATTTGCTCAATCGTCGAGATGCCACCGCCATAGCCAAAGGGCATGAAGGCCTCGCTTGCGAAATCGCCGATCAGCGAAAGGTTCGGCCCTCTGCCCTCGCGCGAGGCATTGACGTCGAGAACGACGAGTTCGTCGACTTCCATGTCGTTGAAAAGTCGCACCGCATTTATCGGATCGCCAATATAGGCGGGATTCTTGAATTTGACGGTCTTGACAAGACCGCCGTCCGCCAGCAGCAAGGCCGGGATTGCGCGCGCTCGCATGTCAGATCGACAGATAGTTTTCGAGAAGCTTCAGCCCGAAACGATGGCTCTTCTCGGGATGGAACTGAACACCCATGATATTTCCGCTTACTATTCCGGACGCAAAATCGTAGCCGTAATGGGTTGCGCACAAGGTTGCTGACGGCGCGCAGCTTACATGGAACGAATGCGCAAAATAGAAGCGCGCGTCGCTCTCCATCCCGCGAAACAATGGTGCGTTCGGGGTCGGCGCCGCTTTGTTCCAGCCCATATGCGGAATCTTCTGCGCATCCGCCATTTGCTCCGGCCGGAAGCGCTTGATGTCGGCATCAATCCAGCCCAAACCAGGCAGCGCACCCTCCTCGCTGCCGTTTGCAAGCAGTTGCATGCCGAGACAAATGCCGAGAAGAGGCTTTTTCTGGATCAGGACACGCTGCTTCAGAACCGGTATCAAACCCGATTCCGTGAGCTTGCCCATCGCCGAATCAAATGCGCCGATTCCCGGTAGAATCAGTCTTTCGGCCGTTTCAATGTCAACCGCCGCGCGCGATACCTTTGCCTCGGCACCAAGCTTCTTCAGCATGTTGAGAATGGAGCCAAGATTGCCCACCCCATAATCCACCACAACAACAGTCATGCGGGTGTTCCTTGCGCTGCGTACGACAGCGGATCGGGCAGACCGTTCTCGCGGCTCCAGACTTCGATATTGAACGAGTCGGGATCGCGGACGATGTTCGCCGTCTGCATTGCCTTCCAATAGCCGAACGCCGCATAGGAATAGCGATAGTGGCCCATCCATTTGAATGTCTTGTAGATGCGTTCTTTTGCGCCGGAGCCCATCAACAATCCAAATAGGCGCGCGACGGGAACGATGGCGATGGATGCGCCGGGCCACCGCCATACCTCGGTCGAAACAGCGTTGAAGATGTCGCGATAGCCGTTTTCGCGCAGGCACTTCTTGTACAAGCTTTGCTTGAATTTCATCGCGATCGGAACAGCTTGCCAGAAATCGAGATATTCCGGCTCCCACAGCGGCAGCTCCCAGTCGAGATCGCAGAAATCATAGGCGCGCTGGCCATTCACGACGAACTTGCTCTGCCGTTCCTGCCATTCCCAGCATTCGGTCATTTTGGCGCCGTAGGGCATCGAAGGCTCGCGCGCGCGAAGGTCCGCCAGAATCGCCGCCATGTGGGCGCGGGCTACCCGCATATTCTCCGGCGTTCGTAGATTGAGCCACATCCGGTAATGATGGGCCAGCAGCGTGTCGAGCACACGGTCCAAATCGATGTCAGCGCCCATTAGTTCGGGCTGGATATGGCCGCCGGTGATGAAGTCGCCGCTTTGCCCGTTGATCACGATCGCGTCGCGCGGCATGCGCCCCTGCGCCAGCAGCGACGCGACAATCGACGAATCCTGCATGAAGGGCAGCGCGCACAGCCCATCGGAATAGTCGAAATAGGCTTTGCGGGCAGGCGACCAGTAGTATTGCCGATATTCTTTCCCTGTCACCGGCACTTCAAACCACGGCAGGTCGAGAACCCGCGCCACGTCGCGCGCCAGTCTCGTTTCATGGTTGCCGGGCGTGCCGTACGAAAATGTCTGGATGTTCGGATAGCCGATCTGCGCGAGTTTGGACGCGATCAAGCGCGAATCCCAACCGCCGCTCAACGGTATCCAAATCGGTCGGCCCTTGGCGCGTTCGGCAATTGCACGATACTGGCGGTCGTGGAGCGCATCCAAGCGAGCGACCAATTCATCCTCGGACCCTTCGGTGTCGCGCGCCGAATAGAATAGATAGTACCGATCGCGCAAAACAGCGTGGCTGGACTTATCGTATACGAGATATTCTCCAGCTTGCAGCTGCGAGAGACCTTCGAGCACTGTCTTCTCGCCCGAGACCCAGCCCGACAATTGGAACTCCACGACCCCCACCGGGTCGGACTTTTCGAGCCCGAGCGCATCGCGTATCGGACGCGCTGCATTCGAGATGCGGAACGTTTCGCCACTGCCGCCGCAAAAAACGGGAAAGCTCCGGATGCGGTCCACTGCCGCAACAACATGTGTGGCACTCTCGGCGATCAGACCGAAGAACCCTTTGCGCGCACGAAGCGCCGTTGCCAGCCTCTCTATGTCGATCGACCCGTCGGGCGGAAAGCCGTCGAAAGTGTCGGGCGTCGGGTTGATATTCTCGACCCAAAACACGCGCCAACCGTCACGACTGGTTTCCGCCCAACGATAGCCTGGCTCGATCTGGATGTCGGTCACTGACATTCAATGCGCCCCTGGAAATCGGCGGCGTCGATCATGTCGGCACGGATTGGGTCGGTGCCGGTTCGCCGACCAACGACGCGAAAAAGCCCCCGACGATTGCATTCACAAAGTCTTCGGAAATCGGTTTTCCGTCTCCAACGCCCTTAAGAAGACTGGCATCCGTTACCGCGACGCCAGCTTCCAACACCGAGAGCAGCGCCTTCGCGGCAGCAACGCGCGTTTCCAATGGCGGCAGGTCGTTCGCTGCGATCTTTTTGAGCGCCGCCTCAATGTCTTGGTAACTTGGCGCCGTGAACACATGCGGCAGCACAGCACCGTAATACGCCGGGTGAGGTGTAATCACCGGGACTCCCGCGACAGCTGCTTGCATCCCCATCGTGCTGCGAATGATGGCAACAGCTTTTGCCTTCGGCATGTAGGATTCGCCGCTCTCCAGCATCGGCGCAACAATGACGTTGGGATAGGCTGCGAGTTGTCGCCAAAATTGATGCGGCCGCGGTGCCGTTGCCCCCGGATGCTCTTTGACGATCAGTCGCCAGCCGCCAGGCAGGGATTTGGCGAGCTGATCCAGGAACGCAAGCTGGTTGTCGCAACTTGGCGACTCGGCCATCAAGGTCGATTCCGGCTCAACCGACAATGGCGCGAAAACATAGGGCAGATCGCTCTCCAGCGTCTCCAAGACCGGCTTCTGGGTCAAGGCAGCACGGCTTAGGCGCCATATGCGGAACGTTTGCAGCAAAGCCTCGCCCAAGAGATAGCCGCCATAGACACGGCCCCGCCGTTTGATGCGGTTCCCCACCTCGCGTCGGCACAATCGATAGAATCTCGAGAGAAGATATTTCAGCGTCGTTCGTTCGCGAAAGCTGTCGATAAACAACGTTGCACGGGCAGATCGAGCCATCGACGGCGTTTTCACCGAAGTCGGCATCTGCGTTTGCATGCCAAGTGCCGATAGATAGCGTTGTTCCAGCGCGATCGGACGGTAGTACTTGTCCGCCGCCCACGTGAAATGTCCGCCCGCCGTAAGAAACGGCGTGCGAACCGCAATCCTCATCGCCGAGGCGGAGTCGAGCAGAATGTTTCCCTCGATGGAAGCCGGATACCCAATGGCCGCTACAACCGCGTTTTCCACGAGGGTCTTTTTTATGGCGGCCGCGACCCGGGTCGCAATATCGACGCTTTGGTCGTAGGTGACGGCATTGCTGTAGCGCGAACGCGCATATTGCGCGCCCACGACAAAGCCGTATCCAAGATGCCGATCGGCGCGAATCGCTTCTAGCAGCCGTATGCCGGTTGCGGCTTCTGCCGCAGCTGCGCGGGCTGCAACATCAGCTGAAGTCCCAAGTTGGTCGGTCGGCCGGGGCCGAAGGCATTCTTCAAGATCGATGACGACATCGAAGGCCTTCGCCGAAAACGTCGAGGTTTTATCGGGCGGCAGGAAACTTGCGCCGACATGAAGCAATACCGAGCCATATCCCTTTTCTGAGAATTTCCGCGCGAGCGCTGCCAAAAGATCGGCGTACTGCGCGGTGTATTGCATGACGATAATGGGGCGCATCATTATGTTTCCTTAGATTTTCAGGCGGCGAACTCGTCGCGCTGCATTCCGAAGATGCGCGCATACCAGTCCTCGGAGAGCACGAGATCGTCGTGAGAGCCTTGCTCGAGGACGGCGCCGTCTTTCAGGACGACGATTTTGTCCGCGTCGCGGATCGTCGCAAGGCGGTGGGCAATGACGATGATCGTCATGCCGTCTTGCTTGCGCAGCGTTTCGAGCGCTTGCTGAACAAGGTTCTCGGTGTCCGAATCGAGGGCGCTGGTCGGCTCGTCGAGGACGAGGATGCGCGTCTCCTGGAGCAGCGCGCGCGCGAGGGACAATCGCTGTTTCTGGCCGCCGGAGAGGCGCGACCCCTTTTCGCCCAGCCGCGTCTCAAGGCCGAATTCCATAGCTCGGACAAAGCCGTCCGCTTGCGCGAGCTTGAGCGCCGACCACAGCTGTTCGTCGGTCGCATCCGGGAGGACGAATCGCAGATTTGCTGCGACGGTATCGTCGAGAATCATGGCGTTCTGCGACACGAACGCCATTGCAGTTCGCAAGGATACCAAATCGAACGCGCTGCCATCGATGCCGTCGTAAGTCACGCGCCCGGTTTGCGGAACGAAGAGGCGCGACACAATATCGGCCATTGTCGTTTTTCCCGCACCGGAGGGACCGACCAAAGCTGTCACACGTCCAGCAGGAAGCGAAACGGACACGTCGGCGAGCGCGGGGACGGTCCCGTTCGGAAAAGTGAAGGTCACGCCTTCGAAACGTATCTCGTGGTTCAGCGTCGTAAAGATTTTCTCTCCCGTCGTTCGCTCGCCTTGTTTTTGCGCTGTCGAATAACCTTGAATGACCGCCGCGAGACTGCCCGCGCAGGCATTGTAAGTTTGGAGAGATCTGGCGATTTCCTTTGCAAGCGGAAGCAAGCGCAGAAGCACCACCGCGAAGATCCCCAACTCCGCCAAGCCTAGTCCGAAGACGCTAACGGCCACATACAGAATCAGTCCTCCGCACAAGAGGACCATCGGTTCCATAACGAGATCGACGCTCGCCGCAATTCGCGAAAGCGAAAAATTGATATCGCGGACTCGAGACGACGCTTCGCGTGCCAACTTCGTCTCGCGCGCGTCTGTGGCCGTGAATTTGATCAGTCGGAATGCCGCGAGGCGTTCGACGACCATGCGCGAATAACGGTCGTTCGCTGCCGTCGCCTGATGGCTGAGTTCCGGCGTGTGGCGGACATAAAAACCGACTGCGACGCCAGCGACACCAAGACACGCGATCGCCAGCATTGTCAGCGGCACAGACAACCAAAACAATACCGCCAGCAACCCCAGCGAGACAGCCAAATTCGCGCACATCGCAAAGAGCGCTGCAAAGCTGCCCGCAGCGCGCGGCGATTCCGTTGCCAACAGATTGAGCACGCTCCCGCTTGCATGACGCGCGTAGTCGCCGGCGTTCATGGCAATATAGGCATCGAGCAGGTTGCTGCGCGTCGTGTGCTGCGTTTCGAAGCCAAGCCACGCAATGTATATCTGCCGACAATAGACAACGAGAACCCGCAGCAACATCGTTCCGATCGCCGCCGCGAGCAAACTCCACAAGCTCACCGCAATTCCAACTTTTGCGAATCCGTCGAGCAGGAACCGCCACGACGACGAACTTTCGGCGAGCAGCGCTATATCCTGGCCCTTTTCAACGAACGACAGAACCGGCAAAAGCATCGCCATCCCGAAACCTTCGAAGAAGGCAGCAAGAAGGCTCAGAATCGCAAAGCAGGCGATGCGTGTCTTCGTAAGTCCAAACAGACGAAGCGATGTCAGCGGCCCGCTGCCGACCTGGACAGACGCCGAGTGCCCTGTTCCCTGGCTCGGCTTCTGAACGTCCGTCATACGCGCCTCCAAACCGTGGCAAATGCCTCGGCCGCGACGCACCCTGTCCGAGCCCCGCGATCATGCGCCTGCATCTCGACGGCCTTCAAAGAGCGCGGATGCGGATAGTCGCGCAGTTCGGACTCGTAGGCGGCAAGCGCTTGAAGTTTCGTCGGCAGGAAGGCGCTGATGTCGACAAACGTGTCGGGCTCGAAACGCGGCGCAAACTGCGCGAACGACCATTCCGTGGACGATGCCACTTCGTAGGCGTACAGAGCCGTCACGCTTGTGCCTGGCAGTGGCCGGAATGCCGCCATAGCCGCCTGGAAGAGAAGGCGGTGATCGACGTTGAGGTCGCCGCCATGTTGCGTATAGACGACAGCAGGTCGGACTTCCTCGGCCAGCAATTCGATCAATTTGACGATGTCGAGCAAATCGACCGAATCGAATCGATTGTCCGGCAGGTCGAAATGCCGAACCGCCGATGCCCCAAGGATGTTGGCGGACCGCGTGCTGCTTGCGCGCAGTGCGGCCAGAGCAGACGACGCGCTGCTTTGGTCGCCTGAATGGCGCGACATGACGCCCTGCCCAAGAATAGCGATCGTCACGTCGGCACCTTCCGACGCCAAACGCGCAATCGTTCCGCCGCATCCCAGCACTTCGTCGTCCGGATGGGCCGCAAGGAACAGAGTCTTCATAGCGCGCATTCCATGGGATGAAACAAATGAACAGTTTCCAATTTCATTTCATTTCTCATTCTCTCGACCGTGGGTCTCACGCGAAGACCGCATGCACCAATCTTCCAGTCGCGCGCAGGACGAGCATCGGAAGAATGTCGATATTGCAACTCGGCATTCGCACTTCGAATGTAATCGCGATAATTCGGGCAACTGCCCGAACGATTGGGAGGAGGTCTACCATAAAGCGTGCATGCAACAAGCTGGAATGGGAACCCGTCGCTTCTGGGAATTCCGTTCGATTTAGAAACGCAATGCTACGCTCTATATCCGGATAGCGACACTTCCTACAGCAGCGCAAATTACACCGAACTAAAAGACGATGTGCTGCCGCGATGGATCAATCTCTACTTGAGTCATCATCGTTCGGAACACTGCGCCATCCCGGATCGGTGTCAGCACGGGCGGGAGTCCGAGCATGTGCCGGACGAGTCCTGCTGGGAAGTTTTTTCCGGCCCTCCAGGTGATCCCGGTGGAGCCAGACAAGCGGCAGCTTGCATCCATAATGACAGGTCCGTCTTCGGTAATCACGACGTCGGCATCAAACGCTCCGTCGACGCCAAGCGCGCGAACCGCATCGGCGACGTAGCGAAGAACTTCGGGGTCCATTTCGATCCGATGCCCCATACTCATCGGGGCGAATGGGTTGGCCCACTGGCGAAGCCGGGCTGCGGTGTCAACTACAGTTCCCGCGTTGGCGATGCAATCCACGTCGTAAACGGGGCCATCATAGTATGGTGTGAGGTAATGGCTGCCGGATCCAATCAGGGCTGCGACCGAGGACAGATCACCCGTCAGGCAATCCCGGCCAGGAACGCCGTTGCTCTGGGTACCCGTCACATTAGGATCAATCACATAGATACCTCGGCTGCCGCGTCCATTGCGGGCCTTCACGATCAGTTTACGAGCGGGATATCCCATTTCATGGGCAAGGCTTGCAAGGCTATCAGCAGTCACAGCGCAGAACGGCCCGGTGCGCATTCCTGCCGCCTTAAGTCGGGTCAGCAGTGCGAGCTTGTCCGTAACCGTCGCAACCACATCGTTTGCAGCGCAGGAAAAGCGAACGCCGGGCAAGTTTCGCAATGGACCGGCAGCGCGCGTCTCAGGATCGGACAGCAGAACCACGCCATCGAGGCGATGCCGCGCGATCTCGTCCGCCATTACAGCCCGCCAAGCGTCAGGATCGATGTCGGCGCTCGGGACCGCCGTGAACGCATCGCAGAGTACGCGGCCGGGTGCGGCTACATTAAAGTCAAGGCCGAGTATCCAGATCCGATAATCCGAGGCGTCGCGCAGGGCCGCCATCACGTCCGCAATCATGTTGCCGCCAACGCACGTCACGGCAAGCCGAAGTGTCTGCATCTCGTCTCCTAGATCGCGAAATTGCGTTTCTGAATGGATCGGGAAATCCCAAAAGTTGCGATTCCCTGCGACTGCTTGTCTCTAGATTGGAGGGAAGCAGGGATGCAGGAAGCCTGATCAAAGAACTTGAGCGGTCGCGTGATCGGCGCGGTTGCGGCGGTCGTTCCTTACATGCAGCGGCAGTGATCCTCGGCGCAGCATCGACCGTAGCCTGAACCAAAGCGCGGCCCACCGATGTTATTGCAAGACATACGCGGCGGCGCGTCACGACAGGTTTGCTTCTTCGATGGCGTGATGCGCGGCAACTCTGCGCCGCAAACGACGCCCCAACACGCTTCCAAACGCATCGGGGGGCAATCCCCGGTGGCCTGCAGGAAGCCGCATAACGGCAATATCTTCGGCCGCAAGAACTGCTCCCTCGGCAAGATCCTGGCGCGCGGCAAGGCATCTCAGAAACTTGCGTGCACTTTCGGCGACGATAGACGAAACCTCTTTTTCCGCAGACCCCAACATTTGTTCCGCGGCACGGACATTGTCGACCATCTGCTTGAAGCCGGAGGGATCAAGCGAGACGCGGTGGTCGAAGAAAGGTCGAGATGGATCCAGAGAAATGTGCTTCTCGATCATATGCGCGCCGCAGGCGACCGCAACTGCGGGCGCAAGAGCGCCCAACGAATGATCCGAAAGGCCGACCGGAATGCCAAAAGCTCGGGATAATGTTTCCATGGCACGAAGATTGAGCGTGTCGAATGGTGCTGGGTAGAGAGAGGTGCATTGGAAGATTCCGATGTGCCGAGCGCCTGCATCGCGCGCTGCGGCGACCGCCTTCGCCGCCTCGGCCATGCCTGTCATTCCGGTCGATAGCAGCAACGTGCGCCCTGTCTTCGAGAATTGCCGGATCAACGGCAAGTGCGTGAGAAGGCCGGAAGAGATTTTCCAAGACGCCGGTGCCAGACCCTCCAGAAACGCGAAGGACGGCATATCCGAACACGTCGAAAAACATTCCAGACCGGAAGCGCGCGCATGGTCGAAGGCCCGCCTCGTCTGTTCCTGCGAGAGTTCAGCGCGCGCGAACAAATCATACGACTCGGTGCCGGGCGCGTAATTCTCTGCTGCGATAACGGTCTGAAACTTGACGGCGTCGGCACCGGCGTTTGCCGCCGCATCGACCAAGCGCAGGCAGGCGTCCGGATCGCCTTCGTGGTTGATTCCGATTTCCGCGATAATCACCGTGGGCAAGCCCGGCCCAATCTTTTTCGAGCCGAACGGCAGCGGCTGAATGCTTTGGAGACTAGCCATCGTTTTCTTTTTCCTGCTCAAACCTAGTTTCGAACTCGACGCAGTCGATGCCCTGCATGTTGCGGGTGCCCAATTGCTGCCAACCTGCGCCCAGAAAGCAGCGCTGCGAGGTCACGTTTCGCGCAAAAACGACGGCGCGGGCAACCTTCACACCCAAAGCCGCACAAGCTGGTTCGGCCGTCCTGCGTGTCAATTCCACGCCGAGCCCCTTGGCGCGAAACGCCGCATGGACGGCAATGTCGATCGAGGCCGCATCGCCGTCGCGATCGTAACGCGCCAACGCCACGACCAATCCCGCCAAATCGAGGACGTATAGCGCCGAATCAGGCGACGCAAGTTTCGTCGCTAACCATTTCAAGTGCGCTGCCAACGAAATCGGTTCCGCCGAAAAAGCGTTAGCGCGGACGACCGTATCGTTGGCAATGCGAAAGATTTGTTCAGCGTCATCCGCCGTTGCCCGCCGCATCTGCATCGCAGGCGACGGCGCCGGATCGTCCAAAGCCTGCAACACACGGCAGACGCGCGCCGCCCCGCCGCCGTCGCAGACAAGCGGCCCCTGCTTCGACATTCGAGCAAGCTTGTCTCGATCCTGAAGGAGACCGGCCAATGTCTCGGCCAGCCCCCGAGGCCCCGCCAACGCTTCGATCGGCAGATGGACGGCAGCACTGGCTGCACTGAGGGCGCGCGCCGCGGGCAGTTGGTTGTCCGCGACAGGTACGAGGATCGCGGGAAGGCCGCATGCCGCCATCTCCCATGCCGTTGTTCCCGCAGCACTGATGGCAATGTCTGCCTCGCGGTAGAGCTGCGCCATATCCGTCACGTTTTCGACAAGCTCGCTTTGGCCCGGCAGTGTGGCAAGCGCCTCGCAGATGCTCGCACGATGCGGATTGAGCGCACCGAACACGAGCCGCACACGATCTTGCGCCGTCGTACAGCGCGCCAAAACGTCGAGGACCGAGCGTGCGACGTTCCGGCGATCCGATCCGCCAAAGACGACGAGTATGGCGGCGCCGAGTTCGGCTCTGGAGCGGTGCGGTGATCCGCGGACGAACTCTTTTCGCAAGAGGCGCCAGTGCGTTCCTGTCAGAATCAGGGAACTGCTTGGCGCATTGTACGCGACGAGAGATGCGTCAGGGTCCGAGGCCAGGATCACGGGCGCCGCGTACTGCTTCAAACGGGCGCCGTCGTCAATGCACAGGACGCGGAAGCCGCTTTCGCCGAGCATCGCCTGCCATTCGGATTCGAAATCATAGCCGTCGATCGCAACCCAGCACCCGGCCAGTCCACGCGCTTGGAGTTCGCTGAGCGTCGCTTGTGGAGTGCGCCCAGGCTCGACAATCGCGTAGCCCGAGCGCAGCAAACGCGCCCGCAAAGTCGGCGATTCGACATTGGAGAAAAACAGAACCTCTCCCGACAGATCGCACCAAGCATCGGCCAAGGCAAGACAGCGCATGACATGCCCCATGCCCGTCTCTTGGCGGGCGTCCGCCCGGATGACGAGGGGCGAGAGATGGCGCGTCATCGCCCGTTGCGCCGATCAAGCCAAGCGCTTGAACCCGGCGGCCGCCGGCGCGCCCCTGAGTTTTCCGGCAAGCGTGCCATCGGCGATGCCGCGCACGATTTCTGCGAAGGCTCGATCGGCGGCTTCGAGATATGCGCGAACATGGCTCTCTTGATGCGCAAACATCGAATAGAAACTGGTCGACGCCAAAAATCCCTGGTCGAGCATCGACTGCACAAAATATGCCTTTGCGACCTGCGGATTCGATACCGAAAAGGAAAAATGCGACAGCGGCGAAATGCCGCCAATATGGACCGAAAGGCCATGCCGATCCGCCAATTTGCCCCAGCCTGCCTGCACCGCATCGCCGGTACGCACGAGGCTGCGATGCACATTCTCCTTGGCGAACTTGCGCACGGTCGCCAGCGCCGCTGCCGAGCCGACGCGGTCCGTCCAGTTGGTCGAACTGATGAAGCTGGTTTGCGCCGCTTCCATCACGCTTTGCCGGCCGATGATTGCAGCGACCGGATAGCCGTTGCCGATCGCCTTCGAAAACACGGCAATATCCGGCTTCACGCCCAGAATGAGATGAGCGCCGCCGCAGTTCAACCTGAAGCCGGACGAGACCTCGTCCAGAATCAGCGCAGCCCCACAAGCATCGGCAAGCTGGCGTACGCGCGCAAGGAAGCCTTCGGCCGGCTTCTCGCTGCGAATTGGCTCCATGACGATCGCGGCGAGTTGGGGCCCGTGCGCCGCGACTATCGCCTCGAGCCCCTGAATGTCGTTGTAGGTAAACGGCAGCGCCGTGCCTGCGAGCGCCTTTGGAACGCCGGCCGGATCCAAACCGGCAATCAGATGCTCGCCAAGCGCATTTTCCGTCCCAAGATTGGCGGCAAGATACCAGTCGTGCCAACCGTGATATCCACAGAACGCGACCTTATCGCGACCCGTTGCGGCACGCGCAATCCGCACAGCGATAGCCATCGCTTCGCCGCCGCAGCGCCCGAAGCGAACCATGTCCGCCCACGGGTGCAATTCGCAGAGAAGATCCGCAAGTTCGACTTCCTCGGGGCAGTTCAACGAAGATGCAACGCCATTCGAAATCGCCGTTCGGACTGCCGCATCGACATCCGGATCTTGATAGCCAAGAACGGTCGCACCGATGCCGCCGATCGACATGTCCGTGTATTCGATGCCGTCCATATCCCAAACCTTGACGCCTTCGGCGCGGCTGGCATAGCCGGGCCAAACGCCGTAGGAAAAACGATCCGGACGCTTGGACAGCAATTGCGACAGGCCGGGGATTCGGCGCTTTGCCCGTTCTTGAAGGGCGAAACTGATCGTGGTGTTCTTCACCGCTTAATTCCTTACAGAAGCCGCGTTGCGTTTGAAATGACGATTGATTGCCGCGATTTCGGGGCGCTGCTGCAGCAGCGCCAACACGTCGCGGTAGCCAAATTCCGGCTTGGCGGCATGCAACGCGGCAAAGACCTCTTCGACGAACGCAAAATCTTCCGGCTCGTCGACAGTCCATCGCTGCGCCGACAGATCTTCCGCGTAGCTCAAATTGGCAGCGAGAAAGCGCTGCGGGTTGCGCACGATAAAAGGCACCACGTGCTCGCGCTCGAACGGGTCACGCGCTTCGCGCCATGCCGCCTGCAGCGCGTCGAACGAGAAAATCTCGGCATCCAGACCGTCCGGCAATGTCGGCGGGCGGCAGTTGGATGCATAGTCCACGCGAAGCGCAAGATAGAACGCGACGAGCTCGTCGATTAAACCGGGATCGGCCAAAGGGCAATCGCCCGTCAATCGAACGACGTGCTGCGCGTCGTAGGCGGCAGCGCATCTATGGAAACGATCCAAGACGTCCGTCAAACTCCCGCGAAAGCAGGCGAGCCCCGAACTGGCGCAGAGCGCCGCGATCGGATCGTCGGATGGCTGGTCGCTCGTGGCGACAACCAGCGCATCCAGCTTTTGGCACCGCAGAACGCGCGCAATCTGCTGCGCAAGCATCGGCTTGCCCGCGAGGGGCCGCATGACCTTTCCCGGCAGGCGCGTCGACGAGACGCGCGCCTGAAGAATGCCGACCACCTTTGCGTTATGCGCGACACCACTCATCTTCAAGAAGCCCCAGTAACGTCTCGTCGCGCTATTCGCAGAGAATGGCAATAGCTACTTGTTTATCCTGCGATGGCGCCGACGCTCCTGCGCCTTCATTCGGCGAATTTCCGGGGACGGAAGCTCCCACGTGGGCGCGAGTAGCCGCAGCGGTCGCGCGCCCGGAATTGCGGGGACCGAAAATCATAACGCGCGCTGACTTCGATCGGCTCAAGTTTTTACCAAATCTTTGTGGTGAGTAGCGACCTTCGCATGAAGCATTAGACACTGCCGTCTCGCGCAAGCAAATCGTGTAACTTGGTCGGAACGTTTCGGTTCGGCTCTAGGCGCGGTCAGAAGGTTACGGCTCCATACCGCCGGAACGTTCGTCATTCCACTCAGTTCGAAGCAATCCAAGCTCAACGTAATCTGATCGGCCGGCCGCAAACTGCCAGTGACTCCTACGATATCCTTCGATTTGAAAGTTGTTCGAAAGAAATGCGCCAAGACTGCGTCTGTTTGTAATGACCATTCCCGCTGTAAGCTTTTTGAGCTTTAGCTCTTTGAACGCATGATCAACGACTTCTGATATTGCTCGCTTTGCATAACCGCGCCCCCAATGCTCTTTCGAGCCCACCATGATCCCCACGTCCGCGTAATGGTGGGTTGTGTTTACACTTAACTTGACGTTGCCAATATGCATTTCGCCCGCAAAGATTGCAAACATATGGTTTTTGTCTGATGCTATGGTCTTTCTTGCGTATTCGACCAATTCGTCAAATGTGTATGTGGTTGACCAAGTGCTCATGTATTTGACGACTTCTGGATCGTTCAACCATGAAAGATAAGCCTCGGAAACATGAACCATTTCAAATCTGCGGATACACTTTTCCATATCAGCACTCCAGCGAGATGACAGCCAACGGCCTTACAATGCCGCCAAACGAGCGTTTGAAACGACTTATAGCAACGGCTTTATCGTCAGAAGGATTTTGGAACGGAAACTGATTGTCGCCGAGCTTTAGGCTGACAGATCCCATCTTTTTTGCAAATTCGATTGCGCGCCAGATAACTGCATGTCCTACCGGCCTGTCGAACAGTGCGCGATCCGATGCTGCAACTGCGTAAACGCATGTTTCCTCTTTCAACAGAAACAGTCCGCCCGTAACCAGCCTTTCGCCCTGCGATCCAGTGACTAAAAACGCTCTCTTTTCCGCAATTTCATTTCTTTGCCACGCCCAACTTTCATCGCTCCGCGTTATCCTTCCTGCCGCAGAAAAATGAAGTTTCCGGAACGCGTCGAACATCTGCAGTCGGTCCGGTCCAAAATGGACTTGGACGTCTAGGTTCTTGAGCCCCCAATTGACGCAGGAACGAAAACTTTTGGTGAGGCCCGAGCGAAGAACCGACATGTCCGGACGAACGTCCAGCCAGTTCTCAAAAGCTATTTGTACATTTGCACCATCGTCGAGCAACATTCGGCTCATTACATTCATGCCGCAATCCAAATCGCGCTGTGTATAGATCAAGCGGCGGCTCGCATAACCCAAGATCAAATCTCTGAAGTGTTTTTTGAAGAGAGCTCTGCCCGATGCGAGGCTGTAACTTGAAGGGTTTTCGACATAAAACATCGAATTACCCAAGTACGAAAAAACCGTCTTTCCCGCCACCTCGTGACTTGTTACCAAACAGCAGATCGCCAGTTCTTTTTCATTCTCGACAATGAAGGAATAGTTTCGAAATATGTTTTTTTCATTAATCAATCTATAATATTGATCAAGTTCGGCAGAATAGTTATAGGGAGTTTTGCCAAAGCTGTCGTTGAATCGAGCACTATTCTCTTCGCTACGGTCAATCAATGTGACTTTCATAAATTAAAGTCCTGTTTACTGAGAACGAACATTTTTTCCTGGCTATGCTCCTTCGACAACCAACCGTTTTTCGAGAAGGCGCTTATGGACGCGGCAGGTCCCAGGACGGATCCCGCCATCGGTCTGTTCGCCCTTAGCCTGTCGACAGAGTATTCGACGGCCGACCGGAATGTCGAAGAAATGTCTTGCGATTTGGTTTCGCAAGTTGAGACGAGCGTATAAGGACTATCTTTCATTTCCGAAACCTGTCGCGCTTCGCACATGCGGATGAGCTTTGGCTCGTTCATCCCTGCAGCCGAGTAGTCAGACTCCCCTAGTACTTTCACTTTACGCAGGATCGCGCGGAGACTCGTTCGGCCCATTGGCCAATCTTGATCAAGGGGCAAATGCTCAATGCGCCCGCGCCCACAGTCCGGGATTGACGATCTTCTCGTCGTCGATGGCAAAAGCTGCAAAATCGACGTCGATTGCATTCGCACTGCGCCAATCCGCGTCATTCTCCCGCAGCTGCGTTTCGCTGGCAATCCCAAGCACGACGACATCCAAACTCTGCACCGAACGCAAATAGGCAAACGCGCCTTGAACCGGCGAAAGGCCGCACGCGGCAATTGTTCGACGCCATTCGGCCAGGATCGGTTGGACCGGCGCGAGATAGGTCGGCACAGCCTCGCTGTTCATCAGCAGCAGTCCCTGCAAAAAGGCAGAACGGGCATGAATTTCGATGCCCTTTTCCTTGATGCGCGCAAGGTACCCTTCGCGCGCGAGTCGCTGGTCGAACACATTGATCGGCAACTGGATCAGATCGATGTCGAAGCGGTCGAGAATCGCATCGATCTGCCTTGCATTGTAGACCGACACGCCGACGGAAGCGGCCTGACCCACTTCGCGCAACCTGACGAGCGTTTCCCAAAGATATTCGCCGCCCGGCGCAATCAAATCGTCGGCATGGTGGACCAGCAATCCGGCAACGCGCTCGACCCCCAGCCGCGCCAAAGATTCCGCGAAGCTTGAAGCCGCCAACCGTGCGCCGTCGACAGTGCCGCGCAGCGCCTTCAATGGCGCCGTTTTCGTAACGATGCGAAACTGCGCGCCTGTCGGACGACAATCGCCGATGCGGGCCTCGGCGTCTCCATACGCATGAGCCGTATCGATCAAGCGGATTTCCAGTTCGTTGGCGGCCGCCAAGATACCGCGTATCTCCGCCAACTCGACCTGCGTGCCGCCGCTTGCGATGCTGTAGCCCATTCCGAACTGGACGGTTCCAATTCCAAGCTGGGTCACCCCAACGACTCCCGCAACGCATCGACGACTCGAATTTGCTGCGCGTCGGTCAAGCCCGGATAAAGGGGCAATGTCATCGCGCGCCGATAATAGGCCTCGGCCTGCGGGAACATGCCGATCCGGAAACCGAGCTTGGCATAGTAGGGCTGCATATGGATCGGGATATAATGCAGGTTTACGCTGACGCCCTTCTGGCGCATGTCGTCGAACAGTTTCCGCTTGCTCCCGGGCAGGACGGTCTGCGGAATCTGCACGACATAAAGATGAAGTGCCGAGCGACCGAAGCGATTGCGCGCCAGAGCCTGCACCGGCATACCCGCCAACAGCGCGTCGTAGCGTTCCGCAAGATTCTGGCGTCGTTCGACAAAGCCGTCGATGCGGCGCAACTGGCTCACGCCCAAAGCGGCGTGAATATCGGTCAGGCGGTAATTGTAACCAAGTTCGACTTGCTGGTAGTACCAGACACCATGCGACTCTTCGGTCATGCGGGACGGATCGCGCGTCATGCCGTGGCTGCGAAACAAAAAGAGCCTCTCGGCGACAGCGGGATCGTCCGTCACGGCCATGCCGCCCTCGCCCGTCGTCACGATTTTGACCGGGTGGAAACTGAACACCGTGATGTCGCCATAGCGTGCGGCGCCGATTTTGGCATCGCGATGGCTGGCGCCGATCGCATGCGACGCGTCTTCGATGATTTTGAAACCATAGCGATCCGCAAGCTTGCGGATCTCCTGCATATCGCAGGGCTCGCCGCAGAAATGGACCGGGATCACGACCTTCGGCAAGACGCCTGCGATCTCCGCCTGCGCAAGTTTGCACGAAAGGGCGACGACGCACATGTTCGCCGAGTGCGGCTCGATGTCGACGAAATCGATCTTTGCGCCGCAGTAAAGCGCGCAGTTCGCACTCGCCAGAAAAGAATTGGGCGACGTCCAGACAAAATCGCCGGGCCCGACACCCAACGCCAAGCACGAAATATGCAAAGCGCTGGTGGCACTGTTGACTGCCACAGCATGCTTGGCGCCGCAATAGAAGCCGACGGCCGACTCGAATTCGGCCACCTTGGGGCCTTGGGTCAAAAAATCGGCGTCGAGAACCGCCAGAACCGCGTCCTTGTCGGCCTGGGTAATCTCTTGGCGTGCGTACGGGATCATTGCGCGCTTAGCTTCCTGCGGCGTACTGCGCGACGAGGCCGCGAAGTTTGTCGACGCTCAGGAAATCCGGATTTGTCGCGCTGTTGTAGGCGACGCCCTTCGGCACGCCGACAGCGCCGAACTCCTGGCAATAGGAGGCGACCGAGTAGCGTCCGCCTTGCGGGAGAATCGCAAAATACTCGCCGCGATCGACGGTGTTGTAGCTGTCGCTCTCGGTTATCATCTCCTCGTGCAGCTTTTCGCCGGGGCGGATTCCCACAATCCGATGCTCGCAGTCCGGCCCGATCGCTGCGGCGACGTCCATGATCCGGTAGCTCGGGATCTTCGGCACAAAAACCTCGCCGCCTTTGGCATTGTCGATGGCCCAGAGAACCATCTTCACGCCTTCCTCGAGGCTGATGCTGAAGCGCGTCATCTCGGGATGCGTAATCGGCAAAACGCCCGTTTTTCGGCGCTCGAGGAAAAACGGGACGACCGAACCGCGCGAACCCATCACATTGCCGTAACGGACCACGCTGAATCGGATGTCCCGACGGCCCTTGATGTTGTTGGCGGAAATGAAGAGCTTGTCGGAGCAAAGTTTGGTTGCACCATAGAGATTGATCGGCGCAGCCGCTTTGTCGGTGGACAAGGCGACAACCACCTTGACCCCGGTCACAAGTGCGGCTTCGACCACGTTCTGCGCGCCCAGAATATTCGTCTTGATGCACTCGAACGGATTGTACTCGGCCGCAGGTACCTGCTTGAGGGCAGCGGCGTGGATGACGATGTCGATCCCCTCCATCGCCCAGCGCAACCGATCCGCATCGCGCACGTCGCCGATAAAGAAGCGCACGGCGGGGTATAGGGCAGTATCGTAGCGCTGCGCCATTTCGTACTGCTTCATTTCGTCGCGACTATAGACCGCAAGCCGCTTGATTTGCGGAGACTGGCGCAATGCGGCCGCAACGAAGGCGTTGCCGAACGAACCGGTCCCGCCAGTGATCAGGATGCGCTTGTTTTGGAGTCCGTCCATGATTTTGCAATCGCCGTTAAGGTTTTGGTATGTCGGATGCACTGCGCACGCGATCAAGACTCGCGTCGACGGTCGGATGACTTGAGAATGCTGCCGTTCAGATCGTAGACGGCGCCGCTGTGCGGGCAGACATACGTCCCCGAGCCGACCATCGGCAGCGGTATCTGCTCGCCATGCGCGCTCATCCATCCGACTTGTCGGGCTGGAACGCCAACGGCCAGGACATAGGGTGCAATGTCGCGGTTGACGACGGCGCCAGCACCCACGAAGGCGAACGCGCCGATCGTCGTGCCGCACACGACGGTGCAATTTGCCCCAAACGTGGCCCCCCGCCCGACACGCGTGTCGCGATACTCGTCCTTTCGGGCAACCAGCGCGCGCGGATTGTAGACATTGGTGAAGACCATGCTCGGTCCGCAGAAAACGCCATCCTCGAGGGTCACGTTGTCGTAGACGCTGACATTGTTCTGAATCTTGCAGCCATTGCCGATTTTAACTTTGTTTCCGACAAAGACGTTTTGCCCCAACGACACGTCTTCGCCGATACGCGCACCGGCGCATACATGCGTCCAATGCCAGATGCGCGACCCGCGCCCGATCTGGGCCCCTGGATCGACGATCGCAGTGGGGTGCACCCAATAGTCCATCCGCGTCAATGCCCCAGCGGAAGCGACACGGTACGTCCGTCGCGCGCGGACATATAGGCGGCAATCAGCAATTCAAGAGACCGCAAACCTTCGCGCCCGTCGGTTTCGGGCTTGGCCTTGCCGCGCAGCGCATCGACGACGTTCGCGTAGTAAAGCGGATGGCCGAATCCGTAGACCGACGTCGTTTCGTAGCTCGCATCAAGCACGTTTTGGTCGTAATCGCGCGGCTCGGCGAATTGCCATATCTGAATGTCGTTGACCGCCACACCGCCCACCCGCGCCGTTCCCTTTTCGCCTAGAATGGTAATGCTGCCTTCGAGATTTTGCGGATAGGCGAGCATCGTGACGCTCATCGAGCCCAAAGCGCCGCTTTGCCACTTCACATTGAGAACGCCCGTATCTTCGACCTCGATGTTGCGCGTCGTGCTTGTCATGCACTGCACCTTTTCGACGGGACCGACTAGCCAGTCGAGCAGATCGACATAGTGGCTGGCTTGGTTCATGAAAGCGCCGCCGTCGAACTCCCAGGTTCCGCGCCATTTGGCCTGGTCGTAGTAGGATTGCGGGCGCGTCCAGAACACGTTGATCTGGACAAGATGGATCTTGCCGAAGCGCTTCTCTTCGACGGCCTGCTTGAGCAGGCGCAAGGTCGTATTCCGGCGGTTTTGCTTGACGACGAACAGCTCGACGCCGGCGTCGTCGCACGCTTTCACCATGCGCACGCCGTCGGCCCAGCGCGTCGCCATCGGCTTTTCCGTAACCACGTGAATGCCGCAACGCGCCGCTAGAATCGCTTGGTCGGGGTGAATTCCGCTGGGCGTGCAAAGTGCGACCAAGTCGATCCGCTCGCTTTTCAGCATCTCCTCCATGTCGAGATAGCCAGGCACGCCGTAGGTTCCGGCATGGTGCGCTAGGACGGCGGCATCCGTGTCGCAGACCGCCGCAAGCTCCAACGACTCGCTATGCTTGGCGATCGAGGCGAAATGGTTGATCGAAACGCGACCGCACCCCACGATCGCGATGCGAATTCTACGATCGACTATTCTCTGTTTCATGCAATCCTCGAAACAAGCGCGACGCATCGGATAGGCATAATGTTGGAGATTACCGAATTCGTGCGAGCATATGGACTTCGGACGACATCTGCGCTTTGTCGAAAGCCAACTGCAGCGGGTCGATGACCTTGGCCATCATGTCGTCCCACTGCGCGACGAGCGGCTGCGTCTGCGGATCCGCCGCGAGACTTGCCGAGACCAGCCGATGGAGATCAAACCCGTTTCCGCCGAACCACCATGCGGCTTCGACGGCGAACGAATTGTCGGCGCAGAATTTTTCGATCGAGCTTTTTGTAAATAGGTGCGTATGCCCACAGCCGATGCTACGCGTCATCCGTCGCGTGAAAAGCGCCTCCAGCATGATGCTGGGATTAAACATCGGAACTGCAAAGAAAAACCATTTGATGCGCTTGTTTTCGCGCAATCTTGCAGCGAATTTTCTGAGATTGCGCACATGCTCCAGACTGAAAATCATCGTCAACACTTCCGCATCGATGGTGGCAACGATTTTGCCGACTTTCTCGATGTCGTTGGCCTGCAGTAGCCGCGTGCCGAGCAGTTTGTTTGTGTTCTCGACCAACACGGTCGAGGTTTCGTAGCCGACGCTATTAGCCAAACCCGCATCCCGCATCGCCTTGACGAAGTGGCCGGCCCCCGCGCCGATATCGGCATAGCGCAAGCGTTGCGGATTTTCGCCGCCTGCAACGAGCGCATCGAGCATGAAGTCGACCTTGGGCCGATAGATTTCTTTGACCCGTGCATTGAACGTTTCAATCGAAGCGTCCAGATAAGCCCCGTCGTTTCCGCTTGACTGGAGATTATAGACGTGGCGCACAAACGTGTCAGTATCTTCGTGAATACCATTGAAATGGCCGCATCCATGGCACAAAGAATAGCCGACCTTGCGGATCGTAAAACGGGAACCGGTCAACTTCCCGTCGCAAACGACGCATCGGCGCCGCAGCGGTTGGGCGAGATATACGTCCCGAATCTCGGCTTCGAGTTTCATATACATCCGGTCGAGCTTGCGACTGTAGAACGCGCTTTTTCCGGCGATATAACCTTTATTGGATTTTCCAAAACGATTCAGCATTGCGGCAACCTTTTTCTGTTAACGTTCCAGCGGGGAACGTCAGAAAGACTTTTCTATGTCCGAAGCGCCGACACGAACGCATCGACGACCTTGTCCTGGTCGGTTTCGGCAAGGTAGGGATGCATGGGCAGGCTCAGCACCTCGAAGGACAACGCGTCGCTGACCGGCAAGCCGTCGCCTGCGACCGGGAAACGCGCGTAAGCCGTCTGGCGATGCATCGGCTTCACATAGTAGATGGCGGTCGGGATGCCTGCGCACTTCAAGGCTGCGGCGATTTTGTCGCGCTTGCCGCCGGGGATGCGGACTGTGTATTGCGCCCATACGCTCGTCAGGTTTTCCGGGACACTCGGCACAATGCAATGCTTCTCGAGCGCGTCGCTGTAGCGTTGCGCAATCCTGTTGCGCGCATCGATTTCTTCGGGAAACAGCTTCAGCTTTTCGAGCAAAACGGCCGCTTGAATCGTATCCATGCGGCCGTTCATTCCGACGCGCACATTGTCGTATTTGTCGGCGCCCTGGCCGTGCACGCGCAAAGACACCAGCACTTCGCGCAGCGCGTCATCGTCGAAAAACAGCGCGCCGCCGTCGCCGTAGCAGCCCAAAGGCTTTGCCGGGAAAAACGAGGTCGATGCGATATCGCCGATCGATCCTGTCTTGCAACCCTTGTACTTGCCGCCAAAGCCCTGCGCCGTATCGGCCATCATCCACATATTGTTGGCTTTGCAGATCGGCTCGATCGCGTCGTAGTCGGCGGGCAAGCCGAACAGGTCGACGGGTATGACGCCGACTGGCTTCAGACCGAGTTGCTTGGCCGTCTTGATGCCCGCTTCGAGGCTTGCGGGGTCCATGTTGAACGTGTCCGGCAGACAATCGACGAAGATCGGCGTGGCGCCCAGCCACACGACGACTTCGCCCGTCGCCGCAAACGTAAAGGACGGCACCAAGATCGCGTCCCTCGGTTTGACGCCGAACGCCATCAGGCCAAGCGCCAGCGCATCGGTGCCGTTTGCCACGGTCAGCGCGTGCTTGGCGCCGCAAAACGCAGCAAGCTGGTCTTCGAGAGCGGCGATCTCGGGGCCAAGGATGTACTGGCCGCTGCGCACCACTTTCAATATGGCGTCTTCCAACGCGGTTCCCATGCGTACGCGCTGGGTCTGCAGATCGATGAATTGCACTTTTTCTCTCATCCCAAAACACGGTGCCAACAATCGGGCACGCTACCGCACGCGGGGTGCAAGGCGCATCCTGCGTGAACATTTCCGCGACACCGCGCAACGGCGACGTCGGGCTTACGCCACTGCGACCGCGCGATCCGGCACGTGGACTTTCACTTCTCGACCGAGAAGGTCGAGCAAAATGATCACCCTCTCCGCATCCGCGAGCGCATAGAACTTGCCGACAAGATCCGCGAACGGACCGGCCAGAATTCGTACCGCCGCGCCCACGCCCAGACGGCGCGCGGGCGCTTGCGTCTCGTCGAACCGGCACGCCTGCTCCTGCGCCCGCAGTTCCTCGACGATGCCTGCCGGCACGGCCTGCGGCGTCTCGCCGATGCGGACCAATCCGCTGACGCCGAAGGTGGACAGAATCGGCCGCCAGCGGTCGCGCGCCAAATCGAGATTGACGAAGATGTATCTGGGAAACAGCGGCCGCAGAACGAATGCCACGCGGCGCGCGTGGCTCACACGCCGACGATAGAGCGGCAGGTAGGCGCTGTAGCCTTGGCGTGCCAGATTTGCCGCAGCACGCTGCTCGGCCGCGGGTTGCGTGTGCACGACAAACCACCCGCTCATGCCACCTGCTCCCGGATGCCGTCGAGCGCCCGCAAACGCAGCAGTTTCGGCCCTACCACGCGCTCGCTCTCGATGCCCATCGCGGTCGCTTCGGCCAAAGCGCACCCGTAGGCATGTTGCGGATTGCGCATGTCGCACAGCACCACCGCATCGAATCGACCCGGAACATCGCTAAGCTTGGCCAGAACCGGCAATCCGACATAGCTCTGCCCGGCCAGCGTCGCGTCGACCAGTCCGACGATTTCGACCGCAACCTCGCGCGCCGAGAGCAGCGCCGATTCAGCCAGCTCCGACGTTCCGTAAAGCACGATCCGGGTCTGCTTGCGGACGGCAAAGCGCATGAATATTTCGGCATACTGGGCGCGCGCGACGCGGAAAAGATCAAACGACACCCGCAGATACTCGGCCGTCAAACGCGCTTTTTCGCTGAATCCACTCGGCGTCAAATAATAAGCATAACGGTTCAGCGGCGCCGTCGAGATCTTGATGAGCCCCTTGCGCACGCAACGCTTCAAGACGGCATTGGCAAGCCCCAACGCCACGCCCAACTCGCCCGACATCGTACGTTGGGTAACGTTGGAGTTATGCTCAACCGCCGAAAGCACGCCCAGAACCAAGGCGGCGGAATGGCGGTCGGTATCTTGATCTTTCGAGTTTGTCATAGGGCATCACTTATAGAGCGTTCACACCTTGAACGTCAAGCGCGTTCAATCGTTGAACATGATTTTAAATCAGAGTATTAGCTTCGATTCTATGAGCCAATCAAGACTTAGCGTTAGATTTTGTTCACAAAATGAACGCTTACTGCGACCAGCACGTGACACTGGACGAAATGCGCTTCGGTTTAACGCTGCGTCCTTCCGATTAAGCCATATCAACCAAGGCCATTGTGCCGCTACTTCGCGCCGTGTCGCGTGCGTCATCCGGTTCTTGCATTCAGCTTCTGCCAGATGACTTCCGCGCCGCGTGCACCTGCTTGCCATCCCGGAATGGTCAAAAAGCGACGGCACAATTCTTCGCGTGGTTTTGCCATCGCATCCCACGCATCCTCGATTTCGGCCAGCGGTTGCGAAAGAAAATCCCGCAAACGCTCGAAAAGATGCGCATCCCAATCGAAGAGGAAAAGTGCCTGGACGAATGCCGTGCGTGCATCAGGCCGCAGCGGCGCATGATCGGGATGATTTATGTAAACGAGCGGCTTTTGCGCCATCAGGCACCAGCTGACCGTGCTCGTCGCCCGTGCCGTGACCAGAATGCGATAGCGATCCGCCATGTAGCGCAGATCGTCGGCGGCCGTGTAAAGCTTGATGCGCGGATGGCGGCCAAGTTCGGTCAAAACCGGATTGGGATCGGCATAGCGGCTGCCCGAAGAATAGGGCTTGTAGGTCACGCCATGCGGCAGCCGCGACAGCACGGCATCGATCAGACTCATCTCGCGCCGCGTGCGCTCGATATCCGACACCCCGCCAGACAGATGGTTCACGTTTCCAGCCAACAGGGCCGTCGATACGTAAAGGATCGGATATTGTTTTTCGCGGCCAATGCTGCGACGCATCCGGCGATAGACGCGCGGCATGCCAATCGTCGCGATTTGGCTGCGGCCAAAGGGCGAGCGTTGCGAAATCTCGCTGGCTTCGGGATTGAAAGTCAAAAACAGATCGCAGGCAGCGTTTTCGTAGTTGCATTGCAGAGCATCGTGCGTCTGCGCTATCTCGCGCGTGACGCCGTGCTGGACGGCGACCACGGGAATGTCGTTTTCCTGTGCGGCACTGCCCATGGCCAAAGCCGAGGCCGCGCCGGGAAACCCTGTGAGTATCGCTCCTTTCCCCTGCGGCAATAGCTGCGGCAGGCGAACGCGCCATTGCGCGAGCGCAGCCAAATACGCCCCCTGAGCCTGCGACAGATCCCGCCGCCACAAGGCCAAGGCTGCCGACTTGGCCTCGCTTGGAAACCAGCGATCGAGAAACGCGCCAACCGGCGCAAGCACCGCGTCGTCGATATCGGCAAGCGCGACATTCGCCAGATCGGCCGCCTTGATCTCCTTCAGAGCCATGCCCTTGCGGCACAATTCCCACGCGATTTCGCGAGCCAGTTCAGTCGGGTGCGACAGCAGCAGCACGGGCTTGGTACCCGCATTGCGGTCCCGCCAATACCGCAAAGCCAATCTGCAGCCGATATCGGCAATTCCTGAAAGCCGGAGCCTTGCAGCAAAAGACGGGGGCTTGTTCTCGGATACCTGCCCGATCCGCGATTCGACCGAATATTCGGAAAATCTGGGATTTTGCGCCAAAAGCCCGATCCAGGATGGGGTCAAGCGCGCGTCCAACGCTGAGTCTCCGGTGCGCAGCCCGATGAACAGGCGCGGCTGGATGAAATCCTGCGCGGTGAATGCTAGCAAACTCGTCAGCTTTCGATGCAGGCAGACCGCCGTGCGGGCAGCAACCAGCGCTTCTGCGTGGCTATGCCCGGCATCTTCCATTGTTCGAAAAACGGCTTCGGAGAGAGCCAAAGCATCATTCCAGTAGGCCATCAGCCGCGGCGGTCCAACCTCAAGCGGTTCGACGCCGGTGTCGCCGAAAGCGAGGGCCGGTGCGGCGCTGCGTATCGCGGCATCGTTGGTCAAGCCCGCCGCCCGCGCGGCATGCAAGGCCGCAAGGCTCTCGCAGAACACAATTCCCGGGTGGCGCAAATCGGGGGCAATCAATGCGGGCCTCCGTCAGCGTTCAAATAATATGCGGCGTCGAAAAAGGTGACAGTCGATGATTTGCTCCTTTTCATTTGCCATGCCCGGGACGTTATAGGGCGTTCACATCCTGAACGTCAAGCGTGTTCAATCGTTGAACAATGTTTTGAATCAGGGTATTAGTCGAGAGGGTCGACGTCGCAGGCGCCTGCCCTTCGCCTTCGTTCAAAAAACGGACGATGTCCGCCCAAAGGCACCGCAATGTGTGGGATTGTCGGGTTTCTGGATCGTCGCAAGCAGCTGGGCACAGCACCCTTAGCAGCGTGCGTGCGCGCGATGGCCGACACGCTCCAGCATCGCGGCCCGGACGGCGGCGACGTTTGGACGGATGCGGAAGCGGGCATTGCCCTTGGCCATCGCCGTCTGGCGGTCGTCGATTTGTCGCCGACCGGCTTCCAACCCATGCACTCGGCCGACGGGCGCTATGTTGCGACCTTCAATGGCGAGATCTTCAATTTCTCCGAGCTTCGCGCCGAAATCGCGGCAACAGGCCACAATTTTCGCGGCACATCCGACACCGAGGTTATGCTCGAGGGTTTTTCGCGTTGGGGCGTTCGCGCGACCGTCGAAAAACTGATCGGCATGTTCGCGATCGGCCTGTGGGATCGCGCGACCCGCAGCCTCTATCTGATCCGCGACCGGCTGGGCGTGAAGCCTGTCTACTATGCCTGCGACGGCACGCGACTGATCTTCGGCTCCGAGCTCAAGGCGCTGCGCGCGGTGCCGGATTTTGCGCCGAGCCTCGATCGTGGTGCGCTCTTGGCCTATTTCCGCCACGCCGACGTGCCGGGCCCGGCTACGATCTATCGCGAAGCCAAAAAACTGCTGCCCGGCACTTTGCTCGAATGGCACGAAGGCCATGAACTGCGCCTCACGACCTACTGGTCGGCGCGGGACGTGGCCATGGCCGGCCGTGCGCATTGGTCGACCCAAATCGACGACGAAACCGCGATCGAAAATCTCGATCTGTTGCTGCGCGACGCGGTAAAGCGGCGCATGATCGCCGACGTGCCGCTTGGCGCTTTTCTGTCGGGCGGCATCGACTCTTCGCTGGTCGTGGCACTGATGCAGGCGCAAAGCGGCACGCCGATACGGACCTTCACGATCGGTTTCGACGAAGTGGGCTACGATGAAGCAAAACATGCCAAGGCGGTTGCAGCGCATCTGGGCTGCGCGCATACCGAGCTTTACGTTTCGGCCGCACAAGCCCGCGACGTGATCCCGAAATTGGCCGAGTTCTACGACGAACCGTTTGCCGACGCCTCGCAGATCCCGACATATCTCGTGGCGGAGATGACGCGCCGACATGTGACAGTGGCGCTCTCGGGCGACGGCGGCGACGAGAGTTTTGCCGGCTACAACCGCCATGTCTGGGCCGACCGCTTGGAAAGCGACACGCGCATGCTGCCGCGCTGGCTTCGGCGCGGCATCGCGCGCGCGCTTACCATGCCCGGCGAAACCGGCTATCGGCTGCTGAGCGCGCTGCTGCCAGCCTCCAAACGACCCGTTCGCCCGGCCGAGAAAGCCGCGAAGCTCGCAGCCCTGCTCACGGCGGACGATCCGTCGGCGATCTATCGCGGGCTCGTGAGCCAGTGGCCAGATCCGCGCGTATTGGTGCCAGGGGCAATCGAGCCCGACGGCCCGATCTGGGACAAGACGATGGCCGCCGATATGCCGGATTTCGCCGCGCGCATGCAATTGCTCGACACGCTTACCTATCTGCCCGACGACGTGCTGACGAAAGTCGATCGCGCCACGATGGCAGTCGGGCTCGAAGGCCGCAACCCGCTGCTCGACCATCGCGTGGTCGAACATGCCTGGCGCCTGCCGCCGCATCTGAAGCTGCGCGGCGGCGAGGGCAAATGGATCTTGCGCGAGATTCTGGCGCGCTATGTTCCGCGCGACCTGTTCGAGCGGCCAAAAATGGGCTTTGCAGTTCCCATCGGCGCTTGGTTGCGGGGCCCGCTGCGCGACTGGGCGGCCGATCTCCTCGATCCCGCCGCCATCGCCGCCGACGGTGTTTTGGCGCCCGCCCCCATCGCGGCGGCGTGGGCGGCCCACCAAGCGGGCGAAGACCGCACCTATGCTTTGTGGACCGTGCTGATGTTCCGAAGCTGGCAGAAACGCTGGGGATAGGGCATCAAGCGCCATGCGCATCCTGCAGCTTTGTGCGGTCGATTTCACGCTCTACCATTTCCTGCTGCCGCTGATGCGCGGGTTGCGCGACGCCGGGCACGAGGTGACGGGGGCGTGCGCGCACGGCAAGCTCGTTGCCAAGATCGAGGCCGAAGGGTTTCGCGTGATCGACGTGCCGATCCGCCGCTCTGCCAATCCGCTGGCGCTGTGGCGCAGCTACCGCGCGATCCTGGCGACCTTACGTGCTGACAAATTCGACGTCGTGCATGTGCACACACCGGTTGCGGCCCTCGCCGGGCGCTTGGCCGCGTGGCGCGCAGGCGTGCCCAAAATCGTCTACACAGCGCATGGCTTCTATTTTCACGAACATATGCCGTGGCACAAACGCTTCGTGCATATCGGCCTCGAATGGCTCGCAGGGCGCACGACCGATCTCTTGTTCACGCAAGCCGAAGAAGATGCCGCAACCGCACGCCGCTTAGGGTTGGCGCGCGGCCCCATTCATGCGATCGGCAACGGCTCGGACCCTGCACGTTTTCGCCCGGCCTTACCGCTTGAGGTGACGCGCGCCGAGATCCGCGCAGCGCTCGGAACGCCGCCGGATCGGCCCGTGATCCTGACGGTCGGGCGCCTGGTCGCCGAAAAAGGCTATCCCGAACTCGTCGAAGCGATGCGCAATGTGGATGCCGAATTGTGGATCGTGGGTGCACGGCTCGCCTCCGACCATGCCGGCGGCATCGGTGCGGCCCTGGCGGCAGCCGAAAGCGATCCGATCTTGAAAGCCCGCATCCGGCAGCTCGGCTACCGGTCGGACGTGCCCGATTTGCTGCGCGCGGCCGACATTTTCACGCTGCCCTCGCACCGCGAGGGCATGCCGCGCTCGATCATCGAGGCGATGCTTTCGGGCCTTCCGGTCGTCGCGACTGACATTCGCGGCAGCCGAGAGGAGGTCGTCGACGGCGAAACCGGGCTCTTGGTGCCCGTGCGCGATCCAAATGCGCTGGCCGCCGCCCTTTCCCGGCTGGCTGGGGACACAGCTCTGCGCAGAAGGCTGGGAGCGGCCGGGCTCGCCCGAGCGCGCGAACTCTACGATGAAGCCAACGTGGTGGCCCGGCAACTTGATCTGATCGGCTTGACGAGCGCGTCGCCTCAATAGCTTGTGGCAAAGCGTGCAAAAAACAACAGATCGACCGGCACGCCGTCGATGATCTCGTGCTGGTGTTTGGTCGCTTCGAGTTCCATACCTGACAATTCGGCCAAGCGACGCATCGCACGGTTGGGCGCGGCCGTGCCGCAGGTGAATTTGCGTACGGCCCGCCGGAATTCCAGCCAGTTGAGCACGAGAATCCAAGCTTCGCGGCCGAAACCCTGGCCCCAAACCTGCTTGTCGCCGATCAAAATGCCAAGATCTGCCGTCCCGTGCGGCACGGCGCGGTACACCGTCATTGTGCCGACGGCGCGGTCGTCGGTAAGGCGGCGAATGCTTAAAAACAAATTTTCCGAGGCGGTAAAGCCGGAAAGGAATGCGGCAGCACTTTGAGCCGTATGGCTTACAAACCGCTGATTGCTGTAGCGCACGACATCGGGATCATTGAGCCATGCCAGATAGGTCGCATCGATATCGCCGGGCGTGAACAGGCGCACTCGCGTTCTGGTACCCACCAACCCGCCGGTCGCGTTCAACAAATCTGAAAGGGACGCTGCTCGGTCATCCATGAACAGGGCATTTTGTTTCAAACGCTTGCACGCACTGCATCTCCGTCTGACTTGGTACGCGAAAAAGAGTGCAAGGGTCAAATGATAGGACGAATTTCCGGAAAATCGGCATTTACGTAGCGCGCCCGCGACGGAACGTCGTCGGTCGAAAACGACATGGAAGTAAGTTGCACTGTTCGACGTTATGGCATAGCTGAATGTATATCTTGCTCAAACCACTTGCCCCCGAAAAAGGTTCCAGGCTCGTGTCGACTGTCTCCGTTCTCGACGAATTTCTGATCCGCGACACGGCATCCCGTGACGAAGCGGCAACCCGCCTGCGGGCCAGCAAATTTGGCATTCTCTTCGTGGCCGACGCTGGCGGGCGCGTGCTTGGGCATCTCGACAGCGCCATGCTCGGCGCCAAAGCAGGCGCCGTTACGGCCGGAACGGCGATGCAGGAAGGTGCGCAAGCAGGTTCTGTCGCCCTTTCTTTGGACGGCCAAGGGCGTGCGCTTGCACTCGCAACCCCCGCCGATGCGCGCCGCGTGCCGATCGCCGAGCCCACGCTTGGCGGCAACGAGCTCAAATACGTCACCGAATGCGTGACCACGAACTGGATTTCGAGCCAGGGCAGCTTTGTGCGCCGCTTCGAAACCGAGTTCGCTGCCCTGCTTGGCGTGCCGCACGCGCTTGCCGTGTCGAACGGCACGGTTGCCCTGCATCTCGCACTCGCCGCTTACGGCATTGGCCCGGGCGACGAGGTGATCGTGCCCGACCTCACTTTCGCGGCCACGCTCAATGCCGTGATCTATACGGGTGCCACGCCCGTGCTGGTCGATGTCGCCGCCGACACCTGGAACATGGATCCCGATGCGGTCGCCGCCGCCATCACGCCGCGCACCAAGGCGATCATGCCGGTCCATCTCTACGGCCAGCCGACGGACATGGCGCCGATCCTGGCGCTTGCCAAGCGCCGCGGCCTGGTCGTCGTGGAAGACGCTGCCGAAGCGGTGGGCGCCAAATGGAACGGCATTGCGTGCGGCGCCATTGGCGACTGCGGCACGTTCAGCTTTTTCTCCAACAAGCTCATGACGACCGGCGAAGGCGGCATGGTCGTCTTCAAGGACGATGCGATCGCAGCACGCGCGCGGCGCTTGCGCGACCACGGCATGAACCCGCAGCGCCGCTACTGGCACGACGAAGTCGGCTTCAATTACCGCCTCACCAATCTGCAGGCCGCGATCGGCTGCGCGCAGCTCGAGCAGCTCGCGGGCTTTCTCGACTCCAAAAAGCGGCTGTCGACGCACTACAACCGCCGCTTTGCGGGCATTGCCGAAATCGAGTGCCCGACCATTCGCGACGGTTTCGAAAATTCCTACTGGGTCTACACGATCGTGCTCGACTGCGCGGCGCTCGGTGTTTCGCGCGATGCGTTCATGGCGAAGCTCGCTGCGGCCGGCATCGACACGCGCCCGATCTTCTACTGTATGCACGACATGCCGCCCTACAAAGGCTTCGCGGGCAACCGCGAGTTTCCAGTATCGGCGCGCATCTCGGCCAACGGGCTCAGCCTGCCCTCCTCGACCTCGATCACCCAAGCCGAACTCGATTTTGTCGCCGACACGGTCGTGCGTCTGGTCGCAGCACATAGGCTTGCCGCGCCCGCAGCGGCATGAACCGGCCTGCCACCGCGGACAGGCTGCTGGTCGCCGCCGCCGCCGCCATGGCGCCGATTGCCGTCCTCGTACCCAACGGCTTGGCAGTGCTGCTTGCGGTTGCGGGGGCTGGCATCGCACTGTGCGATCCGCAAGCGCGGCGCTTGGTCGGCGTGCCGCGCGCGATCTTGGCGATCTTTGCAGCCCTATTGGCGCTTGTGCTCGCATCGTGCCTGTGGGCGCCCGATCCATTTGAGGGTCTCAACGGCATTGTGCGCTCGGCGGCCGCGGGCCTTGCGGGTCTAGCCGCGCTCTCCAAAGCGCTGCGCCTCGAAAGCGCCCAAGCGCGACGGCTGGAAACGGCGCTCTTAGGCGGCTTTTGCTTCGGCCTCGCGATCTTGCTCGCCGAAATGGCGAGCGAAAGCGTAATGGCAGCCGACGACTCGCTGTTCGTCCGGCTGTTCGGCCCGCCCGCCGCATCGGGGGCCTTTCTCAACCGACCCAAAACCGTGCTGGCGCTGCTGCTGCCGCTCGCCTTCGCGCTCGCCTGGCGGCGCATCGGGCCGTTTGCTGCAGCAGCCTTGGCTGCGGGCTGCATCGTCGCGTTTGTGGCGGGCGAGAGCATGGCGGCGGCCCTCGCCCTCGTCGCGGCCCTTGCCGGTGCTGCGGCATTCCGCGTGGTCGGGCCCCGCGCGGTCGCAGCGATCCTGGTGGCGTGCGTGCTCGCCGCACCGTTTCTGACACGGCTGCCCGTGTTCGACACGCTTGCCGCGCGGCGCGATCTGACCGTATCGATCTACCATCGCGCGGCGATCTGGCAGTTCGTGGGCTTGCGCATTGCCGATAAGCCCGTCTTCGGCTGGGGCATGCATGCTTCGCGCAAGATGCCAGGCGGCCACGATACGATCGACATATCCGCCGAAAAAATTCCGCTACATCCGCACAATTTTACACTGCAAATTTGGCTCGAACTTGGCGCGATCGGCGCGACGCTTGTGGCCGCCCTGCTCGGCTTTCTTGCAATCCGTTGCAACGGCCCGCCGCTGCGGCGCGCCATCCTGGGGGCAACGCTGGTCACGGCCGTGACGATCGCGTCGCTGAGCTACGGCATCTGGCAGGGCTGGTGGTTTGCGGCGCTATGGCTGCTGGCAACGATGGCAGCCGCCCTGCAACGGGATTCGTTGGGGCGCGACGCCGCTTCGTGATAGGGAAACGGCTCCGTCCAGCCCCTCCCGGAGTCGCCATGTCGCAGGTCCGCATCCGCCGCGCCCTCCTATCCGTTTCCGACAAAACCGGCCTGATCGAATTCGGCCGCGCCCTTGCCCGGCACGGCGTGGAGATTCTGTCGACCGGCGGCACGGCCAAGGCGCTTGGCGACGCAGGCCTCCACGTGATCGATGTCGGCACGCATACGGGTTTTCCCGAAATGATGGACGGACGCGTAAAAACGCTGCACCCCACGGTGCATGGCGGCATCCTCGCGCGGCGCGACCTTGCGGACCATACCGACGCGATGGCGGCGCACAGAATCGCGCCCATCGACCTTGTCGTGGTCAATCTCTATCCGTTCGAAGCGACCGTCGCCAAAGGGGCCGCGTTCGACGATTGCATCGAAAACATCGACATTGGTGGCCCTGCCATGATCCGCTCTGCCGCCAAGAACCATGAATTTGTCGTCGTGGCGGTCGAGCCCGCGCAGTACAACGAGCTTGTCGCTGCAATGGATGAAAATGGCGGCTCTACGTCGCTCGATTTGCGCAAGCGCTTTGCCGCCAGCGCCTATGCGCGCACGGGCGCTTACGATGCCGCCATCTCGCGCTGGTTTGCGGACGCGCTCGGGCAGACATTCCCCGAGCGGCTCAACCTCTCCGCCACGCGTGCGCAGGCCTTGCGCTATGGCGAAAACCCGCACCAGCAAGCCGCATTCTATCGCGACGGCAGTGCACGCCCCGGCATTGCGACCGCGCGCCAGATCCAGGGCAAGGAACTCTCCTACAACAATCTCAACGACACCGACGCGGCGTTCGAGGCGGTGGCCGAGTTCGACGAACCCGCCTGCGTCATCGTCAAGCACGCCAATCCGTGCGGCGTGGCGCTCGGCGCCGATCCGCTGGCCGCGTACCTGAAGGCGCTGGCCTGCGATCCCGTGTCGGCGTTTGGCGGCATCGTCGCGTTCAACCGCGCGCTTGACGCGGCGACGGCCGCCGAACTGGCAAAGCTGTTTGTCGAGGTGATCGTCGCCCCCGCCGCCGACGAAGCGGCTCTCGGCGTGCTCGCGGCCAAAAAGAACCTGCGCCTGCTCGTGACGGGATCGATGCCCGATCCGCAGGCGGCAGGGTTGACGGCCAAGAGCCTTGCGGGCGGCCTTTTGGTGCAAACGCGCGATGCGGGCCGCATCGAAGAACGCGATTTGAAGATCGTCACCAAACGCGCGCCAACGAAACTCGAACTGGCCGATATGCTGTTTGCGTTCCGCGTCGCCAAACACGTCAAATCCAACGCAATCGTCTACGCCAAGGACGGCGCCACCGTCGGCATCGGGGCTGGCCAAATGAGCCGCGTGGACTCAGCGCGCATCGCCGCCCACAAAGCGGCCGAAGCTTCGGCGGCAGCGGGCGAAGCGCAAAGCCGCTGCATCGGCTCGGTCGTGGCGTCGGACGCCTTCTTCCCGTTTGCCGACGGTTTGTTGGCGGCAGCGGCGGCGGGTGCAACTGCCGTGATCCATCCCGGCGGCTCGATGCGCGATGCCGACGTGATCGCCGCCGCCGACGAAAAGGGCCTCGCGATGGTTGCAACCGGCATGCGGCATTTCCGGCACTAAACCGGCGCCAGCACCGCGCAGAATTGATCGCCGCGATGCTCGGCATTTAGCTTGGCCGCGCGCGCGTCGAACGCGGCAAGCTCCGTTGTCGAGAACAGCGGCTGGTTCTTGGAATGCGCCGTCGCGTCGGTCAGCGCGATGTCGCGCTTGTACTGCTCCGAGCCCCAGAACTGGAACCCGTCGGAATCGTCGTCGAGCCGCACGATCTTAAAACCGTGCTGTTTGGCGAGCCGCGTGAAACTGTCGCGGCTGTGCAGATAAAGATGCCGAGGCGCGTCGAGTTGTACCCAATCGGCGCCGTAAATCTCGAACGCCGCCGACGAACAGGTGGGGATACGCATCAGCGCGTAGCCGTCGGCAGCGACCAGGCGGCGCGCGTCTGCCATCGCCGCATGCTGGTCGGGCAGGTGTTCGAAACTGTGGTGGAACATCACCAGACGAAAGCTGCCCGCCATCGCATCGAGCGTGGCACGTCTGGCGATGCAAACGCCCTCGAACGTCACGTCGCCATCGAGATGCGCGTCGATCCCTTCGGCCGCAAAACCGAACTGGCGCAAGCGCGCGACACGCGCGCCCTTGCCGCACCCGACATCGAGAATCGCGTCGCTTTTTAAGATGCCAAGTTCGCCCAGCAGGCGCAGTTCGCGATTGGGCTTGCGTGCATCGAAGAACCAGCCGAGCAGCCCGCCGCTGCGCTCGTAAGCCCATGCGGCTCCCAAACGCCGCTTGAGGCTCGGCCGTTTGGGCAAGGCGCCCTCAAGCGAGTAGTAGGCGGCCGGATAAAACTGCGCGAGATCGGCCGGAACTTTGGCAATCTGCAAGGCGCCGCAATCGCCGCACTCGAAATAATCGAAGCTTTGCCGCTTGCCGTACATCATTTCGCGCACGACATGCGTGCATTTGGGCGCGGCGTTGCAGATATGGCAGACGAGACTCATGGCGCGAGATCTAGCGCATGTCCGGCACTTTGCGCCAGAGCACGAACAGGCCCAGCACAAAAAACGGCAGGATCGTCGCCATGCCCACGCGCTGACTGTCGGCCAGCAGCGTGACCGTGCCCAATATCGCAGGCCCCAGAAAGGCCGTGATGCGCCCCGACAGCGCAAACAATCCGAACACTTGGGCGCGCTGCGCTTCGGGCGCCAAGCGTGCCGCAAGCGAACGGCTGGCAGCTTGCACCGGCCCAAAAAACGGTCCGATCATCACGCCCAAAATCCAAAACGCGGTCTTGCTTTCGACCACCAGCAGACCCGCCCCGATGATGGTCAGGCACACAAGCCCGATCGCGATCGTGCGCCGCGAGCCCAATCTGTCGTCGAGCCACGCGAACCCGAATGCGCCGATCCCGGCCGTAAGATTGAGCGCGATGCCGAACATGATCACTTCGTCGAGCGCCATGCCAAACGTGCCCGACGCATAGATGGCGCCAAACGCGAACAAGGTCGTCAGCCCGTCGGTATAGATCATGTTCGCAAGCAAAAACCACGCGACGGTCGGGTGCGCTTTCAAAAACGCGACCAAGCCTTTCATATCGCCAAGCCCGCGCTTAATGGCAGCCGCAGGCCTCATTTGCGACGGGCCTTCGCGCAGCACGAACAGCAATGGCAAGGCAAAAACGAGCCACCATAGGGCCGTAAACGGGCCGACAATGCGCACGTTTTCGGCCGTCGCTTTGTCGAGACCCAATAGCGGCTCTGGGGCTTGCACGAAGGCGAACAGCACAAAGGCCAAACAGAAGATACCGCCGACATAGCCAAGCCCCCAGCCCCAGCCCGACACGCGCCCAAGCGTTTCGTGCGCTGCGACCTTGGGAAGCAGCGCGTTGTAGAAGATGGTCGCCAGTTCGAATGCCACGGTCGCGACCGCAAACAGCACAAGGGCTTGCAGAACCGACGATGCGTCGGGCGTCACGAACCACATCGCGGCGCACGCCAATGCGGCGATGCCCGTGAAAAACGCCAGATACGGTTTCTGGCGGCCGCCATGGTCGGCGACGGCCCCCAGCACGGGGCCGAGCAGTGCGATGGCCAATCCCGCCAACGATGCCGCATGGCCCCACATGGCGGTGCCCGAAATCGGGTCGGGAGCGACTGCCTTGGTGAAGTAGGTCGCGAACACAAACGTCGTGATGACGGCCGGAAATGCCGACGACGCCCAATCGTAGAGACACCAGGAAAAAACGACCGACCGTTTCACGATCCCGCCAGTGCCGCCAATGCGCGCAATTCGCGGCCCGCAACGGTGAGGGCGGCGAGGTCTGCCGCACTGCCTGCGCGCAATTCGGCCAGCACGCTTTCAAGGCGTGCGGCTCCAATCGGATGTGCCGCCACAAACGCCTCGGCCGGGTCCGGTGATTCGCCGTTTGCCGCCAAAGCGCTGGCAACCAATTCGGCCTGCAGCGCGTCCAGATCGTCGACCGTTGCCGCGATGGCGCGCGCAGCCCAGCTCGAGCGCGCCGGAATACGCGCGGCCGTGTCGCGCAGCCAGTCGAAGCCAAGCCGGGCGCCAAACGCGAAATAGCACGCGGCCGCCCGCGCGACGGGCGCTTGGGTCTGGCGTTGGATGCGCACGAGGTCGAAGGCAGCGCCAAGATCGCCAAGGTCGGCCACTTCCTTTGCCAGCATCGGCGGCACGCCCGCATCGACAAGCTTCTGGCAGCGCGCGGCATGGGCTTCCCGGCGCGGCGCGTCGAGCGCGTCGCCGATGCCGCCTTTGAGCGCGGCAACGCCGTCTCGGTAATCGGCCAAGGCCGATGCGATGTCGAACGGCACCGTCAGATTGCGCAAGAGCCACGTCGCCGCGCGATCGATCAGCGCCATCGTGACGGCGATCATGTCGAGCTGCACGTTCGCATCGACCTTGTTGTCGAGCGCGTCGATAGCACCCCAAATCGCGCGCAAACCGAAGGCTTGGCACGCGACCACGTAAGCACGCGCGACATATCCTGGCGAAGCGCCGCAGCGCTCGGCCAGATCGTGCGCGAACGTGATGCCCGCGCGGTTCACGAGCGAATTTGTCACGACCGTGGCGACAATTTCGCGCTTCAGGCGATGGCGCAGAATCGCGTCCTTGTGGCGACGGCGCAGCTCGTGCGGGAAGTACTTGACCAGATCTTCGGCCAACGACGCATCGTCGTGCAGATCGCTTGCCAGCAGATCGTCGTAGAGCGCCATCTTCGCGTAGGCGAGCATGACCGCAAGTTCGGGCCGCGTCAGGCCCTTGCCCGACGCGACGCGCGCGGCCAGGGCCTCGTCGTCGGGCAGATATTCGATCGCGCGGTTGAGGCGCCCTGATTTCTCCTGGGCGCGCATCAAGCGTGCCACGCGCTCGATACCGGAGACGCCCTCGCGCTCGGCAAGGCTCACGGCCTGGGTCTGCAGGTAATTGTCGCGCAAGACCTGAAGGCCAAGCTCCTCGGTCATTTCGGCCAGCAACGCGTCGCGCTGCTTCAGCGTCATGTCGCCGCGCGCCATCACGTCGCCGACAAGAATCTTGATGTTGACCTCGTGGTCGGACGTGTCGACGCCCGCCGAATTGTCGATGGCATCGGTGTTGATGCGCCCGCCTTTGGACGCGAACTCGATACGCCCGCGCTGCGTCGCCCCCAAATTGGCGCCCTCGCCCACCACGCGCGCACGGATATCGGCGCCGTTGATGCGAATCGCGTCGTTGGCGCGGTCGCCCGCATCGGCATGGCTTTCGCTCGCGGCTTTGATGTAGTTGCCGATCCCGCCGAACCACAGAAGATCGACCTTGGCCAGCAGCATCGCCTTCATCAGTTCGAACGGCGTCACGCTGTCGGCCGCGATGCCGAACAAGGCCTTGATCTGCGGGCTCGGCTTGATCGACTTCGCCTTGCGGTCGAAGACGCCGCCGCCCTCTGAGATCAGCCTGGCGTCGTAGTCGGCCCAGGACGAGCGCGGCAGTTTGAACATGCGCTCGCGCTCGGCAAAAGCGCTGGCGGCGTCCGGATCGGGATCAATGAAGATATGGCGATGGTCGAACGCGCCCACGAGGCGCGTGTGCGGCGAGCGCAACAGGCCGTTGCCGAACACGTCGCCCGACATGTCGCCGACGCCCACGCAGGTATGCGCCTGCGTCTGCGTGTCGATGCCCATCTCGCGGAAATGGCGTTTGACCGCTTCCCATGCCCCGCGCGCCGTAATGCCCATACCCTTGTGGTCGTAGCCGGCCGACCCGCCGGACGCAAACGCATCGCCCAGCCAATGGCCGTATTCGATCGAAATCGCGTTGGCGATGTCGGAGAAGGTCGCGGTCCCTTTGTCGGCCGCGACCACCAGATAGGGATCGTCGCCATCGCGACGCACGACGTTTTTGGGCGGCACGATGCCTTGGGGGGCGAGATTGTCGGTGATGTCGAGCAAACCGCGCATCAGAATCTGGTAGCAAGCGATCCCCTCGGCCTGGAACGCGTCGCGTCCAGCTTCAGGTGCGGGCGGGCGCTTCACGAAAAAGCCGCCCTTCGAGCCCACCGGCACGATGACGGCGTTTTTGACCATCTGCGCTTTGATGAGGCCCAAAATTTCGGTACGAAAATCTTCGCGCCGATCCGACCAGCGAATGCCGCCGCGCGCCACTTTGCCGCCGCGCAAATGCACGGCTTCGACGCGCGTGGAATAGACCCACACTTCGACCAAGGGCCGGGGCAGCGGCAATTCGTCGATTTTCTGGCTGTCGAACTTGATCGAGAGATACGTCTTGGGCTTGCCGTCGGCGCCGGGCTGGAAATAGTTGGTGCGGAGCGCCGCCTGCAGCAAATTCAAGAACCGGCGCAAGATGCGGTCTTCGTCGAGATTGGCGACGTCGTCGAGCAGATGCGCTATTTCGACCGCAATGCCGCGCGCGGCCGTCTCGCGGTCGCCCGAAAACGCCGGGTCGTGGCAGGTGGTGAAATAGTCGACCAGACGGCGCGCGATCTTCGGGTGCCGCGCCAGCGTGTCTTCCATATAGCTCTGGCTGAACGTAATGCCGGCCTGGCGCAGATAGGCCGCCAAGGCGCGCAGCACCGTCACTTCGCGCGCCGACATGGCAGCGCCGACAACCAGCCGGTTGAACCCGTCGGACGCGACGTCGCCCGCCCACACGGCGGCAAACGCTTCTTCGAAGAGCTTTTTGACACGGCCCAGATCGACATCGCTTGCATCGCGCGTGACGAGCGTAAGATCGTGCATATAGACGTCGCCCGCCGCGCGCGCGGCAGCGGCATTCAGCGGCTGGATGCGGAAGGGTTCTTCCGTCATGGTTTTGAGGCCCATGCTTTCCAGCATCGGCAGAACGTCGGACAGCGGGACCGGCGAATTGCGATGGAACAGCCGCAAGCGCAACTCGCTGTCGGCCGCCGCCACGCTGCGGTAGAGATTGAGCGCAAGCGTGGTTTCGCCCGCCAACACCGCATCGACCGAGACGATGTCGGCGACGGCATGGTCGGGCGTAAAATGTTCGCGATAGGCGGCCGGGAACGCGGCCTGGTAGCGGCGCAGTTTGGCCAAGCCCCGCTCCTCGCCTTCGGCGGCGACGAGCGCGTCTTTGAGGCGGTCGGCAAATCCGCGCCCGGCTTCGACAAGCTGCGCTTCGACGTCTTCGGCGCGCATGTCGGGGATGGCGCCGGGCGTGGTCCCGACGATGAAATGGCAGCGCACGAGCGCGCTGTCGTCGGCCAGCGTCACGTAGAACGCGGATTTGCGTCCGGCATAGGCTTTGGCCAGAATCGCGTGGAAGGTTTCGCGCAGTTCGGTGTTAAAGCGGTCGCGCGGCACATAGACCATTGCCGACATGAAGCGGTCGAACGAATCGCGCCGCAAAAAAAGCGCGATGCGCTGGCGTTCCTGCAGGCGCAGAATGCCAAGTGCTGTCTCGTACAGTTCGTCGACCGTGCTCTGGAACAGCTCCTCGCGCGGATAGGTTTCGAGGATATGCTGGAGCGCTTTGGAATTGTGGCCGTCGGACGGGAAATCGGCCTTGGCCATCACGGCCGCAACCTTGTCGCGCAGCAACGGGATTTCGCGCGGGCGCTGCATGGCGGCGGCCGACGTGAACAGTCCCAAAAACACCTTTTCGCCGACCACGGCGCCGTCGGCACCGTAGATTTTGAGACCGATCGCGTCGAGATAGCCCTGGCGGTGCACGGTCGACCGCCGGTTCGCCTTGGCGACGCGCAGCAGATCGGGGGCGCGCACGAACGCCTGCAAGGTCGCGGGCAATTCGGCAATGCGGCGCAGCACGTCGAAGACCACAAAATTGTCGCTGCGCGCGAGGCCTAGGCCTGCCGCACTGCGCACGACGCTGCGAAAGCCCGTGCCTTCGCCGTGATATTCGTATTCGCGATAGCCCAAAAACGTAAAATTGTCGGCTGCAAGCCACGACAGAAAATCGCGCGTCGTCGCGATTTCGGCTTCGGAGCGCGGCGGCGGCGTCTGGGAAAAGCTTTCGACCGCTTCGCGCACGCGCGCCAGCATCGGACGCCAATCGACGACGCAGGCGCGCACGTCGTCGAGCACGTCCTGGATGCCGTCGCGGATCGTATCGAGCTGGGCTTGGTCGCCTTGCGCGTCGATTTCGACATGCATGAAACTTTCGCGCGTGCCGTCCTCGGCGATGGCCAAAATCCCGCCCGCATCGTCGCGCTGCACGCGCACGACCGGATGGATCACCAGATGCACCGAAAGATCGCGGCGGTTGATCTCGCCTGCGATCGAATCGACCAGGAACGGCATGTCGTCGTTGACGATCTCGACGACCGTATGGCTCGAATGCCAGCCATGCTCGCCCAGGCGCGGGTTGTAGACGCGCACTTTGGCTTTGGCCGCCCCGCGCGTGCGCCCGAACGTCCACAGCGCCACCGCCGAGCCGTACAGATCCTCGGCCGAGCGCTCGGCCAGATCGTCGGCCGCGACATTGGCGTAAAACTGCTTGATGAAATTTTCGGCCGCATCGGCGGCCCCGCCGCTCAGCCTTTGGCGCGCGAGGGTCGCGACCCGGTCAAGAATATCGGTTTTGCGCGTCTCGTCGCGAACAGGCATGGCGGCTCCCAATATGTTTTTGACGGCACAGATCCCAGCACCCGACGCTATTTTACGCCGTAATGCGTCGATTTGGGTGTCATCTTTGGTCGTTTTGTTGAAAACTGGACAAAATTGGCCCATTTTTCTGGTGGGCATGGGTGTTTTCCGGAATAGCAAGCGGGCAAAAACCGTTCCCCAAGGGACGGAAATTGTGGAACGAGGGACAAAATGACGCTAGGTAGGGCCAACACAGACGCCGACGAGACGCACGCTTTGTCCCAATCGCCTCCGCCCTCGATACCCCAAACGCCTGCATCGTGGGTGCCTGCCCTTGCGTGGCTCACGCGCCGGTTCCACCCCAAGGGTACGGACCGCCTCGTGCGCGCCCTGCATGCGCCCGGCAACGCGCGCCCGTTGCAAACCGTGCTCGATTATGACCGCGGCATGGTCATCAATATCGACACGCACTCGTTCCTCGAATGGTACATCTATTTCTACGGCGCCTTCCGCCCGAAAATCTCGAAGCTATTGAACCGTATGCTGCGCCCAGGCCAGGTGGCATTCGACATCGGCTCGAATATCGGCATGCATGCGATGATCATGGCCAATTGCGTCGGCCCCACGGGCCAGGTGCATGTGTTCGAGCCCGACCCGCATCCGCTGGGCCGACTCAAGGCCAATATGAATCTAAACGGCCTTGTCAACGTGACCGTGAACCAAGCCGCGATTTCGAGCCGCACGGAAACGCGCCAGCTGTTTTTGCACGACGACACGATCGGCAATTTCGCCAACGCGTCGCTGCAGGCAGCCAATGTCGGCCGTTCGACGACGACGATCGACATGAAGGTATGGTCGCTCGACGACTACGTTGCCCAAAATCCGCTCGACCGTCTCGACGTGATCAAGCTTTTGGCGCAGGGCGAAGAATGGAACGCGCTGCAGGGCGGCATCGAGACGATCAAGCGCTACCGCCCGAAAATCTTCTTCCTGTGGGAACCGTCCTATTGGGCGCGCCAGTCTTTGTGCCTGATGGATGCGGTGCGCTTTTTCAAGGAACTCGGCTACGCGACCTATCAGGTCGAGTTCGGCGCGCGCCGCCCGGTCACCGAAGAAATCCCGATGGGCCAGGTGCTGCTGGCGGTCCCCGACCGGCTGTAGAGCCTATTCGGCCGCTGCGGCCCCAGGCTGCGAGTTGCGCAGGATGAAGTCGGGCAGGCCCTGGCCCATCGAATGTTCGAAGCGCATCGCCGCACGGCCCGGATTGAACGGGATGTTGAGCACGTCGCGCACGCGGGTTTCGAGCTTGTTGCGCTGGGCGACGATTTCTTCCGACGACAAATGGTCGGTGAACACGAAGGCGCGGTAACCGCCGTTGGGATCGCCCTTGTAGTATTCGGGCGTCGTCATGAAATCGACCTCGTAGGAATGCAGCCGGTCGCCATGTTTGCTCTGCGTGAAGGTCCACACGCCCTTCTGGCTTTCGTGCGGCACGGCTAGATCGTAATAGGGCGTGCCGGGATATGTGGTGATGACCGTGCAGTCAAAATCGTCGACCTGCATGTTGATCAGCCAGTCTTCGATATCTTGGATCGACTGCGCGCTTTCACCGGGGTGCCCCACCGACATCAGCGCCTTGATCTTGAGATTGTGGCGCTTGGCGATCTCGACCGCGCGCGTGTTGTCGGCGAGCGAGGCGCGCTTTTCGATGTTCTCAAGGATGCGCGGATTGGCCGC
>CAMDLT010000014.1 GCA_945901855.1 Asaia bogorensis | reverse complement strand
CAGGTCAAACCCGGCCAAGGCAGCGACGCAATCCGCCAGATTCTGGCATTCGTCGCCGACCCTTCGCAGCGCGAACGGTTCTTGGGCGGCCGCCTGCCGCAAATGCCGCCCTATGGCGTGCTGAAGCCAGACGCCGAGCAGCGCATTGCAGCGCTGACCGGCACGGGCGCCAACAATATCGTCGCCGAAAAAGACGCGAACGACCCGGAGCTCGTCTACGACCCGATCTCGAACACGTATGTGTGGAAAGAGTCGAAGCGTGGGGCTCCCTATGTCTTGCATGCCGTCGGCGATGATTCAGCCCGCACGCCCGCGCGTCTCAGCGAAAACACCGACGCCGAACGGGGCGTCCAGGTCGCGCAAAATGGCGGCACATTGTCAGATGCCAATAGCGATGACAGTGCAGAAGGCGGCGTATCTGGCGACACCCAAGAGGCGCGCGCGAGAAACGAGGCACACCATGACCGTTTCTTCGAAAAATATACCCCGATCGCCGAGAAGCTCGGCGAAGAACTCGGTGTGCCCAAAGAGTGGGTCTTGGCGCTCATATCGCGCGAAAATGGTTGGGAGGAGCAAGGTCCGAACAAACAAAACAATCCATTCGGCATGATGACCCCATCCGGCAAGAAACAATACGATTCGCTCGATGCCGCCGTGGAAGACTGGAAAAACACATGGGGTCCGCGCGTCAAAAATTCCGTTGATTTCGAGGACTTCATCAAGGGGCTGCAAACGCGCGGGCGGTGGCCCTACAATAACGAAGAGTCGGAGGCAAACCCCAAGCGAACCAACCCCGGCCCTGCCTATGAACAGATGTTGCGCGACCAGCACCGATCTATCGGAGTCCGTTTCCACGAATGGCAGGCAAAACGAAAACCGCCTCTATGAAGAAAAATCGCATACGCATTGCGACATGCGCTTTAACATGGAGTGGCATTTTAATGGCCTCGGCGGCCGACGCCCAAGCGGTCTATCGAAACCAGGCATTTGGCGTCGTCGTCCCGGCCCCATTGGGCTATGCGCTCTGTCCGAACGAGGGAGCTACCGATCATGGCGCTATCTTCGTGAAAGGGACGCCTGAAAAATGCCGATCGGGAACGTATGTCGAGGATCGAATAGGGGTTTCTGCGTGGCACAGCCAAGCCGGGGATATCGACGATCTGCCGCCGATTCGGCGCGCGATCGCCGCCGATAAATGCAAGCCTGCGCCTGACCGAAAAATATTGGCCTTCGGGTCGGCGAAACGATCGGTTGCCGGATTGCCGACATTCTTTTGCGCGATGGAGATTTTGCATCCAACTTCGAAGCGGTGGGAATACTTTGCGGCGTTGATATTCTTCCGCGGACAAGCCTCGCTTCCCATCGGCCCCTATCCGATTTACGAGTACACGCTCACGGTCGGCGGAGCACCCGACCAGTCCGCCGAGGCGGAGCGGTTGCTTTACCGCACGGCACGGCGTGTGCGTCTGCTGCCAATCGACTGACCGTGAATGATCGATAGTACGCTATCGAACCAAAGTGGGGCCGTGATGCGTACTGTAATTTTGGCAATGCTTGTCGTAGGGCTCGTCGCAGGATTCTTCGGAACCTCACTCGGCTTTGCCCAGAACGCGGCGCCGATCAAGTTTCCTGCGCAGATTCCCGAAACTGAAGAAGTCCCCTTACAGCCACTGATTGGCCATGCCGATGCGCAGATCGTCTTGAATTTTATCCAGGCGAATCGCACGAAAATTGAAAATTCGTATAAAGCAAAGGAGTACTTCGATCCGCAGCGCCTCTTTGTCGGGCGCCACCGAATTGCCCCCGGCACCGAGGAGCAAATCCTCTTCCTAGTTTATGAGGAGGACGGCTATTCCATGCTCGGTCGTTCAGGCTATGCGCTTACCAAAAAAGGCGATGACTGGGTTGAGGTCGGTAGCATTATCGGCTATGGCGACGGCAAAACCGCCGGCGTTAGTCTTGCGACGCAACCGATCGAGGCACGCCTCTACAACGACGCGACCGACAAAAGCGACATCGCGATCGTCGTCCAACCGATCAATGACGGTTATCGGACATTCGTTGGCAGCGAAATCGGCTTTTATTGGGACGGCACGCGCATGGCACTTTTCTGCTGGTGGCATGAATGCGATTAGGCGCGGCTGCGAGACGCATCTATGGCGGTCAGAACAACCAGCATCTCAAAAGCCGCAAAATTTGCGGGCGATTCGACGGCATAAGACGCGTCGCGCACGCGACGCGGGGGCAAATCGCGTCGCGTCGCACAGGAGCGCCATTTTTCCGCTGTTTTTCAAATATACGGCAATACCGACGTAGTTTTAATTTGTTGTTTTAAAACATGAAAAATAGGTTTGTGGATAACTTCAAAAGTCTCTTGCTGCACTGCAGCATTGATCATGTGGCGCTGGCGTAGCGTTCGCAACAGGCTGAAACAAAATGAGAAAATAGCACTTGACGCGGTTTTGCTGGGATTTTGGGGGGCCATCGCCCTCGACCTACTATATCTTGTTGGAACGGCTCGATTTTGTAGAAATTGTTGAATTGCCCCAAAATCCTGTTGCGGGCGATTCCGGCCTCTGGTCAACATTTGGTAACGAGCTTCGTCCTCCACCACGACATCTAGTGAGGCGTCCCAACCTCTGACCCGGGGATGCCGGTGGAGTCGGCGAAGACGGCGGTCTTGAATTTGCCCCAGGGGGGTCTGCTGCCCCCTGGTGCAGACGCGAGTCCGCCAACCGCGACAACCAAGGCCGCCGCAAAGGCGGCCGAACGAACCAGGCCGGAGGCCAGCATGCGTATCGAACGTCGTTTCACCGATGCCACCAAGGACGCCTATGCGTCGCTCGCGTTCACGACCACGAACAGCGAGATCCGCAACCCCGACGGTTCGGTGGTCTTCCAGGCCAAGAACATCGAGGTGCCTGCGGCGTGGAGCCAGGTGGCGTGCGACGTGCTTGCGCAGAAGTATTTCCGCAAGCGCGGCGTGCCCGCCGCCTTGAAGAAGGTCGAAGAAAACGACGTGCCGTCGTGGCTGTGGCGTCGCGTGCCCGACGAAGCGGCGCTCTCCAAGCTGCCCGAAAGCCAGCGCATTCGCGGCGAAGAATCGGCCAAAGAAGTGTTCGACCGTCTGGCGGGCACCTGGTGCTATTGGGGCTGGAAGGGCGGCTATTTCGACAGCGAAGACGATGCGCGCGCCTATTTCGACGAAATGCGCTTCATGCTGGCAGCCCAAATCGCCGCACCCAACTCGCCGCAATGGTTCAACACGGGCCTGCACTGGGCCTACGGCATCGACGGTCCCAGCCAGGGCCACTTCTATGTCGATTTCCGCACGGGCAAGCTGACCGCTTCGGCCACCGCCTACGAACATCCCCAGCCGCACGCCTGCTTCATCCAGTCGGTCGAAGACGATCTGGTCAACGAAGGCGGCATCATGGATTTGTGGGTGCGCGAGGCGCGCCTGTTCAAATACGGTTCGGGCACGGGTTCCAACTTCTCGCGCTTGCGCGGCGAATCCGAAAAGCTTTCGGGCGGCGGCAAATCCTCGGGCCTCATGAGCTTCCTCAAGATCGGCGACCGCGCGGCGGGCGCCATCAAGTCGGGCGGCACGACCCGTCGCGCGGCCAAAATGGTGACGGTCGATATCGACCATCCGGACATCGAAAACTACATCAACTGGAAAGTCGTCGAGGAGCAGAAGGTCGCGGCCCTCGTGGCGGGCTCGCGCCTGTGCAACAAGCATCTCAACGACGTGATGGCCGCTTGCGCCAGCGCCACCGGCGAGGCGGCGTTCGATCCCAAGCAGAACAAGAAGCTGCGCGACGCCATCAAGACCGCGCGCAAGTCGCTGATTCCCGAAAGCTACATCCAGCGCATCATCCAGTTCGCCAAACAGGGTTTCACCTCGGTCGATATCCCCGTCTACGACACCGACTGGGATTCGGAAGCGTACTTGACCGTCTCGGGCCAGAATTCGAACAATTCCGTGCGCGTGACCAACGACTTCCTGAAAGCCGTGCTCGACAATTCCAAGTGGAAGCTCATCCGCCGTACCGACGGCAAGCTGCACAAGGAAGTCGACGCCAAGGAACTGTGGAACCAGATCGCCACCGCCGCCTGGGCTTCGGCCGATCCGGGCCTGCAATACGACACCACGATCAACGAATGGCACACCTGCCCGGCGTCGGGGCGCATCAACGCGTCGAACCCGTGCTCGGAATACATGTTCCTCGACGACACGGCGTGCAATCTGGCTTCGGTCAATCTGCTGGCGCTGCGCAAGGAAGACGGCGCGTTCGACACGGCCGCGTTCGAACATGCCTGCCGCTTGTGGACCGTGACGCTCGAAATCTCGGTGCTGATGGCGCAGTTCCCCTCGCGCCGCATTGCCGAACTTTCGTACGAGTACCGCACGCTGGGTCTGGGCTTTGCCAATATCGGCGGCTTGCTGATGGCGATGGGCCTTTCCTACGACAGCGACGAAGGCCGCGCCATCTGCGGCGCCATTTCGGCCGTCATGACGGGCGTGAGCTACGCGACCTCGGCCGAAATGGCGAGCGAGCTTGGCGCGTTTCCGGGCTACGAGCCCAACCGCGAACACATGCTGCGCGTGATCCGCAACCATCGCCGCGCGGCTTACGGCGAAGCGGCGGGCTACGAGGATCTGACCATCCTGCCCGTCCCGCTCGACATCAAGAACTGCAAGGACCAGGTGCTGGTCGCGGCCGCCAAGCGCAGCTGGGACCAGGCGCTCGAGCTTGGCGTGGCGCACGGCTATCGCAATGCGCAGGCCACGGTCGTCGCCCCTACGGGCACGATCGGCCTCGTGATGGATTGCGATACGACGGGCATCGAGCCCGACTTCGCGCTGGTCAAGTTCAAGAAGCTTGCGGGCGGCGGCTACTTCAAGATCATCAACCGCGTGGTGCCGGTGGGCCTCGAAACGCTCGGCTACACCAAGGACCAGATCGACGCGATCATCCTCTATGCCGTCGGCCATGGCACGCTGAAGGGCTCGAACGCCGTCAGCCACGGCGCCTTGCGCGCCAAGGGCTTCGGCGACGCGCAGATCCAAGCGCTCGAAAACGCGCTGAAATCCGCCTTTGACGTGAAGTTCGCCTTCAACAAGTGGACGCTGGGCGAGGCCTTCTGCCTCGACACGCTGAAGCTCACCAAGGCGCAGCTCGACGATCCCGCGTTCGACATGCTGGCCGCCCTCGGCTTCTCGAAGTCCGAGATCGATGCCGCCAACATCTATTGCACGGGCTCGATGATGCTCGAAGGCGCGCCGCACCTGAAGGAAGAACACCTGCCGGTGTTCGACTGCGCCAATCCGTGCGGGCGCCTTGGCAAGCGCTACCTGTCGGTCGACAGCCACATCCGCATGATGGCGGCATCGCAGCCCTTCATCTCCGGCGCGATCTCGAAGACCATCAACATGCCGGGCCAGGCGACGGTCGAAGACTGCAAGGACGCGTATCTGCTGTCGTGGCGCCTGGCGCTCAAGGCCAACGCGCTCTATCGCGACGGCTCGAAGCTGTCGCAGCCGCTGGCCTCGATCGTGGGCGAAGACATCGACCTGCACGAAGAGGTCGAGGAAATCGTCGCGGCGCCCGCGACCGCCAAGGTCGAGCGCGTGGTCGAGCGCATCATCGAGCGCGTGTCGGCTGCCGCCAGCCGCCAGCGCCTGCCCAACCGGCGCAAGGGCTACACCCAAAAAGCGATGGTCGGCGGGCACAAGGTCTATTTGCGCACCGGCGAATACGAAAGCGGCCAGATCGGCGAACTGTTCATCGACATGCACAAAGAAGGCGCCGCCTTCCGCAGCCTGATGAACAATTTCGCGATCGCGGTCTCGATCGGCCTGCAATACGGCGTGCCGCTCGAAGAATACGTGGAGGCCTTCACCTTCACGCGCTTCGAGCCCAATGGCCCCGTGCAGGGCAACGATGCGATCAAGAACGCGACCTCGATCCTGGACTACATCTTCCGCGAACTAGCCGTTTCGTATCTGGGCCGCGACGATCTTGCGCACGTGGTGCAGGACGATCTCGCCCCCGATTCGATCGGCAAGGGCGAACGCGCGTCGGATCTTCCGGGCGAAGGCTCGGCCGCTGCGGCAGCCGCCCTCGACGCCGTGAAGAAGGTCGCCTCGACCGGCTTCGTGCGCCAGCGCTTCAAGGTGCTCCCCGGCGGCACGTCGCCGCGTGCGGCAGCGGTAACGGCGCTCGCGGGCGACTTGGCGCTGCTCGAACCGGAAGCCGACGAAGCGGCCAACGCGCCCGCGATCGGCGACATCCGCGAAGATGCGAGCGTGGAAGCGGCCTTGGCCGAAGCCGACCAATCGCCGGCTGCCGAAGCGGGCCGCCAGCCGATCGGCTTTGCGATCGAGGCGGTAGCGACGGCCATGAACGCGGCTTTGTCGGCGAGCGCTTCGGCGCCGATCGCAGGCAAAATCGCCCAGGTGCGCGAGGCCCGCATGAAGGGCTACACGGGCGACTCTTGCGAAAACTGCGGCTCGATGGCGATGGTGCGCAACGGCACGTGCACCAAGTGCGTCGATTGCGGCTCGACGAGCGGGTGCTCGTAAAGTCAAAAGCCAAAGGCGGCGTCGACAAGAAATCTTTTGTCGACGCCGCCGTTTGACCGAGTTTCGAGTTAGTACCGAATTGAAGATTTAGACGAATTAACGATCAGGCAAAGCGCGCGCGACTATTTAGTATGAGCTGTGACGTTAAATCTTAACGTCCGCTTGCTCCTAGAGCCGCAAACGCTGCACAGCACTGATCGCTTACAGCGAAAAGGCAGTCCCAGACGCCGTCTGAGACTGCCTTTAGGAGAAAACCATTGTCAGCGCGAGGCTGGCAGTTCTCCCGAGTAGGTAAAAAGTGCGAATCGAGACGTGACGCCTCACTCTGCACTCGCTACCGCTTGCGTGCAAGTCTCGCGGCAATCCATAGGAGTTGATCATGTCCAATCAGGGCAAGACAACGCTGAAAGGGCGCGACGCATCGACCGGTCAGTTCATCCCGGTGAGCGAAGCACGGCAGCGGCCGACCACCACGGTGGTCGAGCGCGTTCCGAAGCCCGGCTACGGCGATACCAAGAAGTAACGACGAGGAGCGGCACGGAGACTTGCGCTCCGTGCCGCCAACCGCCAAACTTGACGCTAAGATGGCACGCAAAAGCAAAACCACGCTCATAGGTCGCGATGCATCTACCGGTCAGTTTGTCTCGGTAAACAACGAGCAGCAACGACTGGCGACCGGCCGCGTATCGATACGAAGCGGTCAGTTTGTCTCGGTAAACGACGCGCAGCAACGACCCAGCACCACTGTCGTTGAGCGTGTGCCGAAAGCAGGCTACGGCGACACCAAGGGTTCAAGATCTCAGTCAGTTGTGCCCGACAGGCGCCCGCCGCCACCTAAAAAATAGTCCCCCTTGTTCCGTACCGTTCAAGATGCCAAGTTAGTGTGTATGGCGGATGCGAAATCATTGTCTCCCCCAGCAGAAACCAATGCTCCGGGAGCCTCCGACAATGGCTTGTCTGCGACGGTGAATACCGCCGCATTGGAAAGTCGTATCGACGCGCTAAAGTTCGCAATCGAAAAATCACTTAGGTATCATCAACGTCGGCGCGGTTTTTTCGACGCGATGCACAATGCTATCATGTTTGGCGTTATAATTTGTGGTTCGGCTGCCTTTGCTGGCGAATCTCCAAAGCTTGCAGGGGCAATTGCGGCTCTCATTGGTGCTTTGGATCTGGTGTTCCAATTTTCCCACAAAGCGCGGGACCATCAGTCACTTTTTCAGCGTTTTTCGGAACTCAATTTGGCGGTTGCGACATTTGAGGTAAGCCATAGCAAAGAAATTGACGATCTTGTTGCCAAAAGATTGAAGATCGAAGCCGACGAGCCTCCAGTCTTTTGGGCGCTCGAAGCCGATTGCGACAACGAGACAGCGATTGCGTGGGGTCGCAACAAGTCGTCTGGCCTCATTCGTATCGAGTGGCATCAGCGACTCTTCATGAACTTTTGGCGGTTTGATCGCACCGTCTTTCCGGATCGCAGACAGGTTGAAGTCCTCTGACAACGGCCTATCACTTGCGACCGGCCCTTTTTGTTTTGCTTAGGCCCCGCTAAAGTCAGGCCATGAGCTTGGCAAAACCGCGCATCGCCCTGATCCACGCGCTTCGTGATTCCATCGCCCCCGCCATGGACGCGATCTCGCGCGGCTGGCCGGATGCAGCCCCCGTCAATCTGCTCGATGATTCGCTGTCGGCGGATTTGGCGCGCGACGGCCAGCTGACAAACGCCATGGTGGCGCGGTTCGTTGCCCTTGCCAGATACGCCGTCGCCAACGGCGCCGACGGCATCTTGTTTACCTGCTCGGCCTTCGGACCTGCCATCGAGGCGGCGCAGGCGGCCGTATCCGTGCCCGTGCTCAAGCCCAACGAGAGCGCGTTTGCCGCCGCCCTCGCGGCCGGGCCCAAGATCGGGCTGCTGGTCACGTTCCCCGGCTCGCTCGCCCCGCTTTCGGCCGAATTGCGCGCCCGTGCGGGCGACGCAGAGCTGTCGCTTGCGGCCCAAATGGTGCCCGATGCGCTTGCCGCCCTGCAAGCGGGCGACGGTCAAGCGCACGACGCCTTGATCGCGGCGGCGGCAGCCAAATTGCCGACCGGGCAGTCCGTTGTGCTGGGCCAGTTTTCGATGGCGCGCGCGGCGGCAAGCGTGCGCGCCTGCGTTGCCTGCCCCGTCTTCGCGACGCCCGACGCCGCCGTCGCCGAACTCAAGCGTCGTCTCGCCGCATGAAGACCGACCCGCGACCCGAAACCTACACCGAGCGCTACGACGACCGCAGCCTGCGCGAAATGCTGCGCCTGGCAAGCGACGGGCTGGAAGGGCTGCTGATGCGCCAAGTGCCCTTCCAGGAAGGCGATCTCGACGGCGAAATTTTCAACGACGTGGCGTTGAGCGGCAGCCTGCGCTTCAAGGACCCGACCGGCGCCTTCGCCAACGAGGCGATGACGTTCGACACGCGCATGGGGCGCCTGGACGCCGCCATGCCGATCGATCCCAAAGCGACGGGCGGCGCCCAGCTCGTGCGCTCGGGCAGCGAGACCACGCTGATCCGCGACAACGATCCAGGGTCCGACTACAACCGCCGCGTCGTCGAGATCGTGGCGCAAGTGCTGGGGCTCGGCATCGCGGACACGGTCACGCTGGGACAGCCGCTGCCGTTTTCGGCCCTGCTGTATCTGCGCCCGCTGCCGGCCGAAGACGCCGTCGACGACAGCTTCATCAAACAGATCATCGCAGCGCTCGGCCGCTACAAACCGCAGGCTATCAAGGATCTGCGCGCGTTCGACGCGACCTATGCCAAGCTGGTCGAACGCATGGTGCGCTCGGGCATCGCGCCTGCGCGCATGATGCCGCTCAATCTGCACGAAACCATCCTGCAAGAATCGCTGCGCGCGATGGTAAAGGTCGAAATCTGGCGAAAATTGTGGCGCTGGAGCGTCGACTGCCACGTCAAAGCGAGCGACCTTCGAACCGTGCAGGCGATCCTCTCCGACCAGAATCTGTCGCGCTACGTGCGCGATCTGGAAGAAGCGCTCAAACGCGTCGCCAAAATCGTCGGCAACTATTCGGCGAACAGCGCGGCGCTCTACGGACGCGCCGTCGGCGGCAGCGATTTCTACGTCGAGGCGATGCCCGCGATCATTTACATCCGCGACGCGCGCCCGGTTGTCGAAGACCTTTTTGCCCGCGTCATGGCATGGTCGGCGATCTGGCACGAATTCCCCAAGACCGGCTCGATCAAAGAAGCGCTCGACCGCTTCCAGCCGCATCTGCATTCGATGCGCCAAGTCTCCACCATCGCGATTCCGCGCGCGGTCGCGGGCTGAAGCCTCAGCGCACGATCCCAAAACGGCGCAGCATCGCGGCCAGCGCGTCGCCCGCCACGGGCACCACGCGGCCCGGCGGGGTGTCGAACAGGGCCGGGTCGATCGGCCCCAGCGTGGCATTCTCGAAACGCCAATCGAACGTGCCGGGCGTGCCGCGCGCTTCGCCCGCCCCTTGCAAGCGCCACAAAATGCCGTTGGCATCGACCCAAGCAAATCCGTCGAAGGACGGATCGGCGGCTTGGCGCGTCAAGCGCAGTTTCGACATCGCGATGCCCGAATGGGTTTCGCGCCCGACCAACTGTTCGCTGAAACCCTGGCCCGCGAGCGCCTGGGACGCCAAGCCGAGCCCGCCAAGATCGGTTTCGAACCCGACAGCCAAGCCTGGCAGGATCAGCCATGCGCGGTCGCGGTCGAGCCGGGCCACGACATGGTGTTCGACGTTGCCGCCGCGCGATTCGTAGCGAATGGCATTGCGCGTGCGATAGACGCGCGCGGGCGCCGCATCGCGCGCAAAATAGCCGTCGATCGAATAGTCGCGCGGCACCGCGAACGCCGAGGGCGCGCGACTTTGCGCGGCGGCAGGGGTTGCGAACACGGCCAGACTTGAAACCAGGAAAAAACGACGCAGCATCCTTCCATCCTATACCGCTCTCGGCTAGTTTCGAACGGTAACCTTTTTTGCGACGGAGACAAAAATGTCCGGCTCGATCGACGCGCGCCTTGCTGAACTTAGCCTCGTGCTGCCGCAAGCGGCGCCGCCTGCTGGCAACTACGTGCCCTATGTGGTCAGCGGCAAGCTCGTGTTCGTAGCAGGCCAGATCACGCTGCAAGACGGTAAGCCGCAGTTTTTGGGCGCCCTCGGCCGCGAATTTGGCGTCGAAGAAGGCCAAGCCGCCGCGCGCCTGTGCGCGATCAACATCCTGTCGCAGCTGCGGGCGGCCTGCGGCGGCGATCTCGACCGCGTGGCGCGCATCGTGCGGCTCGGCGGATTCGTCAATTGCACGCCCGAATTCACCGACCAGCCCAAAGTCATCAACGGCGCGTCGGACTTGATCGTGGCGGTCTTTGGCGACAAGGGCAAACATGCACGCGCGGCCGTGGGCGCGCCGTCCCTGCCGCTGGGCGTGGCGGTCGAAATCGAAGCCGTCGCCGAACTCGTCTGAGATGGCGGACGGCGCCAGCGCCTTCTCGCTCGAAACGCTCGACACGCTTGCCGATATCGATGCGGCCGCATGGGACGCGTGCGCCGGCGCCGACAACCCGTTTTTGAGCCATGCGTTTTTGCTGGCGGCCGAACGCTCGGGCTCGGCCACGGCGGAAACGGGCTGGCAGGCCCATCATCTGATCGCGCGCGACGCGAACGGCTCGCTGGTAGGGGCCGTGCCGCTCTACGCCAAGGGCCATTCCTACGGCGAGTACGTGTTCGACCATAGCTGGGCAGATGCCTACCGGCGCGCAGGGGGACGTTACTACCCGAAGCTGCAGGCGTGCGTGCCCTTTACGCCCGTGCCCGGCCCGCGCCTGCTCGTGCGCCCTGGCCCGTTCGAAAATGCCGTGCGCGAAGCGCTGGCGACGACGCTTGGCGAATTGCCCCAGCGGCTGGGCGTCTCGTCGCTGCATGTGACGTTCTGCACCAAGGACGAAGCCGAAATCTTCGAGGATGCGGGCTTTGTCGTGCGGCGCGGTTTCCAGTTCCACTGGGAAAATCGCGGCTACAAGGATTTCGAGGCGTTTTTGGGGGCCCTGTCGCACAGCCGACGCAAATCGATCCGCAAGGAACGCCGCGAAGTCGCAACGCTCGGCGTCGAACTCGTGCGGCTGACGGGCGACGCGATCGCGCCCGAACATTGGGACGCATTTTTCGAGTTCTATATCGCCACCTCCGACCGCAAATGGGGCAGCCCCTATCTGACGCGCGATTTTTTCGACCGTCTGGGCGCTGCGATGGCCGACAAAATCCTGCTGGTCATGGCCCGCAAGGACGGCGCGTGGGTGGCGGGCGCGCTCAACCTAATCGGCACCGACACGCTGTACGGGCGCAATTGGGGATGTGCTGGCGACTTCAAATTTCTCCACTTCGAAACCTGCTACTATCAAGCGCTCGACTTCGCGATCGAACGAGGTCTCGCGCGCGTCGAAGCGGGCGCCCAAGGCGAGCACAAGCTGCAGCGCGGCTATTTGCCGGTCGCAACCTACAGCGCGCACCGCATGCGCGATGCGGGCTTCGACAAGGCGGTTCGCGATTTTTGCCGCAACGAGGCCGAAGCCGTCGAAGCGCACTGCCAGGAACTCGCCGCCAACGGGCCGTTCAAGCAGTCGGCGGAGTAGCGTCTTTTTGGGCCGCCACGTCGCTGCGCATTTCGGCCGCGACGGCTTTCTCGGTCATCACGCGAAGGTTGGTGACAAACATGCGCAGCAAGGCGCGCATGAATGGGTCGGCCGTGCGCATTTTCTCGTTGAACTGATCGGCGGAAATTTCCAGCAGCGTCACGTCGTCAAGCGCTACCGCATCGGCCATGCGTGGCTTGCCGTCGATCAGCGCCATTTCGCCGAAGATTTCGCCCGCCGCCAGCTTGGCGATCACGCGCCGATGCCCTGCGACGGGACGCACGATTTCGACCGTACCGCTTTGGATAACATAGGCGACGCTTCCCGCATCGCCCTTGCGAAAGATCGTCTTGCCTGCCCGGATCATGCGTCGCGGAAGAAACTCGGCCATGCAAGAAAACTAGCATGGCCCCGCGCCGGCGCGAACCCCTACCCTGCCAGCGCCGGGACCTTCGGCGCGCCCTTTTCGGGCGGAGTGGCGGGCGGATAGTCGAACGCGAGTTTGCCCGCTTCCACCTTCACGCGCACCTTGCCGCCCTTGGCGAGCTTGCCGAACAGCAGCTCGTCCGCGAGCGGCTTCTTGATGCTGTCCTGGATCACGCGGCCAAGCGGGCGCGCGCCGTAAAGCTCGTCGTAGCCCTTCTCGGCGAGCCACGTGCGCGCTTCGTCCGACACCGACAGCACGACCTGGCGGTCGGCCAATTGGCGCTCGAGCTGGCCGACGAACTTGTCGACCACTTTGTGGATCACTTCGGGCGACAGGCGCGCAAAGCCGATCGTCGCGTCCAGGCGGTTGCGGAATTCCGGCGTGAACATGCGCTTGATCGCTTCCTCGTCTTCGCCCGTGCGCATCTCGTTGCCGAAACCGATCGCGGCCTTGGCCTGTTCGGCCGCACCCGCATTGGTCGTCATGATCAGGATCACGTTGCGGAAATCGACGTTCTTGCCGTTATGGTCGGTGAGCTTGCCGTGGTCCATGACCTGCAACAGAATATTGTAAAGGTCGGGATGCGCCTTTTCGATTTCGTCGAGCAGCAGCACGCAATGCGGATGCTGGTCGATGGCGTCGGTCAGCAAGCCGCCCTGGTCGAACCCGACATAGCCCGGCGGCGCGCCGATCAAGCGCGAGACCGTGTGGCGTTCCATGTATTCCGACATGTCGAAGCGCTTCAATTCGACGCCCAGCGACAAAGCGAGCTGGCGCGCGACTTCGGTCTTGCCGACGCCCGTGGGGCCCGAAAACAGGTACGAGCCGATCGGCTTTTCGGGTTCGCGCAAGCCTGCGCGCGCAAGCTTGATCGACGCGCACAGCGCTTCGATCGCCCGATCCTGGCCGTAGACCACGCCCTTCAATTGGCTTTCGAGATTTTGCAGCACTTCCTTGTCGTCGGTCGAAACCGATTTTGGCGGGATGCGCGCGATCTTGGCGACCGTCGCTTCCACGTCCTTGACCGTGATCGTCTTCTTGCGCTTGGCGGGGGGAAGCAGCATCTGGGCCGCGCCCACCTCGTCGATCACGTCGAGCGCCTTGTCGGGCAGCTTGCGGTCGTTGACATAGCGCGCCGACAATTCGACGGCGGCTTTGACCGCATCCTTGGTGTAGCGCACTTTATGGTGTTCTTCGTAATAGGGCTTGATGCCCTCGACGATCTTGATCGCATCTTCGATCGACGGTTCGTTGACGTCGATCTTCTGGAAGCGACGCACCAGCGCGCGGTCCTTCTCGAAATAGCCGCGATATTCCTTGTAGGTCGTCGAACCGATGCAGCGCAGCTGGCCCGAGGCCAGCGCCGGCTTCAGCAAGTTCGAGGCATCCATCGAGCCGCCGGACGTGGCGCCCGCGCCGATCACCGTGTGGATTTCGTCGATGAACAGAATGCCGTTTTCCTGGGCTTCGAGTTCCGAGAGAACCGCCTTCAGGCGTTCTTCGAAATCGCCGCGATAGCGGGTGCCCGCCAGCAACGTCCCCATGTCGATCGAATAGATCGTGGCGTTGAGCAGCACTTCGGGCACTTCGCCTTTGACGATTTTGCGCGCCAATCCTTCGGCGATCGCGGTCTTGCCGACGCCCGGATCGCCCACATAAAGCGGGTTGTTCTTGAAGCGGCGGCACAAGATTTGGATCGTGCGCTCGACTTCGGGCTCGCGACCGATCAGCGGATCGATTTTGCCTTGCGCCGCTTTTTTGTTGAGATTGACGCAATACGCGGCCAAAGCGCCTTCTTTGCCCTTGGCTGCAGGTTTTTCGGCGTTGCGCTCGCTGGCGCGCTCGTTGCCACGCTCGGCGCCGCGCTCGTTGCCGTTGCCGGTCGCCGCATCGTCTTCCGATGCGCCGCGCACGCGTCGCTGCTCGGAGCGGCCCGGCACCTTGGCGACGCCGTGCGAGATGTAATTCACCGCATCGAGGCGCGACATGTCCTGCTCTTGCAGGAAATAAACGGCATGGCTTTCGCGCTCCGAGAACATGGCGACGAGCACGTTGGCGCCCGTCACTTCTTCGCGGCCCGACGACTGCACATGGATGGCCGCACGCTGCAGCACGCGCTGGAACCCTGCCGTGGGCTTGGCTTCGCCGCCGCGCGACGTGACGAGTCCCGCCAGCTCGTTGTCGAGATACTGCGCAAGATCGCGGCGCAGTTTGTCGAGATCGACGCCGCACGCTCGCAAGACCGCGATCGAATCCTGGTCTTCGGTGAGGGCCAGAAGAAGATGCTCGAGCGTCGCGTATTCGTGACGGCGTTCGTTGGCGTGGGCGAGGGCCCGGTGCAGACTCTGTTCGAGATTGCGCGACAACATAAGAGACGTTCTCTCCCCTCCGCCCCTCGCAAACGATGCGCATGCATCGCTCGTGCGACGGGCACATCCGATCCGTCTTTCGAGTCCGACACCCGGACTCTACGCATGCAACCGGCAACGCGCCAGGACCGGCGGGTGGCACCCTTGAAGCCCTTGCAAGCCTTGCAAGTCGCGGACCGCGAATGCAGGCGACGCGGGCGCTTCGATTAACTTAGGACGATCGCGCGCAAATTGCGAGAGATGGCGACAACAGAAATATAGAAGCTCAATCTTTTTCCAGTGTGCAGCGCAGCGGATGTTGGTTTCGCCGCGCGAATTCCGTCACTTGGTTTACCTTGGTTTCGGCCACTTCGTACGTGAAGACGCCGCACACGCCGACACCGCGCTGGTGCACTTGCAGCATGATGGCGGTCGCGGCATCGCGGTCTTTGCTGAAATAGCGCTCAAGCACGTGCACGACGAATTCCATCGGCGTGTAGTCGTCGTTGAGCATCAACACCTTGTACATGGCAGGTTTTTTGGTGCGCGTGCGGGTTTGCAGCGCAACGCCATTGCCCGAATTGTCGTCGCCGGTGCCGCGATCGGAATCTTTGTCGTCGCTCATCTGGGGCTATTGCCGTTCGGTCATGCAGGAAGAGGTTTCGTCCCGATAATATGGCATTCCAGCCGATCAAATAAAGGGGTGAGCGGTATGCACCAAATTTGCATCTTTTTGGGGTGGAAACCTCGCGAAAAAACCCGCCAGCTTGCGGCTGGCGGGTTTTTCCGACCGCTCCCAAGGGAGCCGAACGTTTAGGCCGCGTTGGCGGGCTTCAGCATCTTTTCGACCGCGACATTGACGCGGGCATTGATCGGCTGCAGCGCTTCGTTGGCGGACTTGATCGTCATTTCCGACAGCTTGGTGCTTTCGGCGGCGTACTTGTCGAACGTCGTCTTGGCGAAGTCGGTTTGCAGATCAACGGCTTCCTTCAGCGTCTTGGCGCCGAGCAGCGCCTTGGCGACGGCCGAAGAGGCTTCGAGCGTTTCCTGGCCGAGCGCGTACCATGCCTTGCCGACATTCTCGAAGCCCTTGGCGTAGAGCGTGGACGCCGTGACGAAGGCGTCGACATTTTCCTTCGAGAAAGCGGCCATGCCTTCGAACGACTTGGTCGTTTGGGCCTGCGCCTTTTCGATCTGTTCCTTGGCCTGGCCAAGATACTGCTCGAAACCCTTGGGGCTAAACATCTGGGTGATCTGCTGGAATTGGTCGGTCATTGTGGGGGATCCTTTGGGGTTGGGTTGGGATTCTTGCACGGGCGCGGCAGGCATCTCGGCGGGCTTTTTGGCCGCTTTCTGCGCCGTTTCGGCTTTCGAAGCGGTTGCAAGCACTGCTGCGGCCACGCCCGAAGGCTTGTCCGCAACCGACTTTGCACCCTTGTTCTTGCCTTTGGTCTTACCCATGTGGCACCCGCTTCCAATGTCGAAATGCTGCAATGCAGCATGCGAAGAATATAAGCGTTTTTTGGGGCGCTTCAAGTGAAAAATGGTGCAGTGCAATATTCTTTCCAGAAATGCACGTCAAACCATTGTTACTAAATGAATTAAAACAAAGTTTGTGTCAAGGAAAGTCCATTTTTTGACAGTCGAACTTCGAAATTTCGATCCGGCGCCTGGTCGGCATGGCGTTCGCGATAGTCGGCAAACGGGTTTGGCCGCGGATTGGCAAACGCGATCTCGGTTTGATCAAGTTTTTGCAAAAAAGCTGGAAATGTCAGGGCATTAAAAGGGGTCTTGCCGTCAGGCGTACCGTTGAGCCAGCCATTCAAGTGGTATTTCCCGTCCGCGCAAGCCGACACGATCCAATAATAGTTCCAGGACGGAAATGCGACGTCTGTGCGCGGCGGCTGGCCGAAGCCATCGGCTTCCAGGGCGCGTGCCAAGGCGCGATAGGTATCGAGATCGACCGGCGCAAGATAGTCGCGAACCGGGCTCCACGGGTTCTGCGCGGCGCCGCGATACTCGACCACCGTCGCGGCGCCGGTGGTGACGGCGACTTTGAACGTCGCACCCGCCTCGGTCCGGGTCACGTCATAGACGCGGGTCTGCTGTTCGTAGGTGCCGTTATACACGAAGCGGTAACGCGCAGGCGCGCCCGGCACGCATGCTTCGCGAATATCGCGCCCTTCGAGCAACGCAAACCACGACAAGCGACCCGTGATCGGATCGTTGGCGCGCTCGACGTTGCTGCACGCTGCCAGCGGCGCGATCAAAACCGTCAGAGCCAGCGACATTCGACGCATAGACAAGGACTTCACCATGTTTCACTAATCCCATGAAATTACGGTTTTATAGTGACACGATTCGACGGCACAGGTAATCTCGAGTCGCTGAAATATTCGGAAACATGCAGCGAAGAGGCCAACAGACCATGGGTTTGCGAAATCTTGGGCGGAATGGCCTGTTTCTGTTGCTGTTTGCGGCGGCGATTTTGGGCTTCGGCGCGCCGGCCGAGGCGCGGTACGCGTCGATCGTCGTCGATTTCGAAACCGGCCGCGTGCTGAACGAGCAAGGTGCCGACGAGCGGCGCCATCCCGCATCGCTCACCAAGATGATGACGCTGTTTTTGATTTTCGAAGCGCTCGACCAGAAAAAAATCACGCTCGACCAGCGCTGGAACGTCAGCGCCTTTGCGGCCGGCCAGTCGCCGACCAAGCTTGGGCTGGAGGAAGGCGATCGCGTCCGCGTCCGGGATGTGATCTTGGGACTGGTCACGCGCTCGGCCAACGATGCGGCCGTGGTCGCGGCCGAGGGTTTGGGCGGCAGCGAGCCGCGATTTGCCGAAATGATGACTCGCCGTGCGCGCCAGATCGGCATGTCGGCCACGACCTTCATGAACGCCTCGGGCCTGCCCCATGACGCGCAAATCACCACTGTGCGCGACATGGCGACGCTGGGGCGCGAACTGATCCGCCAGTATCCGCACCACTACCATTATTTCTCGACCGCCGAGTTCACGTACGAGGGACGGCAGTTTTCCAGCCACAACCGGCTCATGCGCTGGTACGAAGGCGCTGACGGCATCAAGACGGGTTTCATCCGCGCCTCGGGCTTCAATCTGGTGGCCTCGGCCGTTCGCGACGGGCGCCGCATTGTCGGTGCCGTGATCGGCGGTCCCAACCCCAGCGAGCGCGACCAGCATATGGCCAAACTGCTCGATGCCGGGTTCGAGCGCCGCGGCGTGCCGCCCGCCGTCGATGTCGCCCAAGCGCCCAAGGCCAGACCGGCGCCAGCCATGGCCGCCGCGACGCGCGCCCCCGCCGCCGCCCCCGCCGCCGCCGCCACGCGACCCGAAAGGACGGTCGCGGCGGGTCCCGGCGACTGGGCAATTCAAGTCGGTGCCTTCAACCAGCGTTCGGCCGCCCGCAAGGCAGCCGAAGACGCCGCGCGGATTGCATCCCAGCACGTGGCAAAAGCCGAAATCCAGATCCTGGGGCCTGCCTCGGCCGCGCGCAACGCGGCCGCCCACCGCGCGCGTCTGACGGGCCTTACCCAGGCCCAAGCGCGCGCCGCCTGCCGTGCGCTCGATGCCAAAGACATGGACTGCATGATTGTCGGCCCCACCGCCGAACGCCGCACCCAGCCGTCGGTTGCCAACGCCGGCTAGCGCGGCGACTGGGGCGATTTGGCGAGCAAGGCCAAATACGCTTTTTTGTGGCGGCGGACCCAGGTGTCCAGATCCCAAGGCGAGGGCAACGCCGTAAAGCTGCGGCTGCCGTCTTCGACATACAAAATGCCCGACACGCCCGAGACAAGCTCGACCGTGCGGCGGGCGTAGCCGACGCCTTCGTAGATGTCGAGCAAGCGGCCAGCTTCCGGGGTCAGGCCGCGAACCAGCAGGCCGTCGATGGACGCGCTCGGGTCCGGCCGGGCGATCGGGAAGGATACGCCCGCAAGCGAAAACCGTCGCCAGCCCGAAAGACGGGCAGCTTCGCTCGCAACCGGAGCAAGCTTGCCCAGCACGGCACGCCGAACGTCTTCGTCCAACAACGTGCCATAGAAGAAAAAACGCATCCTAGTGCCCGGCGGTCGCGTCCTCCGGCAGGGCGATGCCCGACCGGCCAAGCTCGGCCTCGAGAGCGCTGCGGAGCCTTGCAAGGCCCGCATCCGACTGCGATTCGCAGCGCGCGACCAGAACGTCCTGCGTGTTCGACGCGCGCAGCAGCCACCAGCCGTCCGGCGTGGTCACGCGCACGCCGTCGACGTCGCACACGCTGGCGCCGGCGGCGGCGAGGCGCGCTTTGACCTCGTCGACCACGCCGCGCTTGCGCGTGTCGGCACACGGAAAGCGCAACTCAGGCGTGTTGATGACGGCCGGCATGCGGTCGCGAAAATCCGCGAGCGAGGCCGGCCCCGTCGCCAAGATCTTCAGCAGGCGCAAGGCCGCGTACATGGCATCGTCGAAGCCGTACCAGCCGTCGGCGAAGAAAATATGGCCCGACATTTCGCCCGCGAGCGGCGCCAGCGTTTCGGCCATCTTGGTCTTGATGATCGAATGGCCGGTCTTCCACATCAGCGGCTTGCCGCCCATGCGGGCGATCTCGTCGAACAGCACCTGGCTCGCCTTGACGTCGGCGATGATGGTCGAGCCCGGCAGCCGCGCGAGGATCTCCGACGCCAGCACCGCGACCAGCTGGTCGCCCCACAGAATGCGCCCCTGCCCGTCCACCACGCCGATCCGGTCGCCGTCGCCGTCGAAGGCGATGCCAAGATCCGCCTTCTCGGCGCGCACGGCGTCTTGCAGTTGGACAAGATTTTTGGCGACGGTCGGATCGGGATGGTGGGCGGGGAAGGTGCCGTCGATCGTCTCGTTGAGCAGCACGTGGCGGCCGGGCAGCCGCTTGGCGACCGCGACCAGCACGTCGCCCATCGAGCCGTTGCCCGCGTCCCATACAACCTTAAGCGGCTTGCCGCCGACGGGGAAGTCGCGCAGCAGCCGGTCGATATAGGCGGACTGCACGGCAATTTCGCCGATCGAGCCCGCCCGCGACACGAGATCGCCCGCGGCGACCGCCTTGCCCATCGCCTGGATCTCGGCGCCCCAGAACGAGGCTTTGGCGCGCATCATCTTGAAGCCGTTGTAGTCGGCCGGGTTGTGCGAACCCGTGACCATCACGCCGCCGTCGAGATGGTTTTCGCGCACGGCGTAATAGAGCTGAGGCGTCGGCCCCAGGCCCGACTTCAGCACCTCAAGGCCGGACTGGGACAGACCTTCTGCCAGCTTTGCAACCATTGCGGGCGACGACAGGCGCCCGTCCCACCCGAGCGCCACGCGCTTGCCGCCGGTCGCGGCGATCGCCGAACCGAAGCCGCGTCCGAGCGCGTAGGCATCGTCCGCGTGCAGCGTCTTGCCGACGATGCCGCGCACGTCGTATTCGCGCAGCACGGTCGGGTCGAAGGCGTGGCGGTAGCTCATTCCTCGGCTCCCGAACCGGTCGCGGCGGCCGGGCGGCCAACCGAATGGTAGACGAAACCTGCGGCTTTCATGTCGGCGGGCGAATAGACGTTGCGCAGATCGACGACGACCGGCGATTTCAGCAGCTTCTTCACCCGGTCCAATTGCAGCGAGCGGAACTGGTTCCACTCGGTGACGATTACCAGGCAGTCGGCCCCGTCCATCGCGGCATAGGCGTCCTTCGCAAGCTCGACGCCAGGCAGCATGTGCTTGGCTTCATGCATGCCTTCGGGGTCGTAGGCGACGACGCGGGCACCGGCCGCCTGCAAGGCCGGCAGGATGTCGAGCGAGGGGCTGTCGCGCATGTCGTCGGTGTTGGGCTTGAAGGTGAGGCCGAGCACGGCCACCGTCTTGCCTTTGACCGAACCGCCGCACGCAGCCACGACCTTTTCGGCCATGCGCTTCTTGCGCTTGTCGTTGATGTCGACGACCGTTTCGATGATGCGCAAAGGCGAGCCGTAATCCTGCGCGGTCTTCACCAGCGCCAGCGTGTCCTTGGGGAAGCACGAACCGCCGTAGCCGGGACCGGGGTGCAAAAACTTTTTGCCGATGCGCCCGTCGAGCCCGATGCCCTTGGCGACATCGTGCACGTCGGCGCCGACTTTCTCGCAAAGATCGGCGATCTCGTTGATGAAGGTGATCTTGGCGGCCAAAAACGTGTTGGCCGCGTATTTGATCAGCTCCGACGTTTCGAGGGCCGTGAAGACGATCGGCGTTTCGATCAGATAGAGCGGCCGGTAAAGCTGGCGCATCACCTCGCGCGCGCGCTCGCTCTCGGCGCCGATCACCACGCGGTCGGGCCGCATGAAGTCGCCGATCGCGGCCCCTTCGCGAAGAAATTCGGGATTGGAGGCGACGTCGAACTGGGCGTCGGGTCGAACGGCCTTGATGCGGCGCGAAACCTCGCGCCCCGTGCCCACCGGCACGGTCGATTTGGTGACGACCACGGCATAGCCGGTGAGCGCCCGGCCGATTTCCTCGGCGGCGGCGTAAACGTAGGAGAGATCGGCATGGCCGTCGCCGCGCCGCGAGGGCGTTCCAACCGCGATGAACACGGCGTCAGCGCCCGGCACGGCCGCCTTGAGGTCAGTCGTGAACGACAGGCGCCCGGCCTTGACGTTCGATTCGACGAGCTTGTCGAGGCCCGGTTCGAAAATCGGAATGCCGCCAGCCTTGAGCCTGGCGATCTTGGCTTCGTCCTTGTCGACGCACACCACATCGACGCCGAACTCGGAGAAGCAGGCCCCGGTGACCAAGCCGACATAGCCGGTTCCGACCATTACGATACGCATGCGGGTATTCCTTCTACGTGTAGCGCTTGAGGACGGCTTGGGCGGCGGCGCCCAGATCTTCGCGGGCCAAGGCGAACGCGATCTGGGCTTCGAAAAAGCCGATTTTATCGCCGCAATCGAAGCGCTGGCCTTCGAAGCGGTAGCCGTGGAAAGGGCTGGTGCCGATCATCGGGATCAGCGAGTCCGTGAGCTGGATTTCGCCCCCGGCCCCTTTGGATTTTTTGTCGAGATGGGTGAAGACGGCCGGTTCCAGAATATAGCGCCCGATGACCGCAAGCGTCGAAGGGGCATCTTCCGATTTCGGCTTTTCGACCAGGCCGCGCACTTGCACGAGCCTGCCGTCGTCGCGGCCGGGCGACAGGATGCCGTAGCGCGACGTGTGCGCCTTGGGCACGTCCATGACGGCGACCATGTTGCCGCGCACCTCGGGATAGATGTCGCACATCTGCTTGAGGCAGGGCGTGCCCGCCAAAATCAAATCGTCGGCAAGCAGCACGGCGAACGGTTCGTCGCCGACCAGATCGCGCGCGCACCACACCGCATGGCCCAAGCCCAGCGGCACCTGCTGGCGGGTATAGGCAACGTCGCCGGCCGGCGGCAGCCACGCGCGCAGCGCTTCGAGTTCGGCCGTTTTGCCGCGCGATTCGAGCGTGTTTTCCAGCTCGTACGAATGGTCGAAATGGTCTTCGATCGTCGTCTTGCCGCGCCCGGTGACGAAGATGATTTCTTCGATGCCCGCCGCGCGCGCTTCTTCGACCGCGTACTGGATCAGCGGCTTGTCGACGACGGGCAGCATTTCTTTGGGCATCGCTTTGGTGGCCGGCAAAAACCTTGTGCCAAGGCCGCCCACGGGGAAGATTGCCTTGCGAACGCGACGCATCATGAAGGGAAAATCCTGAAAGCTGGCGGAAACGCACCATGCGCCCCGACGCGACAAGAACGCGCGAGGCTGGGCGCTAATGCCATAGCCACGCGCGCCCCGCAAGTTGGCGCGGACGCTGGCCCCGGCGCAGGCTCCGTTCAAAGGCGGCAACCACCCCAAATTTTGGCGCGACATCCATGCGACATAGGCGCGACGCAGACGCGACATCTGCGCGACATAGACGCGACATAGACGCGACGTGTCGCGCACCAAGCCCTTGATTTGACTTGATTCGCCTCAAAGAAGATCGGGGAATTTTTGATCCTCGCAAGACATTGATCATTGTACGTTCCTTTCTTATTCAATTTAACAGATTTTATACAATAAAAGGATTTTTTATGTTTTCGTCGACTTCAGCAAGTCTGGCATCCGAGAGCGTGCAGGCGACGAAAATTGAAACACAAAAAATACATGATGCCGGCGCTAGTCCCCGGTGCCCCATTCGCCGTCGATCAAGATTTTCGGGGGGCGTGGGGGGAGACGGCCCGACGATTCGGCGCGTTACATTTGGCGCGTCGGGGCAATCTGAAAAACGCTTAAGACAGTGCCACACTGGCAAATACCGGCCTTCGCAGGAGCAATGGATGCGCCGCCTCGCTCTCGTTCTAACAGGTCTGCTGGCCATCGCGGTTCCGGCCGCAGCCTTCGATTTGCAGGGCCATCGCGGGGCGCGCGGGCTGGCGCCCGAAAACACCCTGCCCGCTTTTGCCGCCGCCTTGGCGGTCGGCGTTGCAACGCTTGAGTTCGATACCGGCATCACCGCCGACGGCATCGTGATCGTCGCGCACGACCGCAGGCTCAATCCCGACATAACAAAACGCGCCGACGGCACGTGGATCGACCCGCCCGCCCCGACCGTGCGCTCGCTGACGCTCAATGAACTCAAGCGCTTCGATGTCGGCGCCATCCGTCCGGGCACGGAGTATGCACGCCAGTTCGCCGGTCAAACGCCCATGCCCGGCACGCCGATGCCGACCTTGGCGGAGGTGGCAGCGCTTGCCAACCGCGCGAATGCCGCGCATGTGCGCTTCAACATCGAAACCAAGATTTCGCCGCTGATGCCCGACGAAACGCTGCCGCCCGCGGAATTCGCGCGCATCTTGATCGCCGAGATCCGACGCTTGGGCATCGCCGCACGCACCACGATCCAAAGTTTCGACTGGCGCACGCTCGCCATCGTCGCAAACGAAGCGCCGGAGATCGCGCGCGCGTACCTGACCTTCGAGCGCGCGGACGGTGCGGGCGCCGACACTGTCGGCAAGGGCAAGGGCGTGTCGCCCTGGACCGGGCTCGATGCCGCCGCCCACGGCCAATCGACACCGCGTCTGGTTGCAGCGGCAGGCGGGAAAATCTGGTCGCCCTTCTGGCGCAATCTCTCGACCGAGACCGTCGCCGAGGCCAAGGGCTTGGGGCTGCAAATCGTCCCCTGGACCGCGAATGCGGAAAGCGACATGGCGGCGCTGATCGGCCTTGGGGTAGACGGCATCATTACCGACTATCCCGACCGGCTGCGCGCGCTGCTTAGCGCGCGCGGCATCGCCGTGCCGCCGCAAGTGCCGCCCGTCCGCTAGAAATATTCGACGTCCGGCCGAACATTTGCCGGATCCATTGCGTTAGCCCAGCAGCGTTTTTTTGGCGTCGTTGAGGCGCGCGGCAAGCTCGGCCGTGCCGCCATGGTCGGGATGCACCTTCATCATCAAGCGCCGGTGCGCGGCCTTGACCGTCGCTTCGTCGGCGTCTTCGGCAACGCCCAGCAGCCGCGCGGCTTCCGCCCGGCTCATCGCGGCTGCGCCGGACGCGGGCGGCGGCGCATCGCGTTCGCCCGATCGCCAGTCCGGCGCCGCGCGGTCGAGATAGGCTTCGAGCAAGGGTGCGGAATCCGGATCGTCGATGCGCGCGCTTGCCAGCAGCGCCAGAATTTCGGCGGGCGCCAGTTCCGACAGTTTGCGCCCGCGCTGCGGCCCCGCCAGCACGATCCCGTCCATCGCGCCGCTTGCAAGATCGAGCGACATGCGCAGCATCGCGGTCTCGACCTGGCTGTCGGCCGCGTCCGGCGTTTGCGCGGTGGCGCCGCGCTCGATCTGCCAGCCTTTGAACCAGCGCATCAAGGCCGGCGCAAAGGTCGAGCCGAGCGCCAGAACCGACCATAGCCGCCCGGTCAACAGCAGCCCCAACGCCGCCGCAAGGCCGAGCCCGGCGCCCGCAATCTTGGCGCCCGCGACGATTTTTTTGGGCGAGGCATCGGCAAGCGCACGCAGCAAAAGCCACAGCACGAAAGCGACCGCGCAGCCGATCAGAAGATAAAACAGGCCCATGCTATTTGAGCTGGGCCAGCAAGGCGGTCGCCGCACCGCCGCCCGCGCGTTTGCCGAAATCCGCCAGCGCCGTGCGGCCGCCCGCCGCATAAGCGGCAGCGGCGGCAAGCAGGTTCTTGAGCGCGTCGGGCGCGTTGGCATCGAACGGGCAATAGGCGCCGCGCGTGAGCCTTGCGATGGTCTGAAGCGTTTGGCGCGCCACCGGATCGCCGCCTTCGTGGAAGACGAACACGGGCAGCCCCGCCAGCGCCAATTGGCCCGCGAGCCCGGCCAGCAAGTCGCCGCTTTCTTCGACCGCATCGCCGACAAAAACCAGCGCGCCCACTTTTTGCGCCCGCGTTTCGACCGCCGCATGGCGCAGCACGTTGGCGATCTGGGTTTCGCCCGCCTCGCAGCGCACCGCCACCATGCGTTTGACAAGGTCGGCCGCGTTGTCGGCCCACGGCGACGCCGCAAACGATCCCAAGCCGCCGTAATGCACGAGTTGCACCGCGAGCCCGCCCAGATCGCGCGCGCTCATGAACATCTCGCCCTGGATTTTGGCCGCGCGCTCCCACATCGGTTGGCGACTGGCGGTGGCGTCCATCGCGAAGATCAGGCGGCCCTTGGCAGTCTGCGCACGCGCGCCCGCGACCGGTGCCAGCGCCTTGGCACGGCCAAGGAACGCGGCAACCGCCGGGTTCTGTCCGCGTGCGGGAAGATTCTTGTCGGCCACCGACAGAACATAGGCACACCGGCCTTGGATTTCTAGGCGCCGGACGGCAATTGCTTGTCGGCCCAGGCGGTCGCGATCGCCGCCAAAAACGCCGCCGCATAGCGCGCCATGTCGAAGCAGGCCGACGCTTCGAGCGCCGGGCGCATGCGCGCTTGCAGCGCTTCGAGATGCGCAAGGTCGCGCGCGAGCGCGATCGCCGTCTCGACATATTGGTGCGGCGTATCGGCGATGAGATCGCGATGGCCCATGGCGGCAAGGATGCTCGCACTCACGCGGCCGATGGGCCGGTCCGCGGCCAGCGTTACCAGCGGGGCGCCCATCCACAGCGCCTCGAAACTCGTGGCGCCGCCCGACCACGGGAACGTGTCGAGCGCGATGTCGATTTCGGCGTAGGATTCGACCAGCGCACGGCGCGCCATGGCGGGCACCAGCACCAGACGTTCGCCCGCCACGTCTTCGGCCGCAAAACGCGCGCGCAAAACCTGCGCAACCTCCGGCAATCCGTATTGGCGCCCGCACAAGCGCAGCGTGGCGCCGGGCAATGCACGCATGATTTCGCCCCACGCCGCAAGCGTGCCCGGCGACAATTTGGCGGCATTGCTGTAGCTGCCAAAACGCACCGCGCGGCCTGCCAAGGGCGGGCGCACCGGCGTCGGCAGGTCGGCGAACGGCGCCGCATACGGCATGCAGGAGCCCTCCATCCAGACGATTTTTTCGTCGAAATCGGCGGCCATCGGGCCGGGCGTCAGCACGCGATCGGCCAGCGCAAAATCGATCTGGCGGAGCGCGGTGGGTGCGGGATAGCCAAGCCAGCTGCCCTGCAACGGGGCCGCGCGCGCGGCAAACACGCCCAAGCGATTGTGCGGCGTGTAGCCCGACAGGTCGAGCAGCACGTCGATGCCGTCGGCGCGGATTTGCGCCGCGAGCGTTCGATCGTCCAGCGTCTCCACGCGCAGCCACCGCGTGGCCACAGCGCGGATGGCAGCATTGGTCGCATCGTCCTTGGCGCCGTTCGCGTAGCAGAAAATCTGCGCCTGCGCGCTCGGCAGGCCCGCCAGCACGGCGGCGAGGTACTGGCCGACCGGATGGCCGTGCAGATCGCCCGACACCACGCCGATGCGCCATGGCGAGTTGCCGCGCGCGCGCGCGGGAACCTCGGCAGGTGCGGGCGCGCCCGCCTCGATGGCGCGCGCGGCCAGCCGTGCGGCATCCAAGCGCGTGCGCGCATCGGCCGTCTGGCTGTATTGCGCGACAAACGCCAGGCTCTGCGCCAGATTGGCATCGCCCGGCCGCTCGTCCAAGGCTTCGCGCAATTCCACCATCGCCTCGTCGGGGCGCGCAAGTTCGTAGAAGACATTCGACAAGCCTTGGCGCGCCGACGGGCGGATCGCTTCGAACTCGAGCAGACGGCGGAAAATCGCTTCCGCCTCCGCCAAGCGCCCGATCTCCCAAAAGGCGGCCGCCAGCGTCAAGCGCAGGTCGGGATCGCCCGGATGGCGCTGCAAACCCGCTTCCGCCGCCGCCGCCGCCGCCGCCGGGTTGCCTGCGCGCAAATGCACGCTCGCAAGACTGCGCGCGACGTCCGGCATTTGCAGGTCGGCCGCCGCCAGCTGTTCGGCCGCCTGCGCGTAGCGTTTTTGCGTCGCCAGCAGATTGCCAAGGTTGAGGCGCGCCGCCGCCATGTCGGGCGCAAGCGCCAACGCCGCGCGATACGCGCTTTCGGCCGCCGCCGCGTCGCCTGCCTTCGCCAATGCCAATGCATGATTGTAGGCGTGGTCGGCCGATGCGGGCGCAAGGCGCCGGGCTTCGGCCAAGGGCGCCAACGCATCGCCGCCCGACCGCAGGCGCGACAGACCCAGCGCCGCCCATAGCCCTGCCGCCTGCGGTTGCGTCGCGAGGGCGGCTTCCAGCAGTTTCTGCGCGCCCGCCGGATCGCCCCGATCGTCGCGCAACGCCGCCAGTTTTTCGAGCGTGTCGCTGTCGCCCGGCGCCAAGCGCAAGGCCGTTTCGTAGCAAAGCTGGCCTTGCGCAAGCGCGCCCGCGCGGTGGCGCATCAGCCCTTGCGCCGCCCAGGCTTGCGCAAAGCCCGGACGCGCGGCGGTCGCAAGCGCGAAACAATCGGCCGCCGCCTCGCTCTGCCCCAGCGCCGCGCACGCATGGCCGCGCAGAAAATCGAGATCGGCGTCGTTCTTTACCGCGGGCGGCGTTTCGATCGCCGCCAGCGCTTCGCCCGCCCGGCCTTGCTCGAGCAAGATCGCCGCAAGATAGCGGCGCGCGAGCGCATCGCCCGGAAGACGCTGGCAGGCTTCCCTGGCAAGGCGCTCGGCCGCGCCGAAATCGCGCGCGCCAAGCGCCTGGACGAGGGACGCTAGATCCGGCCGCGCCATTGCGCGCCTAGCTTGAAGCCAAGGCGCGCTCGAGAAATTCGAGCCGGTCCTGGCCCCAGAACAGCTCGTCTTTGTAGACGTAGGTGGGCGCGCCGAACACGCCGCGTTCGATCGCCTCGGCTGTATAGGCATCGTAGGCGTCTTGCGTCGCCTGGCTTTGCGCCGTGTCCCACAGCAGCTTGGCGTTGCGGCCGTGCTCGGCGGCGATCGCTTGCAGCGTGACGGGATCGGCGATGTCGCGATCTTCCTCCCACACCGCTTTGCCGACGAACCCCGCAAGCGCCATGGCGTTGAGCTCTTTCATGTCGGCCGCGATGATCATGCGCGCGGCCGCGACCCCGGAAACAGCGGCGAATTTCGGCGCGAAATTGATCGGGATGCCCAACAGTTCGCGCCAGCGTTTCAGCTCCGTCATGCGATAGGCTTGGCGCTGCTTTGCGCGTTGGGCGACCGGCACGCCCCCCGACTGCGGGAAGATGCGCCCGTAATCGACGGGCCGAACGTCGATATGCGCGCCCGCCCGCTTGGCGATGGCGACGAACCGCTCGTGCCCCAGATAGGCCCACGGACTATTGGGCGAAAAATAATACGCGATGGTTTTGGTCATGTCGGTCTCTCCCCCGATTTGCTGGCGTTTCTTTTGTCGATCTCGGCGCGGCGCAATTCGCGGCGCATGATTTTTCCCGTTGCCGTCAGCGGCAGTTCGGACGCGAATTCGATCTCGCGCGGATACTCGTGCGCCGCGAGCCGAACGCGCACCTGGCTTTGGAGCGCTTCGGCAAGGGCCGCATCGCCCGCGAACCCCGGCTTCAGCACGACAAACGCCTTGACGATTTCGGTGCGAATGTCGTCCGGCACGCCGATCGCCGCCGCCATCGCGACGGCCGGATGCCGCAGCAAGCATTCTTCGATTTCGGCAGGCCCGATGCGGTAGCCCGCCGACGTGATGACGTCGTCGGCGCGACCAACATAGCGAAAATAGCCGTCTTCGTCGACGCGGCCCGTGTCGCCGGTCTTGAGCCAGTCGCCCGCGAATTTTTGCGCCGTCGCGACAGGGTCTTCCCAGTAGCGCAAAAACATCACGGGATCGGGCCTGGCAACTGCGATCTCGCCCGTTTCGCCCGGCGGCAAAACCCGGCCGCTTTCGTCGATCGCGGCCACGCGATGGCCGGGCACGGCACGGCCCATCGCGCCGTCCTTGAGCGGATAGAGCGCGGCGCAGTTCGACACCACAAGATTGCATTCCGTCTGGCCGTAGAATTCGTTGACCGTCACGCCGAAAATCTCGCGGCCCCAGTCGAGCAACGCGCCGCCAAGCGACTCCCCGCCGGAACCGATCGAGCGCACAGCCGTGCGGGCGTCGCGCTTGACGCCGCTCTGGCGCATGAGTTTGAGCGCCGTCGGCGGAAAGAACACGTTTCGAACCCCGTGCCGCGCGATCAGATCGAGCGCTTCGCCCGGATCGAACTTGCGCATCCGATGCGCGAGCACGGGCACGCCGTGATGCAGGCTTGGCAGCAGCACGTCGAGCAGCCCGCCGATCCATGCCCAGTCAGCCGGCGTCCAGAACAGATCGCCGGGCTTGGGGAACATCTCGTGCGGCAATTCCACGCCCGGCAGATGCCCCAGCAATACGCGGTGCGCGTGCAAGGCGCCCTTGGGATTGCCGGTGGTGCCCGAGGTGTAGATGATCAGGGCCGGATCGTCGGCGGCCGTGTCGACCGGCGCGAACGCGTCGGACGCTTTTTCCATCAAGGCGGCATAGTCGAGGCTGCCCGCCGCCCCCTTGCCGCCGAGCGCGACGATCGCGCGCAAGGCCGGCAGTTCGTCGCGCACGGCGACCAGCTTTTCCAGTTGCGCCGCGTCCGCCACCACGCACGCCGCCCCGCAATTGCCCAAGCGATAGGCGAGCGCGTCCTGGCCAAACAGCGCGAACAGCGGCACCGCGATCAGCCCGGCTTTGTAGCACGCGATATGCGCGACCGCGGTTTCAAGCGACTGGGCCAGCAAAATGCCGACCCGCTCGCCGCGCCGGAGGCCGAGCCCCGCGAGCACGTTGGCAAAGCGGTTGCTGGCCCGGCGCAGGCCCGCAAAATCGAGCGTTTGGATGCGGCCGTCCGCGTCTTCGAAGATCACGGCGGGCGCATGGGGCGTCGCGGCCGCATGGCGGTCGCACACGTCGACGCCGATATTGAAGCGGTCGGGAATGTTCCAGGCAAAACGGCCGACAAGCGCCTCGTAGCTGGCGGCGGCCGGCAGCATCAGCGGCGCGCCGCCGCCAGATCGGCATTGGCCAGAAACGCGCCCACCGTGTTGGCGCCGCGCATGTCCGCGCCCACAAAATTGGCGCCGCGCAAATCGCCAGCGCGCAGATCGGCGCCGATCAGCGACGCCTTGGAAAAATTTGTTGGCGTGCGCCGACCGGCGAGCGTGCCGTCGGCTTTGCGCATTTCCATCGGGCGCGCGACGATCCCAACGAGCAGCGCGCTTTCCAGGCGCGCCCCCGTCAGCGCCGCGCCCGACAGGTCGGCATCGGAAAAATCAGCGCGCTCGCCGCGTATCGACAGCAGCGTTGCGAGCCGCAGCGTCGCCGCGACGAACCGCGCGCGGCTCAAAATCGCGCCGTCGAAACGCGCGCCCGACAATTCGCAGCCGCCAAAATCCACGCCCGCCAGATCGCGCCCGGCAAAATCCGCGCGCGTGCCGTCGCTCCCGCCGCTGTCGACCCAAACTTTGTGGGCAGCGACGGCGGCCTTGAGCGCGTCCGGCAAATTCTGGCCCGGCGGCGGATTGGCATAGATGGTGCCTTCGAGGCGCGCCCCCGCCATCTGCACGTTGTTCATTTCGACGCCGCGCAGATGCACGCCCGACAGATCGGCGTTTTTGAACGAGGCGCCGAACAGCCGCGCGCCCGCCATCTGGGCGCCCTTCAGTTTGGCGCCGTCGAACTTGGCGCCCGCCAGATCGGCCCCGCGCAAATTAGCCGCAAACATCGTAGCGCCGCCGAGCGAGGCGCCCTTCATCGACGCGTTCTCGAACGAGACGAACGACAGGTTGCTGTCGGTAAGGCGCGCGTTTTCGAGATCGGCCGATTCGAAACTCGCCGCCACTTCCTTGGCATCGGGGTTGAGCGTCGCCCATTCGACGATCTGGCCGGGGCGCAAATCCGCGCCCGAAAGATTGGCGCCGCGCATCTTGGCGTGGATGAAACTGGCGGCGCGCAGATCGGCTTTGGCAAACGTCGTGCGCGTGAGATCGCAGCCCGAGAAATCGGCGCCGAACAGATCGCACATCGAGAAATCGCAATCGACCAGTTTGCTCTCGGCGAAAATACTGCCCGTCAGGATCGCCGACGACAGATTGGCGCTGTCGAGCGCGGAGGTGCGAAAATTCTCTTTGCGCGCATCGGCGCGTTGCCCGCCCGGCTTGCCGAACAGGAAAGCATGGTGCCGATCGGCGACGAATTTGAGCCGATGGCCGGTGGACGGAAAATCGTCCGATGGGTCCGAGTCTTTTTCCATTTTGCAAAAGGGAGTTTAAACCGGCGAGAACGCGGTAGACTAGAGCTATGACGGCCGATTCGGGCATTCTCGACGATTATCATTGTGTTGCTGCGATCCCGGCTCCGGTTCGGCGCGCGCGCATTGTCGTGCTGGGCAATGAAAAAGGCGGCTCCGGAAAGTCGACGGTTGCAATGCACCTGACCGTAGGGCTGCTGCGCGAGGGCTTGCGCGTCGGCACGATCGACGTCGACTCCCGTCAGGCGACACTGACGCGGTATCTGGAAAACCGCCAGCAATCGATCGAACGGCTGCGCTTGCCCTTGCCGATGCCAGAGCACCGGCTGGTACCGCGCGCGGCCGGCCTTGGCGCCGAGGCGGTGGCGGACGAGACCGCGCGGCTGGAAGCGGCGATCGCGGAACTGTCGCTCGATTGCGACACGATCGTGATCGACACGCCCGGTTCCGACCAGACGATGAGCCGCGTGGCGCATTCCTATGCCGACACGCTGGTCACGCCCATGAACGACAGCTTCGTGGATCTGGACCTGCTGGCCAAGGTCGAGCCGATGACGCTGCGCGTGATCTGCCCGTCGGCCTACAGCGCGATGGTGTGGGACCAGAAAAAAATTCGCGCCAAACGCAACGGCGAAAGCATCGACTGGCTGGTGCTGCGCAACCGGCTGGCGGGCGTGGACGCGCGCAACAAGCGCAATATGGGCCAGACGCTCGACACGCTCGCACGCCGCTTCGCTTTTCGCCAAGCGCCGGGCCTGGGCGACCGCGTGATCTTCCGCGAATTGTTTTTGTCGGGCCTGACGCTGCTCGATCTGCGCGAGCGCGGCATCCAGACGCCGCTGACCCTGTCGCACATCGCCGGCCGCCAGGAAATTCGAAGCCTCATCGACGCGATCGGCCTGCATGCGCCCCCGGTGCCGATCCCGGTGCCGACGGCGCTGCCCGAAACGCCCGCAACAGCGCTGCGGGCGTAGACCGCGCGCCCCAAAAAAAATCGTTGTACCCCTCTACTCGGCCGCTTCGCGTGCGGGCGACTGGGGCAGCTTGCGGGCCAGCACGCGCGCGGCAATCTGCGTGCGCAAGATTTGTGCTGTGCCGCCGCCGATCGTGAACATGCGCGCGTCGCGCGCCATGCGCTCCAGCGGGTTGTTGCGCGAATAGCCGGCCGCGCCGAAAATTTGCAACGCATCGTTGGTCGTCTTGATCGCCATGTCGGCGACAAACACCTTGGCTTGCGCCGCCGCAAGCGGATCCGGAAAACTGCCGTCGCCGCTTGCCGCCGCACGGTGGACCAACAGCCGGCCCGCCTGCAATCCGACCGACATGTCGGCCAGCATCCATTGCAGGCCCTGAAATTCGCAGATCGCGCGGCCGAACTGGCGGCGCGTTTGCGCGCGCGCCACGGCCAGTTCGTAGGCGCCCTGCGCCAAGCCCAGCGCCACGGTTGCCGCCCCCACGCGCTGGGCATTGTAGGCGTCCATCAAGGCGCCAAAGCCATGGCGCAGGCCGCGCGGGCCCACGACCAGCGCATCGGCGGGCACGTCCATGTCGTCGAGGACGATCTCGGTCTCCGGCAGGCCGCGCATGCCCATGGCCGGTTCGCGCTTGCCGACGACCAGCCCCTTGGTTTGGTCGCGCACCGCGATAAAACCGCCGATGCCTTGTTCGCGTCCGCTTTCGTCGAACACGCGCGCGAACACCAGATGCAGCCGCGACACGCCCCCGCCCGTGATCCAATGCTTGCGCCCGTTGAGGATATAGCGCTCGCCGCGTTTGTCGGCGCGCGTCGTCATCTCGTTGGCAGCACTGCCGGCCTCGGGCTCGGTGATGCAGATCGCAGGCTTGTCGCCCTTCAGCACCAAGTCCGCCGCAAGCGATTTTTGCGCGGGCGTGCCGTAGGCCATGATGGCGCCCAACGCGCCCATGTTCGCTTCGACCGCGATGCGGCCGGTGACGCCGCACACGCGCGCCAATTCTTCGATCACCAAACAAGCGTCGAGATAGCTTGCCCCTGCCCCGCCGAATTCGGCGGGTATTGTCATGCCCATAAAACCTTCGTCCGCCAACGCCGCGACCGTGTCCCACGGATAGGCTTCGCTGCGGTCGGTCTCGGCAGCAAGCGGGGCCACGACGCGTTCGGCAAAGGCGCGCGCACGATTTTGCAAGGCTTGCTGGGCGTCGGTGAGGCGAAAATCCATGTCCGGTCGGCTCCCTTGAGGGTGCGGCGAAGGCACAAGGCTAGACCGGACATTCCATTCGCAAAAGAAAAATAAAGGATGCGCACCGGGGCCGACAAAAGGCCCTCTTGTTTAAAGCAATCCCAAGGCGCGCAATTCCTCCGCCATTTGGGGCGGCAGCTTGGCTTCGGCCTGCGCGGTCTTGGCGTCGAGGTCGCGGGGCGCACCCGACGCCTCGAGATAGCGCCAGCCCTGGAACGCGCGCATGGGTTTGGGTGCCGTGCGCACAAGCTTGGGGTCGAGATGGATTTCGCAAGCGGGCTTGCCGGTCGCGTCTTTGCGGCTGACGAAGCGCACGATTTTTTGGCGGCAGCGGATCGTGCCCTTGACGACCCAGTAAAGCGATCCTTCGCCCGCAATTTCGTCGCCGCGCTTGGGCGTGTTGCGCGTCACGTGCTTGAGCTGGGGCTTGTGGCCGCGCGCTTTCTGGTCTGCGAGGCGCTTTTTTTGCCACGCAGCCAGGTCTTCGACCGACTCGCAGCCGACGCACAGTTTCACGATGTGCAGCGTCATTCCCCTTTGACCTGCGCCAGCGCCTGGGCGAGCATGGCCACGAGGGCGCGGCCCGTGTCGCCGCCGTCGCCCGATATTTTCGAATTGATCACGACCGCGATCGCGTTGGCCGTCGCCTTGACGACGACCAGGCTTTTTGCGTCGAGCACCGCGGCTGCATCCAGATAGCGGCACAATTTGTCGCCAAATTCCGTGACCAGCGGATAGCCGTAGGAACCGCCCTGGCCGCGCAATTCGTGCGCGATCTTGTAGACCTCGTCGCGACTGGCAAGATCGCTGGGGTTGGCGACGAGGACGTTCGCCGCCGCCACCAGCTTCACCACCTCGCTTTTGGCAAGCTCCTCGAATTCGCCGCGCAAACTCTCGAGGACTTTGGCTGCCTTTTCGAGGACTCCCAACGCGAAACCGCCGCCGCCGACCTTCGATTTCAGCAGATTGGGCGGATTGATGATCTGGAATTTGCGGGTGCCGACAACATCGCTCATCGTTCGATCCGATCGGGTTGCATCAGACGTTTTGGCGCCGCTCGACGCCACTGAAAATGCCGCCGCGCTTGCGGCGGCGGCACGGGCCGAAATACGAACTCGTGCGCACATAGGGTCGCGGCCGGTCGACGAGTTCCTCGATACGCTGGGCCAGCGACTGGGCGCTGATGGGCTTGGCTAAAAATTCTGTAATGCCCAGATCGCGCGCCTTGATCACGCGCTCGCGCTCGGTATGGGCCGTCACCATGATGATTGGCAAAAACGGATTGGGCGAATCGCGCTCGGTGCGGATCCTGCGTACGAATTCGAGACCCATGACGGGATACATCTCCCAATCGACCAGCGCAAAATCGACCGGCGCCATCTTCATCTTGATGTAGGCAAGCCCCGCATCCGTCATATCCACAACTTCACCAACGCCAATTGCGAGGAGCATATTGCGAAGCAATTTGCGCATTGCCCCGCTGTCTTCGAGCACCAACACGCACGTATTTTTGAAGTCGTAAGCCATGACGTCGTGACGATAGTCCTGCCGTCGACCGCTGGCAATATACAATTAGAACTCTTCTTGTTTTGCGGCGAGCGCTTGCGCCGCGCGTCCCGCCGGCGCCCGGCCAAGCGCATGGCACGCAAAGCGCCCGGCGGCGGCGAGGGCGCCAAGATCCACGCCTGTCGCGATTCCAAGCCCGCCCAGCATGTAACGCACGTCTTCCGACGCCACATTGCCCGACGCGCCCTTGGCATAGGGGCAACCGCCCAGCCCCGCGACGGCGCTATCCACGGTCGCAATTCCGCGCTCGAGGCAGGCATAAATATTCGCCAATGCCTGACCGTACGTGTCGTGGAAATGCACGGCGATGGCGCCACGCGGAATATGCTCGGCGGTCGCATCGACCAGCGCCTGGGCGCGGTGCGGCGTGCCGGTGCCGATCGTGTCGCCGAGCGAGACCTCGTAGCAGCCGAGCTGGTAGAGACGGCGCGCCACTTCCGCCGCTTGCGCGGCCGCGATCGGACCTTCGTAGGGGCAGTCGAGCACGCAGCTGACATAGCCGCGCACGCGCATGCCCGCCTGCTTGGCGGCTTCGGCCACCGGCGCAAAGCGCACGAGGCTTTCGGCAATCGAACAATTGATGTTGCGCTTGGAAAAACTCTCCGAGGCAGCGGCGAAGATCGCGATCTCGTCGGCTTTGGCGGCCAGCGCCGCCTCGAAGCCTTTCATGTTGGGCACCAGAACCGGATAGGACACGCCCGGTTTGCGCTTGATGCGCGCCATCACCTGGTCGGTATCGGCCATTTGCGGGACCCATTTGGGCGCAACAAAACTGCCCGCTTCGACCGACATCAGGCCCGCATCGGCAAGCCGTTCGACGAGCGCGACCTTGGTCGCAACGTCGATCGCGACGGCCTCGTTTTGCAGGCCGTCGCGCGGGCCCACTTCGACCATGCGCACATGCGTTGGCAATCTCATGGCGTCTTCTCGGCCGGTTCGTCGAAACCGACAAGTTCCTCGCCCTCGGCCGCCTGTTCGCCCGCCTTGAAGCGCACCCGCGCCACCACGCCGTCGGCGGGTGCCAGGATCGTGTGCTCCATTTTCATCGCTTCCAGCACGATAAGCTTCTGTCCGCGCTTGACGGCGTCGCCCGGCGCCACATGCACGGCTACAATCTTGCCGGGCATGGGGGCAATAAGCTTGCCCGATTTGTCGGCATCGCGCGCATCGGCGGCCAGGCGGTCGAACAGCACGAGCGTGCGCGATGCGGCGCCCTGGAAGACGGTCCATTCGGCGCCGTTCTGCACGATCGTCGCTTGAATGCGGCGGCCTTCCAGCACCGCATCGAGCGTGCCGTCGGCATTGAGCGTTGCACTTGCCCGTATCTCGCCGCCCGGCAGCGCCAAGCGGTAGCCGTCGGCCTCGAAATGCGCGGTCACGGTCGTCTGCGCATCGCCCTCGGCAAAGACCAGCGAATCGTGCGCCGCCCCGTTGAGGCGCCAGCCCTGAAGCCGGGCCCACGGCGAGACGGCATCGGGCATCGCGCGGCGACGCAGCACGCCAAGTGCTGCCAGCGCCAGCGTCGTATCGTCGGCGGGCGCGGGTGCCGGCACCAGATCGTCGCGGTAGCGCGCGATGAAGCCCGTGTCGATTTCGCCGCGCGCAAACGCCGGATGGCGCGCGACGCGCGCCAAAAACGCCGCGTTGTTGGCAACGCCCACGATGCGCACGCGGTCGAGAGCGGCCGCCAGCTTCGCCAGCGCCGCCGCGCGGTTGCGCCCGTGCACGATCAGTTTGGCGATCATCGGATCGTAATGGATGGTCACGCTGTCGCCCGCGCGAACGCCCGTGTCGATGCGCGCATCGGCCGGAAACGCAAGCGCGTGCAGGCGTCCGGTCGCGGGGAGAAAATCGCGCACGGGATCTTCGGCATAAAGACGCGCCTCGAATGCGTGGCCGTCGATGGCGAGTTCGCGCTGCAATTTCGGCAACGGCTCGCCCGACGCGACGCGCAGTTGCCATTCGACCAGATCGAGCCCCGTGATCGCCTCGGTGACCGGATGCTCGACTTGCAGGCGCGTGTTCATTTCCATGAAATAGAACGTGCCGTCGGGATCGGCGATGAATTCGACGGTGCCGGCGCCGACATAGCCCACCGCCTTGGCCGCGCGCACGGCCGCCTCGCCCATCGCCTGACGACGCTCAGGCGCCATGCCGGGGGCAGGCGCTTCTTCGATCACTTTCTGGTGGCGTCGTTGCAGCGAGCAATCGCGTTCGAACAGATAGACGCCGTTGGCATGCGCGTCGCAGAACACCTGCACTTCGATATGGCGCGGGCGGGCGAGATACTTTTCGATCAGCACCAGCGGATCGCCGAAGGCGGACTTGGCCTCGCGCTGCGCGCCCAGCAGATTTTCCGCCAGCGCTTCCGGACCCGAAACGATCCGCATGCCCTTGCCGCCGCCGCCCGCCGACGCCTTGATAAGCACGGGATAGCCGATGCGCGCCGCCGCATCCGCCAGCGTCGCCTGGTCCTGGTCGGCGCCGTGATAGCCCGGCACGACCGGCACGCCCGCTTCGACCATCAGGGCTTTGGCCGCACTCTTGCCGCCCATCGCGCGGATGGCGGCGGGCGGCGGGCCGACAAACGCGATGCCGGCATCCGCGCAAGCTTGCGCAAAATCGGCGTTCTCGGACAGGAACCCGTAGCCCGGATGCACGGCATCGGCGCCGCTGGCTTTGGCCGCCGCCAGAATCGCATCGCCGCGAAGATAGCTGTCCTTGGGCGCATCGCCGCCGACCGGATAGGCTTCGTCGCACGATACGACATGCAGCGCGTTCGCATCGGCCCGCGAATAGACCGCCACGGTCGCAATGCCCATCGCGCGGGCCGTGCGCGCGACGCGCACGGCGATTTCGCCGCGATTGGCGATCAGCAGCTTTTTAAACATCGGTTCCGTCCTTGGGGCCCGGCCCGCGGTCGCGACGCGCCTGCACTTCGCGCGAATAGCTCATGATCTCCGACAAGCCCACCAGCAGCAGCGTCACGCCGAATATCACTTCGATCACGGCGATCATGCGCACGGCTTGGCTCACCGGCAGAATGTCGCCGTAGCCCACGGTCGACAGCGTGACGACCGAAAAATAGACCGCATCGGCAAAGCTGATCGACTTGTCTTCGCCCAGCAGGCGAAAATGCGGACCCGCGACCGTGCGATCGACGATCTTGTAGACCGCAGCGAAGCCGACGACGATCAGCGAATAGAAGGTCAAAAACGCGTAGACCGGCAGCACCAGCCGCTCCAGGCGCTGGAAAAACTCCTCGAACAGCAGGCCCGCATCCAGCAAAAAAATCGCGACCTGCTGCGCGGTTGCAAGCATCAACAGCGCTGCCAGCGCCATCGCCCCGACGAACAGCCCGTCGAGCGCTGCAGCAGACGGCGCAAACGCCGGTGCCGCAAACGTCAAAGCGCCCAGGCCCGCGAGCGGCAACAGCCAGTAGCCGGCGGCCCGCATTTCGCGCGGCGCCGCCGCATGGCGTTCGGTCACGATGCCGCGAATCGCGTCCCGGCGCACAAAAGCGCCCAGCATGAAACCGCCGACCGGCAGCAGCAGCCCAATATGCTGGGCCGTTTGCGACACGCCGGCGAAATTCGATTCCGACAGGAACAGGAAAATCGAAATGTAGATCGCGATCGAATTGGCCAGAGCGAGCGAAAAAAACAGCGAGCCCGGAAACAGAAGATTGAAAAACGCGACCGCCACCAGCGCCGCCGCCAGCATGGTAACGGCCAGCGCCGGGCCGACATCGCCCGCAGCCGCAGTCGAAATCAGCACAAGCAGAATCGCCGTCGCCGCAATGCCGCCCGAAAAACTCCGCCGCCGAACGATCATGGCGCCCCCCAGCGCGGCTTGCGTTTTTCAAGAAACGCGCCGATGCCTTCGCGGCCTTCGGGCGAACAGCGGATGCGCGCGATGCGCATGGCCGTGTCGGCGACCATCGCATCGTCGATCGGCGCATCCGCCACGCGCGCGATCAGGCGTTTGCATTCGGCCTGCGCCGCCGGGCCCGCTGCCAGCAGCAGCAGCAGCGTCGCTTCCACGGCCGCATCGAGCCCGTCGGCATCGACCACGCGATGCGCAAGGCCCATGGCGTGCGCTTCGGCGGCCGTGAAAACTTCGGCCGTCAGGAAATAGCGGCGGGCCGCGCGCGCGCCCATCGCCCGCACCACATAGGGCGCGATCACCGCCGGGATCAGCCCAAGGCGCGCTTCCGACAGGCAGAACTGCGCCGTGTGCGCGACGATGGCAATGTCGCAGCACGCGACAAGCCCCACGCCCCCGCCATAGGCAGCGCCCTGCACGCGCGCCAGCGTCGGCTTGGGGCACGCATCGAGGACGCGCATCAGGCGGGCGAGCGCCTCGGCATCGCGCAAATTCTCGGCCTCGCCATAGGCCGACATGCGCTTCATCCAATTGAGATCGGCCCCGGCCGAAAAACTTTTGCCCTGCGCACCGAGCACGATCGCGCGCACGTTGGCTAGCGCGCCCAGCCGCTCGATTTCGTCCGTAAGGGACGCAATCAGCGCGTCGTCGAACGCGTTATGCAGTTCGGGGCGCGCAAGCCACAGGCGCGCGATGCCGCGCGCATCGATCGTGGTTTCGAAGCCGGAGGCCATCGCGCTACATCCGAAACACGCCGAAGCGCGTTTCCTCGATGGGCGCGTTGGATGCGGCCGCGAGCCCCAGCCCCAGCACGTTGCGCGTTTGGGCAGGATCGATCACGCCGTCGTCCCACAGCCGCGCCGACGCGTAGAAGGGATGGCCTTGCGTTTCGTATTGCGCGCGGATGGGCGCTTTGAAGGCCTCCTCGTCGGCGGCAGGCCACGTCTTGCCGGAGGCTTCCAGATTGTCGCGCTTGACGGTCGCAAGCACCGATGCCGCCTGCTCGCCGCCCATCACCGAAATGCGCGCATTGGGCCACATCCACAAAAAGCGCGGCCCGAAGGCGCGCCCGCACATGCCGTAATTCCCGGCGCCGAAGGAGCCGCCGACGATGACGGTGAATTTCGGCACCTTGGCGCACGAGACGGCCGTCACCAGCTTGGCGCCGTCCCGGGCGATGCCGCCGGCCTCGTATTTGCGCCCGACCATGAAGCCCGCGATGTTCTGCAAGAACACCAACGGTATCTTGCGCTGGCAGCACAGCTCGACGAAGTGCGCGCCTTTGAGCGCGCTTTCGGAAAACAGAATGCCGTTGTTGGCAACGATGCCGACCGGATAGCCCCAGATGCGCGCGAACCCGCACGCCAGCGTGGTGCCGTAAAGCGCCTTGAACTCGTCGAACTCCGAGCCATCGACGATGCGCGCGATCGCCTCGCGCACGTCGTAGGGTTTGCGCAAATCCGACGGCACCGCGCCGTAAAGCTCGGCCGGATCGTAGCGCGGCTCGACGGGTGCCGCGGGCGCGTTCCACGCCGATCCGCCGCCGTTGAGATTGGCAACGATGCGGCGCGCGAGGCCCAGCGCCTGCGCATCGTTGCGGGCCACGTGATCGACGACGCCCGAAACGCGCGCATGCACGTCCGCCCCGCCCAGATCCTCGGCCGTTACGACCTCGCCGGTTGCGGCCTTCACCAAAGGCGGACCGCCCAAAAAGATCGTGCCTTGGTTGCGCACGATGATCGATTCGTCCGACATGGCCGGCACATACGCGCCGCCCGCCGTGCAACTGCCCATCACCACGGCGATTTGGGCAATGCCCATCGCCGACAAGGTCGCCTGATTGTAGAAGATGCGCCCGAAATGCTCGCGGTCGGGAAACACGTCGTCCTGGTTGGGCAGATTGGCGCCGCCCGAATCCACCAGATAGATGCACGGCAAGCGGTTCTCGCGCGCGATCTCCTGCGCGCGCAGATGCTTTTTGACCGTCATCGGGAAATAGGTGCCGCCCTTGACGGTGGCATCGTTGCACACGACCACGCATTCGCGGCCCGACACGCGCCCGATGCCCGTAACGATCCCCGCCGCCGCAACGTCGCCCCCGTACATGCCGTGCGCGGCGAGCTGCGAGAATTCGAGGAACGGCGCGCCCGGATCGAGCAGCGTGCGGATGCGCTCGCGCGGCAGAAGCTTGCCGCGCGCCTCGTGCTTGGCGCGCGCCGCCGCCCCGCCGCCGCCCTGCACCGCATCGCATGCGGCGCGCAGCTCGGCGACGCTTGCCTGCATCGCGGCTTCGTTCGCCTTGAAGCTGTCGGACTTCGTGTCGATGCTGCTCGCCAGAACGCCCATCCTACCACCCGCCCGTCACAAGCCATTCTTCGATCTGCGCCAAACGATCGGCCCCCCAGAACGGTTCGCCGTCCACGACGATGTAAGGCGCGCCGAACACGCCTTTGGCGACCGCCGCATCGACCTCGGCGCGCAGCTTGTCTTTGACCGAAGCCGAGCCCAGCGCTTCTTTCATGGCATCGCGCGCGACGCCCATGCCTGCGGCGAGATCGCAGACAAAATCGATGCCCGTAACGTCGGCGCCCGAGACGTAGGCTTGGCGGAACACGGCTTTCGCAAATCGCTTGGCGAGGGCCGGGTCCTGCGCCTCCAGCCAATAGAAGGCGCGCGCGGGCGCTATCGCGGCAAACGGAAATTTCTCGGGCATGCGCAAACGCAGATCGAGCAGCCGGGCAAAGCGCGCAATGTCGCGCCGCGCGTAGTCGCTTTTGACCGGAATGTCGAGCAGCGGCTGCTGGCCCGTAACTTTGAACGCCGCGCCCAGCAGGATCGGGCGCCAGCGCACGCTGCGCGCATAGTGCCCGGCCAGATCGTCGATGCGCGCGGCCGCAAAGAAGCTGTAGGGGCTCGAAAAATCGAAATAGAAATCGATCGGTGCTGGCATGTTCAAGCCTCCGCCTTCAGGGCGCGCGCGATGACCAGGCGCTGGATGTCGCTGGTGCCCTCGTAGATCTGGCACACGCGCACGTCGCGCCAGATGCGCTCGACTGGATAGTCGGCAAGATACCCGTAGCCGCCATGCGTCTGGATCGCCGCCGAGCACACGCGCTCGGCCATTTCGGAGGCGAACAATTTGGCCATCGCCGCTTCCTTGAGGCACGGCAAGCCGCGATCGCGCAGGCGCGCGGCGTTGAGCGTCAGCAGGCGCGCCGCCTCGATTTCCATGGCCATGTCGGCCAGGCGAAACTGCACCGCCTGATGGTCGAAGATCTTCTGGCCGAAACTTTCGCGCGCCAGCGCATAGTCGCGCGCCGTCTCGAACGCCGCGCGCGCCATGCCGATCGCCTGGGCTGCAATGCCGATGCGCCCGCCTTCGAGGTTCGACAGCGCAATGCGATAGCCGTCGCCCGCCTGGCCCAGCATCAGATCGGGCGCAAGGCGTAGATTGTCGAGCACGATCTGCGCCGTGTCCGACGCTTTTTGGCCAAGCTTTTTTTCGAGCCGCGCCACCTTCCAGCCCGGATTGTCGGTCGGCACGACAAACGCCGATATCCCTTTTTTGCCGGCCGCCGGATCGGTGACCGCAAAGACGATCGCCACATCCGCCGTCGCACCCGAGGTGATGAACTGCTTGGTGCCGTCGAGCACCCAATGGTTGCCGTCGCGTTTGGCGCGCGCTTTGATGGCCGACGCGTCCGACCCCGCCCCCGGCTCGGTCAGCGCAAACGCCGCCAGCATTTTTCCGGCCGCGAGCGGCTTCAAGAACGTTTCTTTGTGCCATGGCGTGCCGAATTTCAGCAACGGCATGCAGCCCACCGAATTGTGAACGCTCATGACGGTCGAAACCGCGCCGTCGCCCGCCGCGATTTCTTCGAGCGCCAGTGCGTAGGCGACATGGTCGGATTCCGCGCCGCCAAATTCGTCGGGCACCAACATGCCCATGAAGCCGAGCGCCCCCATCTCGCGCACCAGATCGCGCGGGAGATGCGTCTCGTTTTCGCGTGCGGCCGCGGTCGGCCACAGCCGTTCTTGCGCGAACTGGCGGGCCGCATCGCGCACCATGGTCTGGGTTTCGCTGAGTTCCATCGCTTGCGCTCTACCAGGAAATCTCGCTGCCGTCGTAATTGAAGAACTTGCCGTTCTCGGCCGGGCCGACGCCGGTGAGCACCTGCTTGAGCCCTGCGGCCGACTCCTCGACCGAAATGGCGGCCGAAGCGCCGCCCATGTCGGTGCGCACCCAGCCCGGATGCAGGCACACGACATTGATGCCGCGCGCCGCCAGCATGACCGACAGATTTTTGCCGAGCGCATTGAGCGCCGCTTTCGACGTGCGGTAGATCACGCTGTCGCCGCTGGACTGCGCGATCGACCCCATGCGCGACGACATAAGTCCGATCGTGCGCATATTGGAGCGCGCGACGCACTCGACCAGCGCTTCGACCACGCGCAGCGGAGCAAACAAATTGGTCTGCATCACGTTTTGCCAGGCGGCGTAATCGGTATTGCCCAACGCCCAATCGCGCGGCCCGTAGATGCCGGCATTGCAGACCAGAATGTCGATCGATTCTTTGGCAAGCCCCTGGCCCAAGCGCGCCACCGAGGCCGCGTCGGCGACGTCGCACAAATAGACCTCGCCGCCGGCCTTGGAGATTTCCGCGCCCTTCGACATTTCGCGCGCGGTGCCAAGCGCCCGCCAGCCCGAGGCCGAAAACTGCCGCACGAGTTCGAGCCCGATTCCCCGCGATGCGCCCGCAACGGCAATGGTCGGCATGGCTAGCTCCCCCGTTTTTTGGCGGTGACTTCGATTTCGATTTTGATGCGCGGATCGACAAAACCCGTCACCAGCGTGGTGTTGGCCGGGCGGATGTCGGCAAAATGTTTGCCGACGATGGGGGCCACGGCCATGAAGTCTTCGGCGCGACCGACGAAGATCTGCACGCGCACGACGTCTTCCAGCGCCGAATCCGCCTGCGCCAGAGCCAAGCGAATATTGGCAAAACACTGTTCGGTCTGCGCCGCGACATCGTCCGATATGGTCATCGTCGCATAGTCGAACCCGGTCGTGCCCGAGACAAAAACCCACTCGCCATCGACGACCGCACGCGAATAGCCCGCAAGCTTTTCGAAACTCGATCCCGACGAAATCAGTTTGCGTGCCATTGCGCTTCCCTCCGGCCCCAGTCTAACCGCGTTTCAGGCGGTTTCGGCAAACAGCTCGCGCCCGATCAGCCAGCGGCGGATCTCCGACGTACCGGCACCGATTTCGTAGAGCTTGGCGTCGCGCAGCAAGCGGCCGGTCGGGTAGTCGTTGATATAGCCGTTGCCGCCCAGAAGCTGGATCGCGTCGAGAGCGACTTGCGTGGCCTTTTCGGCGGCGTACAAAATGGCGCCGGCCGCATCCTTGCGCGTCGTCTGGCCGCGATCGCAGGCCTTGGCGACCGCGTAGACGTAGCTTTTGCAGGCATTGGTTGTGGTGTACATGTCGGCAAGCTTGCCCTGCACGAGCTGGAATTCGCCGACCGACTGGCCGAATTGCTTGCGCTCGCGGACATAGGGCAGCACAACGTCGAGCGCCGCCTGCATGATGCCGCAGGGGCCTGCGGCCAGCACCGCGCGCTCGTAATCGAGCCCGCTCATCAGCACATTGACGCCTTTGCCAAGATCGCCGAGCAGGTTTTCGACCGGCACCTCGCAATCCTGGAACACGAGCTCGCACGTGTTCGAGCCGCGCATGCCGAGCTTGTCGAGCTTTTGCGCGGTCGAAAAACCCGTCATCCCCTTTTCGATCAGGAACGCCGAGATGCCGCGCGAGGCCGCCGCCATGTCGGTCTTGGCATAGACGACCAGCGTGTCGGCATCGGGACCGTTGGTGATCCACATTTTGTTGCCGTTGAGCACGTAGCGGTCGCCCTTGCGGTCGGCACGCAATTTCATGCCGACCACGTCGGAACCGGCGCCGGGCTCGGACATCGCCAGCGCGCCGACATGCTCGCCCGACACGAGCTTGGGCAGATATTTGGCCTTCTGCGCGGCAGTGCCGTTGCGCGCGATCTGGTTGACGCAAAGATTGGAATGCGCGCCGTAGGACAAACCCACCGACGCCGAGGCGCGGCTAAGTTCCTCGACCGCCACGCAATGCGCAAGATAGCCCATGGCGGCGCCGCCATATTCCTCGCCCACCGTGATGCCGAGCAGGCCGAGATCGCCGAACTTGCGCCACAGATCCATCGGAAATTCGTTGCTCGAATCGATTTCGGCCGCGCGGGGCGCGATTTCGTCGGCGGCAAAGCGTGCCACCTGGTCGCGCAGCATGTCGATGTCTTCGCCAAGGCCGAAATCGAAGGGCGGTTGCGCGTTGCGGGCCATCGATCTTTCCCCCCTCTAAACGGGCGGCGCGTCGGGTTTGCCCGCGACCGCCATCAAGGTTTGTAGCATCAAAGCGCAGGGCCGTTCGTGCCCGTTTTCGAGCGACACGACATTGACCTCGCAGACCACCAGCGTACGGCCGGTTTTGACGGCGCGGCCCCGCGCCAAGATCAGCTTGCCTGCGGCCGGGTTCAGAAAATTCATTTTGTACTCGACCGTCAGCACGGTTGAACCGGCCGGCATCGTCGAGAATCCGGCGTAACCCCCGGCCGAGTCGGCAATCATGCCGACCACGCCGCCATGCAGAAACCCGTGCTGCTGGCGCACGCCCGGCAAATTGTCGATTTCGATCTCGACCTCGCCGTGCGCGACGCGCTTGAGCCTTGCACCCACCGTCGCCATCGCGCCCTGGCGCGCGAAGGAGTCGCGCACTTTGGCTTCCCAGTTCGGATCGGCAGGCGTGCTTTTCACGATTGCGCTCTTTCATCCGGCGTTTCCATACGCTAACGTATGGTATGGCTCTTGCCCTGTCAACGCGCGCCCGGCTCGACGAAACCGCCTGGATCGAGGCGGCGCTAGCGACGCTGGCGCATGACGGCGTTTCGGGCGTGCGCGTCGAGCGACTGGCGGCGGCGCTTGGCGTGACCAAGGGCAGTTTTTACTGGCATTTCAAGGACCGCGACGATTTGCTGCAACGCACCTTAGACGCGTGGGCGAAGGCGCGCATCGCGGCGATCGGCTTGCAGGCAGCACATCGGGCCGCGCCCGCCCAGATCTTGGAAATGATGCTCGACATCTATACGCGCAAGCCCAACCCCAAGGGTTTGGGCGTCGAACTTGCGATCCGCGGGTTCGCCCGCTCGCATCGGGGTGCGGCCGCGTGCATCGCGCGCGTCGACGATGCGAGGCTCGCCGAAGTCGGCGGCTTGTTCGCGCGCCTTGGGCTGCCGCAGGCCGAGGCCAAAGCGCGCGCCTTGCTGTTCTACGCGTTTTTGTTCGGCCAGTCGCTGCTGGGCGGCGAGCGGCGCACCGACGCCTTGTCGCGCGCGGCGCGAACCGTGCTGGCGGTCAGCCCGCGCGCCGTGTCCCGAGCCACAGGCCCGGCAGCATCAGCGCCATGCCCGCCAGATGGAACGCGGCCAGCCGTTCGTCCAGCACCAGCCAAGCGAGCAAAGCCGCGTAGAGCGGAGTGAGGTACATGACCAAACTCGCCAAAGCCGGCCCCAAACGCGCGACGATGATCGAATAGCCGAGATACGACCCCACGCCTGGCACGAGTGCCGTGAACAGAATGGTTGCGATCGTTCTGGCATCGAAGGCGGGGGCGGCAATGTAGAGCGTTTCGGCCACGTAGAACGGCAGATTGACCGCAACCCCGCCCGCCACGATCGCCGCCAGCCGCGCGGTGGCATCGAACGCGGTCGGCGTGTGTTTGAGCTGCACGGAATAGACCGACCAAGCGAGCATCGCAAGAACGACCAACAGGTCGCCCGCAACAAATTCGAGCCGCACGAAACTGCCAAGATCGCCGCGCCCGACGATCCACAGCGTGCCGCACAGGCACAACGCAATGCCCAAAAGCTGGCGGCCCGCGACCGCATCGCCGTAGCGCAACCGCGCCAGCAGCACGATCACAACCGGCGACGCGGCGTAGATCAGCCCGATATTGTTCGCGGTCGTCGTGACGCCGGCCATGTAGACCGGCGCTCCGCAAACGCCCATGCCGAGAAATCCCAGCCAAAGATAGCTCTTCCATTGGCGATAGAGTTCTTCGCGGCCGCGCCACAAGCTGTGCGCGACGAACGGCAGCAGCATGCCCAGCGTCGCCGTCCAGCGCCAGAAGGCGAGCGCAACCGGCGGAATTTCGCCGGCATTCCAGCGCGCCACCAGCATGTTGGCGGAGAAAAATGCGGGCACCGCGAAGAACAGCGCCCAAGCGAAACGCCGACTTGCGAAAATTTGCGAAAACGACATGCTGGCCGCGTCGATAGCCGTCCGGCACGCTTTTGTCACGCGCAAACGCGCGCTTTTTCGGGCGTCGGCCGCAAAGCCGAAAGCCGCTAGCCGCGGCGTCTTGCGTGTGCGTCCACGCCGCAGAACGCGGCCAGATTGACGATACCGCGCACGGTTGACGAATTGTCGAGGACGTGCGCCGCGTAGCCGATGCCAAGCAAAATCGGACCGACTTTTTGGGCGCCGCCCAATTCCTTCATCAGCGAGAAGGAGATGTTGGCGGCATCGAGCGTGGGCATGACCAGCAGATTGGCCATGCCGTCGAGGCGGCTTTCCATCACGCTAAGGGCGCGGATTTGCGGGCTCATCGCCGCCTCGGCGGTCATCTCGCCGTCGACGTCGAGATAGGGCGCCATCGCCTGGATGCGCTCGAGTGCCGCGCGCATTTTGCGGGCACTCTTCGAATCGCCCGACCCGAAATTCGAATGCGAGAGCAACGCAGCCTTCGGCTTGATGCCGAACAGCTTGATCACGTCGGCCGCGCGCACGGCCATGTCGGCAATCTGGTTGGGCGTGGGATCGACGCTGACATGCGTGTCGCACACAAAAACCGTGCCGCGCGGATGGACCAGGGCCGACAAGGCGGCAGGCACTTCGACGCCGGGTTCGAGGCCCAGAATATCGACGATGTCCTGCACCGCGCGATTGTAACGCCCGATCACGCCGCAGATCATGCCGTCGGCATCGCCTTGGCGCACGGCCAAGGCCGCCAGCACCGTGTTGCGCGTGCGCACCATCGTGCGCGCGGCGTCGGGCGTGATCCCTTGGCGGCCCATGATCTGGTGGTAGAGCTGCCAATCGCGCGCATAGTTGGGCACGTCTTCGGGATTGAGGAGCTGGAAATCGCGGTCGATTTCGATCCGCAAGCCGAGCTTGTCGAGACGCTTACGGATCGTCTCGCGCCGTCCGACCAAGATGGGCTTGCACAATTGCTCGTCGATCAGCGTTTGCGCCGCGCGCAGCACGCGCTCGTCCTCGCCATCGGCAAAAACAATGCGCTGCGGATTGGCGCGCGCGCGCTCGAAGATCGGCTTCATCACGAAGCCCGAACGGTAGACGAATTGCGTGAGCCGGTCGTGATAGGCGTCGAAATCCTTGATCGGGCGCGTGGCGACGCCCGATTCCATTGCCGCCCGCGCGACGGCGGGCGCAATTTCGGTGATCAGGCGCGGATCGAAGGGTTTGGGGATCAGATTGTCGCGCCCGAACGCGGGCGGCTCGCCGCCATAGGCCGACACCACGATGTCCGACGGTTCCTGCATCGCAAGGTCGGCGATCGCGCGCACGGCGGCGACCTTCATCGCTTCGTTGATCGTGGTGGCGCCCACGTCGAGCGCGCCCCGGAAGATGAACGGGAAGCACAGAACGTTGTTCACCTGGTTGGGATAGTCCGAGCGGCCCGTCGCGACAATCGCATCCGGGCGCACGGCTTTGACTTCTTCGGGCAGAATTTCGGGCGTGGGGTTGGCAAGCGCCAAAATCAGCGGCGCCTTGCCCATCTTGGCGACCATGGCGGGCTTGAGAACGCGCGGCGCCGACAGTCCCAAGAAGACGTCCGCATCGCCGATCACGTCGTCGAGCGTGCGCGCGTTGGTCTCGCGCGCATAGCGCGCTTTGCGCGGGTCCATCTGCTCGACGCGGCCCTTATAGACAACGCCCGCGATGTCGGTGACCCAGATATTCTCGGTCGGAATGCCAAGATCGACCAGCAGATCGAGGCACGCGATCGCGGCCGCCCCGGCACCGGACGTGACAAGCTTGATCTGGTCGAGCGGTTTGCCGACCACGCGCAGGCCGTTGAGGATCGCGGCCCCGACGATGATCGCGGTGCCGTGCTGGTCGTCGTGGAAGACCGGGATCTTGAGGCGTTTGCGCAACTTGGCTTCGATCTCGAAGCATTCGGGCGCTTTGATGTCTTCAAGATTGATGCCGCCGAACGTGGGCTCCAGCGCCGCGACGATCTCGACGAACTTGTCGGGATCGCGTTCGTCGATCTCAAGATCGAACACGTCGATGCCGGCGAACTTTTTGAACAGCACCGCCTTGCCTTCCATGACCGGCTTGGAGGCAAGCGCGCCGATGGCACCCAAGCCCAGCACCGCCGTGCCGTTGGTGATGACGGCGACCAGATTGGCGCGGCTGGTGACGGTCGCGGCTTCGGCAGGGTCGGCGACGATCGCCTCGCACGCGGCGGCGACGCCCGGCGAATAGGCGAGTGCGAGGTCGTGCTGGTTGGCAAGCGGCTTGGTCGCGACGATGGCAAGTTTGCCGGGCGTAGGCAGGCGATGGTATTCGAGCGCCGCCTCGCGCAACTTGTCGTCGGCCATCGCGCGTTCGCCTTTATGTCGTTAGAGGGAAAATGGTGCGGCCGAGAAGACTCGAACTTCCACGAGATTTCTCCCACCAGCACCTCAAGCTGGCGCGTCTACCGTTCCGCCACGGCCGCACTTTTCGGAGTTCCCCAGAGCCCGCCGAGGGAGGGCTTGCAAAGGAACGGGACGCGGGGATACCAAATCGGGGGGGCTTATGCAAGTTCCCGGACCGGAGCCCGAATGAGCTGGAAAAACAAACCGTTGGACGGGCTCGAATGGCGGGTGGCCGAGGGCCTTACCGATTACGCGCAAGCCTTGTCGTTTATGGAGGCGCGCGCAGCCCAAATTCGCGACGGCCAGGCCCCCGAAATGGTCTGGCTGGTCGAACATCCGCCGCTTTATACGGCCGGCACTTCGGCGAAGCCTGCCGACCTTGTCGCCCCCGACCGCTTCCCCGTGTTCGAAGCCGGGCGCGGCGGCCAGTACACGTATCATGGTCCGGGCCAGCGCGTGGCCTATGCGATGCTCGACTTGAAACCGCGCGGCGGCGACGTGCGCGCCTATGTCGAACATCTCGAACGATGGATCGTCGCGACGCTCGCGCGGTTCAACGTGAAGGGCGAGCGGCGCAAGGGACGCATCGGCATCTGGGTCGATCGCGGCCCAGACGGCAAAGGCGGGCGACGCGAGGACAAGATCGGCGCGCTCGGCGTGCGCGTCAAACGCTGGGTTGCGTTCCACGGCATATCGCTCAATGTCGATTGCGATCTCTCGCACTTCGCGGGCATCGTGCCGTGCGGAATTTCGGCGCCGAGCTACGGCGTCACGTCGCTTGCCGACCTTGGCCAAATCGTGTCGATGCCGGAAGTCGACATGGCGCTCGAAGCCGCGTTTTTCGAAGTGTTCGGCGCCTAGAGCGTCGCGCGCTGGACAAAATCGGTCCAGCCTTCGTCGGCAATGTCCGTCACGACCACATCCGACACGCGCGCCGACATAGGTCCGCGCCGACATGCCTCGATCATTCTGTCGAGCGCATCGGGCGCACCTGCGAACACGGCTTCGACCGTGCCGTCGGGCCGGTTGCGGACCCACCCATGCAGCCCCAGCGCCGTCGCGTTTTCGACCGTCCAGCCGCGATACCACACGCCCTGGACATGGCCCTTGATCGTCACGTGATGGACACGGCGCGCGGCGTTTGGCATGCCGTGCAAGACTACCGCCACGCGGCCGCATAGGCCAGTCGCAGTGCGGTGCGCAAGGCGGCGTCGGCCCAATCGTCGAGCGTTGCGGGATCCGGATAGTCGTCTTTGTCCAGATGCGCCACGCGATTGCGGCGGGCACGCAGCAAATCATATTCGGGATTTTCGCCGTCGCCCGCGCGGCGCTGGGCCGCTTCCGCCAGCGCAAACGAAAGCACCACGCAAGCGGCCCCCGCACCCGCGAGGTAGGCAAGCCGCAATTCGTCGAGCGCTTGCTGCCAGCTTGGCGGCAGTTCGGCCGCTTGCGCGGGCGCATTGGCGGCTAGCATGCGCGCGAAAAACGCGGCGCGCGCGCCAGCCTTTTGGTCCCCTGCCGTTTGCGCCGTCGGCACGGTCAGCCGAACTCGATGATTTTCTGGTCGACCGCCAGCGAATCCCCTGCGGCCGCCAGCAGCTTGGCAACCGTGCCGTCGCGCTCGGCGCGCAGCACGTTTTCCATCTTCATCGCCTCGATGGTGCACAAGGGCTCGCCTGCCTTGATCTCCTGCCCGTCGCGCACGGCAACGCTCTTGAGCAGGCCCGGCATGGGCGACAGCAAAAAGCGCGACGTGTCGGCCGCGCGCTTGGCCGGCATCAAACGGTTGAGCGCGGCCGCGCGCGGATCGAGCACGAGCGCGTCGACCAAACAGCCCGCATGGAACAGCCGGTAGCCGGAGCCTGCGCGCGCGACCTGCACGCATACGGGCACGCCGTCGATCAGGCCTTCGAACAAGGCCAATCCAGGTTGCCACGCGCTCGCGACTTCCGACGTGCCGTCGGCCGTGACGATGCGCAGCACGCCGCCCGCGAACTGCACGCGCGCCTCGGTCTCGATCCCGTCGAGGCGCACCGCGACCGTTTCGCCGATCTTGGCGGCGTGGCCGGGCAACTGGCCCGAAATGCCGATCTCGCGCTCGCGCTGGCGACGGTGGAGGGCGGCGGCCACCGCAACGAACGTCGCGCGCAACGCGGCATCGAGGGCGCGCCCCTTGAAGCCGCCTTTGAATTCTTCGGCAATGAAGCCCGTGGTCAGGCGCGCCGCCTGGAAGCGTTCGTGGTGCATGATCGCGGCCAGGAACGAGATATTTTGGTTCACGCCGCGCACCACGTAGGCATCGAGCGCGGCCGACATGCGCTGCGTGGCTTCGGCGCGCGTTTTGCCGTGCGCGATCAGCTTGGCGATCATCGGATCGTAGTACATCGAGATCTCCGCGCCCTCGTAGACGCCGGTATCGATGCGAATGCCGGGCCGCCCTTCGGGCGCCGAGAGCTGCGACAGCCGCCCGATGGACGGCATGAAATTGCGCAGCGGGTCTTCGGCATAGACGCGCGATTCGATCGCCCAGCCGTCGATTTTGACGTCCTTTTGCGCAAGGCCGAGCTTTTCGCCCGCCGCCACGCGGATCATCATCTCGACGATGTCGAGGCCGGTGATCATCTCGGTCACCGGATGCTCGACCTGCAGGCGCGTGTTCATCTCGAGGAAATAGAATTTTTTGTCCTTGTCGACGATGAACTCGACCGTGCCGGCCGAGCGGTATTCGACCGCGCGCGCGAGCGCCACCGCCTGCTCGCCCATGGCCGCGCGCGTTGCGGGATCGAGAAACGGCGACGGCGCTTCCTCGATCACTTTCTGGTGGCGGCGCTGGATCGAGCATTCGCGCTCGTTGAGATAGAGAATGTTCCCGTGCGAATCGCCGATCAGCTGGATTTCGATATGGCGCGGTTCTTCGACGAATTTTTCGGCGAACACGCGATCGTCGCCGAACGAGGATTTGGCTTCGCTCGTTGCCGACAAAAACCCTTCGCGCGCCTCATCGTCGTTGAAGGCGATGCGCATGCCCTTGCCGCCGCCGCCGGCCGAGGCTTTGATCATCACGGGATAGCCGATGTCCCTCGATACGCGGACCGCCTCGTCCGCATCGACGATGGGCTTCAAATAGCCCGGCACGGTCGAAACGCCGGCCTTCTGGGCCAAGATCTTCGACTCGATTTTGTCGCCCATCGCCGCGACCGCCTTCATCGACGGGCCGATGAACACGATGCCGGCCTTGTCGAGCGCGGTCGCGAACGCGGCGTTTTCCGACAGGAAGCCGTAGCCCGGATGCACGGCCTCGGCGCCCGTGGCTTTGCACGCGGCCAGGATCGCGTCGATCTTCAAATAGCTTTCGGCCGTGGGTGCGGGGCCGATGCGCACGGCCTCGTCCGCCTCGCGCACATGCAGCGCCTCGGCATCGGCATCCGAATAGACCGCGACGGTTTTGATGCCAAGGCGCTTGGCCGTGCGCATGACGCGCACCGCGATTTCGCCGCGATTGGCGACCAGAATTTTGCCGAACAATTTGCCCGTCTGCGCGTTCATGTCAGCGATCCTTCGATCCGAAAAGTTCCCCAAAGAGACCCAGCGCATAGGCGGTATGCAGCGCCAACGGCACGCCCCATGCGACGGCGACAAGCGCCCACCAATGGAAGCCCGGCACAAAAAGCACGTTTACGCCCGCCAAAATTCCGATGCTTGCGAGCGCCACGGCGAAATGGATTTGCAAAGCCCGTCGCATCAGCGGTCCCCGCGTGAAATTTTGGGCCCGATGATTTCATGGGCATAGGCCCAATGCAGCGAGAGCGGCAGCGCCCACACGCTGCCAAGCCACATCCACCACGGATATCCGGGCGAGACCAGCGCATTCGCCGCGATCGCCAGAAACAGCACGCCGGTAAAGACCAGCGCATGCAGCCGAAACTGGCGCAGGCGTTCGGCGCGGGGGTCTTTCACAGCGGAATGTTCCCGTGTTTCTTCCACGGATTTTCGAGTTTTTTGGTGCGCAGCATCGCGAGCGCGCGGGCCAGCCGCGGGCGCGTCGATGCGGGCGAGATCACGTCGTCGAGGAAGCCGCGCGAGGCCGCCACGAACGGATTGGCGAAGCGCTTGCGATATTCGTCGGTGCGCGCTTCGATTTTGGCAGGGTCGCCCATGTCGGCGCGAAAGATGATTTCGACCGCACCCTTGGGGCCCATCACGGCAATTTCGGCCGTCGGCCACGCGTAGTTCAAATCGCCGCGCAGATGTTTCGACGCCATCACGTCGTAGGCGCCGCCATACGCCTTGCGCGTGATGAGCGTCACTTTCGGCACCGTCGCCTCGGCATAGGCATACAGCAGCTTCGCCCCGTGCTTGATGATGCCGCCATATTCCTGCGCGGTTCCGGGCATGAAGCCCGGCACGTCCACGAGGGTGACGATCGCGATGCCGAAGCAGTCGCAAAAACGCACGAAGCGCGCGGCCTTGATCGAAGCCGCGATGTCGAGACACCCGGCCAGCACCATCGGCTGGTTGGCAACGAACCCGACCGTCGCCCCTTCGATGCGCCCGAACCCGACAATGATGTTTTTGGCGTTGTCCGGCTGGATTTCGAAAAAGTCGGCATCGTCGACGATTTTCAAAATCGCTTCGTGCATGTCGTAGGGCTTGTTGGGATTGGCCGGCACGAGCGTATCGAGCGAGGGCTCGACGCGCTCGGGGCTGTCGTGCGTTGGGCGCTGCGGCACGCTGGCTTTGTTGTTCTGCGGCAGAAAATCGACAAAGCGGCGCGTTTGCAAAAGCGCTTCGACGTCGTTGTCGAACGCCAGATCGGCCACGCCCGATTTTTGCGTGTGGGTCGCGGCACCGCCCAGATCCTCGGCCGAGACGATTTCGTGCGTCACGGTCTTGACGACGTCGGGACCGGTCACGAACATGTAGGAGCTGTCTTTGACCATGAAAATGAAGTCGGTCATCGCGGGCGAATAGACCGCACCGCCCGCGCACGGCCCCATGATGAGCGACACTTGCGGCACCACGCCCGAGGCCAGCACGTTGCGCTGGAACACGTTGGCATAGCCCGCAAGACTCGCGACGCCTTCTTGGATGCGCGCCCCGCCCGAATCGTTGAGGCCGATGACGGGCGCCCCCACTTTCATGGCCTGGTCCATGATCTTGCAGATTTTTTCGGCATGCGCTTCGGAAAGCGAGCCGCCGAACACGGTAAAATCCTGCGAATAGACGAACACGAGGCGCCCGTTGACGGTGCCCCACCCCGCGACGACGCCGTCGCCGGGGACTTTCTGGTCCGCCATGCCGAACTCGACCGAGCGATGCTCGACGAACATGTCCCATTCTTCGAACGAGCCTTCGTCGAGCAGCACGTCGAGCCGCTCGCGCGCCGTAAGTTTGCCCTTGGCGTGCTGCGCTTCGACGCGCTTGGCGCCGCCGCCCGCGCGCGCGCTTTGCCGACGCGCTTCGAGTTCGTTGAGAATTTCCTGCATGGACGACGGACTTCCTTCTATGACGGAATTGTGCCGTCCTCAGGGAGTAGCAAAGCGGCTAGGCTTTCGCCAGCGCCAAAAACCGTTCGCAAACAACAAGATCGGCGCGGATGGCGGCGTGCTTGGCCGTATGCACGGGGTCCGGGCCCCAGCGCTCGATCTGGAACAGCGCGTCGAGCTCGGCGGCAGCGAACGCGCCGGCCGCATCCAAGCGCCCCTCGGCCAGCGCCAACCCGATGGCAAGCGACCCGCACGCTTCGACCGCTACCCCAAGCCCCGACAATTTAAGGTCGTCGAAGCCGTGCAGCGATTTTCGCAGCGCCCCCAGGCTCGATGCGGGTTGCGGGCGCGGCGCGACGGCCATGTGCGCCTCAAGCCGCGCATCGAACGCGAGGGCGAGCCAATCGAGCAGCGGTTGCCAGGTTGCGATCTGGCGCGCAGCCAAATCGCGCGGTTCGCCCACGCGGTAGCAGACCAGATCGGTTTCGGCATAGGCGACGAATTCGTCGATCACGGCGTCGCGTTTGGGCGCGATGCGGTCGCAAGCCGTGCCCGCGATACGCGTCAGCGGTACTTTCTCGAAATCGAACTTGGCGAATTTGCCGCGCGGCAAAACCCCGCGCCACTCGTCCGCCAACGCCTCGGCAAACGCCTTTGTCGGCACGCGCAAAACCGTGCCCGCCGGCGTTTTGAGCGCCATGCCGTCGAGCGCCACGCCAAAGCCGTCGCCGAGCGTCTGGACGCTCGGCTCGGCAAAGACGGGTGCCGCATTGGTCTCGCTCAACGGCTGAACGGCAAACGCATGCCGCCCGGCAATTGGATGCCGCCCGGCGCTGCAGGCTGGGCCGGGGCTGGTTGTGCGGCCGGTGCCGGTGCGGCTGCGGGGGCCGCCGGCGCCGGTCGGCCGGTGGCCGCTGCCAGCGCTTGCGCGCAGGCGTTGGCGTTCGAGGCCGCCGGCGCGCGTGTCCCTTGCGGCTGCGATCCACCGATCAAACCGCCGACGATCGAACCTGCACCGCCGACAAGGCCCGTGATCGCGCCTGCCCCGCCCGAGAGCAGCGCTTGCGCGCTGCCGGCCGGATCCGGAACGATGCTGGAATTGGCAAACGTGCCGCGAACAAAGACGGCAATCGGGCCGACCACTTGGTTGAGGCCAAGCTGTTCGGTGCCAAGATTGAGCGTGCCGCTGGTGCGCGCCGACATCACCCCCGTATCGAGCAGACCGGCGCGAAACGTGCCGACGCCGTTCTGGAAATCGATCTTGTGGATGCCGCAGCGCACGGAAGTACCGATATTCACGGCTGCCAAGGGCGGCGCCACCTTGGCGAGCCAATCGCCGATCACGCGCGTGGCGGCCTGGCCCAGTTCGCCCGGCCCCATGTTCAAGAACACGTCGCCGTTCAGCGAGGCCGCCAACGCGCGCGCCGTGTCGCCCTGGCCGCGCAGATTGAGATCGAACGTGGTAAGGCCGCCTTTGAACCAATCGTTCAACTTGCGCTCGGTCAAAACACGGCCGACATCGAGATTGCGCATCTCGACCTTCTGGGTGAAGTTTTTCTGCGCGGCGTTGGCGGTGGTCTCGACCAGGAACTTGCCGCCGTCCATATCGAAGGTCAGCGGCCGCACGGTCAACGCGCCGTTGTTGAGCACGAGCGCAAGATTGAGATCGCGCAGCGTGGCGCCGGCCGTGACGATGCTGTCGGCGGCGTATTTGATGTCGGCATTGGCGCTGTTCAGCGCTTCGAAGGGCAGCTTTTCGTTGGGAATGACGCGCCCGTCGCTTGGCGCCGCGCCGGATGACGTTGCGGTCGCCGGGCGTGCCTGGGCTGCCGCAGGCTTGGCCGGAAACAGCTTCACCAGATCGATCGTCGTCGAGCGCAGATTGGCCTGCACCGCCGGTTTGCCGGTCGGCGTTTGCGGCAGCACGACCGTCGCCTCGCCCGAAAGATCGACCGCGTTTTGCAGGCCCATCGCGAGCTTGAGGTTGGAGATCTGGTAGCGTTGGGGGGCCGGGTCGCGCACTTGCATCTCAAGATTGAGCGGGCCCGCGATCGGGCTGTCGGCCTTGGCAAGTGCTGCGAGCTTCTGCAGATCGGGGATTGCAAGCGTGAGCGCCATCGCGATGCCCTGGGCTGCGGACGGCGCCTGGATGGCGCCTGCAAGCTTGCCGGTCAAAACATTGTCGCCGACCCCGAAGGCCAGATTGACCGGCCACGGCGCACCGGCCGTTTGCAGCGCGCGTTCGATCGAGCCCACCTCGCCCTTCAGCGTGAATTTCTGCTCGCCTGCCAAAGCCGGCACGTTGACCGCCCCGGCAATTTCGATTTTGAGCGGCGAGGAAATGCTGTCGGCATTGAGCAGAACGCGCTCAAGTTTGACTTCCTGGGTTTCGCGCGTCTTGCCGTCGCGGAAGGCAAAGCGCGCGTTGCGCAGTTCCACCTCGCGAACCACCGGCAACGGCAACGGCGCGCCCGCCGCTTGGGCGGGTTGGTTGGCGGGCTGGGCGGGTGCGGCGGGTTTTGCGGCGTCGAACGCCCAGTTGCCCGCACCGGCGGCGTTGGTCTCCAACAAAATGTCGGTGTCGGCCAGCACCAGTCGCTTGACGTCGACCTGCTTGGAGAGCAGCGGCATCAGCGCCACTTGCACTTCGAAGCGCCCGACCTTGACCATTTCGGGGCGCGTGCCCCATGCCGCATTGCCGAACGTCACGTCGGCGATGCTGAAACTGGGATTCAAGCCGACGGCAAGCTTGATGTCGCCCTTGAGGACCAGATCGCGCCCGGTCGCCTTTTTGGCGGCCTCGACGATCTGGGGTTTGTACTGGTTGGGGTCGATCGTCGAGACCACGACGAACACGCCCGCCACGACCAGCACCACGAGGCCCGCAAGCCCGATGGCAACCCATTTCAAGACGCGCATTGTGCTTCTCCCCAAATCTGCCGGATCAAGTCCGGCACGTCGTCGTAGGATTCGGCGATGCGGGTCGCCCCGGCCGCCACGAGTTCGTCGGGCGCATGATAGCCCCAAACGACGCCGAGTGCGGGAATACCGGCCGCCTTCGCCATCGCCATGTCGAAACTTGTATCGCCGATCATGATGGCGTTTTTGCGATCCACGCCGGTTTCTTCGAGCGCCCAGCGGACCATCGTCGGGTCGGGTTTGCCGGGCGCGCGGTCGGCGGTTTGCAGCGTTCTAAAGCGTGCGAGCAACCCGTGCGACGCCAGCACCGCATCGAGCCCGCGGCGCGCTTTGCCAGTGGCGATGCCAAGCTGCCAACCCGCCGCCTCGATCGCGTCGAGCGCTGCAAGGGCGCCTGGAAACATCGGCTCGACCATGCCGCCATCGGTGCGCAGTTCGAAAAACGCGCGCTTGTAGGCGGCCGTGAGTTCCAGATGCGCAGCCTCGGTTTGGCTTGGCGCCAGCAGCGCCATGCAGCGCTCGAGCGGCAGGCCAATCACGCGGTGGGTTTGGGCAAGCGTCGGGGCCGCAAGCCCCATGCTGTCGAACGCGCTTTGCATGCAGGCTTGGATCGCATGCTGGCTGTCGACCAACGTGCCGTCAAAATCGAACAGGGCCAGACGCGGGGGATTTTGGAGGTTCATTGAACGCGAGTTTGCCGGTTTTTGAAGGGGCGGCCAAGGCCGCTTAGTCGCGCGGGAACGGGTCCGTGCGCGCATCGACGTCGAAGCCAAAAAATTCCCAGGTTTTTTTCATGTGCAAGGGCAGTGGCGCGCGAACTTTGAGCAACCCGTCGCCCGACGGATGCGGAATTTCGATCGAGCGCGCGTGCAGATGCAGCTTGGCCGAAAGCCCGTCGCCGACCAGCCTTGCTTCGGTACCGCCATATTTGCCGTCGCCGACGACCGGCGTCTTCAGCGCTTCGGCGCAATGCACGCGCAGCTGATGGGTGCGGCCCGTGCGCGGCCACAAAGCAAGCCATGCCGCGCGGTCGCCCGCAACCTCGACCGTTGAGAACAGCGTGACCGCGCGTTTGCCGTCGTCCGCGTCGGGCGCCACGCGCTCGTAACCGCTGGGGCCCGCTTCTTTGGCAAGCGCCAGATCGATCTTGCCTTGCGCGGGTTTGGGGGCGCCCACCACCAGCGCCCAGTAAATTTTGCGGGCATTGCGGTGCCGGAACGAATCGCCCAGCAGCTGCGCGTTGCGCGCCCCGCGCGCCAGCACCAGCACGCCCGACGTGTCGCGGTCCAAGCGATGCACGAGCTTGGGCCTGCCCTCCTGGTCGAACTGCAGCGCGTCGAGCATGCCGTCGATATGGCGCTCGGTGCCCGTCCCGCCCTGCACGGCAAGGCCCGGCGGTTTGTTGAGCACGATCACGTCGTCGTCCTTGTAGATGACGCACGATTGGATGAGCTCGGCATCCGCCTTGGAGATCGCGCGCGGCACGCGCACGGCCGGGCCGCCGCCTTCGGGCTCGTCGGGCGGGGGCATGTCGATATGCGGCGGCAGGCGGATCGCCTGCTCGGGCGCGAGCCGCTGGTTCGATTTGGCGCGTTTGCCGTCGACGCGGATCTGGCCCGTGCGCAGCAGCTTCTCGATGCGCCCTTGCCCCAAGGCTGGAAAACGCCGCTTGAGCCAGCGATCGAGCCGCTGGTCCGCATCGTCCGCCTTGACGCGGATTTCCTGGACTCCTGACAATTTACGCCAACGCTCGGCGACCGAGAGAGGCGGACGGTGCGAACAGCAGCGCGCACATCCGCTCGATCAAATCCAGTCGATCGACATCGGTCATTTCAACAAAACGCGTATGGACGAATTTGGTGCCATCGAGTTCCTCGATCAGCGGGCGCTCAATCGAATTGAACAAGCCCGGCCGGTACTCGCCCTTGACCGAGCGCACTGTCGCTACATGATCGACGTAAAGTTCAAACGACCAATGGTACCGACGGATACGGTCGAAAAGACGCGTGGCGAAATCCGCTTGGCGGCCATCATAGAGCGTAATGTGCTGGGTCAGAAACCCATCCGGTTTGTGCCAGTGTTTGAATATCTTTGGCGAATGGCATTTCAAAAAAATCGTCTGCTGCCCGCAGTCGAAGAAGTTAGCTGTTCCATCGACGCCAACCGGCGCGCCCGCCACGTCGGCAGGCAGCATGTCCTGCGCCTCGGACGGCGAGAAGAAGGGGCCCTGAAACGTGATGTGTGCAGCGTCTTTCTCGGTCGGATTGGCAACATAGATGATCGCGTTGAGCAGTCGCACAATGTCGCTGCCGCCAAAATATGCCGTATTGAAGAAGCGCACGACGTTGCTCATACGACAAGGTACCTCAAAGTGTCTGGTTCGGTAACGCTGCTCAGCAGACGGTAAATTGTCGCGCCGAATGTGCGACCCTTGTCGAAGGCGGTATTCCTAACTTCCCGATTCGAAATCCACGCCTCAAGCTCACCCGAGTCGCATCCTGTCTTTTCCAGAAACCAAGCATACTCTGCCTTCGCCATTTCGACCATTTCTTTAGCTTGAGGCCTCTGTTGAGCAACCCAGTCGAGCCGCTGCAAAGGGGTCTTTCTCGCAATATTTTCAACGTTCTCCGGACCGATTCCTCGCCCCTGAGCCACACACGCGATAACGAAAGAAAAACAAGTCAGCATCCGACTGAATTTCAGTTTGAAATTTTTGGTGTGCGCCTTGTTCTTGTTGCGCTGAATCCCGGCAGGGTCGTCGTTGGCAGCGTCATCGGTCCGGTGCCGATTGTGCTCGTAGTTCATGCACATTGTTTTCCAATACCGAACTATATCGTTGATGAGGAAAATCGGCCGAAACTCTTTTTCGTGGTCGTGATAGTCGCGAAAATAGACATCAATGAGCTTGCGCAGCGCCGCGTCAAACATCGGCGCGTTCAAAACGGCGGTGCTTTCAGTTAACAAAAGCATTCTGGCCGTAAATGAATTTTCAAAATCTTCGGTCTGGCTGCCGATCGAATCCAAAACGTCATCAAGATAGTGGATTTTCAGGTAGGCGCCGCCTTTGGTCAAAGGCGGGAAGCAAAGATCTTCGACGACACGGATGAGGTCGGCAAAGAGCAGCGCTTTGTCGCGGTTCGTCAGCCCATGCTTCGACACGGTACCGCGATTGAGAAAAAACAGATCGAGATCGGAGTGCGGCGACGCCTCGCCGCGTCCGAACGATCCTGTCACGTAGACACACAAGTCTTCGAGGTTCGGGATATTCGCATTCCTCGAAATCGCTGACCGAAGCTTCCCAAGGCGTTCATCGCAATAGGCGGAGCGTTGCTCCAACAAACCCATCATCCTCGGCCCCTCATCGTTACACGGGAAAAAACCAATGATCTAACACCTAAAGATTATCTGCAACCGGATTCGAAAAAATGCATATGCGCACCCTAATGGCCATGTGGATCACTCGTCCCCCATGCGCTGAGCGCGCCGCTTGGCCCAATAGTCCAGGCGTTTGCGGATTTCGCGCTCGAAGCCGCGTTCGGGCGGGTCGTAGAAAACCGGACGCGGCATTTGGTCGGGGAAATAGTTCTGGCCCGAAAACGCATCGGGCGCGTCGTGGTCATAGGCATAGCCCTTGCCGTAGCCAAGCTCTTTCATCAGCGCCGTCGGCGCATTCAGAATATGCATCGGCGGCATCAGCGAGCCCGTCTCCTTGGCCGCCGCCATCGCGGCTTTGCTTGCCACGTAGCCCGCGTTCGATTTGGGCGCGCACGCAAGATAGAGCACGGCCTGCGCGATCGCCAATTCGCCCTCGGGCGAGCCCAGAAAATCGTAAGCGTCCTTGGCCGCCAGCGCCTGCTGGACCGCTTGCGGATCGGCAAGCCCCACATCCTCGACCGCAAACCGTACGAGACGACGCACGATGTAAAGCGGCGTTTCGCCGCCCGCCAGCATGCGCGCAAGCCAATAGAGCGCCGCATCCGCATCGGACCCGCGCATCGATTTGTGCAATGCGGAGATGAGGTTGTAGTGCCCCTCCTGCGCCTTGTCGTAAAGGGGTGCTCGCCGCTGCACCGCCTGCACGAGCGCGCTCGTATCGAGGGCTGCGCCGCGATGCTGGAACACCTGCTCGGCAAGATTGTAGAGGTAGCGCCCGTCGCCGTCGGCCATCGCTACGAGGGCGACACGCGCATCGTCCGTCAAGGGCAGCTTGGCGCCGTGCTCGGCCTCGGCCTTCGCCAGCAGAGCGCCGAGCCTGGCTTCGTCCAAACGTTTGAGGACCAGCACCTGGCAGCGCGACAGCAGCGCCGCGTTGATTTCGAACGACGGGTTTTCGGTCGTGGCCCCCACCAGCGTCACCGTGCCGTCTTCGACATAGGGCAGGAAGCCGTCCTGCTGGCCGCGATTGAAGCGGTGGATCTCGTCGACGAACAGCAGCGTGGCTTTGCCCATCAAGCGGCGCTCGACCGCTTCGGCAAACGCCTTGCGCAAATCGGCGACGCCCGAAAACACCGCCGACAGCGCGACAAATTCGAGCCCAACCGCATCGGCCAACAGGCGCGCGATCGTCGTCTTGCCGCAGCCCGGCGGACCCCACAGCACGATCGAGGCAAGCTTCCTGTTCGCGAGCATGCGCGCAAGCGGCCCGTCGCCCGCCAGCAGATGGTCTTGGCCCACGACCTCGGCCAACACGGCCGGGCGCAGGCGTTCGGCCAAGGGCCGGTCGCTTGGCGGGGCCGCGAACAGGCCGGGCGCCGCCGGTTTGCGGGGCGAACTCATCCGCCGATCGTGGTGTTGAGCACGCGCCCGCCGCGCTGGACCTGCAAGCGCCAAGGCAGCGGCGTTTGCACGGCACGGCGCGCGTCTTCGACGGTGGCGATCGCGCGCTCGTTGATGCGCAAAACCAGATCGCCCGGTTGCAGGCGCAATTGGGCGGCCGCACTGCCGCGCCGCACTTCGGTGACGATCACGCCGCGCGGCGGCAAATCGAGCCCGAGTTCCTCGACGAACGCCGGCGACAGATTCGCAAGCGTCGCGCCCGAAAACGGATGCTGGCCGCGCAGGGGCGTTACGTCGCGCGGCGGCACTTCGATGGGCGCCGTCAGCGCGGCCGTCACCGTGCTTTCGCGCCCGCCGCGCCAGACAGTCAAGCGCACGTTTTGGCCGATCGGCTGCGTTGCGATGCGAAAGCGCAGCGCGTCGTTGTCGTTGACCTCCCGCCCTTCGATGCCGAGCACGACATCGCCCCGCCGCAAGCCCGCGCGCTCGGCAGGCCCGCCCGGATAGATGTCCGTAATCGCAACCCCAGCCGGGCGCGCGAGCCCCAAGCCGGGCGCAAGCTCGTTGGTCACGCTCTGGCCCGATGCGCCCAGCCACGCGCGCACAAGCCGCCCGCCCGACGCGACCGACGCCACAACCGTCTGCACCATGTTGGCGGGAACGGCAAACCCGATGCCGTTCGAGCCGCCGTCGCGCGAAAAAATGGCGGTATTGATGCCGATCAGCTTGCCGTCGAGCGTGACGAGCGCGCCCCCGGAGTTGCCCGGATTGATCGCGGCATCGGTCTGGATGAAAAACCGGAAATCGGCGATGCCCGCCATCGTGCGCGCCACGGCCGAAACGATGCCCTGCGTGACCGTCTGCCCGACCCCGAACGGGTTGCCGATGGCGAGCACGATGTCGCCCACTTCCAGATCGTCGGAATCCTTGAATTCGAGCGTGGGCAACGCCTCGCTGCCCGCATCGATGCGCAGCACGGCAAGGTCGGTGCGCTCGTCGGCGCGGACCACGCTTGCTTCGAATTCGCGCCGGTCGGCAAGGCTGACGATGATCTCCTCGGCGCCGCGGATGACGTGGAAATTGGTGACGATGAGGCCCGCCGGATCGACGATGACGCCCGAGCCCAGCGAATTCTGCACGCGCTCGCCCATGCCGGGAAACTGGTTGCCGAAAAAGCGCTGGAAGGTGGGATCGTTGGCAAACGGCGAGGCCACCGTGCGCTGCACGCGCCGGGTCGTAACGTTCACCACGGCCGGCGCCGCGCGTTTGACGACGGGGGCAAACGACAATTGCACTTGCGCACGCGATTCCGGCACCGCGCGCGTCTGCGCGGCGGCGGGGAGTGCGAGCAAAAGAACCAAAAAAGCGGAAAGCAAACGCATGGCTTCAGTATAGTTCCTTCGCACGCCCGGCGTCACGAGCGACAGGGGCCGGGGCTGGCGACGTCGCGTTTTTCGTGCCGCACCAAGCGCGCAACCCGAGCGCAAACAAAAACGGCGCCGGTTGCCCGGCGCCGTCTTGAAGTAGCGTCGAAATGCGGCGCTTACGCGGTCGCGGTCGAGGCCTCGGCTTTGTCCATCGCTTCGCGCTCGGCGGCGACGCGCGCTTTGTCGGCCGCACCCTTGGCGGCCGGATCGCGGTCGACCAGTTCAATCACCGCGAGCGACGCCGCGTCGCCATGGCGCATGCCCGCGCGCAGCACGCGCGTGTAGCCGCCGTTGCGCGCCTTGTAGCGCTCGGCGAGGGCGCCGAACAGCTTCTGGGCCACGATCGTGTCCTGCAGCATCGAGAGCGCGCGGCGACGATTGGCCAAACCGCCCTTCTTGCCCAGCGTGATCAGCTGGTCGACATAGGGGCGCAGTTCCTTGGCCTTGGAAACCGTGGTCTTGATCTGCTCGTGCACGATCAGCGACACCGCCATATTGGCGAGCGTTGCTTGGCGGTGCGGCGAGGTGCGGCCCATCTTCCGGCCGGCGACTCCGTGACGCATTGTCTTCTACTCCTTCAGCGAAAAACCGTTCAGTACGGCTCTTCGAGTTTCTTGGCGAGCTCCTCGATATTTTCGGGCGGCCAGCCGGGGATCTGCATGCCCAGATGCAAACCCATCTGGGACAGAACTTCCTTGATCTCGTTCAGCGACTTGCGGCCGAAATTCGGCGTGCGGAGCATTTCCGCTTCCGACTTCTGCACAAGGTCGCCGATATAGATGATGTTGTCGTTCTTGAGGCAGTTGGCCGAGCGCACCGAGAGCTCGAGCTCGTCGACCTTCAAGAGCAGGTTCTTGTTGAACGGCAGATCGCCGACCTTTTCTTCGACGCGTTCCGCGTTCGGCTCTTCGAAATTGATGAAGAGCTGGAGCTGGTCCTGCAGGATGCGCGCGGCCAGGGCCACGGCGTCTTCCGGCGTGATGGCGCCGTTGGTTTCAATGCGCATCGACAGCTTGTCGTAGTCGGTGACCTGGCCGACGCGCGTATTTTCGATCTTGTACGAAACCTTGCGAACGGGGCTGAACAGCGCATCGACCGGAATGATGCCGATCGGCGCGTCGGCCGGACGCGACGTGGCGCCCGGAACGTAGCCCTTGCCGCTTTCGACGGTCATTTCCAGATTGAGCTTGGCGCCGTCGTCGAGCGTGCAGATCGCGTGGTCGGGGTTCATGACCTCCACGTCGTGGCCGGTTTCGATCTGGCCTGCGCGCACTTCGCCGGGGCCGGTCGCCTTCAGCACGATGCGCTTGGGGCCGTCGCCATGCATGCGCAGCGCGATCGCCTTGATGTTCAAGACGACGTCGGTCACGTCTTCGCGTACGCCCGGAATCGACGAGAACTCGTGCAGCACGCCGTCCATCTTGATCGTCGTGATCGCGGCACCCTGCAGCGACGAGAGCAGCACGCGGCGCAGCGCGTTGCCCAGCGTCAGACCGAAGCCGCGCTCGAGCGGTTCGGCAACGACCGTGGCTTCGCGCTTGGCATCGTCGCCCGGCTCGATGTCCAGCTTCTGGGGCTTGATGAGTTCTTTCCAGTTCTTCTGCAGCACAGGATCACCTTTCGGGTGGTCTTGCGGATCGTGCGTGTGGCACCAAAAAGCGCCAAATCCGATCCGGCAAATTTCTTGTCAAGGTCCCGGCGCGCGCAACTGCGCGAACCGGGGCGCAATCAGACGCGACGGCGCTTGGGCGGGCGGCAGCCATTGTGCGGAATCGGCGTCACGTCGCGGATCGACGTGATCTGGAAGCCGACCGCCTGCAACGCGCGCAGCGCCGATTCGCGGCCCGCACCCGGCCCCTTCACTTCGACCTCGATCGTGCGCATGCCGTGTTCCATCGCCTTTTTGCCCGCGTCTTCGGCGGCCATCTGGGCGGCGTAGGGGGTCGATTTGCGGCTGCCCTTGAAGCCCTGCGTGCCCGACGAGGACCACGAAATCGTGTTGCCCTGCGGATCCGTGATCGTGATCATCGTGTTGTTGAACGACGCGTTCACATGCGCCACGCCCGACGCGATGTTCTTGCGCTCGCGGCGGCGCGGACGCCCGGCTGCGGCTGCTGCTTTTTTCTCGGCCATAAATCGTTCCTCGAATCTGACGGACTATTTGCGCGTGGCGACTTTCTTGCCAGCGATGGGCCGCGCCTTGCCCTTGCGGGTACGGGCGTTGGTATGCGTGCGCTGGCCGCGCACCGGCAGGCCCTTGCGATGGCGCAGGCCGCGATACGCGCCCATATCCATCAGGCGCTTGATGTTCATCGCAATTTCGCGGCGCAAATCGCCCTCGACGCGGAATTCGCGGTCGATGCATTCGCGGATCTTCAGCACTTCCTCGTCGGAGAGCTGATTGACCCGTTTCGCATCGGGGATTCCCACCTTCTTGCAGATGTCGGCGGCCAAAGCCGGACCGACTCCGAAGATATAGCGCAGGGCAATGACCACACGCTTGGCAGTGGGAATGTTGACGCCAGCAATACGCGCCACGTCGGCTCTCCTTCGTCTCTATGTTGGCTGCGGCGGGTGCCGCAAAGTCGTTTCGTTTCGTTCGAGGCCGCCCACACCCCCACCCTGACGGGGTTCGGGGCTGGCGGCCCGAATGCTTGAATTCCTTTTTTAGTCCAGACTCTTAACCTAGTTTCAGACCGTTCGGCAGACGCGACGCACGGCAATAACAATGCGCCTCGCCCTGGCCTTTCGACCACCGAGAGGCGCGCATTATATGCATGGCGACCCTCGAGTCAACCGCGCTGCAAAAGAATCTTTGGTGCAGTCAGATCCCCCCCTAAATCGCGGCAATTGGCTTGCCAAACAGCTTGGCAAGCTCGCCCGTGACGACATCCATCTCCGCCATCCCATCGACCGTGCGCAAAGCGCCGCGATCGCGGTAATAGGGGATAATTGGCGCTGTTTGGTCGTGATAGGCCTTGAGGCGCGATGCGACCGTATCGGCATTGTCGTCGGGGCGGCGGATCAAGTTTTTGGACCCGCACGAGTCGCAGGTGCCTTCGACGCGCACGGGTTTGGTCGCGTCGTGGAAAACCGCGCCGCAATCCTTGCAGCTGTAGCGCCCGGAAATGCGCGCAACGAGCGCCGCGTCGTCGACCTTCATTTCGACGACGTAGTCGAGTTTGAAGCCGCGCGCTTTCAGCATCGCATCGAGCGCCTCGGCCTGCGCCACGGTGCGCGGGAAGCCGTCGAGGATGAATCCGTTCTTGCAGTCCGCTTCGCCGATGCGCTCGGAAATCATGCCGACCAGAATGTCGTCGGAGACGAGCTGCCCTGCCGCCATGACGGCTTTGGCGCGCTTGCCGATTTCGGTCCCTGCGGCCACTGCCGCGCGCAGCATGTCGCCGGTCGAAAGCTGCACAAGACCGAGCGACTTTTCGATGCGCTTGGCTTGCGTTCCCTTACCCGCACCAGGCGGGCCCAGCAGCACGATATTCATGGCGTCGGCTCCCGATTATTTTTGGTTAGCGCCGCGTTCCGCGCAGCTTGGACTTTTTTATCAAGCCTTCGTACTGGTGGGCAAGCAGATGCGAATGCACCTGCGCCACCGTATCCATCGTCACCGACACCACGATCAGCAGCGACGTGCCGCCGAAATAGAACGGCACCGCATACTGGCTGATCAGAATTTCCGGCAGCACGCAGACCGCCGCCAGATAGCCCGCCCCCACGACCGTGAGGCGCGTCAGCACGTAGTCGAGATAGTCGGCCGTATTCTTGCCGGGACGAATGCCGGGCACAAAGCCGCCGTACTTCTTGAGGTTGTCCGCGGTCTCGACCGGATTGAAAACAACGGCCGTATAGAAGAACGCGAAGAACACGATCAGCGCAACGTAGAGCGCGATATAAAGCGGCTGCCCGTGCGCAAGATTGGTGGTGAGCCACGTTAGCCAGCCCACGTCGTTGTTCTGGTTGAAGTTGGCGAACGTCAACGGCAGCAGCAGCAGCGAGGACGCGAAGATCGGCGGGATGACGCCCGACGTGTTGAGCTTGAGCGGCAAATGCGACGACTCGCCGCCGAACATTTTGTTGCCGACCTGGCGCTTGGGGTACTGGACGATGATGCGGCGCTGCGCGCGCTCGACATAGACGATCGCCATCACAACCAGCACCGACATGACCAGCAGCACCAGAATGATGAAGGTCGAAATGGCGCCGGTGCGCCCCATTTCGAGCGTGGCGCCCAAGGCCTGCGGCAGGTTCGCGATGATGCCCGCGAAAATGATCAGCGAAATGCCGTTGCCCACGCCGCGCTGGGTGATCTGCTCGCCGAGCCACATCAAAAACATCGTGCCGCCCGTAAGCGTAACAACGCAGGTGAAACGGAAGCCCATGCCCGGATCGATGACGGCACCGCCCACCGCGCCGCGCATGCTTTCAAGGCCAACCGCAATGCCGAACGACTGGAACAGCGCCAGGAACAGCGTCAGGTAACGCGTGTATTGGTTGAGCGTTTTGCGCCCCGCCTCGCCCTCTTTTTTGAGGGCTTCGAGCTGGGGCGAAACGGCCGTCATCAGCTGCACGATGATCGAGGCCGTGATGTACGGCATGATGTTCAGCGCGAACAACGTCATGCGGCCCAAGGCGCCGCCCGAGAACATGTCGAACATGCCAAGGATACCGCCGCGCTGACTTTCGAAAATCTCGCGCAGAATGCCCGGATCGATTCCGGGCAACGGGATATATGTGCCGATACGATAAACGACGAGCGCGCCCAGCGTAAACCACAGGCGATTTTTGAGTTCCGTCGCCTTCGAAAACGCGCCCCAATTCAAGGACTGCGCAAGCTGTTCCGCCGCCGATGCCATTCGCCCAACGCCTCTTTCCGATCCGTTTGCCGAGCACCCCGTCCGACCGTTTCGGATTTGGGATGAACTGCCGGGCGAATCAAGCCGCCTTGCCGCCGCCCTTTTTGGCTTCCTTGGCCTTGCGCTTGGCCTGGCGTTCGCGCTTTTTGGCGGCGTCCGCTTCGACCTTTTCGCGCTTAGTAATGACGATCTCGAGCTTGCCGCCGGCCTTCTCGATCGCGGCGATCGCCGTCTTGGTGGCGCCATGCGCGATCAGATGCACCTTCGCCTTGAAATCGTCGCTGCCGTCGCCGAGCACGCGCAACCCGTCGAACTCGCGGCGCAAGATGCCCGCTTCGACCAGCGTCTTGGCGTCGATCGGCTTGGAGGCATCGACGCGCTTTTCGTCGATCGCCCACTGCAGCTTGCCGAGGTTGATTTCCTGGTATTCGAGACGGAAAATATTGTTGAAGCCGCGCTTGGGCAGACGACGATAGATCGGCGTCTGGCCGCCTTCGAAGCCGTTCAACGCCACGCCCGAACGCGCCGTCTGGCCCTTGCCGCCGCGCCCCGAGGTTTTGCCGAGGCCCGAACCGATGCCGCGGCCCAAAAGCTTGCGGGTTTTGCGGGCACCCTTGTTGTCGCGAATTTCGTTGAGCTTCATGGGACTTTCCGATCGAAATTAGAATGCGTTGCGCGCTTGGTCCTGGACGGTCTCAGCCTTGGACCTGCAACAAATGCTGCACCTTGCGGATCATGCCGCGCACCGAGGGCGTGTCTTCGAGCGTGCGCACCGCGCCGACGCGCCGCAGACCCAGACCCACCAGCGTTTCCTTTTGGCCGGGACCGCGGCCCAGGACGCTGGCGATCTGCTTGACGGTAACCGTCTTCTTGGACATTGGAGCTTCTCCTAAAGACCGGTTTTACGCCGCGACCGCGTCGGTTTCGCGACGCCCGACGATATCCGCAATCTTCTTGCCGCGCTTGGCGGCAATGTTGCGCGGGCTCGCCATGCGCGTGAACGCGTCGAACGTGGCTTTGATCATGTTGTGCGGATTGGACGTGCCGGTCGATTTCGCCACGATGTCCTGGATGCCCAGGCTTTCGAAGATCGCGCGCATCGGACCGCCAGCAATGATGCCGGTACCCGGTTCGGCCGACCGCAGCACGACCTGGCCCGCGCCGAAATGGCCGCGCACGTCGTGGTGCAGCGTGCGGCCTTCGCGCAGCGGCACGCGCTGCATCGCGCGCTTGGCGTACTCGGTCGCCTTGCGGATCGCTTCGGGCACTTCGCGGGCCTTGCCCGTTCCGTAACCGACTTTGCCCTTGCCGTCGCCGACGACGACGATGGCCGCGAACCCGAAGCGCTTGCCGCCCTTGACGACCTTCGCGACGCGGTTGATGGCGACCAGCTTTTCGACGAGATCGGCTTCGTCGCGATCGCGCGGGCGATCGCCCTGCTCGCCGCGACGGCCGCGGCCGGGACCGCGTTCGCCTTCACCAGACTTGCGTGCCATGGGAACCCTTCCTGGAATTCGAAATCAGAACGACAGACCGCCTTCGCGCGCGGCATCCGCCAGCGCACGAACGCGACCGTGATAGCGATAGCCGCCGCGATCGAAGGCGACTTCCTTGATGCCTGCGGCGATCGCGCGCTTGGCGACGAGCACGCCCACGGCCTTGGCCGCGTCGATATCCGCACCGCCCTTGAGCGATCCCTTCAGTTCCTTGTCCACGCTCGACGCTGCCGCCATCGTGAGGCCGGTCTTGTCGTCGATGACCTGCGCGTAGATATGCTTCGACGAGCGGAAGATCGACAGACGCACGCGACCGCCCGACTTGGCGCGCAGCGAGTGCCGCACCCGCGCGGTGCGGCGGTCGTGCAAAAGCTTTGCCTTGTCCATTGCTGCGGTTCCTTACTTCTTCTTGCCTTCTTTGCGGCGGATCTTTTCGTCGGCGTACTTGATGCCTTTGCCCTTGTAGGGCTCGGGCTTGCGCAGCTGACGAATTTCGGCGGCGACCTGGCCGACCTGCTGGCGGTCGGCGCCCGTCACGCTCAGCGCGATGTTCTTTTCGCCGACCTTGATCGCGATCCCTTCGGGAATCGGGAAGGCGATTTCGTGGCTGAAGCCGATCTTGAGCATCAGGTTCTTGCCCTGGACGTCGGCGCGGAAACCCACGCCGTTGATTTCGAGATTGCGCTCGAAACCCGTCTGGGCGCCCTTGACCATGTTGGCCACGAGTGCGCGCGACGTGCCCCAGGCCGAGCGCGCCAGCTTGGACTGGCTGCGCGGCACGAACACGACCTTGCCGTCCTTGACGGCGGCGGAGATTTCGCGGTGCAAGGTGAGCGAACGGCGCCCCGTCTTGCCTGCGACGACGACATCCTGGCCCTTGACCTCGACGGTCACGCCTGCGGGAACTGTCACCGGATTTTTGCCGATACGCGACATGGTTTTTGCTGCCTTCCGATCAGAACACGGTGCAGAGGACTTCGCCGCCGACATTGTTGGCGCGTGCCTCGCTGTCCGACATGACGCCGCGGGGCGTCGAGAGGATCGAAATGCCCAGACCGCCGTAGAATTTCGGCAGATCGCGGATCTTCGCATAGACCCGGCGGCCCGGCTTGGAGACGCGCGCGATCTCTTTGATCACCGGCGCGCCTTCGTGGTACTTCAACTCGACCGACAGTTCGGGCGCCGCCGTCTTGCGGTCGACGACCGCGTAGCCGCGAATGTAGCCTTCGCGCTCCAGCACATCCAGCACGCTCTTGCGCAGCTTCGAAGCCGGGACATCAACTGCCGTCCGGCCCTGCGTCTGCGCGTTGCGGATGCGCGAAAGCATATCGCCCAGGGGATCGCTCATCGCCATGTCCGTAATCCTTCCTTCGTCTTACCAGCTGGCCTTGATCATGCCGGGGATCTGGCCGATCGAGGCCAGTTCGCGCAGCTTGATGCGGCAGAGCTTGAATTTCCGGTAGTTCCCGCGCGAACGGCCCGTAAGCTCGCAGCGCAGACGCACCCGGTTGGGGGACGAATTGCGGGGCAATTCGGCCAGTTTGAGGCGCGCTTCGAAGCGCTCTTCAGCGGTCAGCGATTCGTCGATCGCGATCGCCTTCAAGCGGTTGCGCTTGCCGGCAAATTGCTTCGCCATGCGTTCGCGCCGCTTGTTCTTCTCGACGGAGCTTTTCTTGGCCATGGATCCTTCCAGCCGCGTCAGTTGTAAAACGGCAGGTCGAACGACTTCAGAAGCGCTTTGGCTTCGTCGTTCGTCTTTGCCGTCGTCACGATGATGATGTCCATCCCGCGCACCTGGTCGATGCGGTCGTAATTGATCTCGGGAAACACGATCTGCTCTTTGATGCCGAGCGAGTAGTTGCCGCGTCCGTCGAACGACTTGGGCGACAGGCCGCGAAAGTCGCGCACGCGCGGCAACGCGATCGTCACCAGACGGTCGAGAAATTCGTACATGCGCGCGCCGCGCAGCGTGACCTTCGCGCCGATCGGCAGGCCGCGACGCAGCTTGAAGTTCGCGATCGCCTTGCGTGCCTTGATCACGATGGGCTTCTGGCCCGTGATCGCGGCAAGCTCGGCAACGGCCGCTTCGAGCTTCTTGGCGTCGTGCGCGGCTTCGCCCACGCCCATGTTGACGACGATCTTCTCGAGCTTGGGCACCTGCATCGGGCTTTTGTACCCGAATTGCTGCATCAAGGCCGCCTTGATCGTCTTGTCGTAGTTGTCTTGAAGACGCGTTGCCATGTCGCTCACCGATCGATCTGTTCGCCGGACTTGCGCGCAAAACGAACTTTGCGGCCGTCGACGGTTTTGTAGCCGACCTTGGTCGGCGTGCGGTCCTTGGGGTCCATATGCGAGACGTTGGACACGTGGATCGGCGCTTCCTTTTCCACGATGCCGCCGGTCTTGCCCTGGGTCGGACGCGTATGGCGCTTGACCATATTGACGCCCTGCACGACCACGCGGTTTTCGTCCGGGATCACGCGCACGATCTTGCCCGACTTGCCCTTGTCGCGGCCCGAGATGACGACGACTTCGTCGTCTTTGCGGACTTTGAGTTTAACGGCCATCACAGCACCTCCGGCGCCAGCGAGATGATCTTCATGTAGCCCTTGCCGCGCAGTTCGCGCGTGACGGGGCCGAAGATGCGCGTCCCGATGGGCTCGCCCTCTTTGTTGATCAGCACGGCGGCGTTGCGGTCGAAGCGAACCGACGAGCCGTCGGCGCGGCGGATCTCTTTCGAGGTCCGCACGATCACCGCCTTGTGCACGTCGCCCTTCTTCACGCGGCCGCGCGGGATGGCTTCCTTGATCGACACGACGATGATATCGCCGATCGTCGCGGTCTTGCGCATGGAACCGCCGAGGACTTTGATGCACTGGACGCGACGCGCGCCAGAGTTGTCCGCGACTTCCAGGTTTGTGCGCATCTGGATCATTGTTCAAATCCTCCAGGCGCTGCTCAGGATGCCGCTTCTTCGGACACGAGTTCCCAGCACTTGCGCTTGGAAATCGGCCGGCATTCGCGGATCTTGACGTTGTCGCCCTCTTTGGCGCGGTTGGTTTCGTCGTGCGCCAGGTACTTTTTGGAGCGCACGATGAACTTCTTGTAGACCGGATGCATCATGCGGCGCTCGACCTTGACCGTGATGGTCTTGTCCATGGCGTCGCTGGTGACGATTCCTTGCAGGGTGCGGCGGGGCATGTCTAGTCGTCCTCTGGATGCGATCAGGCTTTGGCGGCGGAGGTCGGCTTGCGCCGACGCTCGCCTGCGACCGTTTCGATGCGCGCGATGTCGCGACGCACGGCGCGCACGCGCGCGACGTTTTCGAGCTGGCCCGAGGCCTTCTGGAAACGCAGGTTGAACTGTTCCTTGCGCAGATCGACGAGCTGGTCCTTCAGCTGGTCGTCGGTCTTGCCGCGGATGTCGGCGACTTTTGTCATCGTCCTAGCCCTCTTCGCCCAGACGCGAAACCATGCGCGTCTTGATTGGCAGCTTCGCGCCGGCCAGTTCGAACGCTTCGGTCGCGATCTGCTTCGGCACGCCGTCGATTTCAAACAGAATGCGGCCCGGATTGACGCGCACGACCCAAAATTCGGGGCTGCCCTTGCCGGAACCCATGCGCACTTCGGCGGGTTTCTTCGACACCGGCACGTCGGGGAACACGCGGATCCACACGCGACCCGCGCGCTTCAGATGGCGCGTGATGCAGCGGCGCGCGGCTTCGATCTGGCGCGCGGTCACGCGCTCGGGCTCGAGAGCCTTGAGGCCGTAGGCGCCGAAGTTCAGCGTGAAGCCGCCCTTCGCGTTGCCGTGGATACGGCCCTTGTGCGCCTTGCGGTATTTGGTGCGCTTTGGGGAAAGCATGTTTTTTGTCCCGTGTCTTTCGCGTCTGGTCTTGGCGAGTGGTCTTAGCGGGCCGGCTGCTGTTCCATGGCGCGCTTGTCCTGCGCCATCGGATCGTGAGCCAGGATTTCGCCCTTGAACACCCACACTTTGACGCCGCAGGTGCCGTAGTTGGTCTTGGCAGTCGCGGTGCCGAAGTCGATGTCGGCGCGCAGCGTGTGCAACGGCACGCGGCCTTCGCGGTACCATTCGATGCGCGCGATTTCAGCGCCGCCCAAACGGCCCGAGCAGTTGATCCGGATGCCGAGCGCGCCAAGGCGCATCGCCGACTGGACCGAGCGCTTCATCGCGCGGCGGAACGCCACGCGACGTTCGAGCTGTTGGGCGATGTTTTCGGCGATCAGCTTGGCGTCGATTTCCGGCTTGCGGATTTCGACGATGTTGAGGCTGACTTCGGCCTTCGTGAGCTTGGCGACTTCCAGGCGCAGCTTTTCGATGTCCGCGCCCTTCTTGCCGATGACAACGCCCGGACGCGCGGTGTGCAGCGTGATGCGCGCCTTTTTCGCCGGCCGTTCGATGACCACGCGGCTCAGGCCCGCCTGAAGCAGCTTGTCCTGCAGCCAAACGCGCAAGCGCAGATCTTCGTGCAGCAAGCGCGCATAGGCGGCGTCGGCGAACCAGCGCGAGTCCCAGGTGCGGTTGATGCCGACGCGCAGCCCGATCGGATTGATTTTCTGACCCATCGTTGTACTCCCTAGGCCGCTTTCGCCGTGTCGGACTTCTTCTTGTCGTCGCGCTCGCGCACGACGACCGTCAGATGGCTGAACGGCTTGACGATGGACGACGACTTGCCGCGGCCGCGCGCATGGAAGCGACGCAGCTGGAACGACTTGCCGACATGGGCTTCGGCGACGACCAGACGGTCGACATCGAGCTGGTGATTGTTTTCGGCGTTCGCGATCGCCGACTGGAGCACCTTCTTGACCTGCACCGCGATGCGGCGCTTGGAGAAGGTGAGTTCGGCCAGCGCCGCCGACGCCGACTTGCCGCGGATCGTTTCCGCAACAAGATTCAGCTTCTGCGGCGAAATGCGCACCGAGCGCAGAATGGCGCGCGCTTCGTTGTCCTTGAGCGGACGCGGGTGTGCGGGCTTGCTCATGTTACTTCCTCTCGGCCGACTTGTCGCCGCCGCCCGTCGCCGTGTGACCGGCGAAGGTGCGCGTGGGCGAGAATTCGCCGAATTTGTGGCCGACCATGTTTTCCGTGACCAGAACGGGCAGGAACTTGTGGCCGTTATAGACGCCGAACGTCAGACCCACGAACTGCGGCAGCACGGTCGAGCGGCGCGCCCAGATCTTGATGATCTCGTTGCGCCCCGACGCGCGGGACTTTTCCGCCTTCTTGAGCAGGTACCCGTCGACGAAGGGACCCTTCCATACTGAGCGAGCCAAAGCCGGTCTCCGCTATTTCGCGTTGCGACGGCGGACGATCATCTTGTCCGTCGACTTGTTGTGGCGAGTCTTATAACCCTTGGTCGGCTGGCCCCACGGGGTCACCGGATGGCGGCCGCCCTTGGTGCGGCCTTCGCCGCCGCCGTGCGGGTGGTCGATCGGGTTCATGGCGGTGCCGCGCACGGTCGGGCGAATGCCCATCCAGCGCGAGCGACCGGCCTTACCGATCTTGACATTCTGCTGGTCGGGGTTCGAGACCGCGCCGATCGAGGCGAAGCACTCGGCCGAAACCTTGCGCAGCTCGCCCGAGGAGAGGCGCAGAATCGCGTAGCCCGCGTCCTTGCCAACGAGCTGAACGTACGTGCCGGCGGCGCGCGCCATCTGGCCGCCGCGACCGCTCTTCAGCTCGACATTGTGCACGACCGTGCCGACAGGAATGGCGCGAAGCGGCAGCGCATTGCCCGGCTTGATGTCGGCCTTGTCGCCCGAGACGACCTTGTCGCCTGCCGCCAAACGCTGCGGCGCCAGGATGTAGGCCTTTTCGCCGTCCGTGTAGGTCACGAGCGCGATGTAGGCCGAACGGTTGGGATCGTATTCGATCCGATCGACCGTTGCTTCCATGTCGTGCTTTTTGCGCTTGAAGTCGACGATGCGATACTTCTTGCGCGCACCGCCGCCGTGATGGCGCGTGGTGATGCGACCCAGATTGTTGCGCCCGCCCGTCTTCGCCGACCCTTCGGTCAGCGGCTTGTGCGGTTCGCCCTTCCACAGGCCCGTACGATCGACCAGCACGAGCTGGCGAAGGCCGGGGGTCCGGGGTTTGAAATGTTTGAGAGCCATGCGCCGATCTCCGTCAGAGGCTCGCGGTGACGTCGATCGTTTGGCCTGCGGCCAACGTCACGACAGCTTTTTTCCAGTCCGAACGCTTGCCGGGAATTCCCTTGAAGCGTTTGGTCTTGCCCTTGACGACGAGCGTGTTGACGGCCTTCACCTTGACCGAAAACAGCGTCTCGACCGCAGCCTTGATGATCGGCTTGGTCGCGTCGTCGCGGACCTTGAACGTAACCTGGTTGTATTCCGAACCGCGCGTCGCCTTTTCGGTGATCACGGGCGCGAGGATGACGCCGTACAGCGTTTCCTTGGGATACACGGTTGCCTTGGCTTTGCTCACTTGAAGCGCTCCTGCAAAGCGGCGAGCGCGTCGCGCGTCAGCACGAGCGTGTCGCGGCGAAGAATGTCGTACACATTGGCGCCCTGCTGTGGCAGCACGTCGATATGCGGAATGTTGCGCGCGGCCTTGGCGAAGTTCTCGTCCGGCACGGCGCCGTCGACGAACAAAGCCGACTGGATGCCAAGCGCCTTGAAGCGCGCGGCCAATTCCTTGGTCTTGGGCGTGCCGAGCTTCACCGTGTCGAGCACGATGAGCTTGCCTTCGGCCTGCTTGGCCGACAGCGCCGACTTCAACGCGAGCGCGCGGACCTTTTTGGGCAGATCGTGCGCGTGGCTGCGCGGCGTGGGCCCGAAAATGATCGCGCCATGGCGCCATTGCGGCGAACGCTTGGAGCCCTGGCGCGCGCGCCCGGAACCCTTTTGCGCCCACGGACGCTTGCCGCTGCCCGAGACTTCGCCAATTTCCTTGGTGTCGTGCGTGCCGGCACGGCGCTTGGCGAGCTGGTAGCGCACCATGCGCGCGAGAATATCCGGGCGCGACGGCAGGCCGAAAATCGACTCCGGCAGGTCGATCTCGCCTGCTTGGCCGTTATCCAGCGTTTTGACTGCGATCTTCATAAGACGACTTCCTCAGTTTCAGGCCGCAGCCGCTTTGCGAAGACCCGCAGGCTGCGGGGCTTCCTTGGGCAGCTTGCGCTTGACTGCATCGGAGACGAACACGAACGAACCGGCTTGGCCGGGGATCGAGCCCTTCACCATGACCAGACCCTTGTCGGCGTCGACGGCGACGACCTTCAGGTTCTGGGCGGTAATGCGCGCGGTGCCCATGTGGCCGGCCATTTTCTTGCCCTTGAACGTACGGCCCGGATCCTGGCGCTGCCCGGTCGAACCGTGGCTGCGGTGGCTGACCGAAACGCCGTGCGAGGCTTCGAGACCGGCGAAGTTCCAGCGCTTCATGACGCCCTGGAAACCCTTGCCGGTCGTGGAACCTGCGACATCGACAAACTGGCCGGCGACAAAATGGTCGGCGCCGATTTCGACGCCCACATCGAGCAGCTTGTCAGCGGGAACCCGGAATTCGGCGAGCTTGCGCTTGGGCTCGATCTTCGCCTTGGCGAAGTGGCCGCGAAGCGGTTTGCCGACATTCTTGACCTTCGCCTTGCCCACGCCGAGTTGCAGGGCGGTGTAACCGTCCTTCTCGGCCGTGCGCACCGCGACGACTTGGCAATTGTCGAGCATCAGCACCGTCACGGGCACGTGCGCGCCGTCGTCGGTGAAGAGGCGGGTCATTCCCACCTTGCGAGCGATAACGCCTGTGCGCGTCGTCATGTTCGTGTTCCCGGGCTTAAAGCTTGATCTCGACGTCCACGCCGGCGGCGAGGTCGAGCTTCATCAGCGCGTCCACCGTTTGCGGCGTAGGGTCGACGATATCGAGGAGGCGACGATGCGTCCGAATTTCGAACTGCTCGCGGCTTTCCTTGTCGATATGCGGGCTGCGGTTGACCGTGAAGCGTTCGATGCGCGTCGGCAGCGGAATCGGACCGCGAACCTGGGCGCCCGTACGCTTGGCCGTGCTGACAATCTCGCCCGTCGATTGATCGAGGACGCGATGGTCGAACGCCTTCAGCCGGATGCGGATGCTTTGACTGACCATTTTGTTTCCCTGTCGCGAGGCCCGCGCGGCCCGAATACCGGACCGTGCGGATCAAGCGTCTATTTCTTTACTTGATGATCGAAGCGACGACGCCCGCACCCACGGTGCGGCCGCCTTCGCGGATCGCGAAGCGCAGGCCTTCGTCCATGGCGATGGGCGCGATCAGCGTCACTTCCATCGCCACGTTGTCGCCCGGCATCACCATTTCCGTGCCGT
>CAMDLT010000013.1 GCA_945901855.1 Asaia bogorensis | reverse complement strand
ATACGCGGCGTCCGCACTCGAGCCTTGACCGGCTGACGCCGGATCGGGCGTACTTCAACCGGCAGCCGCTGCTCGCGGCCGCCTAAACCCGGCAGAGGCTCCACTTATAAAACCCGGAAAACTGTTCAAACAAACCGAGCCAGCTCTCTGAAATGGTGATCGATTTTATCTTGGAAATAGGTTTCCGGGAGTTTCAACCCGAGCGCAAAAATTCGCATCAGGGTGCCAGCCAAGCTTTCGAACTCGCGGTAAAGATCGGTAAGAACTGACCGATAGTCGTCAGGCTTGTCGGGCCAAACATTGGGCGCGTAACAGCCCGCCGCTTCGGGGACGCCTCGGAGGGCCGGGACGATCGGGGCGAGAGTGCCAATCATAAACTGTTCGCGCAAATCCTTCGGTACGTTGTGGCCCAATGTTGCAGCAAGGCCCTTCGATGCCATCGCGGCGTAACCGCGTGGTGCAACTTCGCCAATAGGCGCATATCTCATTTTTTCCACGGTCGGTCGTTCGAAGAAGTCGCGCGAGAGCGCAAATGCCCTATCTGTCAGTTCAGCACCAATGCCGTGACCCGAGATACAAAAAAAACCAACTTCCGCACACGCATTCGCAATCGTTTCAGCAACGCCAATTTTGTTGCTACCGTTGCGAAACGGCACGATGTCGATGACGGGAATTCTCCCAGTCTTCTCCACGGTGGTCGTGGCCGATGCTGTCATGATTTTCTCCTGTGCCGTTAGCGAGCCAGAATCACCGAGTTCTGGGGGTGCCAAGTCAACCGAACCTGCGCGCCAGCCTGAATCGCCGCAGCGTTGGGATGCGCTTCGACGGTCACCAATGTTGACGTTCCAATATCTACTTCGATTTTAATCGAATTGCCTGCAAACTGGCGCCGAACGACCGTACCGACCAAAGCGTTGTCCCCCGGCGATGCCGGGACGTCCGTCAACGTCAGACGAATTTGTTCGGGCCGTACGCCAATTGTTACGTGTCCGTGGACTGATCCGTCCGATATCGCGCGTAGCGTGTTTGCGCCCGCAATAACGACGGCAAGATTTTTCTCAAGGCTGCGCACTTCGCCCTGGATCAAATTGATCTGGCCCACGAAATCCGCCACGAACCGCGTCGATGGGCGGTCGTAGATTTCGCTTGCACTGCCCATCTGTTCGATTCGGCCGTCGTTCATAACCGCGATGCGGTCCGACATGCTCATTGCTTCGGCTTGGTCGTGCGTGACGTAGACGGTTGTAATTCCGAGCGCACGCTGGATGGCGCCGATCTCCGTCTGCATTGCTTCGCGTAGTTTCAGATCGAGCGCGCCGAGCGGCTCGTCCATCAGCAGCACGCGCGGCGAATGAGCCACCGCGCGCGCGACGGCTACGCGTTGCTGCTGTCCACCACTTAGCTGCGCCGGAAACCGGTCACCGACGCTGGGCAGGCGGATGAGGTCGAGCAGTTCGCCGACACGATTGCGGATCCTTTCGCGCGGAAGCCCACGTTCGACAAGTGCAAAGCCAATATTGTCGGCGATCGTCATGTGCGGAAACAGTGCATAGTCCTGAAACACCATCCCTATCTCGCGCTTTTGTGGTGGCAGTTCGGTTACGTCGTCACCGCCGAACAAGATGCGCCCCGCACTCGGCTCGACGAAACCGGCGATCAAACGCAGTGTGGTGGTCTTGCCACAGCCGGAAGGGCCCAAGAGCGTCAGGAACTCGCCCTGCGCAATCTCCAGATTGAGCGTCCGCAGGGCCGCAACCGTTCCATAGTTTTTTTCGACGGCTTTGAGCGTGACGCTAGACATGGGCATTTTCCTTGCACATTTGAACCGCCAGAAATCTAGCCCAAACGTGGGTGATCATGACGCATTCGCCAAGATGTCGAACGCCTGTGCGTAATAGCAGTTCGTAAACGGGAGGCATGGCCGCAATCCGGTGAATGCTATCTGCATTGACGTCCGAACCGCTCAAAACGATGACTCGACTTGGCATCTTGTGGCCCACGCTCGTATCGATCGAGATAGTGAGCGCTTGTGCTGGCGGCGAAGGCAACACGACCAAACGCACCCCATCGGACAATCCATAATCTTCCGGAAATGCGCCGTTGCTGAGCAGCAAGCGCGCATTTTCAAAGCTTTGCTGGTGGGCGTCAGAAGTTGCCGGTGCGGCAGTGCTGCTATTGTTCATCCAATAGTACCTGCCTCGTGACTGCGCGAAAACTCGGATATCACGTGCAAAGCGAATGCCAGACTATACAAGCGTTACGACCGCTTCGGCGCAAGCGAAATGGATGTTCCCGCCTTATGGTCATGTTTCACTGAACTTGCTTCATAGCGCTGGCAATTCATGTGCGGCCGATCGAAAATGATTTATGGCTCGGAACCAAACGCGACTTTCAAGCGATATTGACTATGCGCTCGGCGGGCGTCAGCTCGGTTGTTTGCGACTGACTCATTCCGATGACCGGCATGCATTTGGGGTAATTGCAATCCCGATCTGCGTGCTTGCCAACAAAACGGGCCCAACAATTTTACTGACTGCTGGCAATCACGGTGACGAATACGAGGGGCAGGCGATCTTGCATGACCTCATTCGCCACCTCGCGCCCGAGCGCATCGCGGGACGCTTGATTGTGCTGCCGGCCCTCAATCTCCCGGCTGTAATGGCGGCGGCGCGCGTCTCGCCACTCGACGGCGGGAACCTAAATCGAGCTTTTCCGGGTGATAGCGACGGATCACCGACATCGGCAATTGCGCATTACGTGTCGAGCGTGTTGCTGCCTATGGCGCAAGGTGCTGTCGATCTTCATTCGGGCGGAACATCCACGCGCTACGTTTCGAGCGTCTATCTGCATGGTGGCGGCGACGCCGGTTTGCGCAAGCGCAAGCTCGATGGCGCGAAAGCCTTTGGGGCCCCCTACACGATCTGCGCGATGGCGACGTCCGATAGCCGCTCGCTGTCGGCCGAATGCGATCGCCAGGGGGTAACGATGGTTTCGACTGAGCTTGGCGGTGCCGCTTCGATCGATCCAAGCGTGCTCGCGATCGGTCGCAACGGGCTGATGCGGCTTCTTGTTCATTTCGGTGTCCTGCCTGAAGCGCCGCCACAGGCGCATTTTCATGCGACCCGTTTAATCGCGCCCGTCGGCCCGCAATCGTCCCTTATGACGCCGATTGATGGCGTATTCGAACCACGTCTTGAGTTGGGCGCGCGCGTCAATGCGGGCGAAATGGCGGCGATCATCTATCCGGTAGGCGAGATCGAGCGCGCCGCGGTCGAACTGCGCGTGCCGCATGATGGCGTGATGGTCCGGCGTGCGCGATCTCTCGTCGCGCGCGGCGACCATCTTTATCGTTTTGCGGTTGATTTGGACGAAGCGACTTTCTTGGCCTGATAGCTATTGCGGCACAAAGTTTTCAGCGACCGTCGCCTCGTCGCGGCGAGGGATATAGCGTAAGCCGCGTCGCGTGCCCCAGACATTGACCTGATAATGCGTGGGCAGGATGGCGGCATCGGCGAGCGTGCGCGTGGTAATCTCGGCGATCATCGCATGGCGTTTGGTGGGGTCAAGTTCGATCTCGGCCGTGTCGAGCAACCTGTCGACATCGCGATCGGTCCAACCGCCATAGTTGTTTGCTGCCGTCGAGTGAAAGGTCTCGCGCATGACAAGCAAGGGATCGGTCGAGTTATGGCCCCAGCCGACCAGCAGAAACGAAAACTCGCGGTTACGCGCCTGGGTGAAGTAGTTGGCGATCTGCATGGGCTGTACGGTCGCTTCGATGTCCAGCCGTGCGAGCATTTGGGCAAGCGTTTGGCCCTGACGCGTATCGTTTACATAGCGTCCGTTCGTGGTGTGAAGCGTCAGCTTAAAGCCGTTCGCATAGCCGGCCTCAGCCATCAGCGTGCGCGCGCGTGCAATATCGGCAACCGGCGTTGGCAGATTCGCAACGAAGCCATTATGGCCTTCTAGCGGAATCTGATTGGCAACGACGGCGACGCCTTCCATCAGTCGATCGACGATGGCGCGCTTGTCGACAGCTAGCGCGATCGCCTCGCGCACGCGGCGGTCGCGCAATGGGTTGACGATCGCACTGCCGTTTTTGGCTGAAACGAATGGGCTCGTTTCGCGCGCTGTGTCCATCGCCCAAAACATCACGCGATTGGATACACCGCTTGAAAGTACCACGCGCCCCTCGCGCTCCAGGCGTTCGATATCGCCCGGCGGAACTTCGGCGATCGCGTCCACTGCGCCAGTCAAAAGCGCGACAAGACGCGCGGCTTGGTTGCGCATCGGACGCAGGACAACGCGTTCCCAACGCGGTTTGCCGCCCCACCAGTTCGGATTGGCAGCGAGCACAAGCCGTTCGCCGGGCACGAATTCAATGAAGCGGTAGGGACCGGTTCCGTTCGCGGAGGCGCCAAAGCCGAAGCTGGTTGGCGCAGCTGCCATCCCGATGCGTCGATCAACGATCGCGATGTGCGCAAGATTGGCCGGCAGCAGAAATCCTGGCTGCTTGGTACGTATACGAATGGTTAAATCGTCAACCACGGTCACGCTATCGACATTTCGTAAATGACGGCTGAAAGTTGCTGGGGCGCCTGGAACTTGGGGGGCACGCTGTATCGAAAAGGCAACGTCATGTGCCGTCATTGATGCGCCGTCGTGGAAACGGACGCCCGGGCGCAGTCTGAATTCCCATAACAAAGGCGCTTCGACAATTTGCCAAGATAGAGCAAGGCCCTGGTGCAGTTCTTCGTTCGCGCCAATACGTATAAGCGAGTCGAAGATATGCAATCGTACGTCGTTATTCGGACCTAGATCGGCCGCATGCGGGTCGATGAAGGTGGGCTCAGATGCGGTGCCAATGCGCAGTTCGCTAGCGGTGGCAACGCCACCTACCAAAACGAATACCGCCGCCATGATTGCTTGGATCATTGCCCTTTTCCGGTGTCGCCCTTTGATCAGCTTAGGCGAAATATTGCCTGATTGCGTTAGCGACGATGCAAAGTCGGCGCCACGGCATGTTTCGGCGGGGTGAAGACACGACATGACTGATTTCCATGGTTCCATGAACTGTGTTGCTGGCCAACTTCTTGCTTCGCAATGCGTTCGGTATCAAAGTGGTTACCGACGCTTTGCGAAATTGGGAGTCGGCTCTGATCAGACTCAAGGCACAAACGAACTCTGCACCCGCTGCGGCAGAGGCGCCGCCACGCGCGGCGTTTGCGTGGCGCCAAGTGAGCGAATTGGTTCAATTCGTGCTGTTTGCGGGGTTCGTTCTATGGCTCGCCGTGCGCGGCGCGCAGGGTATGGGGTACAATTGGCAGTGGTACCGCATACCGCGTTATATCTATCGTGTGATCGACGGCGAGATCTGGCCCGGCCAGCTGTTGAAAGGGCTTGTTGTAACGCTCGAGATCAGTGCGGTAGCGTTAGTGCTGACGATTGGCATTGGTCTGTTTGTCGCGATTTTGCGACGCTCAGGCTCGCTTATGGGCGAAGGGGTGGCGCGCGTCTATATTGAAGCAATCCGCAACACGCCGTTACTTGTTCAACTGTATATCTTCTATTTTGTGCTTGCCCCAATTTTGGGCATCGACCGCTATTGGACGGGAATTCTTTGCCTTGCGATTTTTGAGGGCGCTTTTGCCGCCGAGATTTTTCGCGCAGGCATCGAGGCGGTACCCAAGGGCCAATGGGAAGCGGGTCGTAGCTTGGGACTCAACGCTGCTAAACTCTACCGGCTAATCGTCTTGCCGCAGGCGCTGCGCATTGTGCTGCCGCCGACGACGGGGCTTGCGGTGTCGCTCATCAAACACTCGGCGATCGTCAGTGTCATCGCTGTGTTCGATCTCGCCAACGAGGGACGCAACGTTATTGCCGATACCTTTTTGACTTTTGAAATTTGGTTGACCGTCGCGGCTTTGTACCTCGCCGTTACCGTTACATTGTCGTTAGGAGTTGGATTTTTGGAACGTCGTCTAAAAACTTAGAAAAAGGAGCGACTTTATGTTCGGAATTCGGAAAATGGCTGTTGCGGCAATCGCTGCCGTCGCATTGGCTGCACCACTGTTGGCCGCGGCACCCGCCTTTGCGCAAGACGCACGCCAGGCTCTGTCCAGCGTCAGCGCTATTGAGGACATCAAGAAGCGCGGAACGTTGCGGGTAGGGCTGTCCACCTTCGTACCGTGGGCGTTTCGCGCCAAGAATGGCGAAATTATCGGCTATGAGGTCGACGTCGCGCGCAAACTTGCCGAAGATTTGGGCGTGCGGGTTGAACTCGTGCCGACCGCGTGGGACGGAATCATTCCGGCACTGCTTGCAGGCCAATTCGATTTCATCATCGGTGGCATGACTATCACGCCAGCCCGCAATCTGACGGTCAATTTCACGAGTCCGTACTCGGCGACCGGGGTTGATGTGGCGGCCAGCAAAAGCTTGGCGAGCAACTTCAAGACCATTGCTGATTTCAACAAACCTAATGTCACGTTGGTTACGCGGCGGGGATCTTCGGCTGCGTCTGCTGCCCAACGTCTTTTCCCCAATGCGACCTTGCGCCTATTCGACGACGACGCCCAGGCCCTGCTCGAAGTCACCAATAATCGTGCCCACGCGATGATCGGGACCGTGCCGCGTCCGCTGTTCGCCGTGCTTGACAACGACGCGACGCTGTTTCAACCGTTCCCCGAACCTTTGGTGCGTCAGGCCGACGCGATGGCAGTGCGCAAGGGCGATCCGGATGCGCTGAATTTCCTCAACAACTGGATCCTCAATCGCACACTCGACGGTTGGCTCGCCGAGCGCCAGGCATTTTGGTTCAAGGGGCGCACGTGGCGCGACCAGCAGGCCCAGTAACCGATAAGGGGACTTTGCCGCCGCCGATACGTCGGCGGCGGTTCGAGCTTTTAGATGTCGTTATCGCGGTTAGCGTTGCAACTGCGATAGCATTTGTCGCGTTGCGCGCGCAGACCGTGCTGAACTATCAATGGAATTTCGGTCCGGTCTGGAATTTTGTGTTGCGGTACGATGCCGCCAGCAATACGTGGATACCAAATCTTATCTTGATCGGCCTATGGACGACGATCCGAATTTCGATTTGGGCGGCGATCGGGGCGGCAATTTTTGGCGCCGTCATGGGGATGGCGCGGGTTTCAAATTCGCTGTTTTTGCGCCTAGTCGCAGGAAGCTATGTCGAACTTGTGCGCAATATGCCGCCTCTCGTTTTTATCTTCGTCGTCTATTTCTTTCTGACAAGCCAAATCGCACCCGCTTTGGGCATCGAGGCGGCTGTGCGCGCGGCATCGCCGGAAACAAGGCACGCGATCGAAATCTTCATCGGGCCGCCGCAGTTGCTCCCAGCCCTCGTGTCGGCGATCGCATGCCTTGCGTTGTTCGAGGGAGCTTACGTGACGGAGATTGTACGCGCCGGCATCCAATCGATTGATCGCGGGCAGTGGGATGCCGCCCGCGCACTTGGTTTCACGCGCCGACAGTCGATGCGTTTAGTCGTCTTGCCGCAGGCAATCCAGCGCACGTTGCCGCCGCTTGCCGGACAGTTTATTTCGCTGGTCAAGGATTCGTCGATCATTTCGTTGATTTCTATCCAAGATTTAACCTACCTCGGTAACGAAGTGGCGGCGACCACGACACGGTTGTTCGAGACGTGGATCGTGGTCGCGATTCTATATTTCATTTTGTGTTACGCGCTGTCGCTTATGTTCGCGCGACTTGAGACCCGCATGGGCCGTTTCCGATGAGCCAAACAAGAACGGCGGTTGCGATCGTGGGCGGCGGTGCCATTGGCCTTAGCTGCGCGTTTGCGTTGGCGGATGCAGGGAATGAGGTGGTGCTGTTCGATCCCGCACCCGGGCGCGGCGCTTCCAGCGGCAATGCGGGAGGTATCACGCCGGGGTGGGTTGCGCCGCTCGCAAATATGGCGACCTTGCGCTCTGTACCCAGCATGTTGCGGGATTCCTTATCGCCTTTGGCAATCCGGCCCGCCTATCTGCCGCGATTGCTGCCTTGGCTGCTTCGTTTTGCACTCGCCGCACGCCCAGCACGCGCCGAGGCCGTGTCGCGCGCCTTGGCCGCTTTGACGTTGACCGCCTACGAAGATTGGAGCGAGTTCGCTGAACGCGCGGGCGTCGCCACGCTGCTTCGGCGCCAAGGCTTGCTCTATGCGTATGCATCCAAGACACGTCGCGACGAAGCCGAAAGCGGGCACGCGTTTCGGCGTGCGCGCGGGGTCCAGCTTGAGGAATTTGATGCCGTCGCCTTGCATCGTTTTGCCCCGATGCTGGCGTCAGACTATTGTCATGCGGTCTATGCGCCCGATGCCGGACATTTTATCGATCCAGGCGCATTGTGCGATGGCCTTGCCGCCGCGTTTGTTGCCAGAGGCGGGCGTATCGTCGAAGAATATGTCGACGATATCCGCATCGTGCACGACGGGTTCGACCTTGAAACCAAAACAGACGTGTGGCGCGCAGCGCGAATTGTTCTGTGCGCGGGAGCCTATTCACGACCGTTGGCACAAAAACTAGGTGCCGACGTTCCGCTGGATGTCGAACGCGGCTATCACGCAATGCTGGTTGATCCGGATATCGAACTGCCCGCGCAGATGATTGACGGCGAGGGAAAATGCGCGCTGACCTCGATGCGTGGCGGACTTCGCGTGGCTGGAACGGTCGAGTTTGCCGGGCTCGATGCGGCACCCGATTGGCGCCGCGCCGAACGCCTCGTTTCAAATGCCAAGCGCCTATTGCCGGGCTTGCGAGTCCGGGATCCTACATTTTGGATGGGATTTCGTCCGTCGCTGCCGGACGGATTGCCAGTCATCGGTGCAGCGCCGGCAGACAAGCGTGCGATCTTGGCCTTCGGCCATGCGCATCTTGGCATCACGCTCGCCGCTATCACAGCAACTCTGGTTGTAGACCTAGTTGCGGGCAAGGTACCGAGAATAGATCTGACGCCTTATGCGGCCGAACGTTTTCGTTCTTGGATTTAGGTCAATAGGAGAGTTTAGTCATGACGGCTTGGATCGAAATGATTCCTTACGAAAAATCAACGGACTATTTGCGCGTGCTCTATGATCGCGTGAAGGGGCCGGGCGGATCGATCGACAACGTAATGAAGATCCATTCGTTGCGTCCGCACACTATGGAAGGGCACAGCGCGCTCTACAAGAGCGTGCTGCACCATACCGGAAACGCCATGCCAGTATGGTTTTTGGAGTGCCTGGGCATCTACACCAGTCTTGCCAACAAATGCGATTATTCGGTCGCGCACCATTTTGCTGGTTTGACGCGGCTACTTAAAGACGAGCCGCGCGCGCAGACAATCTATCGCGCGTTCGTCGCAGCGACACCTGAGAAGATTTTTGATGGCAAGGAACTTGCTCTGCTGCGCTACGTACGTAAACTTACCCTCGAACCGCAGGCGATGGTCGAGGACGACATTGTCGCTGCACGCAGTGCGGGTGCAAACGATGCCGAAATTCTGGAGGCGAACCAAGTCTGCGCCTACTTTAACTATTCGAATCGCTTGCTCAACGGGTTGGGCGTTACGACCAAAGGCGATTTGCTGGGTTACTCGCCGCCCAACACTGACAAGCTCGACGATTGGGAACACGTCTAACGTTTGGAGGCGAGCCAAGCTGCAACGACTTGACGATAGGGCTCAACGAGCCCTTCGATTGTAGAATGCGATGCCAAGGCATCCAACCAGCGTACCGTGCGTGGTCCAGAGGTTAGATGCCATCCAAAAATCGGCGCGAGCGCGTCGATGATCGCGAATGTCGCCGGATAGGCGCAATCGGCAAGGCTCGGCACGGGTCCGATCGCAAATGGGCCCTTGGCATCGAGACTTTGTTCGACAAGGTCAAGTTTTGCCTGGATTGTGTCGCGCTGTTCGCTGGTTGCGGACAGTGCGAAAAGCTTGCGCACAAGTGGTTCCAGATACAGGTCGTGCAGGCGGCCCAAAAAACGAGCGCGGGCGCGGCCTTTTGCGTCTCCCGGCAAGAGAGGCAGCGTGGGGAAGCGATCTTCGAGATATTCGAGGATTGTATCGGATTCCGCCAAGACAAAATCGCCGTCGACGAGTGCGGGTATTGTCGCGCTTGGGACGATTGCTTTGTATTCGGCGCTGCGGTAACCGCCCGGCGGATCTCTTAGATCGATGGCAATGCCTTTGAGGGCGATCGCGAGCCGGACCTTGAGGCTGTAGTTTGAGAGGGCGGTAGCGTAGAGGATCATCCAGTATGCTTTCGACCAATTGACGCAGACGGCGTAATGTAATGCGATCCGTTCCGGAAGGGGAGAGAGCGATGCGCCTGGAACTGCAAACGTGGCCCAAGATCCGTGACTATCTCGTGCATTCGAGAGGCATCATCGTCCCGCTTGGCTCGACAGAACAGCACGGGCCTGAGGGGCTGACCGGCACGGATCATTTGTGCCCTGAAGCCATAGCACGACGACTGGGTGCCGAGCACGGCATTTTAGTGGCACCTACGATTCAGGTCGGGATGTCGCAGTTCCATCTCGATTTTCCCGGATCGATGTCGCTGCGTCCGTCGACATTGATGGCGGTTGTCCAGGATTACATTTCTTCGCTCGCGCGCACGGGTTTCGAGCGCGTCTATTTCCTGAATGGCCATGGCGGCAATGTGGCACCGACGCGTGCAGCCTTCCAGGAGTTCTATGCTGCCTTATCGATGGCGGGGCGCGATGGCGACGTGCGCATGCGCTGCAAGCTCAAGAATTGGTGGGATTTGCCGCAAGTCGATGCGCGGCGCCGCGCACTTTATGGCTTGGCCGAAGGATTCCATGGGACGCCGTCTGAAGTTGCGATTACCATGGCCGCCTTTCCTGAGGCGATCCGCGAGTTCGCGCTGCCGCCGCCGCCGTCGCATGGACGCAACGATTTGATGGAACATGCTGGCGATAACTATTACGAGGCGACAGACTATCGTCGCCGCTTTCCGGACGGCCGTGTGATCTCGGATTCCGCCCGCGCCACGCGCGCGGCAGGCGAGGAATTGCTGGCGCTCGCCGTTGCCGATCTGGCATCGGATTACGGCATTTTTTTGCAGTCGGTCTGAAGCTATTGCGCAAGGCGTTTTTCAAGGCGCCGAACAAGCCAAGAGACGACGAGAATCAGCAGCAAATATTCGATCACAAGCGCCGTATAGATTTCAAGCGGCCGGTATTCGATGAGAACCAACTCCTGCGCACGGCGTGTCAGTTCTTGATGGCCGACGACCGAAATGAGCGAACTCATTTTCAGTACATAGACAAACTGATTTCCCAAGGCAGGCAAGATTCGGCGGATCGCCTGCGGCAATACGATCAGGCGCATCGTTTGCCACCGGGTCAGGCCCAGCGTCATTGCGGCTTCTGTTTGACCAAGCGGAACGCCTTGGATGCCGGCGCGGAAGATCTCGGACTCGAACGCCGCGTCCGACAAAGCAAGCGTAATGGCGCCTGCAACGAACACTGTAAACTGGATGCCCGCTACGACGGGAAGTCCATAATACACCCACAAAAGCAAGACCAGCACCGGTATGGCTCGAAAAACTTCGACATAAACGCGATTGGTCCAGCGCAGAACCCGATAGCGCGTCATGCCCGCAATTGCGAGCGCTGCCCCCAGCAACATCGACAGAAAAATCGAGAGGCCCGACAGCGTCAAGGTGGCGGCCATGCCATTGGCCAGAAAGGCGAGGTTCGTGAGGCCACGCGCGTCGAATGGGGAAACGACGTACCAACCCCAATTGTAGGAGTTGGAGGCGCATCCCGACAGCATTGTGACGGCGGCGAGCGCAAGGCAAGCGCGCGCCGCCCGAGCGGGCGTTGATGTCAGGATTTGGGCAACCATTTGTTTTCGAGTGTCTCGAAAAAGCCTTCGCGGGATTTCAGCGTGACCCAGGTATTGACATAATTCAGCCACACGGGGTCATCCTGCGCCATCATGAAAGCGGCCGGTCGGCGATTGCGCGGCTGCACGCTGGCAGCGAGGAGCGTCAGCGCGTCGAACCGTCGGACAAGAGACGATGCCTCGACATTGCTGGTCAAGGTGAGGTCGGCGCGGCCGGCCAGAACCTCCTGGAAACCGGTTGCAGGCGCTTGCACGGATACGATGCGCGCACGCGGGAAATGCTGCTTGGCTTGATCTTCGAACACCGTGCCCATCGACACCGCGACGCGCACGCCTTCGGCGTTTATGGCATCCCACGTGCTGAAGCGGGCAGCGGTGGTTTTCGCTGCAACCGGCACCGAGCTGAATTCGAAATAGGGCGCTGTGAAAGCCGCACCGCGCGCCCGCGGCATGGTGACCGACGCGCCCGAGAATATGTCGAAGCGATTGGCTCCCAGTCCGGCGACGATCTGGGCCCATTCGGTCTGCACCCACTCGACGCGCACGCCGGTATCGGCTGCCAACTGCGTCATCGCTTCGACGTCGAATCCTTGGTAAGAGTTCGTTGTCGTATCACGAAAGCTCATCGGGTTGAAATCGCCCGTTGTGCCAACACGAACCGTACCACGCTCCAAAATCTGGTGTAGGCGCGAGCGGCCCGTGGCGGCAGGTGCTTGGGCTTGTGCCGTCTGCGCGGCGACCAATCCAGCCCCCCCGACAAGACTGACTCCAATTGCACGGGCAACATCGCGGCGATTCATGGGCGAACTCCTTGGCTAAGTGAGGGGCAAAGAGTACCGTTCGTAGACTCGTCGTCAAGCAGGCATCGCATGAAGCGGTGTCATAGATTGATGAAAATGCCGGGATGGCCAAGCGTTGGAGCTTTGGGCAAACTGCCTCAGATGCGACCATATTCATTTGAAAGTCTCCTACGTCATGCCGTTTTTGGTCCGACGGTTTGGCCGCGGGCGTGGCGCAATCCGTCGATTAAAGCGCATTACGACGCAATCATAGTCGGAGCTGGCGGACATGGCCTTGCGACTGCCTATTATTTGGCCAAGCGGCATGGAATGCGAAATGTCGCTGTGCTCGACAAGGGATGGGTCGGGGGCGGCAATACCGGTCGAAATACGGTAACGATCCGTGCCAATTATCTGCGCGAGCCTTCAATCCGCTTCCATGCCGAGGGCTTGCGGATGTGGCGTGAAATGTCGGGCGAACTCGGATTTAACGTGATGTTCTCCGAGCGTGGCCAGCTCGATTTGATCCAGACGTGGGGCAAGTTGCGCGACGTCAAGCGCCGACAGTCAACGATGCGGCTCGCTGACGTTCCATTTGAAATCGTTTCGCCGCGCGAGGCCCAGAAGCGCGTCCCGATCCTCGATCTTGAGGGCCCGAAGCGATTGCCGATTTTGGCTGCGACATGGCATCCGACTGCGGGCGTCGCGCGACATGATGCAGTTGCATGGGGCTATGCGCGCGCGGCAGATGCGCTTGGCGTCGATATCATTCAAAACTGCGAGGTTCTGTCAGTCAAACGCGCGGCCGGGCGCGTCGCGGGCGTAGAGACTGCGCGTGGATTTGTATCCTCACCGAAAATCGGCCTCGCAGTGTCGGCGCATGCTAGCGTTCTTGCGGCAACGGCCGATGTGCGCCTGCCGATCGAAACGGTCCCGTTACAGGCTTTTGTTTCCGAACCGTTGAAGCCGATGCTGTCTTGCATCGTGAATTGTCCGGGCAACGTCTATTTGAGCCAATCGGACAAGGGCGAACTAGTGATCGGTGGCGGCTCGGATTCCGTACCGTCCTATGTGCAGCGCGGCGAGTTCGCGACGATCGAGCGCATCGTCGCGCATCTGGTCGATTTGTTTCCGGTGCTGGGCCGCGTGCGAATGCTTCGTCAATGGACCGGCGCCATCGACCTTTGCCACGATACGTCACCCATCGTTTCGAAAACGCCGGTCGAAGGCCTTTATCTCGATGTCGGATGGGGCTCGGGCGGGTTCAAGGCGATCCCGGCGGGCGGGGCGGCCTTTGCCGACCTGATCGCAAACGACGCGCCGAACCAATTGATCGCACCGTTTCAGCTATCGCGATTCGAGCGCGGACGTCCGCTTTACGAAACCGCGGGTGCATCGAACCGGGATTTATAGACATGCATCTTGTCTCCTGTCCGCAGTGCGGCCCGCGCGAGCAAAACGAGTTTGTTTGCCTCGGCGAACCGTCGCGACGTCCGGCTGATACGACGGAGATCGACGACGCGGTTTATCGACGCGAGAACGTCAAAGGGCTTGTGGAGGAACTGTGGTGGCATCGGCATGGATGCCGACGCTGGATCCGGTTGCGCCGCGACACGTCGACCAATCGGTTCGTGCCATGACCGGTTATCGCCTGGCCGATGTGCCGGCGCACGAAGCCGTGTCCGTTGTTTTCGACGGGCAGGTTTTGGTAGCGCGCCGAGGCGAATCCTTGGCGGCAACGTTGATTGCCAATGGCGTGCGTATCGTCGCGCGCAGTTTCAAATACCATCGCCCGCGTGGTATTGTCGGCTATGACGCTCACGAGCCGAACGCTTTGGTCGGCACGCCTGCGGGAACGACGCTCGCAACAAGCCTACTCAGCGTCGAAGGGCTTGTTGCGCGTTCGGTCAATGCATGGCCATCGGCGCGCTTCGACGTCGCAGCGCTGCTGGATCGGTTCCAGGCGCTGTTACCAGCCGGCTTTTACTACAAAACCTTTCGCGGCCCAGGCGGGAAGGCTTGGCCGCTGTTCGAGCCTATGATTCGTGCTCTTGCAGGTTTGGGCGTATTGCCCAGCGAGCCCACATCTTTGCGGATCGCCAAACGTTTCTCGCATTGCGATGTGCTGGTCGTGGGTGGCGGCGTTGCGGGAGTTGCCGCCGCCACTGCCGCTGCCGGTTCGGGGTTACGCGTCTGGTTGATCGACGAGGGCGCTCTGGCCCGAGACGTCGAAGCACAGCTGCGACATTGCCACGTACGCGTATTGACAGGCACGACAGCGCTTGGGCGCTATGACGGCGGCTTGGTGGTGGCACTCGAGCGCGATGTATGTTTGTGGAAGATACGCGCACGCAGCATTGTGCTGGCGACTGGCGCGGTCGAGCGTCCGTTCGTGTTTGCCAACAACGATCGGCCGGGAGTTATGCTGCTCTCAGCCGTGCACGCCTATGCGCGACGCGACAAAGTTGCGTGCGGCAAGGAAATCGTCGTCATGTGCAACAACGATATGGCCTATGCGACGGTCATGGACCTTGTCGCGATAGGCGTTCGTGTTCGTGCGATCGTTGATGTGCGCACCGCGCCGGATCCGGTTTTGCGGCGGGCTACTACAGAACTGGGGATCGCGATCCACGCCGGATGCGCGATCGTCGAGGCGCTTGGCTCAACCGTCACGGGTGCGCGCATCGCGCCGCTTGCCGACTTGGCAAGTGCAACCGATCTTGCCTGCGACACGATCGCGATGGCGGGCGGATGGACCCCGCAGGTTCATTTGCACTCTCAGACTGGCGGTCGACTTGCGTTTTTGACCGAGCAGGCCGCTTTTGTTCCAAGCGAGCCGCATGACGGCGCTTGGAGTGCCGGCGCCTGCAATGGGCGTGGCGATCGCATCGACGCAGCAGCCGACGGTGCGTGGGTCGGTGCAGTTGCGGCGGGCCTTTCCCCCATGGTTGCCGCTGTTGCTCCGTCCGCTTCTGGCGCATTGTTTGCGCAATGGGAGATTCCCGGCGGACGTGGCAAGGCATTTGTCGATTTTGCTGCCGATACGACTGCGGCTGATGCGCGCCTAGCCGTTCGCGAAGGTTATGATAGCGTCGAACTGCTGAAGCGCTATACCACGACAGGCATGGCGCTCGACCAAGGACGCCTGTCGAACATGAACGCGCTCGACATTCTGGCGCGGGCGCGCGACGTCGCGCCGGACCAGGCAGGCACGACGACATTTCGGCCGCCCTATGTGCCGGTCCCGTTTGCTGCGATCGGGGATCCGGGCGGCATGCTGTTGAAACCATCGCGCGCAACCAGTTTGACGGCGCTCCATGTGGCTGCTGGGGCGGTGATGTACGAGTCCGGGGCTAACTGGCGACGGCCCGGCTACTATCCGCGCGGCAAAGAAAATCTTGCCCAAGCGACGCGCCGCGAATGCAGGGCGGTTCGCAATGCGGTTGGGATCTACGACTCGTCGCCGCTGGGGAAATTCGAGATCGTTGGACGCGATTGCGCGGCCTTTCTCGATTTTGTCTATGCAACGCGCCTGTCAGATCTGAAGATCGGGCGCGGACGCTACGCGCTGCAACTGCACGAGGACGGGCGCCTGTTCGACGACGGCATCGTGTTTCGAACGGGGCCGGAGCGCTTTTTCGTGACGACCACTACTGGCAATGCTGATACCTGTCTGCAGCGTTTCGAATATTGTCGGCAGGTTCTGCGCCCTGATCTGTCGGTGTTTGTGCTGCCGGTGAGCGAGCAATGGGCAGATATTGTTTTGTGCGGTCCTCGGGCGCGCGCTGTGCTGGCCGCAGCCGACATTGTGCTGCCGACCGATTTTCCATTTATGGCAATCTGCGATCTCGAAATCGCTCGCCGTCCGGCGCTGGTTGCGCGTGCCGGTTTCACGGGCGAATTGTCGTTCGAGTTCATTGTACCAAGTTCGTGTGCACCCGATCTATGGCGCCGCTTGACGGCGGCAGGTTCCAGATTCGGGATCGAACCGGTCGGGTCGGAGGCCAATCATGTGCTCCGAATCGAAAAGGGCTTTATCTCGGTGGGCCACGAAGCGGACGGCATTGCCGACCCAAGGGACCTTGGCCTCGACTTTGCCGTCCACGTCGACAAGGCGGATTTTGTCGGCAAGCAGGCACTGTTGCGCAATCGGGCCGATCCAGCTTCGCGCCCGCAATTGGTCGGCTTATTGGCGCGCGATCCAAATTTGGAACTGCCCGAGGGCTCTGCGATCTTGCGCCATGATGCCGCCATCGGCCGTGGTTATGTGACGGCCAGTTGCTTCAGCGAGTCGCTTGGACGCTCGGTCGCGATGGCGCTGCTGGAGGATGGCCGGGAAATGATCGGGTCCGAGGTCGCGGTATCAATCCCCGGCGGTATTGCTGGCGCGAAGGTGGTTGTGCCCGTCTTTTACGATCCCAAAGGAGTGCGCCAGCGTGGCTGATGTTTCGATCCGCCTATTGCCGCCAGAAACGCTCATGGCATTTCTTTCGCGAACGCCGCCACCGGTCGCATGCTTGGCGATCGAACCCTCGATGTGGTTGGTTCGCGGGGTATCGCCTACGCCGACTGACGACGGTTTGGCCGTCGATGTCGGCGACGCGTATGCACAATTCGCGATCGACGGCTGCGGGGCAGCAGAGGTGCTGGGATGCGGCATGTCGCTCGATTTCGAACGCCTGCCGCCGGACTTTGTCGGTCGGGCGCGGTTGGGTGAAATCGCAGTAATTGTCGAGAGAACGAAGGCAGGGTTTGTGCTGTTGTGCGAGCGCTCGTATGCCGGGTATCTGTCGGCGTGGCTTGCGCATGCGGCGTCGTTTAGCCCTTCTCCTGTCGATATTTGAAGGCCTTATCGAAGCGCTGGACGATATACTCTCCGCAGGTGATGGGCGGGTACTTGGCGTCGCTCGCATTGTCGAGCAGTGCGCGCGGGTCGACGACGGTGTCGGGGTGCGGGTCGAAAAAGACCGCGATCGAATAGCGTTCGCGCCCTGAAGCGTTGACGACCCGGTGAGGGTTCGATGCAAAGCGTCCGTTGGTCCAGCGATGCATCAGATCGCCGATATTGATGACCAGCGTTTCAGAAATCGGATGCGCCGTCACCCATTCGCCGTCCGCCGATAGAACTTGCAGTCCGCCGACCATATCTTGGGCCAGCAGCGTTAAACCGCCATAGTCCGTGTGGGGGGCGACGCCAAACTGTGTTTCGCCCAGATCGGCAGGCTGCGGCGGGTAATAAATGGCCGAACCACGCGCAATCGGTTTGGCGAACGCGTTTTCAAAAAAGTCCGGTTCGCGATCGAGGCTGCTCGCCATTCCTTTCAACAAACGCTGGCCGAATTGGCAAACTTCCAAATAGTAGTCGTAAAATGCGGTACGCATCTCTGGCGCTTGCGCAAGCCAGTTGTTGGGTCCCATTAGCGGTTTGCCCGAGCGCACATCAGGGTCGTTCGCATCGAGTTCGAGCCCCCAAAGATAGCTCTCCTTCAGATCGATCTTGGCGCCCGCATACATTTTTGCCTGGCCAACGGCCAAATAGCCGCGATGGCGCTCGTCGATCTCAGCCTGGCGTTTCTCGGATTCGGGACGAGCGAAAAATTCTTTGCTAGCTGTGAAAGCGCGTTCGACCGTCGTTTGCGGGACGCCGTGATTGGACACGTAGAAAAAACCAATTCGCTCGGCTGCGTCCCGCATCGCACGTCCAACGACCGCAATCTTGTCGGGGTCGTCGCCGCTGAGATCGGCCGCGTCGATGACCGGGATTTTGTTGGCATCGATTGTCTTCGCTTTGGCATAGTTCATGATTCTTCATCCATACGTGCTGCTCATGCGAATTGCTTTCAACAATGCATTATGTCCGTTATATTAGAGATCCTCAACTGAGAGAAATTCATGTCAGCATCGCAGCTTCTTGACGTGCCTCCGATCTCTGCCCTGCGGGCCTTCGAGGCTGCGGCGCGTCTGAAAAGCTTTACGCTTGCTGCCGAAGAGCTTGGACTTACGCAAAGCGCGATCAGCCATCAGGTCCACGGGCTGGAAGAGCATCTGGGCTTCGAGCTTTTTCACCGTGAGCCCCGACGTATTTCGCTGACGGCAAAAGGCGAGACGTTGGCACTTGCGGTGCGCGAGGGGCTGACGGTCGTCGCCAGTTGCGTCCGCACGCTAATGCGGGCGGATAACGGCCCGCGCTTGACCGTGTCGACCCTGGCTGGGTTCGCAGTCAAATGGCTGTTCCCGCGTTTGATTCGTTTCGACGAGCGCCATCCGCAGATCGAGTTGGCGATCGTTACGACCGGCCAATTGGCTGGTTTTGCCGATGGCGAGGCCGATGTCGCCATACGCTACGGGACTGGGCGATATCCGGGCCTCCATGTCGAAAAAATCATGGACGAGTCGATGTTTCCAGTTTGCGCGCCGCGCATGATGAAGGGTCCAAAGGCGTTGCGTACGCCCGAAGATCTGGCGCGCATCCCCTTGTTGCACGATGAGATCCTTCGCCTCGATGGCCACATGCCAAGTTGGCAAAACTGGATCGACGCGGTCGGCGTCAAAGGTATCGATGCTGCAAAAGGGCGACGCTTCGGGCAGTCCAACATGTCCATACAGGCTGCGATCGAAGGTTTGGGGGTGGCACTTGGCCGGTCGCCGTTGGTGATGGACGATTTGGCGGCCGGTCGCTTGGTCAGGCCCTTCGAACTGTCGATTCCGAGCGGATTCAGCCATTATTTCGTGTGTCCGTCGCGCGCTCTGGCGCTGCCGAAGATTGCAGCGTTTCGCGCGTGGCTGTTGGCCGAAGTTGCTGCTGCACGCTAAAACTCAGGGGGGCAATGGCACGGATCGCGGCGCTCTTGCAAAGACGCGGCGCACGATCGGTTCAAATACGGCCATATCCGGTTCGGCCACGGCGGGATCGACGGTGCATTGGTCGTAGCGCGCAACAAACTCCGCCGTTATCTCGAAATGCGGGTGGCCGCGCCATGTCTCGCGAATATTGCGGTCGGCCGTCGGGTGTTCGGTGTAGTGAAATTCCTGGAAATACATGTGACGCTCGAGCATCCAGACGATCGCCGGATCGACATAGGGCTCGAGCAAGCGGGCCGCAAAAGCGCCATGCGTCGGCGGGCAGGCGATGAAGCCAATATCGTGCAGCAAAGCAGCGACGATATATTCGTCCGACCGCCCGTCGGCCAATGCCAGTGTCGCAGCTTGGATCGAATGGCGATAATTGTTCACCTGATAGCCGAAACTTGGATCGTCCTTCGACGCGGACAGCAGGCGAAGGGCCTGTGTCGCCTGCAGTTGCGCTTGATAGGGCGGGCGCTGGGCGGCGAGCACTTCCCAATCGGTGCGCGTAAAATCTTCAAGCTTGCCGGGCGCTGCATAGCGCCACTGCGTATCGAGCAAGGGGCTACGTTTCATCGGAGTCCTAATGGGTTGAAGGCCGCGTAAACGCAGCCTTGAAACGACTGCGAGTTTCGGCGCCATGGATGTAGGCGTAGTTCTGGGGGCTTGGAGCACCTGCAGTTACGATCAAAGCGCGAAAAATCGGACCGTTACCGGACAGGATATGGGGAATATCCGCCTTGAATTCGTCCAGCGTTGCTAACGTTGCTGAGTCTGCCAACCCTGCACCTTTCGCGATTGCGGTAAAATCGAGCGTGGCGGCGCCCGGCAGGGGGTGGCTGCCATTGGCCTCGTAGACACCGTTGACGCAAACCAAATGCACCAGGTTGCGCGGGGCCGTTGATGCGATCGTGGCAAGGGAACCCAAGTTCATCAGCAGACTGCCGTCGCCATCGAGCACGATTACGCGTCGGTCAGGCTGCCCCAATGCCAAACCAAGCCCGTGCGACGACGCGATACCCATAGCGCCGATTGAAACATAGTTGAGATCGCGTGGCGCTACCGCCATCCAGTCGAATGCCGCTTGGTAGGTCGCAACGACCGCTTCGTCGCGCACATGGCCCGCCAGCACACGCAGGCATTCGTCGCGTTTCATCATGGTTCTGTGCTCGGGCTGGAGCCGATCAGCAGGCAGATCGGATGCGACATGGCATAGGCTCTTTCGATGGCAGGCTCCACCTGCATCTCGTCTGCTTGCTGCTCGAGCCAACGATATTCAACGCCCATCGCATCCAGGATTGGGGGGACGATGCGTACGGATATTTTTTGGGATACCGCAGGATCGATGCCCGGCTCCTTGCCTTGCATGCCAACGAGGAGAACGATCGGCTGGTTATATTCCACGCCCACTGCGCGCAGCGCGTTGATCGAGTCGAGCAAGCCGGTCTGCTGGATCAGCAAAACCGCGCGTCGGTCGGCAAATGCCAGGCCCGCGCAAATTCCAATCCCTTCGTCTTCTTTGCACACGCGCAACAATTTTATGTCTGGATCTCGCGACAGTGGCCATAGCAGCCCATCGCTGGTTACGATGTCGGGCAACGCCACGACGAATTCCACACCCGCGCGCTTCAGCGCCGCGATGATCGCCTTACCGCGCATCGGCGCCGGACTCACGCGGCATCTCCCAAATAGCGCTCCAACGCGGCTAGCACTGCGTGCGTGTCGTCCGGCATACCAACGCCGATGCGAAGTTCGTTGAGATGCTCGGGGTCTCGCCAGTCGCGTACCAGGATCCCGTCCTTCTCAAGCGCCGCCATCGCCAGGGTTGCCGGGCCTGGCAGCACGCACGAAACGAAATTCGCTGCCGACGGCCAGACGCGCAGTCCAAGTCGCGCGAGGCCGGTTGCAAGATTTGCGCGCTCGGCCGAAACGGCGTCGAGCAATTTGTCGAGGTAGGGTTGGTCTTGAAATGCTGCCAATGCGGCGGCTTGGCTCAAGGTCGGGACGTTGAACTGCAGTTTGGCGCGGCGCAACGCTTCTGCGACCGACGCATCGCCGCAGATTGCGTAGCCAACGCGCAACGCGGCCAATGCGTACGCCTTGGAGAAAGTGCGCGTTGCGAGCCACGGGCCTTTTCGCTCGCGCATGATCGCCAGTGTATCCGGCCCCCCGCGATGGTGTCCGAATTCGTAATAGGCTTCGTCCAACAGCAAAAGCACATCTTCGGGCACGCCATGCGCCACGGCGCGCAGGGCTTCGCCAGTCATCATGCCGCCGGACGGCGGATTGGGCGTGCACACGAACACCAGACGGGTGCGTGGTCCTATCGCAGCCAAGATCTCGTCAGGATCGCAAGCTCCTTCGGCGTCGAGCTTGGCACGCCTGGGAATGGCGCCCGCCAGTCTTGTCGATAACGCGTAGCGCGGAAACGCGGGGGCCGGTACCACTGCTTCGTCACCGGCTGCCAGCGTTATCGTCGTTGAGAAATGCAGCAACTCGTCGCTACCGCAGCCGAAAACGATATTTTCGCGCGGCATCTGGACACGCTCTGCGACTGCGTTGGCCAACGCGCGACCAGCAATATCGGGATAGCGGTTGAGATCGTGAGTCGCCGCGCGGATCGCTTCGGCCACATGGGGGGAGGGCGGCAGCGGTGACTCGTTTAGATGGATGAGACGCGGGCACCGTGTCGGATCCGGGAAATCCGCTAGCGTTACTGGACCGCGATAGGGCGGCAACGCACGAATTGGCGCCGTCGCCCAAGCCAGTCCGTCGTAAGGCGATGCCAGTTTCGAAACCACGCGCCCTTTCTCCGTTGCAACCACCACTCGCTTCAGCCTAGGGGCGGTTTCCGCGCGTGTCTAATGAGATTCGGTCGGGCTCGTGCGGGTGCGCATTCATGCGGGCGAGCGGGAACGGTTGCGGCGCAAGACGGCTGCACGAGTAAGACGCGCCAACGTTTCCAGAACCGGTGTGGGCACGCCGACGAGGCGTCCGATTTCTATGGGCGCATCGAGCATGGCTGCAATTTCAAGCGCGCGACCCGCTTCGAAATCTTGTAGCATTGACGTGCGAAATGGGCCGAGCTGTCGGGCCAAATCCAGGCGCGCTTCCACGCTCGTCTCGATGGGTCTGCCGACGCCCGCTGCCAGGGCGATTGTCTCGCGAACAGCATCGGCACATACGGCGAGTAGGTCGGGGTCGTCGAGCATTCCTTCGACCGTCTGCAAGGAAAGCGCCGACACGGGATTAAGGCTCGCATTGCCGAGCAGCTTGCTCCAGACGGCGTGGCGAATGTCTTCGGCTTCGTCTATCGCCATTCCTGCGTCCCGCAAAAGCTTGGCGATAGGCGCTGGATCTCCGCCATCTTCTTGCGCGCGTCCCAGCACGAGGCGATTGCCGGTTGGCCACGATAAGACACCGGGATCTGCCCGAGAAACAGCCATATATACGACTGTTCCGATCAACTGCTTCACTGGAAATAGATTGGCTAGAATCCGATCAGGGTCGAGGCTCACCAAGTGCATACCGTTGTGGCGTCCGCCCTCGCCATGAAAGTACCACCACGGAACGCCGTTGAGCGCTGGCAATATCACCGTGCGGGGGCCGATCAGCGGTCGAAAGAGATCGGCGGCTGCTAGCCAATCTTGGGCTTTCAGCGTGCCGATCACGACATCCTGTACGCCAGCCGTGTTTGTATCCACGACGACGCGTGGCCGAGAGGTTTCGGCAGTGCCCATGCGGTCCACACGCAGCCCGTCGCGACGGATCGCAGCCGCAACTGCGCCGCGCGCGACCAGAAGAGGGTCGGCACCGCTTTTCGTAAGCGCATGCGCGAGCGCACCGCCGATAGCGCCCGCTCCGACGATCGCGATCTGCATCTCGGCGCTAGCGTTGGCTTACGGCACGAGTCCAGCGTTGCGTTGCGTCGTCGATGTTGAAAACGTTGAAGTCGACTTGGACCATGTTCGCGACGTCAGCATCGCTCAGCAAGAACATCTCGTTTAAGATCGGATCGCTTGCCAGGCGCGCGCGCGCTTTGCCGTTCACGGGAACGACTCCGCGTTCGGTCGCAAGCCCGTGTTGCGTGGCTTCGGACACGTATTCGTTGATGAAGAATTCGGCGGCGCGCGGTTGCGGTGTGCCGCGCACAACGCCAAGCCAGCCTTCTTTGAGCAGGCCGCGCTGGCGCGGACCCACACGCGGGTGGGCAAAGCTCACGGGCAACCCGGCACGGCGCATCTGCACGGCAAAACCGGCGTGCATCGTCGAGGCCCATATGTCGCCCGAATTGAACAGCGTTACAGCCTGGGCGCCGACTTTCCAAAACTGGAACGGATTCGCTGCGCGAACGAACCGCAAACCTGCTTCAATGTCGCGCATGCTGCCACCCTCGTCGGTCGAAGCGCCGACGAGAAGTTGGGCAGCACCGGCCTGGGAGATATCGATCAGCGCAAGCTTGCCTGCAAGCCGCGGGTCGAGCAGGTCCTTGTAGCGTTCGGGCCTTGGAATGCCGGCGGCGGCGAAGCGATCGGCATTGAAGACGATGCCCTCTTGCGTGGCCCAGCTTGCGACCTTCCATTCGTCGGATTGGCTTGGCAGCAGGTCGCGGCGGTTGGGTATGTTCGCCAGATCGATTTTTTGCAGAAATCCGGCATCGTACGTATCGACCCAGGTCAGGTCCGCCATCTCGACGACGTCAAATGGAGCCGGACGTCCTTTGGCCGCGATTAGCTTGGCAAGATTGTCGCGCGGCGGTGCTGTCACGTATTCGACTTTGGCGCCAAGTTCTTCGAGCTTGATGCCTGCATATTTGTGGACCGCGCGGTCCCAGCCGCCGCCAAAGGTCGCGACGCGCAGAGTAACGCCCGCAAAACGAGGCGTCTGGGCCCGCAAGGCGGGTGCTGCCAACGCAGCGCCCGATACGGCTAGGCCCGCGAGGAGGCGTCGTCTTGCGATCGTCGTCATGGGCATTCTCCTGATTTTGCGAAGGTTGAGGTCAATTGGCACCGCCGGAGCGGCCTAGCTCTTCGAGGCCGACTGCACGTTGCAGCAGATAAATGGCGGCGACCGAGCCGACGATGATGAAAGTCGAGATCGCTAGCAAGGACGGATCGAAATCGAACTCCATCAAATGGAATATCTTGGCGGCAAAAGGCTGCATACCAGATCCGCCCAGAAACAATGCTACCGGCACGTCACCGAACGAAACCAAGAACGCGTACATTGCGCCGGTGTAGATGCCGGGCATGATCACCGGCAGCGTCACACGCCTCAATGTACGCCAGCGGCTCGCTCCGAGACTCAACGCCGCCTCCTCGAGCCGCGCATTGAAGCGTAGGAGAACGGCCGATACGGATCCGATCAAATAGGGAGTTGCAAGGAACGTGTGCGCGACCACGAGACCTGGTAACGTGCCGACGATATAGATGCCGGTCACATCGCCGATCAAATAAAAGAGTTTGAGAAACGAGACCCCGATCACGACGGCCGGGATCTGCAAAGGTGCGCGAAACGCAGCCGCAACCAGTGCCTTGCCTGGAAACTGTGCCCTTACCAGTCCCAAGGCGGCAGGCACGCCGATCAAGCATGCAAGGATCGCGGTGATCGTGCCGAGCAGTATGCTGAGACCCAGCGCTTGAAAAAGATCTGGATCGATTCGGCCATACCAGTGAAGCGAAAGTTCGCGCGGCGGAAAGCTGAGGAAGGTGCGTTCGCCGCCGTCGAAGGAGGCCCCGACGACGACGACGAGCGGTGCGAACAAAAATACGAATACGGCAAATACCCAGAACGCGGCAACGGTTTTGCGTAAACTGCCGATGGCCCGATAGCGGTTCATGCCGTCGTTCCGCGATGCGAACCGAAGCGCGCCATGATCACAACCGAAATCAAATTGATTGCAAGTGTAACCACCATCAGAACAGCGGAGATCGTGGCACCCATCCCGTAGCGTGTTTGTAAAATTACCGTCTGCTGGATCAATACCGGTAGGGTAAAGACCTTGCCGCCGCCAATCAGGGCCGCCGAGGTGAAGGCGCCCATGCAGAGATTGAAAACAATCAACGCGGTGACGACGATCCCGGGCGTCGCAAGCGGCAGAACGACGCGAAGAAAAACTCTCCAGCGCGGCGCGCCATGGATTTCGGCTGCCTCCTCCAGCGAGCGTGGAATCGTGCGCACAACCGAATAGAGCAATAGTACCGCAAACCCCATGGTGAAATGCATGAGGCCGATGACAACGCCCGAGGATTGCCCCATGATCGTCAGCGGTTTGTCGAGCAATCCCGAGCCGACAAGGAGCCGGTTAAGTGTGCCGCTGCTCGAGAAGATAATGATCAACCCTAGCACCTTGATCACGATCGTAACGAATGAAGCTGCAATCAGTGCTGCCAGCAACATCAATGACCAGCGCGAGCGCATCCGAGCCAGGATGTAGGCAATCGGAAAGCCGCATGCCAGCGTGAGCAGCGCCACTGTCGCGGAGAGTTGGACCGTGAGAAGCAACGAGTTCCAATAGATGTCGTCGGCAAAAAAGCGCGCGTAGTTTTCGATCGTAAAAGTCGTGCCCAAACGACCGAGCCGAAGATCTTGGAAAAAACTGCCGCGTAAAAAAGCGATCTGTGACGCCAACAGCAATGCCAGCGACAAAGTTAGCGACGGAAGCAGAACCCAGTGCCAGCGCGCCTTCATGCATTTTCCTCGGACGAAAGCCGGAGGCAGGTGTGGGCGTCTCCGGTTTCATAGTGAGAGCAAAATACGGGCCACCGTAATCACCGCCGTTGTCTTTCGAATGGTACAGATTTGGCATACATTCTTCTGAGAGCCGAAAGGAGGCGTTATGTCGAAGATGCTGCACACCATCGAAAACATCCTCGGTCAAAACGCTATCGACTCAATCCGCAAACCGATCGAGCAATCTTGCGGCCTTCCAGGATTAGCCTACACGGACGGCGATTTTTTCCGACTGGAACAGCAAAAACTGTTTGCGCGCACATGGATGTGCTTGGCCTTTGCCAGCGACGTGCCGAAGGTAGGGGACGCAATCCCCCTCATGGCCGCAGGAATTCCATTAATCCTGGTTCGCGATGCAGCCGGGTCGATCTGAGTTTTCCACAACGTCTGTCGCCATCGCGCGGCGATGATGGTGACGGAACCATGCTCGAATCTGAAGCAATTTGCCTGTCCTTATCATGCATGGGCCTACGATTTGGACGGCCGTTTGAAATCCACGCCCTATTTCGACGGCACGAAGGAGGGCAATCGGTCGGGCAGTTTGGATCTTGCCGCGTTGGGCTTGATCCCGGTTCGGACGGCGATTTGGCACCATTGGATTTTTATCAATCTCGATTCCAATGCGGCCCAGTTCGCCGAGCATATTCGCCCTCTCGAGCAATTGATCGACGGTGCCGATTTGGGAGCGACCCGCATCGGGCACCGCGAAGATTGGGCGTGGAATGCAAATTGGAAAATGCAGAACGACAATTGGGAGACGTACCATCATATATGGGTGCATAAAAACGTCTTCACAAAGATGTCGGACGATCTCGATCTTGCAACGGGCCAACCTCTTGCGGAGCCCATTCCGCTTGGCACGGTCGTCACATTGAAGCGCCGGGGCGACCAAGATTTCTATCCGGCGGCAGGCCAATTGCCTTTAATTCCATACGCTGAAGGTCGCAAGCGCGTGCGCTGTACGAGCGTCGTGTTTCCGAATATGACGCTGACGCTGCAGTCCGACCATCTTGCGTCAGTGATTGCCGATCCGATCGCGGCGGACCGAACGGTCTCGAAGATGGGTTATTTTTTCGTCGGCGATGCGGCGACAGCTCCTGAGTTCGCCGAACAGCGCAAAAAGACCTTGGCGCGCTGGCTCGGCGAAACGGGAATTATGCGCGACTACGGCGGCATCCGCAGCCAGGACATGAAAATCTGGGAACAGCAGCAGATCGCACGCCGTTCGCCAGTCGCCGACAAAGTCGTTTTCTCGCCGGTCTGGGAAAAGAACGTCCATCATTTTCAGCGGATGCTGGTCGATACGATGGTCGATTGAGGGAGTTGGCGATGGCCAAAGAGATCAAAACGGCGTCCGGCAAGATCGTGAAGATAAACACGCGCGCAGGGGCCGTGCTGCCCGATGTCGATGCCTATCGCGAGCGTCTATGGACGCAAGCCGAAGCCTCGATCGACGCGTTGGGCTGCCATGCGATTACACCCGATGACTATATCGATCGGATTCGCGCGTTGCACCGGTCGATCGATTTGGTCGCCGAACTCAAACCCTGGATCCGCAAGGCGCTCGACGAGCGGACGGACCAAGTGCTCAACCAAATGACGACGCCCGCTAAATCCTGGACGATGCAGCTTCTGTATCTCGATCCGGGCGAGGTGCATCCGCCGCATTGCCATCACAATTTGATTTCAACCCAGGTCGTGCTCGAGGGGCGCGTTTATGCACGCGAATGGGATCGCGTTGCGCGCGTCGCGCCCGACACGCTGCTGCTGCGCACGCGCACTGACCGCTGGTTCGGCATCGGTGACAGGTTCGAGACGACCGAGGTTTCGCGCAATGCGCACTGGTTTTGTGCCGACGACAAACCCGCAGTGATGCTGAATTTCTACATTCTGGGATTTCAGGAATGGACATTCGATCCGCCCGGCACAAAAGGTCGACGGATGCTTGACCCGACGCACGGCGTCCAAAGCGACGGGCTCATCGTCGCGCGCGAATTGCCGCTTGAGGAGGGCTATTTGCGCTTCGGCGACAGGGCCATCGAAGCCATTCCGCTTCCGCGCCATGCCGTGGGGTAATCGTCGAAAGTCTCTCGCATCGGTCGGCCGGACCGGGTAGTTTCCGCGTTCCCAAAACATAGGGTTCGCATGATTCGCCTCGACAAGATCAGCAAGCAAAACGGCCAACAGATCCTCTTTATCGAAGCCTCTGCTACTCTTCTCAGGGGCGAAAAGATCGGACTGGTAGGCCCCAATGGGGCCGGCAAGTCGACGATCTTTCGAATGGTTTGCGGGCAGGAACAGCCCGACGAAGGCCAAATCGTAATCGATAGGGGCGTCAGCATCGGCTATTTCGGCCAGGATGTCGGCGAAATGTCGGGGCGAAGCGCCGTGGCCGAAGCCACTGCTGGGGCTGGCGTCGTCAGCGACGTAGCCGCCGAATTGCACGCGCTCGAAGCCAAAATGGGCGATCCCGAACACGCGGACAGTCTGAACGAAACGATCGAACGGTTTGGCGAGGTACAGGCTCGATTCGAGGAGCTTGGCGGCTACGCGCTCGAAAGCCGTGCGCGCGAGACGCTGGCCGGCCTCAGTTTCAGCCAGGAGATGATGGACGGCGACGTAGGCGCATTGTCGGGCGGCTGGAAAATGCGGGTCGCCCTCGCGCGCATCTTGCTGATGCGTCCGGACGTGATGCTGCTCGACGAACCGAGCAACCATCTCGATCTCGAAAGCCTAATCTGGCTCGAAGCATTTTTAAAAAACTACGACGGCGCATTGATGATGACTTCCCACGACCGCGAGTTTATGAACCGCATCGTGACCAAGATCGTCGAGATCGATGGCGGAACGTTGTCGACATATTCGGGCGATTACGAGTTCTACGAGATGCAGCGCGCCCAGAACGAAAAGCAGCAGCAGGCGCAGTTCGACCGACAGCAGGCGATGCTGGCCAAGGAGATCAAATTCATCGAGCGTTTCAAGGCTCGCGCCTCGCACGCGGCGCAGGTGCAAAGCCGCGTGAAAAAGCTCGACAAAATCGATCGGGTCGAGCCGCCAAAACGCCGCCAGACCGTTTCGTTCGAGTTTATGGCTGCCCCGCGTTCGGGCGACGACGTCGTCAATCTGCGCAGCGTCTCGAAACGTTACGGCAGCCGCACGATCTACGAAAATCTCGATTTGATGGTGCGCCGCAAGGAGCGTGTGTGCATCATGGGCGTCAACGGGGCCGGCAAATCGACGCTGCTGAAGCTCGTCACCGGCACGACGGCGCCCGACGAAGGGACGGTCACGCTCGGCGGCAGCGTCAAGATGGCCTATTTCGCGCAGCATGCGATGGAATTGCTCGACGGCGAGCGGACGGTTTACCAATCGCTCGAGTACGCGTTCCCGCGCGCCGGGCAGGGGTCGTTACGTACGCTTGCGGGCTGCTTCGGATTCTCGGGCGACGAGATCGAAAAAAAATGCCGCGTGCTGTCGGGCGGGGAGAAAGCACGACTCGTGATGGCCCAGATGCTCTACGATCCGCCGAACTTTCTCGTCCTCGACGAGCCGACAAACCATCTCGATATTGCGACCAAGGAAATGCTGATTGCGGCGCTTTCGCAATACGAAGGAACGATGCTGTTCGTGTCGCACGACCGGCGCTTCTTGGCCGCGCTGTCGAACCGCGTGCTGGAACTTACGCCCGAGGGCATCCATCGCTACGACGGCGGCTACACGGAGTATGTGGCTCGCTCGGGCCATGAGGCGCCGGGCCTGCACGCCTAATTCGTTGTGACGCCGATCTTCGTTCGCTAGCATGGGGTGCGTGTTTTCGAAGAAAGCCAAGGTCGGCATGTCGCGAGCAAGTCCGTTCGTGTGCGAGAAGCAATCCGCGTCGGGATCGCGCGGCGTTGTCGTGACCAACCATCCGCTTGCCTCGGCGGTTGGTGCGGAGATTTTGCTTGGTGGCGGCAACGCGATCGATGCGGCCGTCGCTTCGTTTTTTGCGCTGTCGGTGGTCGAACCGATGATGGTCGGGGTGCTGGGCGGCGGAATGGCGCACATCCGGCTGGCGAACGGGCGCCACACTGTGATCGACGCGCTTGGTACCGCGCCGCACCGCGCGACACCGGATATGTACGTGCCGACCGGCTACGATTTGCCAACTTATCGCGACACTAAAGATCGCGCCAACCAATTGGGCGCCCTCGCCGTTGCGGTACCAGGGGCGTTGCTTGGCTGGTGCGAAGCGCTGGCCCGCCACGGAACGATCGCGCTGGCCGACGCGATTTCTCCGTCAATCCGCCTTGCCGAAAACGGGTTTGCGGCGACCGACTATCTTGTGGATTGTGTGAAGGATTGCGCGGTCGATCTGGCGCGCGATCCTGGATTGGCGGCGCTGTTCTTGCCGCGTGGAGCACCGCTCCAGGCAGGCGCCCGCGTCGTTCAGCCGCTCTTGGCGCAGAGCTTGCGCTCGATTGCTGCCGAAGGGCCGGGAACGCTCTATGGCGGAACACTTGGCCAGGCGCTTGAAAGCTATATGGGGCGAACGGGCGGTTTGATCGATCGGCACGATCTTGCCGACTACCGCATCGTTACGCGCGAACCTGTCGTGGGCACATATCGCGGTTACGAGATTTTTGGACCGCCGCCGCCCTCGTCGTCGGGCGTGCATATCGTGCAGATGCTCAATCTACTTGAGGGCGACGACATTAGCGCAATGGGTTTTGGGTCGGCAGACGCCACGCACTTGCTGGCGGAGGCGATGCGCATCGCTTTTGCCGACCGTGCAGTTGCGACGGCCGATCCGGCTTTCGTCGATGTGCCGGTCGCAAAACTTATCTCCAAAGAGTACGCCGCACAGCGGCGCGCGCAACTCCGCATGGATGCCAGCCAAAACTGGGGCCCTGGCTTGGCCGCCGGCGAGTCCGCAAACACGACGCACGTCACGGTGGCCGATTCGGCCGGCAATGTGGTCGCCAGCACGCAAACGTTGAACGGTATTTTCGGGGCTTGCGTGCAGATTCCTGAAACCGGACTCACGGCCAATAACTACATGCATAATTTCGATCCGCACCCAGGTTTGGCGCTCTCGATCAAGCCCGGCAAGCGGGTGTACACGTCGATGGCGCCGATGATGGCGCTGTACGACGGCAAAATCGCGTTCGCGCTGGGCTTGCCGGGGGCTCTTCGTATCTTCCCGTCCGCCATGCAGGCAATCGTCAATCTTATCGACTATGGCATGACTGTCCAAGAGGCGGTCGAAGCACCGCGCGTCTGGACAGAAGGCGGGGATCTCGAGCTCGAACCTGGCATTGCGCAAACTGTTGCGGACGATCTTGCCAAGCGCGGCCATCGCATTGCGCGCGTGGCCCGTATCGCGGGCGGCATGGGTGCCATTGCGTTTGCACCGGACGGCATGATGACCGGCGCTGCGTGCTGGCGTGCGGACGGCACACCTGTTGCGATCTCGGGCGGACTTGCGCGCGCGGGCGTTCGTTTTTCGATCTGATCTCATCAAGCCAAGTGGAACAAGCGCCATGGCCCAATCGATCGTCGTCGTCGATCCGCTTACCGAAAAAAACCTAGCAAAGCTGCGGCACTATGTGCCGCCGGGGTTTTCTCTCAGTTGCGCCACTGCGCGCGGCGATCTGCATTTGAAGGAGCTGATCGCCGACGCCGACTACGCGATTTCGGGCCAAGTGGGCGTTGGCGGCGACGTTATGCGCGCGGCGCGCAAGCTGAAGCTGCTGCACAAATGGGGAGTTGGCGTCGATAACTTCGACTTGGAGGCCGCACGCGCCTGCGGCATCAAGGTGGCGCGTACGACAGGCAGCAACGCGATTCCAGTCGCGGAATTCACGCTCGGGCTCATGTTGGCGACGCTGCGCCATATCGCCAATGGGCATGCCGATTTGCGTGGCGGTGCTTGGCGCGGCGTGGACGCGCAAACGCGCGAAACTTTTATGCTGTCGGGCAAAACGGTTGGCCTGATCGGATTTGGCGCCATCGGCAAAGCAGTTGCGCGTATACTGCAGGGGTTCGGCTGCACGATTCTCTACCACAAGCCGAACCGACTTTCGGCCGATGAAGAGCGGGCGTTAGGTGCGCGCTATGCGCCCTTGTCCGAACTTCTCGCCCGCAGCGACGTTGTGTCGCTGCATTGTCCAATGACTCCCGAGACCAAGAACTTGATCGATTTCCAAGCACTCGCGACGATGAAGCGGAGCGCCATCCTCGTCAATGTGGCGCGCGGCGGTGTGGTGGTCGAGGGTGATCTGGTGCGTGCTTTGCGCGACGGCACAATCCATGCGGCAGCGATGGATGTGTTTGCAGTTGAACCGCTGCCCGCCAACAGCAATCTAGTCGGCATCGACAATCTTATTCTTACGCCGCATCTGGCGGCAATCGCCGCCGACAATTACGCGCCAACCGTTAACCGCATGTTTGCCAATATTATGGCCGTCTCGCGCGGCGAGCCGCTGCCGGCCGACGATATCGTTGTCTAGGCGCGCTTGACAAAAAACGCTTCGACCCTACGCGTCGCGCCTGGCGGCATAACGGCAAGCTCTGTCGGTTGAGCGGGCACTCGACTGCGGGGACACGCCCGCCACACTGGCGGCAAACTGCGATCCGGACTCTCGGAAAGAAATCTAAACGACCTCGTTAGATTTCTTGCATTTTCGTATTAGATGCTGCTAATGTTCATTCGGGAAGGAAACGAATGAGCAAGATATCGTCAGGGGAAAACCCGGCGGGTGAGGGACTGGAAACGCGCGGCGCCCTACGCCGGGCGCCCGAGAATTTTCTGTCGCCGCTCGAAATTTCCGAGATATCCAAAGGGCGTCGCGCCTTTTTGAAAACGGCACTCGTTTCGACTGGTGCTGTCGCTGCGGGTCCCGCTGTAGCAGCAACGGGCGACTCGCAGATACTCAATTTGCCGCCGTGGAGCACGTCGCTTGGCAAACCCGTCGCAACCACACCCTACGGTTCGCCATCGCGCTATGAACGCGGACTTGGTCGGCGACAAAGTCCGGGCCTGACGCAGACGGCCGGGTCGAGTGTCTCGTTTGCGCCGTTGCAGGGCTTGTTCGGCATCATTACGCCCTCAGGTTTGCATTTTGAGCGCCATCATCAAGGTTGGCACGATATCGATCCGCGTCGGCATCGGTTTATGGTGACTGGCGCCGTGCCGGGCCTCGTGCGACGGCCAAAAGTCTATACGCTTGACGATCTGATGCGCCTGCCGTCGGTATCCCGGATTTGTTTCATCGAATGCGGTGCTAATACCGGTATGGAATGGGGAAACGTTGCTGTTCCCACCGTGCAGTATACGCACGGCATGCTGTCGTGCAGCGAGTTCACGGGCGTCCCGCTGCGCACGCTGCTCGAGGATTGCGGCGCCGATTTTGCGCGTGGGAAATTCGTCTTGGCCGAAGGTGCGGACGGTTCGTCAATGACGCGTACGATCCCGCTCGATTCGGTTTTGGCTGGTGAAGTGCTGGTCGCTTACGGGCAAAACGGCGAGATGCTGCGGCCCGAAAACGGCTATCCGCTGCGTCTGGTGGTGCCCGGCGTGCAGGGCGTATCGTGGGTCAAGTGGCTGCGTCGTATCGAACTTGGCGACCAGCCCTACGGCGCCAAAGACGAGGCCGTTCATTACATCGATTTGATGTCCGATGGCACGCACCGCCAATACACGTCGATCCAGGAATGCAAGTCGGTGATCACGTCGCCATCAGGCGGCCAAGCGTTGCTCGAAAAAGGATTTTACACGATCAGCGGTCTGGCGTGGTCGGGGCGCGGGCGGATCCGGCGTGTCGATGTGTCGATCGATGGCGGGCGCAATTGGACAACGGCGGCGCTGCAAACGCCGGTACTCTCCAAATGCCTAACGCGCTTCTCGCTGCCCTTCGTTTGGGACGGCAGCGATCGCTTGCTCCAATCGCGCGCGATCGACGAGACGGGCTATGTGCAGCCCTCTTACGGCCAGCTGCGCGAGGTGCGCGGTACGCGCTCGATCTACCACAACAATGCAATCCAATCCTGGCAGATCGCGGCAAATGGCGAGGTCGGCAATGTTCAGATCTTTTAGCCGATTGCTCCTTGTTTGTTTAGGCTTGACGTTGGCCGCGGCGGCATCGGCTGCCGACCGCTTCCCAGGCATCGGACGTCTGGCTACGTCTGACGAAATAAAAGCATGGGATATCGACGTGCGCCCCGACTTTGTGGGTTTGCCGCGCGGCCGGGGGACCGTTGCGCAGGGCGAGATTCTATGGGACGAAAAATGCGCCTCGTGCCACGGTACATTCGGCGAGGCCAACCACACATTTACGCCGATCGTCGGTGGCACCACTGCGCGCGACATTGAGACCGGACGCGTCGCCACCTTGGCGCGCCCCGATTATCCGCAGCGCTCGACCTTTATGAAACTGCCTACGATCGCCACCTTGTTCGACTATGTGCGCCGCGCCATGCCGTGGACCGCACCCAAATCGATGACCGACGACGAAGTTTATGCGGTCGTGGCGTACATGCTTAATTTGGCCGACATTGTTCCGGCCGAATTCGAGCTCAACGAACGTACGATTCGCGACGTCCAAGCAAGTTTGCCCAATCGCAACGGCATGTCGACCGAACATGCGATGTGGCCGGGCAAAGGCTTCGGCAACACGGCGATCAAGCCCGACACGAATGCGCAGGCCTGCATGAAGGATTGCAAGTCCGACGCGCAAATTGCTTCGCGCCTTCCCGACCATGCGCGCGGTGCACACGGCAATTTGGCCCTGCAGAACCGCATTGTTGGGCCAATGCGCGGGCTCGTGACGGGGCCGGGCGAGTTCGATTTCGATGACGAGATCGGCGCGCCAATGCGGTTAGCCCAGGAATCCGGCTGCCTTGCTTGCCACGGCGTCAGCCAGAAAATCATTGGGCCAGGTTACAACGAAATCGCTTTGAAGTATCGTAACCAAGATGTCGCCGGGTTAATGTTCGCGCGTGTGCGCAATGGGGGGGAGGGCGTTTGGGGCAATCTGCCGATGCCGCCGCACCCCGACTTGAACGACGCCGACACCAAGATGCTAGTGGATTGGATTCTGGCCGGTGCGCCGGAAAAATGACGGGACCCGAAGGAGAAGCGAATGAGCCACGTAAATGGAGAACGCCGACAGGTCTTGGCGAGCGGAGGGCTGTTTGCCGCTCTCGTGTCGCTAGGCCTTTTGCCCAGCCGTGCCGCTTTGGCAGAGTGGAACAAAGCCGCGTTCGAGGGCAAGAACATTCCCGACACGCTCAAAGCGCTCGGCCTCGAGACGCCAACAGCATCGGGCGAGTTGCAACTGATCGCTTCTGATATCGCCGAGAACGGCGCGGTTGTGCCCATCCAGATCGTCAGCCGGATCGCGAATACGACGCGCCTCGCGCTGATGGTCGAAAAGAACCCGAACATGTTGGCGGCGACCTTCGACATTTTGCCGGAGGCCGTTGCGGACGTGACCACGCGGGTCAAAATGGGCCAGACGTCGAACGTGGTGGCGCTTGCGGTTGCAGGCGGCAAGGTGTTTTCGGCGACCAAAGAGATCAAGGTCACGCTCGGCGGCTGCGGCGGCTGAAGCTGTCTTCAAGAAGGAGATCGGACAATGGCAAATCCCATGCGCATACGCGCAGCGACGCGCGACGGCGTGACTGAAGTTCGCGTCTTGATGAACCACGAGATGGAAACGGGCCAGCGCTTGGATGCCGCCGGTGCTGTCGTTCCGGCTTGGTTCATCAATGAAGTGACGGCGACGCATAATGGCAAGGTCGTGATGACGTCGAGTTGGGGGCCGGCTGTTTCGAAGAACCCCTATTTCGCATTCAAGTTCAGTGGCGGCAAAGCCGGCGACAAGGTCGTCGTGAAATGGACCGACAACAAAAACGAATCGCGCACCGATGAGGCAACGATCGCTTGAAGCGGAATTGTCGGGCGGACGGCAACGGGGAGGAAGGCGCATGAAGGTTCGATTCCAGGTGATCGCAGCGATCGCGGGCATTGCTTTGGTTGGCGGGTTTGCGGCGGGGCTGGGTGCCCAGGAAAAAGACGATTCGCTGCGCGGGATCGAGGCCTATCGCGAACAGCTCAAGCAAGGCAATCCGGCCGAGTTGTTCGAGGCAATGGGCGAGGAACTGTGGAAAAAACCCGCAGGTCCGCGCAATGCCTCTTTTGCCGCCTGCGATCTTGGGGTGGGACCCGGCAAAGTCGAGGGCGCCTTCGCACAGTTGCCGCGTTATTTTGCCGATACCGACCGTGTTCAAGATGTCGAATCGCGCTTGCTCACATGCATGGAGACGCTGCAGGGCATCGACGTGCGCGAGCATGTGTCGGCTAGCTTCAATACGCCGAAGAAGAACGAGTTGGTGGCGTTGGCGACCTATATCTCGGCGGAATCGAAGGGCATGCCGGTTAAGGTTCCGACGACCCATCCCAAAGAAAAGGCGATGTTCGATCTGGGCAAGCGCATGTTCTATTTCCAAGGCGGCCCGCACGATTTTTCGTGTGCGACATGTCACGGACAGGAAGGCCAGCGCATCCGCCTTCAAGAACTGCCTTTCATTCCCTCGACCAAGGGCGCTGCGTTGGGCTGGACGAGTTGGCCTGCCTACCGCGTCAGTGCAGGCCAAATGTGGTCGATGCAATGGCGTTTGCAGGATTGCTTCCGTCAGCAGCGTTTCCCCGAGCCGATCTATGCGTCCGACGCGACGATCGCGCTTTCGGTCTACATGGGGGCGACAGCGAACGGCGAAGAAATCCAGACACCTGGCATCAAGCGCTAAGGAGCAGGTCCATGAAAGCTATTTTTTACGCCGTCGTGCTTGTATTCGCTCTATCGGGAGATGCGCTGGCACAGAGTTCTTCCTGGGGGGCGGGTGCGAACGACAATACGTTCGGCGAGTTGCTCCGCACGAGCTTCCGCGACCGCAACGCCGTCAAAACTGATCGGCTTCAGCAGGACGAAACGCAGGCCTTCTGTTCCGATCCGGTTGCTGCGGCTGCGCCTGCGAACGCCAAGCGCGCTGAGGCGATTGAGCAGGCCAATCTTGCCGCCGTGAAGTTTCCGGCGGACGGGCAGTATCTGGGTGACTGGCGGCGCGGCGAGACGATCGCGCAATCGGGACGCGGACTCACTTGGACCGACAGCGCGACCCAGGTCAGCGGCGGCAATTGCTACAATTGCCACCAAATCTCGGCATCCGAGATTTCGTACGGCACGATCGGCCCCAGTTTGCTTGGTTACGGCAAACTGCGCGGCACCGAGGCGGACGTGCTGCGCGCGACTTGGGCAAAAATCTACAACTCGAAATCTTCGAACGCGTGTTCGAATATGCCGCGCGCGGGCCATATGGGCATCCTCAACGAGACGCAATTGAAGGATATTATGGCGTTGTTGCTCGATCCCGCATCGCCGGTCAACAAGTAGCGGCCGCGAGCAATGGACCGCCGAGAGTTCCTGCAAGTGCTTGGCGCTGCGTCGGCAGCTGGCATGGCGCTGTCCTTCGACCCGGCGCACGCCCAGAGCGAGGCCGACCGGCTCTATGAAATGCCGCGTTTTGGCCAAGTTTCGCTGCTGCATTTCACCGACTGTCACGCCCAGCTGCTGCCCGTCCATTTCCGCGAGCCGAACGTCAATCTCGGCATCGGAACGATGGCGGGCCAGCCGCCGCATCTGGTAGGCGCCAAACTGTTGGCGCATTATGGCATCCGGCCCGGTGGCCATGAAGCGCACGCCTTCGGCTACGAAGATTTTGCGCGCTTGGCTCGTCTCTACGGCAAGGTTGGTGGATTTGCGCATTTGGCCTCGCTGGTCAAACGGGTGCGCGCTTCGCGTCCCGGTGCGGTCCTGCTCGATGGGGGCGATACGTGGCAAGGCTCCGGGACATCCCTTTGGAGCAAAGGCCAGGACATGGTCGATGCGGCCAAGCTCCTGGGTGTCGATGTCATGACGCTGCATTGGGAATGCACCTACGGCCATGCGCGCGTACTGGAGATCGCCGAGAAAGATTTTGCGGGCAAAATCGACATTGTCGCGCAGAACATCAAGACGGCCGATTTCAACGATCCGGTTTTCCAGGCCTATGTCGAGCGCGAGATTGGCGGCGTCAAAGTGGCGGTGATTGGCCAAGCTTTTCCTTATACGCCCATCGCCAACCCGCGCTATTTCGTCGAAGAATGGACCTTCGGGATCCAAGAAGAAAACATGCAGAAGACGGTCGATGCGGCGCGTGCCGCAGGCGCCAAAGTCGTCGTCCTGCTCTCGCACAATGGCATGGATGTGGACCTGAAAATGGCGGCCCGCGTGCGCGGCATCGACGCGATATTGGGCGGCCATACGCATGATGGCATGCCGGCACCGACGGTGGTCGCTAACGGCGGCGGCAAGACGATCGTGACGAATGCCGGCTCGAACGGCAAGTTCTTGGGCGTGCTGGATCTGGATGTCGGGGCGGGCGGTGTTGCAGGCTGGCGCTACAAGCTAATGCCAGTGTTCGCAGATTTGCTGCCGGCCGACCTTGAGATGGCGGCATTGATCGAGCAGGTCCGTGCGCCGCATGCAGCGAAGCTCGGCGAGAAACTTGCGACCAGCGAGGGCTTGCTCTACCGGCGCGGCAATTTCAACGGGAGTTTCGACCAGTTGATCTGCGACGCGCTGATGGCCGAAAAAGACGCCGAGATTGCGCTTTCGCCGGGCTTCCGCTGGGGCACCACCGTGCTGCCGGGCGACGCGATTACGATGGACCAACTGCTGGACCAGACTGCAATCACGTATCCGTTTTCGACGCTGACCGAAATGACCGGCGAGACATTGAAGACTGTGCTCGAGGACGTGTGCGACAATCTGTTCAATCCCGATCCCTACCAGCAGCAGGGCGGCGACATGGTGCGGGTCGGGGGGCTGACCTACGCTTGCGATCCGACTGCGGCGATGGGCCGACGCATTCGCGATATGCAGGTGCGCGGGCGCGATGTCGAACCATCCGGGCGCTACAAGGTGGCCGGGTGGGCGCCGGTATCGGGCGAGGCGCGCGATGCCGGCGGCGAGCCGATCTGGGATTTGGTCGCGCGGCATTTGCGATCGCGCAAAACGGTCGCGGCGATCGAGCCCAACTTGCCGCGTCTGGTCGGCATGGAGTCCAACCCCGGTTTTGAGCGCTAGGGAGTCGTTATGGCATTTCGTTCTGTCGTTTTGGCGGTTGCGATCTTCGCATCCGGCGCGAATGCCCAGGAAGGCACGTTCGCGGTTCGGCATTTGACGCCGGAGACGGCGCTGAAGGCGGCCCAAGCCGTTTTAGCCGCGTGCCGTGCCGACGGATTCCAAATTGCCGTCGCGGTGGTCGACCGCTCGGGCGTGGCGCAGATCGTGCTGCGCGATCGGTTTGCGGGCCCCCACACGGTTGGCGTTGCGATCGACAAGGCCTACACGGCCATCACGCTGCGCCAGGATACGCTGGCCATCGCGCAGCTTTCGCAGTCGGGCGAAATGTCGGGTTTGCGTAGTTTTCCGCGCATCGTTGCGGTCGGCGGCGGCGTCGTGGTCGAAGGCGGGGGCACGATTTTCGGCGGCATCGGCGTTTCCGGCGCGCCCGGCGGCGCGGCCGACGACAAATGCGCCAAGGCCGGTCTCGCCGCGATCGTCGACGAGATTACGTTCTGACTAGATCGCCGTCGTCAGGCGCGTGAGCCACTCGGGCGAGAGGTCGAGCAGCCGCGTCTCAAGCCATTTGTCGGCGCCGGTCAGCACCAATGTGCCAGCGACTACCAGCCCGCCGCCCAAAACTTTGTCGAGTTTGCGGCTGGCCTCGCCGAGCTTGCGGCGGGTCTTTTGCGAGGCGAAGCCCAGCAGCAGCAGCGGGGCACCCGCCCCGATGCCGAAGACGAACATGGTGAGCGCGACCTCGCCAAGATTTTCGCCCTTGGCCGCAAGTAAGCTGGCGGCCCCGAGTGTCGGGCCCACGCATGGCGTCCACACGGCCCCCAGCACGAGCCCCATCGCAAACGGGCCACCATTTCCGGCGCTCCCAAACAGCGCGTTCAATCGGTCGCCGAGCGGTCCCAGCGCGGCCGAAACTTGAGCGCGCAGGGCTGGCAGCAGCAGCAAAGCGCCAAAGGCGACCAACAACGCCCCGGCGAGGGCACGAAACGCGCCGATATCGATGCCGATCGAAAATCCGATCGTGGCGACAAACAGGCCGATCGCCGTGAACGACAAAGCGAGCCCGGCCGCCAGCGCCACGGCGCCGGTTCGTCCTGCGGTCGCAGCCCCGGCCAGCACGATCGGCAAGATCGGCAGCACGCAGGGCGACAGGGTCGACAGCAGCCCCGCCACAAAGGCGAGCGGAAGCGTTGCGAGCATCGCTTGCGGCTAGAGCGCCATGCTCAGCAGATTTTCGATCGAGGCGGGATTGGTATCGCCGAGCGAGCGGCCGATTTCGTCCTTGCCGCGAAACACGATCAGCGTGCTCTGCACGCGCGCATTCACCGTGCGCAGGGCGTCTTTGCGGGTGTCGAAATCGATTTCGAACTGCACATACTCGGCGAAGCGCGGATCGGCCAGCAACCGCGCCAGGATCGGCTTCTGCACTTTGCAGACGGGGCACCAAGGGGCCGAGACTTCGACCAAGATGGCCTTGTCGGCGGCTTGGGCATCTGCAAATGCCGCGGCCGAAAACGGCGTTGCTGCCGCCGCAAGACGCGGTAACGTCGCCAGCGCCGTAGCGCCCAGAATCAAGAATTTTCGACGATCGACCCAAATCATGGCAGCACTCCTTGGCGACAGAGTCTACGCGGGATCGGCGCCGGGCGAAAGCGCCTCACTCGCCGGAGAGCCGTTCGAGCAATTTTAGCATTGCGACCGAATCTTCCTCGCCAAGTCCGCTGCCGACCATCGCGTTGAACATTTGCGCCGCGGCGGCGGTTGCGGGCAGCGGCACGCCGAGCTTGTGTGCCGTTTGCAGGACGATGTTCATGTCCTTCTGGTGCATCCACGATTTGAAGCCCGGTTTGAAATTCCGCGCCAGCATGCGCCCGCCGTGGTTCTCCAGGATCTTCGATGCGCCCGATCCGCCCATCACGGCTTCGCGTACCTTGGCGGGATCGACGCCGTTTTTGCGCACGAAATTGAACATCTCCGCGATCGTCAGAACGCCGATCCCAGTGACGATTTGGTTGGCCGCCTTGGAAACCTGGCCCGCCCCGGAGGGACCGATATGCACGATCGTTTTGCCCATTGCTTCGAACACGGGTTTTGCAAACGCAAATCCGCTCTCGGAGCCGCCGACCATGATCGTAAGCGCGCCTGCAATCGCGCCGCCTTCGCCGCCGGACACGGGCGCGTCGAGAAAGTCGATGCCGCGTGCGCCAAGTTCGAGCGCGATTTGGCGCGCGGCATCGGGCAGGATCGTGCTCATATCGACAGCGACAAGCCCCGGTTTTGCGGCCTCGGCGACGCCATCGGGTCCCAGCATGACGGTCGCGACGTCGGGCGCATCGCCCACCATCGAGACGACGATTTGCGACCGCGCGGCGGCGTCGGCCGGATTATTGGCGGCCTCGGCGCCGGCATCGAGCAACGGCGCCATCGACTGTTCGCGGCGCGCCCAGACCGCCACGTCGTGGCCCGCCTTCAGAAGATTGAGCGCCATCGGACGCCCCATGATGCCAAGGCCGACAAATCCAACTTTCATGCTACGGTTCCTCGCTTTCTTGGGGCCACCAACTTCGCCAGGAAAAGTCGGAGCGGGTCAAGATGAAGCTCGAAGCCTTTCGCCAGTCTCTGGCCCAACCCCAACCGCCCGAGGACATCTCGCGCCCGCTTGCCGCGCTGTGGCATGCGGCAAACGGCGCGTGGAACCAAGCGCACGAATTGGCCCAGCAGCAAGAGGGCGATGCGCAGCACGATTGGGTGCATGCCTATCTCCACCGCGTCGAAGGCGATGCGTCGAATGCACGCTACTGGTATAAGCGGGCAAACAAGCCGGAAGCCTCGGGCTCGTTGGATGTCGAATGGACCGTGATCGTCCAGACATTGCTCGATGCGAAATAGGCGACTCTAGGCGACGAGAGGCGACAGTTACCTATTTATGTATTTGATTTTAAACGCATGTCGCCTCGCCGACAAAATCGGAAATCGGTACGATATTCACTTTTCAAACAGCAAACGTCCGGACAGGACGATGGCCAAAGTGAAGCATTTTAAGAGGGTATTATCAAGAACATAGATTTTTAACCCAATGTCTAATTTTGTGGTTTGACCGATTGCGGGCAGGAGATATTAGGGCTAGCTTCGCCGCGAAAAAATTTCGACCGACTTTACCTTGTCGCGTGAGTTCCATTATTGATGCAAAATCAAGATCGTTTGCTGCGCGTCAGGTTCTTTGCGCCGTTCGCGGTTGCGGGACTGGTCGCGACGTTGATCGCCATCGTTGTCGCAATCGAGATCAAACACCGTCAGTTCGACGCGGCGACGACCGAGTATGGCAGAGCGGCCGGCGAAACGATTGCAACCGCGCTTTCCCAAACGATCTGGCCCCAGATTCGCGCCATTGCGATCGGGGTTGAAAATTTATCCGACCAAGCTCTGGCCGAACGCCCCGAAATTGCGACGGTGGCGCCGATGATGCGACGCTTCGCGCGCGAAACCGACATTGTTGCGATCAAGATTTTCGATCTTGCCGGGCGCACGATTTACGCGCCTGTCGCGACCGATCTGGGACGCCGTTTGTCGAACCTCAATGCCCTGCAATCCGCGTTGGAAGGCCGCGTTGCGACCGCGCTCTACGTGGATCGCTTGATCAACAGTTTCGATGGACCTCGTCGATTCGACAAAATCGTTGCCAGCTACGCGCCGATCCGCGCATCGGACGGTCGCGTCGAGGCAATTTTTGAGATTTGCTTCGACGTATCGCAGACGAGCAAGACCATCCACGACAGTTTGCTCGTTTTTGAATACGGGATATCGGTCCTGATTTTCGGACTTTACACGGCCTTGTTGGCGGTGGTTTGGCAAACGGCACGCGTGCAAGCGCGCCAACACGGCGAGTTGGTGCGCACGGCCGACGAGCGCCTGACCGCGATGGACGCGCTGGCCGACGAGCGCGAACGTTTTGCAGATTTCTCCGAAATTGTCTCCGGCTGGGTCTGGGAAACCGACTCCGCGCATCGTTTTTCGTACGTGTCGGATTCGTTCCGTTCGCTCGGGGTCGATCCGGCCTGGCGCATGGGCAAGCATCCGGGCGGCTGGGACACCAAAAACGGGGTTGACGGCAGCGAACCGACGCTTGGCGAAACCATGCGTCGGCATGAGCGTTTTCGGGATCGTATTGTCCACATAGTGTTGCCCGACCGCGCCTCGATCTGGGTCGCGCGATCGGGCAAGCCGATCTTCGACGAATCCGGGCAGTTTCGGGGCTATCGCGGCGCGGACCGCGACATCACCCTGCAAATCAAAGCCGAAAAAAACTTGAGATTGTCGAACGGCGTGCAGGCGGATTTGCTGGCAGGCTTGGAAGACGTTCGCGCGCGCCTGGAACTGGCGATGGAGACCAGTTCGTTGGGGTGGTGGGAATTCGACGCTGCATCGGGAATACAGGTCTCGTCGGAGCGCACGCGCGCGATTTGCGGCGTCGATCCGGCGACTCGCGCAGGCGACGATGGCTTCCGGCAGCTTTTGCACCCGGAAGACCGCGCGATGCGGCCCGATCTGACCCTGTGCCCTGCAGGCCGGGGCAATTGCAGCTATCGCATCGTCGCGCCGGACGGCTCGATCCGCCATTTGCGCGAAGACTATTTGGTCGAGCGGCGGCCGTCGGGCGAACTGGTTCGCGTCTTCGGGACTCTTTTGGATCTGAGCGACATCGAACGTCTGCGGCGCGAAGCCGAGTTTGCGCGCGCCACGCTCGACAGCGGGCTCGATTCGATGGCCAAAGATTTTTGCTGTGCGATGCCGAGGATCGCATCGTCGCAACCAATCGCAAGGTCCGCGAACTGTTTGAGGCCACCGCCCAAGTGTCGCTTGTGCCCGGTGCGCGCTATGCCGACGTGCTGGCGGCCAAACTTGCGGTCGACATGGCGCATGTGACGGCGTCGGAACGCGAGGCGTATCTGCACCAGCGTCTGGCGCGCCGCCAAGCGCCCACGGGGCGGTTCGCTTTTGTCGATACCAACGGCGCGACGATCGAAGTGCTCGAATCGCGCGGGCCGGACGGTTCGATCGTCTCGCTCTACCGCGACGTCACAAACGAGCGCCGCATCGCAAACGATCTGGCCGCGGCCAAGGATGCGGCAGAGGGGGCAAATCAATCCAAGACGCGTTTCTTGGCGACGATGAGCCACGAAATTCGCACGCCGATGAACGGCGTGCTGGGCATGGCCGAGTTGCTGGCGGGCACCGAACTCGATGAGCGCCAACGCGGCTACGTCGCGGTGGTCGAGCGTTCGGTGACGGCGTTGCTGACCATCATCGACGACATTCTCGACTATTCCAAACTTGAGTCGGGCGAAATGCGGCTCGAACGCGGGATCGTCGATCCGGTAGATCTGATCGACGAAGCGGTAGCGCTGATGTCGGCAACGGCTGATAAAAAGGGATTGAGGCTGACCGCAAGCGCGGCGCCGGACGTTCCGCGCGCATTGGCGGTGGATGCAACCCGCGCGCGCCAAGTGCTGCTCAACCTCCTCGGCAACGCGATCAAATTCACGCAAACGGGCAGCGTCAATGTCGCGCTGGCGACGGGGCGGTGCGCGTCGGGCGCTGCCGGGGTGGTGTTTTCGGTCGTGGATACCGGCATCGGCATCGCGCCGGATGCGCTGGACCGGCTGTTCGAGCGTTTCAGCCAAGCCGACGAGAGCATCGCGCGGCGCTTCGGCGGCACGGGGCTTGGCCTTGCGATATCGCGCGAACTTGCCCGTCTAATGGACGGGGATTTGAGCGTCGAGTCCGTGGAAGGGGTGGGCTCGACCTTCCGCTTTGCGATCCCGCTCGGCGCTTTGGTGCCGCTTGCGCCCGAAGCCGCGCAGGCGCCGATTGTGCCTGCCGCAAGCATCTCGCTCGACCTGCTGGTTGCCGAGGACAACGAGGTCAATCGCATGGTCGTCGGCGAAATGCTGGCGCGCATGGGCCATCGCCACGAATTTGTTTCGAACGGCGTGCAGGCGGTCGCCCGCGCCAGCGCCAAGCGTTTCGACGCGATCTTGATGGACGCGCAGATGCCCGAGATGGACGGCGACGAGGCAACGCGCCAGATCCGTCTGCTGCCGGTGCCCTTCGGCCAGGTGCCGATCGTCGCGCTGACCGCCAATGCGATGTCCGGCGACCGCGAGATGTATCTGGCGGCGGGCATGAACGATTATGTTTCCAAGCCGGTGCGTGCTGCCGAGTTGGCGGCAGCGCTGGTGCGTGCGACGCACCCGCAAGCGCGGGCGTGACCGGGCCGGCACGCAGCCGCCGGTAGAACGCGGCTTGAAGAAACAGGCGCGTGCAAGGGCGGTTTGCCCGAACTGCCGCTTACTCGCCCGCGATCACGCCTTTGCGGAACAAGAAGCAGCCGTAAAGGCGCGCATCGCCGACTTGCACGACCGCGAATGCGGCCTTTGCCGCATCGTAGAATGCGAAGCGCTCGACGCCGACAAGGGGCTGCGGGCCCGCGCTGACGCGGTCGATTTCGGCTTGCACCGCTTGTTGCACGGCGGGCACCGTTGCGGTGTCGCCGATAACTTCCATGCGTCGCGCAGGATCGGGCACGTAAGTGTCGAGCGGCAAGACCGAAAGGATCGCGCGCGCGGCGCGTTCCATCGTCAATCCGGGCAGACGCACAAGACGTTTGGATATCGTTGCCGCCGCGATGCGCTCGGCCGGGTGGTTCGCATCGACGAGCGCCAGATCGTCGCCGTGTCCCATCGACGCAAGGATCCACAGCAAGTCGGGCGTCAGCACTGGATCGACGGATATGAGCATGTCTAGAACCTTCCTCTTTTTTCGAGATAGACGCGCCTCGCGTTGGCGCCAAAAATCGCGTCGGAGCTTCCGACCAGCTTTTGCGCGGCCTCGAACCAGCGATCGTAGCCGCCGGCAAGTTCGAGGACCGGCCAGTCGCTGCCCCACAAAAGACGCGCCTCGCCGAACGTCGCGAGCAAATGGTCGGCGACGGGTGCTAGATCGTCGAGCGTCCAGGCTGCGCCCATCTCGCTCGCCAAGCCGGAGAATTTGCAGACCACGTTGGGACGTTTGGCAAGCGCGGCCATGTCGCTGCGCCACGGCTCGAAACGCCGTTCGCGCAGATGGGGCTTTGCCGCGTGGTCGACGACGATGGCAAGGGCAGGGTAGCGGTCCGCCAGAACGAGCAAACGCGACAAATGGCGCGGCAGGACGAGCGCGTCGAACACAATGTTATGCAATTCGAGCGCGCGAAACGCGGCATCGAGATCGGCATTCAGAAGCCAATCGTCGTCGTCGATGTCCTGCACCATCGGGCGCAGGCCGACGAGCAGGCGGTTGTGCGCGAGCGCTTCGACTTGCGCTGCGGCGGCAAAGTCGCACCAGCCCACGACGCCCGCAATGGTCGGATTTTCGGCCGCGAGTGCAAGAAGATAGTCGGTTTCGGCAAGCGTGGGCGCGGCTTGGACCAGAATGGTGCGCGCGATCGCGTTTCGTTTGAGTGCCGGTGCGAGGTCGGCCGGTCCAAAATCGCGATAGATGGCGACGAGTTCGGGCGTGAGCCACCCGTAATCGCCGCGATCCAGGCGCCAATAATGCTGGTGAGCGTCGATGCGCGGCGTGCTCATGTCGGCACCGGCGCGTCGCTCGCAAGCAATCCGGCCGCTTTGAGATCGCGCCAAAGATCGGGCGGGATCGTGGCGCCCATACTGTCGATCTGGGCGGCCACTTCATGCGCCGACACGGCGCCGAGCACCACGCTCGACACCGCAGGATGGGCCAACGCAAAATGCAGCGCCGCATCGAACAGTTTGACGTCGCGGCGTTTGCAGATCGCGTCGATTTTGGCGACCCTGGCCAGGATGTCCGGCGGGGCAGGTTTGTAATTGTATTTGGCGCCAGCGACAGCGCCGGTGGCAAGGATGCCCGAATTGAAAACGCCGCCCAGCATGACGCCGATGTTGCGTTTTAGGGCGAGTGGCAGAAATTCTGCGGCGGCGGGCTGTTCCAGCAGCGTGTAGCGGCCTGCCAGTAGAACGCAATCGATATCGCACGCTTGCGCGAAGCGCACGCACATGTCGGCCTCGTTGACGCCCACGCCGACGGCCGCGATCGTCTTGTCGGTGCGCAGCCGGTCGAGCGCTTTGTAGGCGCCCGCGACGGCCTCGGCAAAGCGCCGGTCGATCGCGTCGGCGCCGTGCGTCCACACGTCGACATCGTGGATCAGCACGATATCGAGCCGATCCACGCCCAGACGCAGCAGCGACTGCTCGATCGAACGCATCGCGCCGTCGTACGAATAGTCGAAGCGCAGCGCGTGCGACAGGCCGCCCACAAATCCGCTTTCGCCCCCGCGCGCGGCAAACGGATCGACGGTGCGACCGACCTTGGTGCAGATGACCGGCGCGATCGTCGGCGCCAGGCGCAAGGCAGCACCGATACGATGTTCGGCGAGCCCGTGGCCGTAGAGCGGCGAACTGTCGAGCAGCGTCATGCCGCCGACGAGGGCTGCGGCAACCGCCTCTTGCGCCTGGCGCTCGTCGATGCGCGCGTATATTTCGCCGAGCGGCGCGCTGCCGAAACCCAGCGCCGACACGCCAAGACCGCTTTTGCCGAGCGTGCGCAAGGGGATTGCGGCCATTTCCAACTCCTGTTTCTCAACTGACTGACATGTTAGCGTTGACTGAAGTCGTTTGGTACGTCAAACTTCGAATCAAAGCTTGTTGGGGGAGCGAACAAAATGCCAGTCGAAAAAACCGCTACCGGGTCGCGCATCGGCGTTTGCTGCGCGCTGTCGACCGCGTTCAAGGCCGATGGCACCGTCGATGCCGTGCGTACGCTCGAACAGGGCAAATGGGTGCTGGCGAACGGGGGCGATGGCGTCACGCTGTTCGGCACGACGGGCGAGGGCGCTTCGTTCGATTTGGGCGAGCGCCATGCGCTGCTCGGCACGTTTGCGGGCGCTGGGCTTGCGATGCGCAAACAGATCGTTGCGGGCGTTACGGCCGCGACCGTGGGCGACGCGATCGCGCAGGCGAAGGCAGCCTATGCGGCCGACTGCCGCGCGCTGCTGATGACTCCGCCCTTCTATTTCCCGGAACCGTCGGAGGACGGCGTGTTCGCCTGGTTTGCGGCCGTTTTCGAAGGGCTCGGCGGCAGTCTTCGCGACGTTCTGATCTACCATATTCCGAGCATGACGCGCGTCGGCTTCACGCCCGCGTTGATGGCGCGCCTGCGCGCGGCGTTTCCGGGCGCCGTGATCGGCATCAAGGACAGCACGGGCAGTTGGGAGTCGGCCAAGGGCTTTCTCGACGCGCACAAGGATTTGCAGATCCTGGTCGGCGACGAACGCCTGATCGCGCGCGCGGTGCGCGAGGGCGGGTCGGGTACGATTTGCGGACTTGCCAATCTTCGCCCCGACCTGTTGCGCGCTGCCGTGTGGGACGGCAAGGACGATCCGCTGATTGCGGCATGCGTGACGGCGATCATCGCCGACCCGTTCATGTCGGCTGTCAAAGCGCTGATCGCGCACCGCACGGGCGATGCCCAGTGGCTGCGCATGCGGGCGCCGCTCGTCGCACTCGACGATGCGCGCGCCAAGGCATTGGTCGCACGTTTCGAGGCGGCGAAAACCGCGGTCGCCGCGTGAAAACTCTGCCGATCGCGGAATCGAGCGCCGAGTCCGGCAAGCTGCGCGATCGCGCCTATACCGCCTTCACCGACCGTCTGATGTCGCGCGCGATCGTGCCGGGCCAGTTCGTTTCGCAGCGCGAGCTTGTCGAGATCACGGGCCTGCCGCTGGGGGCGATCCGCGAACTGGTGCCGCGGCTTGAGGCCGAGGGGCTGATCGTGACCGTGCCGCAGCGCGGCATGCAGGTAGCGCATGTCGATCTCAATCTCATTCGCTGCGCCTTCCAGTTTCGCCTGATGCTGGAGCGCGAGGCGGTCGCCGTGTTCGTGCGCGAAGCGCCGGATGCGGCCATTGCGCGCTTGAAGGAGGCGCATCTGCGCATCATCAAGGACGCGTCCAAACGCGTGACGCCCGATATCATTCGCCGCGCGCAGATCGTCGATTGGGACATGCACGACACGATCGTCGACTGGCTGTCGAACGAGATCGTGTCGAGCGCCTATCGCGTCAACTCGATCAAGATACGCCTGATCCGCCAGGCCGAGACGCGTCTCGATCCCGCGCGCGTCGAAACCGTGATGCGCGAGCATTTGGGCATCGTCGAGCGCATGGCGGCGCGCGATCCTGCGGGCGCGCAAGCCGCACTCGCCGCGCACATCGTCGATGCGCGCAACCGCGCCATGGAGATCTAGCCAAAGAAACGACCGATCCAGCGCAAAATCGCCGGCGGGTCAACCGCTGGCGGCGTCAAAGGCGCCAAAAGGCGTCGCAACAAAGGGAGATAAAACATGAATCGCCGGAACCTTCTAGCGGGCACTGCGGCACTCGGCGCACTGCTTGCCGCACCGACCATCCTGCGCGCGCAGGCCACCGCCATTCGCTGGGGCGAAATGCTGGCGCCTTCGCACCCGCAGGTGCAGATGATCGACCGCATTGCGCGCGAGGTGAAGGAAAAGACGTCGGGCCGCATCGACGTGCAGTCCTTCCCCAACGGGCAGTTGGGGTCCGGGCGCGACATGATGGAAGCGGTGTCGGCCGGCGCCCTGCAGATGACAACCGACGGCGCCGGCGCGCTTGCGGCATTGCTGCCCGCACTTTCGGTCGTCGAAGCGCCTTATCTGTGGCGCGATGCAGCGCACATGGCGAAGGCTGCGGGCGCGCCGCAGTTCAAGCGCATGAACGACGATCTGGTGGCGCGCCGCGGCATGCGCTTGGCGGCCATCACCTATTACGGCAAGCGCCACCTTACGACCGGCAGCAAGGCCGTGCGGACGCCCGCCGATATGGTCGGGTTCAAGCTGCGCGTGCCGCCCGTCGACGTGTTCCGCGCGATGGCCGAAGCGTGGGGCGCGCAAGCCACGCCTGTCAATTTCAACGAGCTGTATCTCGCGCTCAATCAAGGCGCCGTCGACGGCCAGGAAAATCCGCTGCCGACAATTCAAAGCGGCAAATTTTTCGAGGTGCAGAAGTTCCTTGTTCTGACCGAGCACATCATCACGCCGCGCATGGTGATCGTGAACGAAGGTTTCTGGCGCGGCTTGCGCCCGGCCGATCGCGACATTCTGGAAACCGCGATCGCCAACGGCGCCAAGTGGCAGGACACGGAATTGCTGGCACAGGAGGCGACGCTGGTCGCAACTCTGCGCGCGGCCGGCATGACGGTCATCGAGCCGGACCTCAAGCTGTTCCGCGACCCGGTGCTGGCGCGGGTGCCTGCCCAGTTCGCCGAGCGCTGGGGCCGCGATACGTTCGAATCGCTGAAGGCGCTGTGATGGCGGGGCTGCGACGCGCGAGCGATCTTGCGCTGCGCGTCGCGGCGTCGCTGCTGTTGTTTTCGCTTTTGGCGAGCGTGGTGGCGGGCGTCGTCTCGCGCCAGGTCGGCGCGCCGCTGCCATGGACCGACGAGGCGGCGCAGTATCTTCTGGTATGGACCGGGTTCGTCGGGTGGATCTTGGCCGCGCGCAATCGCAGCCATATCCGGATCGACGTGTTCATCGACAAACTGGGACCGACGGCGCGCCGCATTGCGGAGGTCGCGATCCAAGCCTGCGTCGTGGCGCTCGCGCTGGTGATGCTGCGGTATGGCCCCTTGCTGATCGAGCGCAATCTGGACGTCGAGTGGATCAGCGTTCCGTTGTCGGCGGCCTTGCTGTACGTGCCGGTTCCGATCGCGGCAGCGGCGATTCTGCTGCAAGCGCTGGCGCAGATCGTCGAAGCCTTGCGCGGTCCCGTCCCGACGGGGGCGAACCCGTGATCGAAACGATGACGCAGATTCTGGTCGTGTGGTTCGCGGCCTTGCTGCTGGGCGTGCCGCTCTACGCGTCGATGGGCGGGGCGGCGCTCGCGTTCGTGGCGCTTTCCGGCATCACGCCGTCGATCGTGCCGCAAAAGATCGCGCAGGCCGCCAACTCGTTTCCGCTGCTGGCGGCGCCGCTGTTCATCTTGATGGGCAACATCATGAATTCGGCGGGCATCACCGACCGAATTTTCGCGTTCGCAACGGCGTGCGTCGGGTGGCTGCGCGGCGGACTGTGCCACGCGAATATTTTGGCGAGCGTGATTTTCGCCGGCATGTCGGGCTCGGCCGTGGCCGACGCGGGGGGCGTGGGCACGCTTGAGATCAAAGCGATGCGCGACGAAGGATACGACGCCGAAACGGCCGCTGCGATCACGGCGGCATCGGCGACGATCGGGCCGATCATTCCGCCTTCGCTGCCGATGGTGATCTATGGCGTGAGCGCGGACGTGTCGATCGGCGGTTTGTTTCTGGCGGGCGTCATTCCGGGGCTGCTGATGGCGGGCGCGTTGATGGCGATGGTCACGTATATCGCGCGCAAACGCGGACTGCCGCGCCATCCGTTTCCAGGCATTGGCGACCTTTGGCGGGCCTATCGCCGCGCGCATTGGGCGCTGATGACGCCGGTCATTCTGTTCGGCGGCATGGTTGCGGGCATCTTCACGCCGACCGAGGCGGCGGGCGTCGCGACCGTCTATGCGTTGATTCTGGGGCTTTTTGTGTACGGTGATTTCAAGCTCGCCGATCTGCCGCGCATTGCGGCCGAAACGGTCGAGACGACCGGCGTTGTGCTGGCGCTGGTGATGACCGCGTCGGCGCTGGGCTGGTGCTTGTCCTTGTCGCGCATCCCCCAGACCGTCGGTCCGCAGATCGTCGATTTGGTGGGCGATCCGCTGATGTTTTTGCTGGCGGTCAATCTGCTGCTGCTGTTTGTGGGATGTTTCATGGAAGCGCTGGCGGCCATGCTGATCTTGATCCCCATTCTGACGCCGGCTGCGGACGCGTTTGGCATCGATCCGATCCAATTCGGGCTGATTTTCGTGCTCAATCTGATGATCGGCACGATCACGCCGCCGGTTGGCGTCGTGCTGTTCGTGACCTCGCGGATCGCGGGCATTTCGTTTGCGGCGATGTCGCGCGCGATCGTGCCGTGGCTGGTGCCGCTGATGGGCGTGCTGCTGGCCATCACGCTGTGGCCGCCATTGACCACGTGGCTGCCCAAACTTGTAATGGGGCGCTGAGATGTCGACGGCAGCGCGCGGCTATCGGGTGGGCGCGACCGGCAAGCGGCCTTGGGGAAGCTGGCGCGTTCTGGCGGTGGGCGAGGGGTACGCCGTCAAACGTATCGACGTGGCGCCGGGGCGGCGGCTTTCGTTGCAACGGCATTTCAAGCGTATCGAACGCTGGACGATCGTCGCGGGCACAGGCATCGTAACGTTGGGCGCGCGCACGCGCAAGATCGCGGCAGGCGATGTCGTTCGCGTCGGGCCGCGGACCGTGCATCGGCTTGCGAACACGGGCAAGGCGATGCTGACGCTGATCGAGGTCCAGCTTGGGGCAGAGCTTGCGGAGTCGGATATCGAGCGTCTGTCGGACGATTACGGGCGTCCAACGACGCTATAGGCGACGCCCCCGCAGCCGCATTTTCAATCGCCGAAATTGGAAAAGAGGCTGCCCCAGCCCGCGATGCGCCGGGGCGCTGCGCCGACCAGCCGCAAGCCGGTCCACACGGCGGTCGCGACCGTGTCGTAGATCGGAATGCCGAGTTCTTTTTCGAGCGCCGCCGCAACCCGCGCGCCGCGCATGTTGGTGCAAAAGACGCTGATCGCATCGGGCTTCGCTTGGGCGACCTCGCGCACTAGCCCGGCAATCCGTTCTTCGCTGTATTCGGAGAACGAAAAATTGCCGCGGTCGCCAAGATGCCGCTCGGCGACTGTTTCGAAGCCCTCCGCGGCAAAGTTGGCGACGATGCGCGTTTGGATATCGTCCAGATACGGCGTCACGAAGCCGATTTTTTTGGCGGTCTGGCGGCGCAGGATATCGACCAGCGCCAGCACGGACGTGCCTGCCGCAATGCCCGTCGCGTCGCGGATCGAAGCGCACAGACGCCGGTCGGCATCGAGGCCAAGCCACCCCGACGACGTGCCGTTCCACACGATGGCGCCCACGCGCGCATCGGCCAGCAGGCGTGCGGCTTCCAGAATTGGCGCTTCGTCGAACTGCTTGAGCGCGCCGGGCTCGAGCGAAATTTCGGTCACACGAAAACGCGCGAAATGCGCGCTCACGTCCGGCAGGCCTGCCAGCATCTCGGCCGTCATGGGCTCGAGGACCGTATTGGACGACGGGGTCAGCATGCCGACGAGCTTGCGGTTTGCGGGATTGAATGCCATCTGCCTTGTGTCCTCTTGCCTCGCAGGCCGTTCGGCCCGCACACTTGTCGCCGATGCTTTTTCGGGAAAATCGATTCATGCCGAACGATCTGCTGATCGCAAATGTCCGCCTGCCCGATGCAAAAAGTCCGCGCGGCATCGTAAGCGGCGAGATTGCGATTCGCGACGGAAAGTTTTTGGCTGTCGGATACGTGCCGGCCGAAATGCTCGCAGGCGACGCGCCGCGCATCGATGCGGGTGGAAAACTGGCTTTGCCCGGTCTGATCAACGCGCATGTCCATTCGCCCGGCAATCTGATGCGCGGCACGCTCGATTCGTATCCGCTCGAAATTTTCATGCTCTACGAGGTGCCGCCCTTGGCGTCGGGCGAGAGCGCGGCGCGGCTTGCCTATCTGCGCACGGCATTGGGCGCGATCGAAATGCTGAAGCTCGGCATTACGACCGTGCTCGACGACGCATTTTTTGTGCCGACCGTATCGCCCGGTGCTATCGACGCCGTCATGTCGGCCTATCGCGACAGCGGCATGCGCGCGACACTGGCACTCGACCAGCAGAACATCGTCGAATACGACAAGCAGCCGTTTTTGGCGGAACTGCTGCCTTCGTCCCTCCGCCGCAGGATGGATGAAGCGCCGCTCCAGTCGGCCGACGAGCTGATGGCGAACTACGCGCATCTGGTCGAAACTTGGCACGGCGCGGCCGAGGGGCGCTTGGCGGCGGCGGTCTCGTGTTCGGCACCGCACCGCGTGACCGTCGACTATTTCAAGCGTCTGTCGGCGCTGTCGCGCAGCCGCGATTTGCCGTTCTTCGTGCATGTGCTGGAAACCAAAACCCAGCGCGTGTTCGGCGCGCAGAAGTTCGGCAAGTCGCTGGTGCGCTATATCGACGATCTGAACCTGCTCGACGAACGCATGCTGGTGATCCATGCGATCTGGGTCGACGATGCCGATATCGCGATACTGGCGCGCTCGGGCTGCACGGTCGCGCACAATCCGGTGTGCAATATGCGCCTGGGCAGCGGGACCATGCCGTGGCGGCGGCTGCGCAACGCGGGCGTGCCCCTTGCGCTCGGCACCGACGAGGCCACGGTCGACGATACGCATAATTTGTGGCTGGCGGCAAAGGCGGCGGGGCTCGTCCACAATCTGACGCGCGACGACTGGCGCGACTGGCCCACGGCGCCCGAGATCCTCGAAACGCTCTACGTCGGCGGCGCGCGGGCGGCGCGACGCCCCGAGCAGCTCGGCGTTTTGGCGGCGGGCGCGGCGGCCGATTTCATCCTGCTCGACATGGCCAATCCGGCTTACGTGCCGCTCAACGATCTTGATCGCCAGCTGGTCTATTGCGAGACGGGCGCCTCCGTGCGCGACGTTTTTGTCGCCGGTCGCCAGGTGGTCGAAAGCGGCAAATTGCTGTCGCTCGACGAAGGCGCTTTGTATGCCGAAATCGCCGCCCTGGCGCCCAAACTTTCGGCCGAAATGGCGACGTTGCGCGCGCAAGCGGCAGAACTCGAGCCCTACTACCGCGCGCTCTATCTGCGCGCAATGTCGTGCGATGTCGGCCTCGAGCGGCGCGGCGGGCAAGGATAACGCGCGACCAATTGGATACAAATTGGCCCGATCTATGCATCCAGAATGCATGCAACGGGCGGCGCAGCTATTCCGGGGAATGATGCTCAATTCGAAGGCAGATGCGGTTCGTGGATTGGTCAGATCGCGCCGGAAGCGGGCGCTGGTGCCTGCGCCGCGCGCCGTGGCCTCCGCCGACACCGTTTTTGTGCGCGTCGTCGAGGCAATCCAAGCCCATCGTTTGGCGCCCGGCATGCGTCTGGTCGAAGAGCAACTCGGCAAATATTTTGGCGTGAGCCGCACGATCGTGCGGCACGGAATCGCCAAATTGGCGCAAGCCGGTCTGGTCGATATGCTGCCCAATCGCGGCGCTACAATCGCGACGCCGGACGCGCGGCGCACGCGCGAAGTGTTCGATGCGCGTCGGCTGATTGAATCCGATTTGGTCGCGCGCGTGGCGTGCCGGGCGGACAGCGATACGGTTGCGGTGCTTCGCAAACACTTGCAGGCCGAAGACGAGGCGCGCACGCGCGGTGATTCGGACTTGCTCGTAAGGCTCACCGGCGAATTCCATCTGATCCTGGCGCGGGCCGCCGGAAACCGGGTTTTGGCGCAGACCTTGGAGCAGATCGAGGCGATCACGTGCCTCGCCATCCTCGCCCATGGTCGCCCGGACGACAAAGCCTGCCCGCCGGACGAACATTCGGCCATCGTCGATGCGATCGAGGCCGGCAATGCCAAGCTCGCTGTAACGCTGATGCGCCATCATCTCGACCATGTTGTCGCGGGGCTGGATCTTGGCCCCGAACCGTCTACGAACGCAAAAGAGAGGAAGATACGATGAGATACGCAAACTTGACTGCCATTGCCGCCGCCGCCTTGTTCGTTTGGGCAAACGGAGCCGAGGCGCAGCAAAATCCCAATTCGATGCGCATCGCAGGCAATTTTTCGTCGAACACCAAGCATGTCGACAACATCGAGAAACCGTTTTTCGCGAGCCTGCCGACGACGTCGGGCGTGGCGATGACGATAAACTACAACCCGATGGACGTGCTGAACGTCCAGGCCGCCGACGCGCTGCGTCTGCTGCGCTCGGGCACGTTCGACGTGATGTCGGTGCAGATCGGCATGGCCTCGCGCGACGATCCCTTTTTCGAAGGCATCGATTTGATCGGCGTTTCGACCGACATGAAGCAGTTGCGCGCGGCGGTCGATGCCTATCGGGACGCGTTCGACGCGCGCCTGCAGCAGCGTTTCAATGCCAAGGTCATGACCTTGTGGCCGTTCGGCCCGCAGGTCTTCTACTGCAACAAAGAAATCCGCAGCATCGACGACGTGCGCGGCCTCAAAGTGCGCAGCTTCACGCCTTCGATGGCGGCTTTGGTGCAGCATCTGGGCGCCATTCCCGTCACGCTGCAGTTCTCGGAAGTGTATCCGTCGCTGCAGCGCGGCGTGGTCGATTGCGGCGTGACCTCGCCAACCTCGGGCAATTCGGGCAAATGGCCGGAAGTCACCTCGCACTTCCTGCCGCTGTCGGTGTCGGGTTCGGTGCAGGGTCACTTCATGAACTTGGACCATTGGAAGCGCTATTCGCCGCAAGCGCAGACGCGTCTGCTGGCGGAGTTCAAGAAGATGGAAGACCAGATGTGGGCGCTGGCCGAAACCGCCAACGGCGACGCGATCAACTGCAATATCGGTCGCGATCCCTGCACGGAAGGCACCAAGTACAACATGCGCCTGGTCGAGGTTTCGCCCGAAGACCAGCGCAAGATCAATGCGGCTGTCACGGCCGTTGTGCTGCCGATCTGGAAGCAGACCTGTAACCGCGTCGATCCGGCCTGTTCGACCGCCTGGAACGAGACGGTCGGCCGCGCCCGCGGCTTCAAGATCGAATAGGGGAGCGCGCGATGGACAATCCGGTCGGCAAGGTCGCATTGCCCGTCGCTCGGTTTGCCGCGATCGTTTGCGGTTACGGAATCTTGGCGCTGTCGTTCGCGATCGTCGTCGAGGTTCTGGGCCGCAAATTCTTCGCCTTTTCGCTCCAAGGGGTCGACGATATCGGCGGCTATGCGCTGGCGATCGCGTCGGCGATTGGCGCATCCTACACCATGGCGATGCGCGGCCATACGCGCATCGACGTCTTTCTGGTCCGCTTCCCGGCGAGCGTGCAGGCGCTGCTGAATGCCGTTGCGATGGTTGCGCTCGCCGGGTTCGCGTGTTTCGCCTTTTGGCGCGGATCGAGCGTGCTGCTGGAGAGCATCGAGTTCCGCTCTGTCGCAACCAATCCGCTGCAGACGCCGCTGTGGTTGCCGCAAGGCGCGTGGCTGTTCGGGTTGGGCCTGTTCGCATCGTTCGCGACGGCCTACTGCGTGCACGCGCTTTGGCTGCTGGCGAGCAACCGTCGGCGTCTCAATCGGCTCTACGGGCCGACGACGGCCCAGGACGAAATCGACGCCGAACTCGACGCGCGCAAGCAGCTTGGAGAAAAACCATGATCGATGTCGGATCGGCGGCGATCGGGTTTTTCCTGCTTGTGGGGCTGATGACGCTTGGCCTGCATATCGCGTTCGTGATGTTCGCCGTCAGCATGGTGGGCGCGATACTTTATCTCGGCACGCCGGCGGTAATGAATTTCGGCAATCAGTTTTGGGGCGCGACCAACAATTTTGTCCTGGTCGCGATTCCGCTCTTTGTGCTGCTGGGCGAAATTCTGGTGCGCGGCGGGTTTACCGACCGGATGTATCGCGCTTTGTCCGACTGGCTCAACCCGCTGCCGGGCGGCCTGTTGCACACGAATATCGGTGCGTCCGCGATGTTTGCGGCCGTTTCGGGTTCGTCCGTTGCAACGGCTGCGACGATCGGCACGGTCGCCATTCCGGCCTTCCGCAATCGCGGCTACGACGACCGTCTGGTACTGGGCACCGTCGCGGCGGGCGCAACGCTCGGCATTCTTATTCCGCCGAGCATCAATATGATCATCTATGGCGCCATGACCAATACGTCGGTCGGGCGCTTGTACGCCGCGGGCGTCATTCCGGGATTGATTCTGACGGCCCTGTTCATGCTGATCGTCATCCTGCTTTGCAAGTGGCGGCCGTCGCTGTCGGGGCCGGTCGAAAAGGCGGCGCCGCTTTTGGTGCGTCTGGCGCGGCTCGTGGATTTGCTGCCGCCGATGGCTATTTTTGTGGCCGTTATGGGGACGATCTATCTTGGCTGGGCAACGCCAACCGAATCGGCCGCGATCGGCGTTGCGGTCGCGCTCGCACTGGCAGCGGGCTACGGCAAACTTTCGTGGAGCATGCTGCATGAAAGCTTCGTCTCCACCGTTTCGGTGACGGCGATGATCATGCTGATCGCGGCGGCGGCTTTCTATCTGAACTTCGTGCTGGGACTGATGGGCGTGCCGCAGGCGCTGGCCGAGTACGTCAAGTCGATCGGCGCGTCGCCTGGATTGCTGATCGCGATCCTGACCGTATTCTATCTTATTCTTGGATGTTTTCTCGATGCGCTGGCGATGATCATCGGTACTATCCCGGTTGTCTTCCCGCTGGTCATGGCGGTTGGGATCGATCCGGTGTGGTTCGGCATCTATCTGGTGGTGATGGCCGAACTTGCGCTGATCACGCCGCCGGTGGGCATGAACCTGTACGTCGTGCAGGGAATTCGCGGCGAGGGCTTGATTACCGACGTGATCGTCGGCACGCTGCCGTTCTTGCTGATGATGCTGCTGCTGGTCTGGCTGCTGTGGGTATGGCTGCTGTGGGTATGGCCCGACATCGCGCTGTGGCTGCCGCGCCAATCGTTCGACTGAGGATTCCATGCGTCTTTTGCTGATCAATGCCAACACGTCCGCCTTCGTCACGGCCAAGGTTCTTGCAGCGGCGCGCAAAGCAGCGCTGCCGGACACGCAGATCGAGGCCGTGACGGGCAGCTTTGGCGCGCGCGTGATCGGCTCGCGTACCGAAAATGCGATCGGCGAGCACTCGGCCGTGGCGCTGGGCGCTGCCCATGCGGCGGGGTTCGACGGCGTGCTGATCGCCGTTTCCTACGACACGGGTGCCAAAGCCTTGCGCGAAATGCTCGGCATCCCGGTTCTGGGGATGACGGAGGCTGCCTTGCATGCCGCCACGATCGCGGGCGGACGCGTGGGCGTGATCGTGTTCGGTTCGCGCGTGCTCGGGCTTTATCGCGACGTGGTCGATGCGACCGGTCTTGCAGGCAAAGTTGCGGGCTGGCGCGCGATCGACAGTGCGGCACCTTACGCGCCCGGCGACCAGTCGGAAGTGGAGGAGATGATCGTTGCTGCCTGCGCCGATCTTGTCGCACGCGACGGGGCCGAAGCGATTTTGCTGACCGGTGCCGTAATGGCAGGCGTGCCGGCCTTGCTGCAGCCGCGCATCGAAGTGCCGGTCGTCGACGGCATCACCACGGGCGTGCCGATGCTCGAAGCGTTTGTGCGCATGAAGATCGCCAAGCCGCTTGTGGGCAGTTTCTCGACGCCGAAGGGCCGCGAGACCGTCGGGCTCGACGCCGCGTTGGCCGCTCGGCTGAAGGGCGAATGAAACTTCCGCATCCCGGACGCTTCGACGACACGCCGATCGTCGCGCGCCAAACGCCGCTATGGCCCCAGGGCAAGCGCCTGGCCGTGTACGTCGCGCTCAATTTGGAGAGCTACGCGTTTGGCGTAGGTTTGAGCGAGGATATCGTGCCGGGCGCCGGCCAGCCCGATGTGCTGAACTGGTCGTGGCGCGAATACGGCAATCGCGTGGGCGCTTGGCGTTTGCTCGAGATGTTCAAAGCGCTCGATCTGCCGGTGTCGCTGCTGGTGAATTCGGCGATCTACGACCGCCATGCGCCGCTGGTTGCGGCCTATCGCGCGGCGGGCGCCGCGATCGTGGCGCACGGCCGCACCAACAGCGAAAGCCAAGCCGGGCTCGATCCGGCAAACGAGCGCTCGCTGGTCGAAACTGCGCGCGACACAATCGCGCGGCACGAAGGCGCGCCGCCGCAAGGCTGGCTTGGCCCCTGGATCGCCCAAACGCCGGTCACGCCCGAGATTTTGGCCGAGGCAGGCTTTGGCTACACGCTCGATTGGTGCTTGGACGACCAGCCGGTGTGGCTTGCGACAACGGCCGGTCGTTTGCTCGCGGTCCCGTATCCGCAAGAGCTCAACGATTCGAACGCGATCGTCGCGCGCCGCCACACGGCCGAACAATTTGCCGACATGATCGTGGCCCAGTTCGACGAAATGCGCGAGCAGGCCCAAGCCCAGCCCTTGGCGATGGGGATTGCCCTGCATGCCTATGTGGCGGGGCAGCCATTTCGCATTCGGGCCTTGCGCCTGGCGTTGCAGCACGTGGCCCAACGGCGCGACGACGTATGGCTTGCGACCAGCGACGCGATAGCCGATCATTGGCGTCGGTAAAGCATCTTTGAGGCCTCGCGATGCGCGCTGAAATTCTCGACATTTGCCTGGAGACTTTGCGCGTGCAGGGCTTTCCCGAAGCCAGCGCGCATAGCGTGATGCATGACCCGGCACTGGCGGCGGCGGCCGTCGGATTGCTGCGCGATTGTCGGCCCATGCCCGTGATCGTCGCGTTGATCGACGAGCTTGAAGCGGTCGCCCGGACCTAGGCCATCTCGGTTGCGCAGGCATTGCGGCGGGGCTAGGCTACGACAATCGTGTCAATTTGCGATTGGACCCAAAACCCCATGAACGATCTGGTCTTTTTCCATTCGACGCGCCGCGTCGTGTTCGGCGCCAATGCGCTCGACAAACTTGCGGCGATCGCCAAAGAGTTCGGCTGCACGCGACCGGTTTTGGTCGTCGACGGGTTTTTCATCGGCGGCGAAATCGTGGCCCGCGCGACGGCTGCATTGCAGGCGGGCACGGGCAGCGTTCCGCGCGCCATCGGCGTGCCGACGCACGAACCGACCTCCGACACGATCGCGGCGGTGGCCGTCGAATTGGCCGAGGCTGATCCCGACATGATCGTGGCGATCGGCGGCGGTTCGGCGATGGATACGGCCAAGGTCGCGCGCATGCTGCTCTCGAACCCCGGTCCGGTCGAGGGCGTCGCCGGGTTCGGCAAGACGTTGCGCGCGCACGCCTCGCTGTTCGTGTGCGTGCCGACCACGGCCGGAACCGGCTCGGAAGTTTCGGAATCCGCCATCGCGTCCAAATCGGGCTCGGATGTCAAACTCATCTTCCGGTCGCCCGAGATGACGGCGGCGATCGCGCTGCTCGACCCGGCGTTGAGCGCTTCGTGCCCGCCGGTCGTCACGGCCCAATCGGGCTACGATGCCGTCACGCACGCGGTTGAAGCGTATGTCTCGAACGCGTCGTCGGTCATGACCGATCCCTATGCGCTCGAAGCGATGCGTCTGCTTGCCAAATGGCTGCCCGTTGCGTATCGCGAGCCCGGCAATCTCGAAGCGCGCGGGGCGTGCCTTATCGGTTCGTGCCAGGCCGCCATTGCGTTCAACAGCGCCAATCTGGGTTTGGCGCATGCGTTTGCGGCGCCGCTGGGCGCGTTGCATCACGTGGCGCACGGACTTGGCAACGCGCTGGCGCTGCCGATCGTGACGGCGTTCAACGAGCCCAAAATGGGCGCCAAAGCGCAGGCAATCGCGGCGGCGTTCGACGCGCTGTCGGCGGCCGATGCGATGTCGCGCTTGCGCCTCGCGGTCGGGCTCGATCTGTCGCTCGACCGTTACGTTCCCGACGATGCGGCGCGCGAAAAAGTGGCGCAAGCCGCAATGCGGTCGGGCCAAGTGCGCATGAACCCGCGTCTGGCGACGATCGAAGACGCGCGCAAAATGCTGGAAGCCATGCGCACGCCCACGGGCGGCGCGCGCCCGATCTTCGCCGAATGAGCGGCGACATCGCGTATGGCAGCGGCCATGCCGCACGCGGACTTGGCGGCGCTGCCGTGGCGGGGCATCCGGCATCCGCGCTTGCGGGCGTGCAGGCAATGGCGGCGGGCGGCAACGCGCTCGATGCGTGCCTTGCCATGGCTGCATGCGACTGGGCAGCGATGCCCGACATGTGCGGTCCCGGCGGCGATCTGTTCGCGCTGTGGCGCGACGCGACGGGGGCCGTCCATGCGGTCAACGGGGCCGGACCCGCGCCCAAAGAATACGTGCATCCGGCAACGGATGCGGATCGCGCCGGGCTCTGCCTGATCCCGGGGGCGTCGGCCGCATTCGAACTTTTGGCATCGCAAGCCTCGCGCTTGGGGCGTGCGGCGGCTTTGGTGCCGGCGATCGCACTTGCCACGCGCGGCGTTGCCGTGACGGCAAGGCTCGATCGCCAGTTGCAAGCATTGCGCGACGGCGCGTTGCGAACGGCCTTGGCAGATGCCAATGGCGGTCGCTTGCCGCGAACGGATGCGCGTTTTGTCGTCCCCGGCCTTGCCGACAGTCTTTTGGCATGGCGCAAATCGGGCCCGCAGGGCGAACTTGCGCGCGCCTGCGACGATTGGCTGAAGGCGGGCACGGCCGTTGGCGCAAACGAAGCCTGCGCTTTTGCGCCCGTCGTCGAAAGGCCGCTGGCGCTTTCCTTCGGTGCGTGGACGATCTACGGCCAACCGCCGATGAGCCAGAGTTGCGCCACTTTGGCAGCCCTTGGCATCGCAGGCGCAGATACGGTTCGCGAGAACGATGCGAGCCATCGCACGCATATGCTGATCGAGGCGTTCAAGCGCGCGTTTGGCGATCTTGCGGCGCTGGGCGACGATGGCGCCCAGACGCGCGTTGCGGCCGCGATGCTGGAAACGGCCGGCATGCGCGTGCGGCGCGAGTCGATCGGCCACCGCGCGGCGCCTGGCGCGGCCATGTCGCGCAACTACGGCGAGACGACGCAAGTCGCCGCCGCCGATGCGGAAGGCGGCGTGTGTACGTTGATCCACTCGCTCTACCGACCCTTTGGCGGGCGCGTGCTGGCATCCAACGGTTGGCTTTCCAACGATCGCGGCGCGTCGTTCACGAACGGCGCCAACGCGCCCGCACCCGGCAAGCGCCCGCGCCACACGCTGGTCGGCCTGCTGATGCAGCACGCGGAGGAAGGCTGCTGGGCCTTCGGCACGCCGGGCGCGCAAGCGCAGACGCAAACGAATCTGCAGATCGCAGTCGGGCTGATGCGCGATGCGGCGCGGCCCGAGCTTGCGGTTGCGGCGCCGCGCTGGAGTTTTATCGGCGACGAGCAGATCGCGGTCGAAGCGCGAATGCCGGCAGGCGAACTCGATGCGCTGGCGGCGCGCGGCCACAGGCTGGCGCTGCGGCCGCCGTCGGATTGGCTGATGGGATCGATCGGTCTAGTCGGCGTGCGCGGCGATCTGAAGATCGCCATCGCCGACCATCGGCGCGACGCGCTGGCGCTCGCCTATTAGCCGTCGGCTTCGATCTTCGCGTCGCGGATGACGCCGCCCCAGCGTGCCAGTTCGGCACGCACAAAAGCCGCGAACGGGGCAGGGCCAAGGCGCATCGGTTCCGCCCCTTGCTGGGCCAGACGTTGGCGAATGGCTGGATCTTCGAGCGCGCTGTCGATCTCGCCCGCCAATCGCGCCACGATCGCGTCCGGCGTGCGCGCGGGCGCAAAAATGCCGAACCACGCGCTCGCCTCGAATCCGGGCACCGCTTCGGCGATCGCCGGCACGTCGGGCAGCAGCGACGAGCGGCTTTTGCTGGCAACGCCCAAGGCGCGCACCGCGCCCGCTTGGATCTGCGGCAGCGCCGTGATCGACAGATCGAACATGATCTGGCATTCGCCCGCCACGACCGCCGCCAAAGCGGGCGCGGAGCCGCGATAGGGGATATGCGCCATGTCGGTTCGGGTCGAAAGCTTGAGCAGTTCGCCCGCCAGATGGTTCGACGTGCCGTTGCCCGCCGACGCGTAGTTGAGGCGTCCTGGCTGGCGGCGCGCGAGGGCCACGAGTTCGCCCGCATCGCGTGCGGCCACGCTCGGGTGTGCCACCAAAAAGAACGGCAGCGTTGCGAACGCGGCAACGGGCGCAAAATCGGCAACCGGATCGTAGCCGACTTTGGGGTTCAAACTGGGGTTCATCGCGTGCGAACTGACGGTGCCGATCATGATTGTGTAGCCGTCGGCGGCGGACTGCGCGGTTGCGGCCGTGCCGATGGCGGTGCCCGCACCCGGCCGGTTGTCGATCGCGAAGCTTTGGCCCAAGCGCTCGCCCAGGCGCTGGCCCAGGCTGCGCGCCAAAATATCGGCAGCGCCGCCGGGCGGAAACGGCACGACGAACCGCACCGGCCGATTGGGCCACGCCGCTTGGGCCCGAGCGATCGCGGGCGCCGCCAGCAAGGCGGCGCCGCCGATCAGAATCGCGCGGCGCGAACGCGCGCTCATGCCGCCTTCGCCGAAGGGCCCGTTGCGGGTCCTTCGATTTCCGGGATCGGCGGGATCGGCACGTTGTAGGGCGCCACGTCCGCGCGGATCTTCTTCAGCGCGTCGGCGATGATCGCGACTTCATGGTCGGGGTGCGTTGCGCCAAGACCGTGCTCGGCGGCAAGCTGGCGCGCGCGCGAGGAGCGCTTGCGCTCTTCGCTCGGCAAATTGACGACCGCATAAACGCCGTTCAGCAGCGAGCCGCGCAGTTTCTTGGCGAACTTCTTGCCGAGCATCTCTTTGTCGAAGTCCGACAATTCGCCGAAGAAGCGGCGCATGACGATGCGACCGAATTGAATGTGGCGCGCCTCGTCGCGAAGGATCAAGCGGCATGCTTCGCGGATCGATTCGTAGCGCGCGTTTTCGTAGCGCGCCTGCAGCAGTTCGCCCGACAGCTGCTCGAACAGCGTGTTTACGGCAAGGCCGGCAAAGAAGCTCATTTGCTTCTCTTCCTTCTCGTTGTGGAACTTCGGGATGATCTTCATGAAATAGTCGGATTGCGGCGACGGCTGGTAGGCGTCGAGCGCGTTGGCGATGCGAAAGCTCGCTTCGTGGTGGCGCAGCTCTTCGGCGATGAAATTGACAACGTGCTGCTTCACTTCGAACGGCTGGTGGCCGAAGATCGCATCGCGCAGACGCTCGGCCCCGTAGGGCGTAGCGCCGTGTTCCATCCACGCGCGCAGCGACCACCATTCGGCGCCGGCCTTGCGCACTTCGTCGGGCAAGTCGGCGCGCTTGAGGTCGGAGAAATCGAGCTTGGCCGGATCCCAGGCAAGGTCCCGTGCCTGTTCGCACAGCTTCCAGATATCGTCGTACGCCATCGCGGCAACGATCGGATACGGATTGGGGTTTTGGACGATATCTTCGAGCATTGAGGCTTCCATGGGCGCTTTCCTTGTTCGAGGTCGTTCGTATACATACTAATGCCGGGCCGATAATCCCGTAAAGCGCTTTCGGCGTGTCTGTTGCCGCCGGACCGTACCGCCAACAAAAAGCGGCCGCCAAGCACAAGCTTGACGGCCGCTTTCGCACGATCGCCGATCGTGGCAGGCGTCAGCGCGTGTTGACGATTTCCGTGATCGCGTTCATGCCGCCGAATTTTGGCGCTTCTTGCTCCCAAATCGGCTGCAACGCCGTGCGCCACGGGCCTTGGTCGACCTTGTGTAGCTTGGCGCCGCGCTGGGTGATGCGGCCCATGGCGGCGTCTTCCTGCTCTTTGTGGAGGTTGTTGATGAAGGTCGCCATTTCAAGCGCCGTGCGCGTCATCGCCTGCTGGTGCTCGGGCGACAGACGTTGCCAGTATTGACGCGAGAATACGATGGCACCCACGGCCCAGATATGGCCGGTTTCGGTGATATTCGGGGCCACTTCGAACAGGCGCAGCGTTTCGATCGGACCCTTGGTCAGGTCCATCAGATCGGCAACGCCCGTCGACAGCGCGTTGTAGGTTTCGGTGATCGGGATCGGCGTCGGGTTCGCCCCCAGCGTGCGCCAGATCGAGATATGCAGCGGGCTTTGCAGCACGCGCATGGTTTTGCCGCGAACGTCGGAAATTTGCAGGATCGGCGTGCGGCTCACCAGATGGCGCGCGCCGTAGGTGAAAAAGGCTGGCACCTCGAAATTTTGCGCCCGATAGAGCGCTTTGTAGCGTTCGCCGATCGGACCGTTGACGACTTTTTCGACATGCTCCCAATCGCGGAAGATGAACGGCATGTCGAAGATCTGGCCTTCGGGCACCCATTGCGAAAGAGCCGCCAGCGTCGAATCTGCGCCCTGGATGGAGCCAAGACGCATGCCTTCGGCATTTTCGCGCTCGCCGCCAAGCTGGCCGGCCGGGAAGATCTGCAGATCGACCGTGCCGCCCGTGCGTTCGCGCGCGAGTTCGGCGAAACGGCGCCACATGACGGTGTTGGGCGCCGTTTCGGGCTGCACCACGCCGATGCGCGCGGGTTGGGCGCGCGTCTGGGCGGCGGCATCGGGCAGGGCCGCCAGCAGCGAGAATGTCGCGGCCGCGACGATCGCGGCAGCACCGGCGAGTTTTTGGCGTGTGACCATGGATGCGTTCTCCTGTGTCGCGGGGGTTTGTTCTAGAAGCCGAGCCAAAGCAGGCCCATCGAGAGGACGGGAACGTAGGTAATCAGGGCGAGCGCTGCCAGCAGTGCCACCAGAAACGGTCCCAGCGCCGAGAAGACCTGGATCACCGGCAATCTTGTTACGGTCGACACGATATAGGCAAGGATCCCGACAGGCGGCGTCAAGCCCCCGATCATCAGATTGCAGATCACGATGAGGCCGAACTGCACGGGCTCGATGTCGAATTTTTCGACGAGCGGCAAAAACAGCGGTGCCAGGATCAGGATCGACGCGCCGATATCCAGCACCATGCCCGCGACCAGAAGCACGAAGTTCAAGAAAAGCAGCACGACCCAGCCTTCGGTCAGCCACGCCGTTCCGAACGCGACGATCGCCTGCGGCACGCGTTCGGTCGTCAGCACGAATCCGAACGGCACCGCCGCGCCGATCAGCAGCCCGATCATCGCGGAGTCGACGGCCGTCTGCGACAGAATGGCCCACAGGCCTTTCAGCGTGTAGCTGCGCATCCACAAAGCGCCGACGACAAACGAATAGGCGACGGCGATGGCGCCCGTTTCGGTCGGCGTTGCGATGCCAAAGCGCAGCGACGCGACAATGAAAACCGCCAGCAGCATGACCGGGATCGCGGCCTTGGCCGCCCGCCCGCGCTCGCCCCAAGATGCGCGCGCCTGCGAGGGCTTGTAGCCGTCGCGCCGCGCGACATAGGCGACTGCGAGCATCAGCGCCGCCGCATAGAGCAAGCCCGGCACGATCCCGGCCACGAACATTTGCCCGACCGAGATGCCGGTCGCTGCGCCGACGATCAGCATGCCGACCGAGGGCGGAATGATATTCGGCAGCACGGCCGATGCCGCGCACGCTGCCGCCGAGAAGCCGGGTTTGTAGCCGTCGCGCAGCATGGCCGGGTGCAACATTTTGGCGTTCAGCGCGGCGTCGGCATTGGACGAGCCCGAAATGCCGCCATACAGCGTGGCCGAAACGACGGTGACTTGCGCCATGCCTGCGCGCATATGGCGCACGAGCGTATGCGCAAAATCGATCAAGCGCTGTGTAAGTCCACCGACATTCATGAGCGCGCCCGCCAGCAAAAACAGCGGAATGGCGAGCAGCAGGAACTGGCCGGAGCCGCGCACGACGTTCTGCACGATAGCGGGTGTGGGCAGAATATCGACCGAAAGATTGGCAAAAAACACGGCCAGCAGCATCGAAAAAGCGACCGGCACGCCGAGCGCCAGGCCAGCGACGAACACGCCCGCCATTGTCCAAACGGGATCGAGTTCGGGCAGCTGCACCAAGCGCGCAACGTCGAGCGCCCAGTAGACCAAGGCTGCAAGAGCGACGCCGAATGCGCCCAAAAACCGGTTATCATCGCGATCGAGGTCGCGCAGCGCGATATAGATCAAACCCGCAGCGCAGCTGGCCGGAATGCCTGCGTATTGCAGCCATGCGGGCAGAGCCAATGCGGTCGACCGGCCGCCGATCAGCCCGATCAGCTCGTGTGCGCCGAACATCAGCACGATCGTCGCGTAGGCGACCGCCGCATCCACAAGCAACTGGTGCATGCGCTTGAGCGCGGGCGACAGCAGCCGGTCGATGCCGACAATGGCGATATGCAGTCGGCCGCGATGCGCGAGCGGCACGCCCAGAAAAATAAGATAGATGAACAGCCATTGTCCCGCTTCGGCGGTCCAAGTGAGGGATGCCGAAAAAACGTAGCGCGAGACGACGCCCGACAAGGTTGTCGCCGCGATGGCCACGAGACAGAAGACCGCGAGCGTTCCAACGATCGCATCGATCGCGTCGAGAAGGACCGTCGGGATCGTCCGGGGCCCGCGTCGCTGGGGCGCTTCGATTGCCGTTTCGTGCATCTACGCCGAGTGTCCTTTTGTCCGACAAGCAAGACGAGTTGACACGGGCGTGTCGCTTTCGTCAACCGCATCTGCGCCGAGCGCCGTATTCGTAGCGCCAGAGCGGCCGCGTCAGGCGTTGGACGTGGCTTCCCATTCGCCCCGGAGCCAACGCGCGCAGGCCACGTTGTTGTCGAAGATCGAATAGCCGTGCCCGGCGCCGTAATCGATGTTCGGGATGAATTCGCACGAGATCTGGCCAAGCGGGCTGTTCGGGTCGACCGCGCGATGGCGCAGCAGATCGCGCACCACGCGCTTCCACGGTTCGAGCTTCGCCGCGTCCCAGGGGGCTGGGTAGGTGCCGGGGGCGGGCGACACGAACGGATATTGGATGCCGCGCCCGAAGCTGCCGTCGGGATGTTTGGCCCAGACATTGAGGGGATTGGCCGGGATCGCGGCGCGCGCGTGCGCGTGGACGACCCAGTTTCGCTCGATCCACATCGCGCAGACATTGCCGGGCGCGGACGGATCGAGAATCACGCGGCCCGCTTCGACGTCGGCGCGCATATGCTGCACGTCCTGCTCGGACGGATTGTCGATCTTAAAAATGACGTGGCTGTGGTCGAGCGTGAGGCGGAAGGGCACCCCGCGCGCTTCCACCAGATTGCCGACGCGCGCCACGCGGCCAAAATGCTCGGACCACATATTGACATGGATTTCGAACGAAGGCTCGACGCCGTGGCGCATCGCAAAATCGCGCCAGCGCAGATAGGTCTCGGCGACCTCGGCGTCGTCGAGCGCGTGGCCGTCGGCATGATGCGTCAGAAGCTGGACGTTGTGCACGATGCTGCCAAGCAAGCGTGCCTTGACGATGTTCTGTTCGAACAATGCTTCGTCGCGGCCGCGCGTGTAGTACCAGCCGCTGGCACGGACCGGCAGATCGTGGCGTTCGCACGCTTTGAGCAGGTCGCGAAACTCCTCGTCCGGCGGCGAGCGGTCGATATAGTCGAACACGCCCGCCTCTTTGATCATGCGAACTTTTTCGCCGATGTCGGGAATGCGCGCGTCGCTGTGCGTGGCGCCGCCGGCCGTGCAGCCGATCTTGAGTTCTTTGCTGCCGTTCGTTTTCGGCCCACCGGTCGGCATGGCGTTCCTCTCAGTTAGCGAGCGAGCCTTGCGTCATGCCTTTGACGAGAAAAGGCTCGAGCAGGAAAAACAGGATCAGCATGGGAACGAGCGAGATCGTGGCGGCAGCCATCAAGGCCGACCATTCGACCGAATACTCGCCCATGAAAGACTGCAGCCCGACCGTGACGAGCCAGTTCTCGGGTTTGCTCATCAAGGTTCTTGCAAACACAAGATCGGCCCACGTCACGATCGCGACATAGGTTGCCGATGCCGCGATGCCGGGCCGCGCGATCGGCAGCACGATATGGCGGAAGGCCTGCCATTCGTTGCAGCCGTCGATCAAGGCTGCTTGCTCGAGTTCCCTTGGGATCGCGTCGAAAAATCCCTTGAGCAGCCAGGTGGCGAACGGAACCGCGATCGCGGAATTGGCCAGGATCACGCCGAGCTTGGTTTCGATCAGCCCGACTTTCGAGAACATGATGAAGAACGGGATGATCACGAGCGAGCCCGGCAGCATCTTGCTAGCGAGCAGCCCGAAGCCCATCGCTTGCTGCGCTTTGGTGCTATAGCGCGACAGGCTGTAGCCGGCCATCGCCGCCGCCACGATCGTGACGGCAAGCGTGCCGAGCACGACGGTCACGCTGTTGGCGAGCCACAGCAGCATTGGCTTGCGCGCGAAGACTTCCGGATAGGCGTCGAACGTGACGCGCGACAATGGCGGCAGCAGCGGTGGATTGCGCGACAGCATGATCTCCGTCGGCAAGATCGAGGTCATGCCAATCCAATAGACTGGAAACAGCACGATCGCCGCCAAAGTGGCGCACAGCGCCAGAACCCATAGTCCGTCTTGCTTCCGGCCCATCAATGGAACTCCCGCTTGCCCCAACGCAGCGCCACGAACGCGAGCAGCGCGCACACCAGCAACATCATGACGCCCACCGCCGACGCGTAGCCCATGCGGAAAAACTGGAACGCTTCTTCGTAGACGAACAGCGACAGCGTCTGCGTGGCACGCGACGGTCCGCCCCCGGTCGTGGCGAACACCAGATCGAAATCCTTGACCACCCAAAGCGTTTGCAGAATCACCGCCAACACGGCCGCACCGCGAATGCCGGGCCACGTAACGTAGCGGAATTCGGCGGATGCGCCGGCACCGTCGATGCGCGCCGCCTCGTAGAGCGCTTGGGGCACCGATTGCAGCGCCGCCAGCAAGGTCAGCGTGAAAAACGGAAAGCATTTCCAGATTGTCGGCAGCAGCACGGCAACAAGCGCCGTGTCCCCGTCGACGAACCAGGCGATGTCGTCGGTGGCAAGCCCCAGGCGCCGTAGCACCGAATTGACGACGCCATAAGACGCATCGAACATCCATACAAACGCGATCGCCGCGACCACGCCGGGAACGGCCCACGGGAGCAGCATCAAGCTGCGCACGTAGCGCCGTCCCGGAAACTCGCGGTTGAGCAGCAGGGCGAAACCAAGACCGATCGCAAAGCCCGGCCCGATGGTTCCCAGCGCGTACAGCACGGTGACGCCCGCCGAGTGCCAGACCTGCTCGTCCGCCAGTGCACGCAGATAGTTGTCGAACCCGAGCGGCAGCCGGTCGAGCCTGGCGATGTTGGGCGAGCGGCCCTGTCGCAGGCTGGTTTCGGCCACCGTGTAGAGCGGATAGACGATCAGCGCCGCGACCAGCACAAATGCAGGCGCCAGCAGCCCGTAGGCGATGGCGGTCTGCCGTCTCACCGCAGCGGCACGGCGCGCTCGAGCTCGCGCTGCAGATTGGCCATCACGGTCGCGGTCGGCTCCTCGGTCGAGATCAGCCGCATCATCGAACGCCCGAAGATCGAGGCGTATTCGTTGTAGCTTTCCATCAGGCTCGGATGCGTGGGGAACACCGACGTGGCGCTGGCGGCGGCATCCATGACGAGTTTCAGATGCGGCAGGCGCTGCGCGGCATCGGCCGCGAGCGCCCCTCGGCGGGGTGCTGGCGAAGCGGATTGCAGCACGTATTCGGACTGCCATTTGGGGGAGGCTGCAAGCTCGACAAACTTCCACACCAGTTCCCGCTTGTTGGCCGCGAGGTTTGCGGGCATGTGCAGGCTGTTCGACGTGCCGCCGGTTTCCTTGGGGAAGGGCACGCGCGCGACTTTCAGGTGCGGACGCGTCGCTTCTGGTGCGCGCGCGACGAACGCCCAAACCCATGGCCCGTCGCGCAGGAACGTCGCCTTGCCGTCGATGAAAAGCTGGCGCCCGGTCGTCGAGTTCATGCCGGGCGGGGCGAAACGCATCGACCGGCGATATTGTTCGACAGCCGCGACCAGCTGCGGATTGGTGAAATCGTAGCGGCCTTGGCGCAACCAATCGAGCCCCTGACCCATCACCCACGTGCCCGCCTCGACGACCAGATTGGGATGTTCGATCGATGTCGCGACGAGTCCGAAGATGCCTTGATCGCGTTTGGTCGTTTTTTCGATGGCGTTGAGCCATTCGGCTGGCGTGGTCGGTACGCCCACGCCCGCTTCGGCCAGAAGCTTTTCGTTGTAGTAGAGCAAGCTTCCGTAGCCCATCAGCAGCAGGCCCTGGGTCTTGCCCTCCCACTTCATCTCCGACTGCAGCGGCGTCCAGTTCTGCAGGATGTCGGTGCGCGCCAGCCGCTCGTCCATCGGCGCGAGCCAGCCTTGCGATGCGAATGCGGCGAAGTTGCGCGTCGGTAGATGCACGATGTCGGGCGCGTTGTTGCCGGCGAACCGTACCGTCAACTGCTGCACATATTGGGTGAAGGGGATCGAGTAGAGATTGACCTTGGCGCCAGGATTCGCCGTTTCGAATTCGGCAATCAGCGCGCGCCACCAGCCCGATACGCCGGGTTCTTCGGCTTGCCAGCTTGGGAAATCGAGCGTGACGGCAGCGCCTTGGGCGAAGACCGGCGCGGGGGCGGCGGCGAGGGCGAGGGCACCTTTCAGAACGGTCCGGCGATCCATGGTTGTCTCCCTTTTTTAGGCGTTGGCCATTTTTGGCAGTGTTTTTTCGATGCTGCTGGCGTGTGCCAGAAGTTTCTCCATTTCGGCCAGGCCGAAGGCGGTGGGCGTCAAGGCCGGGGCGCGGTCGAAGACGGCCGATATGCCAAGACGGCGTGCCATCAAGCGTTTGCCGTAGCAAAGAATGCCGGGTACGCCGCGCGTCATGAACACGATCAGCGGCAGGATCTCGCGATGCAGGCGCTCGGCGTGCGCAAGCGCTTCGGGCGTGCCGGCCCGGAATGCTTCGTAGAGCGCGACTTGGATCGCGAGGCAATCGGGCGCCGGGATGAGCCCGGCGCCGCCGCTGCGCAGCAACGACAAAAATTCCAGACCGCCATGGCCGCCAAATGCGTCGACCTTGCCGTCGAGCGCGGCAAGCGTCGTCGCGATGTCGACCGACCAGCCCTCCGCCTTCAGCAGCGCTATGTTGTCGTGGCGGGCGACAAGGGCGGCAAGATCGGTCGGCGAGAGCGAGCTTTCGAGATTGACGGGGTTGTTTTGGATCGCAACCGGAAAGTCGAGCGCATCGGCGACCGTGCCGAAATGGCGCTGCAGGGCGGCGGCATCAATGCCTTTGCCCGGCGGCGGTTGCAAGATCGCCCAGTCCGCGCCGTTGGCGCGCGCCATGCGCGCAAATTCGAGCTGGCCCTCGACCGTCGGTTCGCCGACCGTGACGGCATAGGGAACGCGCCCGCCGATGGCGGCGCCGACGGTCTCGACGAGGGCGCGCCGCTCGGCGGTGTCGAGTTTGTGGACTTCGGTAACAAGCCCCAGGACGGCGATGCCGTGCGCGCCTGCCTCGATGCAGTGTTCGACTTGGCGGCGCATGGCGCCCGCATCGACCTTGCCGTCCGCGCCGTAGAAGCAATAGAGGATCGGGTAGATTCCAGAAAAGCGATGCGCAACGGCCATGGCGCCTAGCCCTTGACGATATGGTTGAAGACCGCGTCGGCAGGCTCCACGCCATGCCCGAAACCGCTTGGAAGCGTGTATTCGCCGCCGCCGCACGACATATCGCCCGTGACGTAGCGCAGATTTTTGTCGAAGATCGAATGCTGGTACTCGTGGTAGGGCACGCGCTTCAGCGCCGCCGTCGCGTGCAGGCTTGCGGCCATGAACACGCCGATGCCGATCGACGCGTGCGGGATCGTCGCGACGTGGAACGCATGCGCCAGATGCCCGATCTGGATGAACTCGGTCACGCCGGTATGGCCCATCTCGGGCTGGATGACGCCCATCGCGCGGCCCACGAAGCGCGGCCGGTATTCGAACACGGTGCGCCACTCCTCGCCGAGCGCCAGCGTGGTGCCGATGCCGCGCGCGACGGCGATCTGGCCTTCCATGTCTTCGGGGTCGCACGGCGCTTCGGCGAAATAAAGATCGTAAGCCTCGAGCTTGCGGATCAGGCGGATCGCTTCGGCTGCCTCGAACTTCCAGTGCAGATCGACCATCAGATGGATGGCGGGGCCCACGGCCTCGCGCAGCGCCGCCATCTCTTTGACGATGCCGTCGTCCGACATGGCGGCGGCGAACTTGATGCCCTTGAAACCCTTGGCGACCCATTCGCGGGCTAGGTCGCAGCGCTCCTGCAAGGTTGCCTTCGGCAACCCCGACACGTAGGCCGGAATGGATGTGCGCCGTTTGCCGCCCAAAAGATTGGCCAGCGGCAGTCCCGCAAGTTTGCCGTAGAGATCCCACACGGCGATATCCACGCCCGCGAGACTGTCGACATAGTAGCCGCCGAAAAACCCGCGCACGCGCATGAGGTCGTAGAGATCTTCGTGCAGCACGACGGGGTCGGCTGGATCGCGCCCGCGCATCACGGGTGCCAGCACGTCGTCGACGATCGCCTTGACCGCGTGCGGCGCGACGATGCCGTAGGTCTCGCCCCAGCCGACCTTGCCGCTTTCGCCCGTAATCTTGATCAACACCGACATGTCGGTCGACGGATAGATCGACTTGTTGCCCTTGCGGATCAGATAGCCTTTTTCGTTGATATGCTCGCCCTCGCGCAGCGGGCCCAGATAGGGCACGTCGCGCGGGATCGAAACGATGAAGCTTTCGACTTTGGCGATCGCGTCGAGTTGGGGCATGTCAGATGTCTCGCTGCAAAGGATGGCGTTCGAACAGATCGGCGGCTTCGGCGGCGAGTGCCGCGAACTCTAGGCGGTCGTTGGCGTCGAGTTCGGGGCCGGCGGCGCGCGCGAAATCGCAGTCGAGCAGGCCGCGCATGCGCAGCAGCGTCTTGGTCGCGCGCACGCGGAAGATCGCCTGGAAAAGCAGCAGCGGCAGCGTGCGCGAATAGAGCGCGCGCGCGCGCTTTTTGTCGCTGTCGCGCCACGCGCGCATCAACGCCACATGCACGTCCGCAAGTTCGCTGGCGGGCATGGTGCCGCGCGCGCCGCGCGCCAGCTCGTCGATGACGTAACGCGCCCCGGCGCCGCCGAACACGCCGTCCAACCGATGTCCCGCGAGCGCCAGAATCTTCGTCACGTGCTGGCCGCAGGGCAGGGTCTCCTCCTTGACGTAGCGAATTGCGGGCACGGCGAGCACGATCTGGGCGACCGCGTCTGGCGACAGGCCTGCCCCCATCGGCGACGGGGCGTTTTGCAGCATCAGTTTGATGCCGGTTTTGGCGCCGACCGCGCTGTAGAACGCGATATGGCTTGGAATGTCGGCACCGCACGCGGCGGGCGCCATGATCATTGCGGCAACTGCGCCGATCTTGCGTCCTTCTTCGGCAAACGCGGCGGCGGCATCGGGCGTCGCCGCGCTGGCGCCCACAATGATCGGCACGCGGCCGCCGATATGCTTGCCAAGGTCGGCGACGAGCAATGCGCGCTCGTCCGGCGCGAGTTTTTCGACCTCGCTTGCCATGCCTGGGAAGACGACGCCGTCCGCGCCCGCGCCGACGACGAAGTCGACGAGTCCCGCAAAGGCAGTTCGGTCGATCGTGCCGTCGGGCGCAAACGGCGTCGGCAGAACTGGAAAAACGCCTTCGAGCATACTCATTTTACCGACCCCGCTGTGACGCCTTCGATGAACCAACGCTGCAAAAATCCGAATGCCAGAACGATCGGCAGCGACGCGACCAGCGAGGCGGCCATGGCACCGCCCCAATCGGCATTGGTTTCGTTGAGATAGCTCAGCAGCAGGCCCGGCCCGACCGTGCGTTTGTCTTCCGAGACGATCAGCGTCATCGCGTAGAGCAGATCGTTCCACGACCACATGAAGCCGTAGAGGAACACCGTCACGACGGCCGGGATCGAAACCGGCAGAACGATCGTGTGGAAAATGCGCAGCTCGCTCGCCCCGTCGGCGCGCGCGGCCTCGATGAGCTCGCTCGGCACCTGGCTGAAATAGCTGTAAAGCATGTAGGTCGAAACCGGCAAAGCGAAGACGATATAGGACAAGATCAGGCCCGGCCGCGTGTCGATAAGACCGAGATCGGTCATCATCGGATAGAGGCTGATCAGCAGCAGGCCGAACGGAAAGACCTGCGCCGACAGCAGCAGCAGCATCACCGCGCGCCGTCCCGGATAGCGGAATTTGGCGAACGAATAGCCCGCGTACATCGCGAGGATCGAATTGATCGCGGCCGCACTACCCGAGACGAACAGACTGTTCTTGAGATGCAGCAGCAGATTTCCGCGCGTGAAAGCAGTCACAAAATTCGCCAATGTCGGGTCTTGCGGCCACAAGGTCGGCACGATGCGATAGAGCTCGGCATTGCCCTTGAAGGCCGAGATGGCGAGCCAGTAGATCGGGAAGAACAGGAAAAATCCGATCAAAGCGGCGGCGATCGCAAAAACCGTGCGGGCCCTGAGAGACGAGAGATCCAGCATGTCCCTAGACGCCTTTCAGCAGGTGGCGAATATAAAAATAGGCGGCCGGCAGGATCGTCAGCACCCACAAAAGTCCGATCGCCGACGCAAGCCCGATGTCCCATTGGTCGAACGCGCGCCTAAACACTTCGATCGACAGCACGGTCGTCGAGCGCACGGGGCCACCGCTGGTCAAGGCGAAGATCGTGTCGAAATGCTGCAAATTGCCGATCAAGCCGAGGACGACGACCACCAGCGTCACGGGGCGCAGATGCGGCAGGATATGGTCGCGCAGGATCGCGAAATTGCCCGCACCGTCCACGCGCGCGGCGTCGATCTGCTCGCGATCGAGCCCTTGCAGGCCTGCCAGAAAAAACGACATGAAGAGCGGGATCGAGAACCAAACTTTGGTTATGACAACGGCGACCATGGCGCCTGTCGCGTCCGAAAGCCAGGCTTGCTGGCTGTCGATGGCGCCGATTTCGATCAGGGCCGCATTGAGCACGCCGTAACGGCTGTTGAAAATCCAGCCCCAGACAAAGGCCGTAACAGTGCTGGGCAGCACCCAGGGAATCAGCGAGGCGGCGCGCAACGCCGTGCGGCCGCGAAACGGCTGGTTCAAAATAAGCGCCCATGCCAGACCCAGCACGAGCGTAAAGGCGGTCGCCGCCGTGACATAGATGGCGGTCGTGAAGAACGATCCCATGATCTCGGGCGAGGCGAGGATCGTCCGGAAATTGTCGAAGCCGATGAAACGCGGCACCGGCGTGCGCAGATCGTTTCGCGTGAACGCGATGCCAAGCGCGCGCACAAACGGCAATGCGATCACGGCGGTAAAGGCGACCAATGCCGGCACCAAGAACAGCCAGCCGATGCGCCGTTCGCCCGCCTTCAATCCCCCCCGCCGTGCGGCGGGGGAGATGCGAAGAGGCGGTTCCTCCAAGGTGGTCGTGCGAGCCACCGTCAGCCGCGCTTGGCCATCGACGCTTTCATGCGGCTCTGCATGGAATCGGCGGCGGCGTTGGCGGTTTTCTGGCCGAGCAAGGCGGCTTGCGTTTCCTCGCTCAAGATGGTCGACAATTCGGGCGAGTTGTCCCAAATGCCGATCTCGTGTTTGCCGGTAGCGACGGTCGCCTCGGCCCAAGCTTTGAGGAACGGGTCGTTCTGCACGACAGGTGCGGCACGCCCCGATTTGGTGACGGGCAGGCCGCCAACCTGCAGCGGGAATGTCGTCTGCACGGCATCGGACAGGATGTGCGAAATCCACTTCGCACCCGGGCCGTTGCGGTCGCGATTGGCCGGACTGTTGAACAGCGTCACGATATGGCCCCACTCGACCGAGCGCGGCACGTCGCCTGCCTTTAGAACCGGCGTTTTCATCGGCACGACAAACGCGTCGGCCGCGGGCCCGCGCCCCGAGAAGCTGCGCGCGAACGTGCGGGCGACAGGCGGGTCGAAATAGAACGCAGCATTCCCTTGCGCAAACAGGCGCCGCGAATCGGGTCGGTCGATTTCCGGTGCGACGAGCCGGTCCTTCATGAGGCCCGCGATGAAGTCCATGGCCGCCTTGCCTTCGGCCGAGGCGACATGCACTTCGCCCGTTTCGTCGATCATGCGCGCGCCGAATGCCCAATAGATCAGCAGCACGTCGAGCGGGATGGAATTGGGATTTTTGGTGGCCATAGCGAACGGCACCGAGTTGGGCACGCGGTCGCGCACGGCAATCAAAGCCGCGCGGAATTCGGCCAGCGTTTCGGGAATCTTGGCCACGCCCGCTTTGGCCAGCACTTCGGAATTGGCGACCATGCCGACCGAGCCGGAGATCAGCGGAATGCCGATCTGTTTGCCGCCGACGCGACCCAGGCCCAAGGCCGTGGGCGCCAAAGCCGCTTCGATCGCAGGCCGACCGATCAGCGCGTCGAGATCGACGATCTCGGGCAAGGACGCCATCGAGGGAAGCCAGCGGTCCTGCAACTGCACGCTGTCGGGCAGCGTGCGCGAGCGCTGGCGCAGCATGACGTTGCGCTGGGTGTCGCCCCAGGCGGTCGCGATCGGCTCGACGCTCACGCCGCTCGAACTCTTGAACGTGTCGATCAGACTTACGACAAACGGTTTGTTGGGTTCTTCGGCGAAGGTAAAGCTCATGAAGTTCATCTGGCTTGCTTGCGCGCGCGCGGGCCGCACGGCGGCACTGGCGACGCCCGCCGCGGCAAGAGCGCCGAACTGGCGGCGATTGAGATCGAGCATGCTGTCCTCTCCCTAGGTTCGGACCTCGCGGATGGTCCGTGTTTTTTTTTGCTGCGCGCCGCGCCTGCGCAGATATTCAGAACCGGATCTTCACACGACACCCGCGTCGAGCACGAACGTCTGCCCGCTGCACCGGCGCGATTCTGCGCTGGCAAGCCACAGCACGAGTCTGGCGACGTCGTCGGGCGCCAGATGTTCTTTGAGGCATTGCCGGTCGAGATAGGCCTTGAACTTGGCGGGATCGTCGGCGTTGGCGCGCGCGATCTGCTTTTCGGTCAAGACCCAGCCGGGCGCGATCGAGTTGACGCGAATGCCAAGCCCGCCCAGTTCGCGCGCCAGCGACTTCGTCAGCCCCATGATGGCGGACTTTGCCGTCGTGTAGGCGATGAGGCCGGCCGCGCCGAACATCCACGAGATGGAGCCGAGATTGACGATGGCGCCGCCGCCGGCATCGGCCATTGCGGGGGCAACGGCTTGCGCCGCAAAAAACTGGTGGCGCGCATTGACCGCAAACCGGTCGTCCCACAATTCGGGCGTCACGTCCCGCCAAGGATGGCGCGCATCGTCGCCCGCATTGTTGACCAGCGCCTTGAACGGCCCGGTGCGAGCGGCAAGTGCGGCGATGGCGGCGCGCAGGGCCGCGATGTCGCGCAGATCGACCGCATGGGTTTCGATCGTCGTGCCCGTCGCCGCCGCGATGCTGGCCGCCGTTTTGGCCAGACGGTCGCCGTCGATGTCGATCGCGGCAACGCGCGCTTTTTGCGCGGCAAAAGCGGCCACGATCGCCTCGCCAATGCCCGACGCCCCGCCGGTTACGAGCACGGGCATGCCAGCTAGATCGGGATAAATCGCGCTCATGCCGCCACCAGATCGAGGCGCGTGCCGTCGCTTCCAAACAGATGCGTTTGGCTCCAATCGACGGCTAGAGGCACTGACGTGCCGATAGCCAGCGTGCTGTCGCCGGACTGGCGCACGACAAGTTTGGCATCCGACCCCGGCAGCACGACATGGGCAAAGATATCCGCCCCGTGATGTTCGAGCGTTTGCACGGTGCCGACGAAGTCGGCCGTCTTGCTGTCGGCGCGAATGCGGATATGTTCGGCGCGCAAGCCGATTTCGAGGCCCGTCAGCGACGCCGCCGCGCGCAAAGGAACCGGCGTTTGGTCCGCGAGCTGCACGCGGCCGGTGCCGTCGCTGCGGGCCGCAACGAGATTCATGCGCGGCGATCCGATGAACGTCGCGACGAACCGGTTGGCCGGGCGGCGATAGAGATCGAGCGGCGAGCCGACCTGTTCGACGCGTCCGGCATGCATGACAACGATTTTGTCGGCGAGTGTCATCGCTTCGATCTGGTCGTGCGTGACATAGACCATCGTGGTGCCCAAGCGCCGCTTGAGCCCGGCGATCTCCGCGCGCATGTCGACGCGCAAGGCCGCATCGAGATTGGAGAGCGGTTCGTCGAACAGAAAGATGCGCGGTTCGCGCACGATAGCGCGACCGATCGCGACGCGCTGGCGCTGGCCGCCGGAAAGCTGGCGCGGCTTGCGGTCGAGCAGCGCATCGAGCCGCAAAATGGCGGCGGCCGCCCCGACGCGGCGGTCGATTTCGGCGCGCGGCGTGCCCGCCAGCCGCAACGCGTAGCCCATATTGTCGGCCACGCTCATATGCGGATAGAGCGCGTAGGACTGGAACACCATCGCGATGCCGCGCTTGGCGGGCGGCACGTCGTTGACGATTTCGCCGTCGATCGCGATGCGCCCGGCACTTGCATCGTCGAGCCCGCAGATCAGCCGCAGCAAGGTCGATTTGCCGCAGCCCGAGGGGCCGACAAATACGACGAACTCGCCGTCGTCGATCTGCAGGTCGATGCCGTGCAGAACTTTTGTGCCGTTGAAATCTTTTTGCACGTTGTCGAGCGTGACGCTGGCCATTGGCGTTTTTCCTTCAGCCCGCGAACGGGACTTCGGCAAGACCGCGCACGCCCGCATTGAGCGCGAACACGCTGCCCGACAGCGGCGCTTCGGCCAATTGCTGGGCCGACAGGCGGATGCGCGCGCTGGTGATGAAAAGCGTGCCAAGGTCGGCGCCGCCGAACGCGCAGCTGGTCGGGCGCGGCACAGGCAGGTTGATCACGCGCTCGACTTTGCCGTCGGGGTCGTAGCGCGTGACGCACCAGCCATCCCAATGCGCGGACCACACAAAACCCTCGGCATCGACCGCAAGGCCGTCGGGCGTGCCGACGCCGTCGGGCACCTGTACGAACGCGCGCCGCCCGGCGAGTTCGCCGTTTTCGATGTCGAAATCGTAGGCGTAGATGCGTTTGGCGCCCGAGTCCGTGAAGTAAAAAACCTTGTCGTCGGGGCTCCAGCCAAGCCCGTTCGAGATATGAAACCCGCTGTCCATTTTGAGGCAGCGCCCGTCGGGGTCGAGACGATAGAGCGCGCCGTGCCCCGGCGTGGTGTCGATCGCGAGCGTGCCTGCCCAAAAACGCCCGCGTCGGTCGCACTTGGCGTCGTTGAAGCGATTGCCGGGCCTGTCGACCTCGGGGGCCGCGATCGTCGTGACACGCCCGCCCGCAAGGTCGATCGCTTTAAAGCCGTTTTGCATCGCCGCGACATAGCCGCCGCGACGACGCGGCACGACCGCGCCGACCAGCTCCGGCATCTTGTGCGAGACATAGCTACCCGTCTGGGGGTCTGCCACGACGATCGCGGGGGCCAAAATATCGACCAGCATCAAACGGTTTTCGGCGGCAAGCCAAACCGGTCCCTCGCCCAAAAACGCGGTGGTCGGAATGGCCGAAACCAGATCGTCGCGATCGGCGCCGAGCGGTCGCGGGTTGATTTGGATCGACATCGCGACTTGTCCTGCATTGCCAGAGATGCGCCGCGCCGCTTCCATCACCTCGCGGCCCAGCGCATGCAGCCGATCGGCCGACAGCCGGTAGGACGGGCCGACGATCGCGATGGCGCCGATCGAGCGCGCACGCTGGTCGAGGATGGGGGCGGCAACCGAATTGATGCCAAGATGCTGTTCTTCGAGCGACACGGCGTAGCCGCGCGCTTTGGTGAGATCGAGTTCGCGGTCGAGTTCGGCGCGCAAGGCGATGGTGTTGGGCGTAAATTTGCGCAGCTCAAGCGCGTTGAGCAGTTGTTCGCGATGCAGCGGGTCTAGGTGCGCCAGAATGGCTTTGCCGGCACCGCTGGCGAAGCTTGCGGTGCGCGAGCCGACACCATTGCCAAGACGCACCGCCTGGGCCGCCTCGCGCTGGTCGATATAGAGAATGTCGCCCGCGTCCAATATGCCAAGGCGGATCGTTTCGCCCGTCAAATCGCGCAAGCGCTCGAGTTCAGGTTCCGCCGCCGAGCGCAGATCGAACTGGTCCCACACGCGATGCGCCATTTCGAACAGGCGAAATCCGAGGCTGTAGGTCTGGTCGCGTTCGTCGATGCGCAGCAACCCCGCCTCGACAAGCGTGGCTAGCATGCGATGGACCGTTGCGCGCGTGAGCCCTGCGCGGTCCGCAATTTCGCTGAAGCGCAGCCGACTAGGGTGTTCGGCGACAAGATCGAGCAGCGACAGACCCCGTCGCAGCGCCTGCGCGCCCGGAATTTCGCGCCCCTGATCGACAACCGATTCCGAGTTGTCGATGATCGCCAGCTTCTTCAAACGACGTTTTCCCTCGGACGAATCCGGCTCTTTGGCCAGTTCGAATCTCATATTATGGACGCTTGTTCCATGTCAATCCCGGGTTCTCGACCAATTTATCGGTATCGGGATACTTGTTGGTCGCGCTTTATGCTCGAAAATCCATATAGTGGCGATCCAAGACAAGGAAAAATCGCGTTATGACTGAACTCGTGAAAATTGCGGACGGAGAGGTCGAAGCTTGGTTTGCCCCCACAGGCGCCGAACTTGTTCGTCTGCGTTTTCGCGGACAAGAACAACTCTGGCACGGCAACCCGGCGTGGTGGGACATGCGCGCGCCAATCTTGTTTCCGGTTATCGGGCGTTCGCCCGGCAACGCCATCAAGATTGCTGGAGAAACGTTCAAGATGACGCCGCATGGCTTTGCGCGCGATCGTCCGTTTGCGCTCGTCCGGCATGAAGCCGCGCACGCGTCGTTCGAGCAAACCGACGATGCGCAGACGCGCGCCATGTTTCCATTTGGCTTTTCCCTGCGCATCGAGGCCAAAGTGCGCGCAAGCGGGCTCGCGATGGCGGCGACGGTCGAGAACCGCAATACGGCAGCGATGCCGTTTTGCTTTGGTTACCATCCCGGCTTTTTGTGGCCGCAGGCAGCCGAGCGTCGCCAGCGCTATGTGTGCGTTTTCGAGCGCGACGAAACGGCCCCGATCCGGCACGCGGATCCGACGACCGGCTTGCTGGCGCGCGCGACATTCGCTACGCCGGTTGCAGGGCGCACGCTGGCCCTCGACGACAGGTTGTTCGAGGCCGGCGCCTTGCATTTCGAGACCGTTGCTTCGCGCAAAATTTGGTTCGGCGTGCCCGGCGTGCCCGGCGAGCCGGGGCTGGAGGTGCGTTTTCCCGACAGCCCGCAACTTGGCATTTGGACCAAACCCGGTGCGCCGTTTTTGTGCATCGAGCCGTGGCAGGGACTGGCCGAGGTCGAAACGAGCGACGGCGCCCTCGAACGGCGGCCTGGCGTGCGCGTTTTGGCGCCGGGCGAAGCCGCGCGCTACCGGCTGGCGGTCGAATTCAAACCGCTTTAGTCGACAGCGCGTTTTGGCTGGCCCAGGCGGCCGTGGCCCCGATGCGCGAAGCGGGCTATGGACACATCGTGATGATTTCGTCGGGGGCGGGACTGCGGCTCAGCATGAGCGGCGTATGGGCGCATACTGTTTTTTTGCAAGCGAGCAGGCGGGCTGGATCTCGGGCCATATTCTGTCGGTCGACGGAGGCAGGTCGTAGGCATTCGAGGCACGGGTCGTGCATACTCGCTCGTCGACGTTTTTTGGAGATTAGGACCATGAAATACGGAACGCTGGGCCGGTCGGGTTTGCTCGTCAGTCGCGTGTGTCTTGGCGGAAACTCGTGGGGCGCGAAGGGTCGTCGGGCCTGGGCCGGGTTCGATGCGGGCGACAGCGCGCCGTTCTTCAAGCGCGCGCTCGACCGCGGCATCAATTTTTTCGACACGGCCGACGCCTACAACCTGGGGCTTTCGGAAACCATCATGGGCGAAACGCTGATGGGCTTCGCGCCGCGCGAGGAGATCGTGCTGTCGACGAAGGTCGGTCTTAAAATGGCCGACAAGCCGAACCGCCAAGGGCTTGGCCGCAAGCATATTCTCGCGTCGATCGATGCGCAGCTTGCGCGCCTGAAGACCGACTATATCGACGTCTACCAGGTGCATCGCCTGGACGGCGTTACGCCGATCGAAGAATTCATGGAGACGCTCGACATCCTCGTGAAGAGCGGACGCGTGCGCTATATCGGCGCTTCGACGATGCCTGCTTTCCGGCTTGCGCAAATGCTCGCGGTTGCCGAGCGTTACGGCTATGCCCGGCCGATCGCGATGCAGAATCTCTACAATCTGATCCAGCGCGAAGATGAGCGCGATATGAATGAGCTCTGCCTGGAAGCGGGGCTCGGTCTCATTCCGTATTCGCCGCTCGCGCGCGGCTTTCTTGCGGGCAATCGCGTCAAAGGCGGGGGCGGGGAGACCGAGCGCGCCAAAAACGACGCGGGCGCCAAGCCCGAGATCTATCGCGACTGCGACTGGGCGATCGTCGATGCGCTCAAGAAGATCGCCGCTGCGCGCGGCTGCAAACCCGCCCAAGCAGCATTGCTGTGGCTATGGTCGAAGGCCGTGATGGGAGCGCCGATCATCGGGGCGACCAAGCTCGAACAGCTCGACGATGCGGCTGCGGCAAGCGACATGCCGCCACTGACTGCCGCCGAGATTGCCGAACTCGAAGCGCCCTACCAATGGCGCCCGCATCCGGGGTGGGGGCTCTAAGAGGGCCCGCGCGATGGTGCAGATAGGCGAGACCGATGCAGTCGCGCAATCGTTGTGGGTGATCCCAACGGCGCGAAAAGATCGTCGGGCGCCCAGGCTTTGGGGCGACCGATAGGCTTGATGTCGAGCATTATGTTGGTCTCCGCTTGGAAGCATGGAGCGCGGCCGATTGTCCTGCAATGCAGCCAAAGCCGATCGCCGACAGCAAGCCGTTGCCCGACAGATAGCCCCACACGGCCGGACCCGACACACCGCACGCGGCGCCGCCTGCCGCAAACAAATTGGGCAGGGGGCTTGCATCCGAGCGGCAGACGCGTGCGCCCGCATCGACGACCAAACCGCCTTGCGTATGGAACAACGCACCCGTTACGCGCACGGCGTAGAAGGGCGGCGCCAGCGCGGGTTTGGTTGCAAAATTGCGGCCGAACGGGTCGGCGCTGGCGCCTTTGGTCTGGGCGATTGCCTGTTCGAGGTTGCCAAGCGGCAAGTCGAACGCGGCGGCGAGGGCGGCGGCATCGGCAAACTCGCGCACGGCCCCATGTGCGGTGGCTTCGCGGTATTCTTCGAACTGCGTCGCGATGTCGTGGCAGCGTTTGTCGTAGACGCTGAAGGCGACGCGTCCCGGTTGCGCCAGCACGGCGACCGATTGTTCGGAGTAGCCGCCATGCTCGTTCGAAAATCGCCGGCCGTCGGCATTCACCTGGATGCCGCCTTCCATCATCGTCGCCCAGCTGATCAGCATGCCGTGCGGCGTTGCAACCGACCCATGCCCTTGATAGGCGCCCATATGGCGCGTGGCGCCGCCCAGCGCTTCGCCCCATAAAATCGCGTCGCCGCGATTGCCGACATGCCCCGAGAACAGCGCGTCGCGCATCTCCGGCAGAAACCGCGCGACCATGTCGGGGTTGCCGCCGAACCCGTTGCAGCACAGCACGAGCGCGTCGCAGCCAAATCGTTCGATGGCGCCGTCCGGCCGCTCCACGCCGACGCCGCGGACGGTTCCATCCAAATCGGCGTAAAGTTCCGCCGCTCGCGCCTGCGTCAAAGTCGCAGCGCCGGCTTTTTCGGCGGCTGTGCCGAGAGCTGCCATCAGCTCGGCGCCCGTGCGGCGCGGCGTGCCGTGCATGCGCAGCGCCGAATGGCCCGGATACAAAAAATCGTGGAGCAACTCGAATGGAATTCCGTGCGCGTTTTTGAGCCAATCGACCGTCGGGCCGATGGTGCGGGCCAGAGCTTCCACCAGAAGCGGATCGGCCTGGCCTTTGGCTTTGCGCTGGATGTCGGCCGCAAAAAGTTCCGGCGTATCGGCGACGTTTTTGGCCCGCTGAATCGCAGTCGCTGCTGCGGGTACCAGACCCGAAGACAGCGCCGTCGAGCCCTGCGGGACCGCGTCGCGTTCGAGCATCGCGCACTCGATGCCCGCATCGCGACAGGCGAGCGCGGCGACATGGCCGGCAGCGCCCGCACCCACGATCAGCACCGGCAGATGCGCATCGAATGCGACGCCATCGGCCGCGCGGATCGTCACGGATCCACCGCGAACTCGGCGCAGCGCATGACGGGCGAAATCGCGCCAAGCGAGGCGATGGCCGTTTCGTGCACTTTGCGCTCGAATGCCGCGCAGCCGTCTTCGAGCAGCACGGTCTTGAAGTCGCGCACATGCGCATCGCGCAGCGTGCTGGCAACGCCGCCGTTGGTGACGATGCCGCAAACCGCCAGCGTGTCGATACCTGCTTTGCGCAACACCCATTCGAGCCGCGTCATATAGAAAGCCGAGTAGGCAACCTTTTCGACCGACATGTCGGCGGGTTTGAGGGCGTCGACAAGATCGTGGCCCCAACTGCCCGGCGCAAAATCGCCCTTGGCCAAAAACGGCCGCAGTTTTTTGAGATGCGGCGACACAAAGGGTTCGCCCCGTTTGCCGGGCACAAGGGTGAAATGCGTCGAAACGATCCAGCCGCCGCGTCGGCGCACGCGCTCGGCCACCGGTGCGACGCGTGCGGGAATGGCCGCAATGTCGGCGCTCGCCTGGCCGGCGCGGCCATAGGCGCCATTGGGGTCGAGAAAATCGTTTTGCAGGTCGCAGATCAACAGGGCGGTTGAAGACAGCTCGTTCATCGCCGCCTCACGATCAAATTTCCGAAGCGATCGACTTCGCACGTCAGATCGGGTTCGAGTACGGTCGTTGCGTCCGGCTGTTCGAAAATTGCGGGACCATCGATGCGTGCGCCGACCGGCAGGGCGAGCCGATCGTAGATCGCCGTATCGTGCCACGCCCCTTCGAACCATACGCGACGCATGCCCGTGCGCGCGTCGGCAACGCTGCCGTCTTTGGGGGCGAGTTTCAGCAGATCGATTTTCGGCCGTTTGCCCGTGACGGCCAGCCGCAAGGTGAGCACGCGCGTCGGCACGCCGTCGAGCAGGCGACCGAAAGCGGTGCGATATGCGGCTTCGAAGGCGGCTTGGATTGCGGCTTGCGTCGGTATCGCAGTTGCGAGCGGCACGGCGATCGTATGCGTTTGGCCGATATAGCTCATGTCGAGTTCGACTTCGCG
>CAMDLT010000012.1 GCA_945901855.1 Asaia bogorensis | reverse complement strand
CGCAACCGCCGCCACAACACGAGACCGCAAATCCTGAGAAAGTGATCGCGCCATCCGTACTGGCCTCCACTCCAGTACAAAGCTTGAATCACAATTCGCGGCAGTTGGGAATCCCCTGCGATTCCTTCAGCTCGGAATTTGCTCTAGAGCCCGCGTCGGCTGCGCTGGTTTTCCTCGATCATGCGGACCATGTCGTCGTATTCGCGCCGCTCGGCCACGACGGGCTTCAACATTTTGCCGTCGACCAGGCCCTTCCACACGTCGGGCGCGTCGGTTGGCATGGCCAGAACGGCCGCACGAAAGGCCGCGAGCAGATCGTCGGGCAATTTGCGCGCGACCCACGGCGAGTTGGGGATCATCGGCGAGGTCCACACGATGCGCACGGCGCCGCCCGGGATCATCTTCTTTTCTTCCATGCGCGTGATGTTGCTGCGCGCGGCATTGTTCCACCACGTGGCGGCCGCATCGTACTGGTTGGCAACCACCGCCAGCACGCCGGTTTCGTGGTTGCCCGCAAACCCGGTGCGGCCGAAATGGCGCGCGGGCACGACGCCTTCTTTGGCCATGAAATAGCTTGGCGCCACGAAGCCCGAGGCCGAGTTGGGATCGGCAAACGCCAGCGTCTTGCCCTTGAGATCGGCAAGGCTTCGATAGGGCGCATCCGCGCGCACTACGACGACCGAGTGGTAGCCGACCGAACCGTCGAGATCCATGTCCTTGGCGAGCGGCAAAATGTCGTCGCCCATCAATTGCACCGCGCGGGCATAGGCAGCCGGCCCCATGCGCGCGAATTCGACCTGGCGCGCGGCCAGCGCTTCGACGACGGCGGCATAATCGCTGCCGCGCCGCACCGTGACGGGTACGCCCAGTTTGGCGCGCATATAAGATGCGAACGCATCGAAGCGCACGAGCGTATCGGCCTCGTTCTCGGCGCTCGTGATGCCAAAACGAAGTTCTTTGAACGAGGCACGCCAATCGGCTTGCGCGAAGGCGGGACCGGCCGCGAGCGCCAAAACAAAGGCAAACAGGGCTGCAAAGCGCGGGGCCATATCGATTCTCCAGAACGGGGCTTTAGAGCGACAAGGCTGCGCGCGTCGCGTTGCGAGGCCGTGACGGTTCGGCCAAAATTCTGCGACAGCGCGCGGTGGCACAAGGCTTGCTGGCATAAAGGCACCGCGGCTTGCCGTGGCGACTGTCTGGAGAATACAAAAGAGAATGGCTTTTCTTGAACTTGCAGCGCTCGGCGCGCGCTACGGCAAAAATACGGTCGTGGCGGATCTGGGCCTTACCGCCGAGAAGGGCGAATTTCTGTCCATTCTGGGCCCGTCGGGCTGCGGCAAAACCACGACCTTGCGCATGATTGCAGGCTTCGTTGCGCCCTCGAGCGGCACCATTCGGCTGGCGGGCAACGAGATCCAACAGGTGCCGCCGCACAAACGCAATATCGGCTACGTCTTCCAGAACTACGCGCTGTTTCCGCATCTGAGCGTGGCCGACAATATCGCTTTCGGCCTCAAAATGCGCCATGTCGAATCCGCCGTGCGCGCCAAGCGCGCAGCACAGGCGCTCGATCTTGTGGGCCTGGGGGCGCTGGCGACGCGCTTCCCCGCCCAGCTTTCCGGCGGCCAGCAGCAGCGCGTGGCGCTGGCGCGCGCCCTGGTGATCGAACCCGATCTGCTGCTGCTCGACGAACCCTTGTCCAATCTGGATGCCGCCTTGCGCGGCCAGATGCGCGGCGAAATTCGCGCCCTCCAGCGACGGCTGGGGATCACGACCGTGTTCGTCACCCACGACCAGGCCGAAGCGCTTGCCATGTCGGACCGTATCGCGGTGATGGACCATGGCCGGCTGGTCGAGGTCGCAAGCCCCAAGGAACTGTGCGACGCGCCGCGCCACGGCTTCACGGCCGAGTTTTTGGGCGCGCGCACTGTCGTTGCGGGCGCGCGAGCGGGCGGGGTTTTTGCGCTGCCGGGCGGTGCGCGCTGCGCCGTCGGCGACGACCTGCCGGACGATGCGACGCACATCGTGCTGCGCGCGGCGCGGCTGACCTTGAGCGCGGGCCTGTGCCCCGGCCGTTTCATGGCGAGCGGCGTGGTGCGCGAGATCGCGTATCTCGGCGATTTCTACGACATCGCGGTCGAGGCAGCGAACACCACCATCCGCGTCATCCGACCGACCAGCGAGACGCTGCCTGCGGTCGGCTGCGCCTGTTTTCTGTCCGGCGACAGCGATGCCGTCGCCTGGCTTGCCGCTTGAACCCTTCCAACCGACGGAGACGGAACCCCATGAAAAAACTCGACCGCCGCCAATTCGGCACCGCCCTGCTGGGGGCTGGCGCCGCCACGCTCGCAGCGCCCGCGATCTTCGGCCTCAACGCGGTCGCCCAGATCCGGCGCGGCGACGAACTCGTCGTCGGCATTTGGGGCGGCGCGCAGGAGCGCATCACGCGCCAGCACATCGTGCGGCCGCTCGAAGAAAAGCACGGCGTCAAGATCAACTACGTGCTCGGCGGCACGCCCGAGCGGCGCGCGCGCGCCTACCAGGAGCGCGGCCGCCCGTCCTTCGATCTGCTCTATCTGAATATTTCCGAAAGCCGCCAGGCGGTGAAAGACGGCGTCACGCAAGCCCCCGCCCTCGACCGCGTGCCGAACGCGAAGCATCTTTTCGAACCCGCCAAGCTCGGCGGCTATGGCGTTGCCTTCAATCCCGTCACCATCGTTTACGACAAGCGCAAGGGCAGCATCGCGTCGTGGAAGGATCTGTGGAAGCCCGAATGGAAAGGCCGCATCGCGTGGCCAAGCTATCCCGGCGCGCAAGGCACGGCAGGCCTGCTGATGGCCGCCAAAGTCTGGGGCGGGTCGGAGCGCAATGTCGATCCGGGCTTCCAGAAAATCCGCGAGCTCAAGCCGTTCGCTGCCATCCAAGGCAGCCAAGACCAGCTCTATACGATGTTCGACCAGGGCGTTGCCGACATCTCGATCGAGTTCGGCTCCTTCACGCGCAGCTACGCCGAAAGCCGCAACGCCAACATCGCGATCGCCTCGCCCGTCGAGGGCCAAGCGCTTGCCCAGAACGTCGCCTGCCCGACCGTGGGCACCACCAAGCAGGCGCTGGTCGAGGCGTTTGTCGATCTGCATCTGGGCGCCGATTGCCAGCTTGCCTATGCGCGCGAGATCTACTACTCGCCGACCGTCAGCAACCTTGCGATCCCGGCCGACTTGGCGCCCAAGCTCGTGCTCGGCGACGACGTAAGAAAACTCGTCGATTTCGATTGGGAACATGTCGCCGCCCAGCAAAGCGCGTGGTCGTCCAGGTTCAATCGCGAAATCGCCGGCTGAAGATCCCCCGCTGAAGACTCGGCGCCTGCCCTTTATGCGGAGCATCTAGACATGGGTCGCGACCGCAACTGGGTAGGCGTCGTTCTTTCGATCCCCGCGACGGCATGGTTTGCCGTCGCGTTTGCGGCACCGATGTTCGTGGTGGCGCTGCTGTCGGTGCAAGAAACGCCGGACCCATTTGCCGCGCTTTCGCTGGTTCCGTCGTTCAAACAATATGCCGACATTCTCGGCGACCGCTATTTTCTGGGCATCATTGCCGAGACGGTGGCGCTCGGGTTGGGCGTGACGCTGGCGGCGGTCGTGCTGGGCTATCCGCTCGCTTTGTGGCTCGCCAATCTGCCGCAGCGCTGGCGCTCGGTCGCGTTCGCGGTCGTGCTGATCCCGCTGCTGACCAACGTGGTCGTGCGTTCGCTTGGCATCGTCTTGCTGCTGGCGCCCGACGGGCTGTTCAACGGGCTGATGCGGCCGTTGGGATTGGCGCGTCCACAAGGCTACGTGTTCACGCATTTTGCGGTCGGCGTGGCGCTCGTGCAGGTGTTCCTGCCGTTCATGGTGCTCGCACTCTACGATTCGCTTGCCAACCTCGATGGGCGCCTCAAAGAAGCTGCCGCGTCGCTGGGCGCGTCCAAGGCACGCATCTTTTTTGCCGTTACTTTGCCGCTGTCGCTGCAAGGCCTGCGGGCGGGCATCACGATCGTGTTTTTGCTGTCGTCCACGGCCTACGTGTCGGCAACGATTCTGGGCGGCAAGAAAGTTTGGACCGCGGGCATGATCGTCTGGCAGGAAGCGCTGCAAAATCTGAACGCGCCCACTGCCGCCGCCATGGCGATGATCATGCTCGCTTGGGGTATCGCGTTTGCCGTGCTTGCCGAACGCATCGTCAAACGCCTGACGCCGTGGCTGGCGCCCGACGCCAAGCGCGCGGCAAGGCGCGAACTTCCGGCACCGCTCGCGCGCGTTCTTGCGCAGGCAGGCGATATCGCGGGCACGCTTGTCGCGCGCGGGCTGCTGGCGATCGGCATTTTGCTGCTGCTGTTTCCGCTGATGCTGGTGGCGGTGCAGTCGTTCAACGACGTGCCGCAGGCGAGCGTCGCGGGTTTTCGCGCCTTTACGTTCAAATGGTACGTCGCGATTTTCGAGGTCGGTTCGTACTTGCGCGCCTTCCGGACCTCGGCCGAACTTGCGGCCGTTTCGGTCGTGTGCGCGCTGGCGCTGGCCTTGCCCGCCGCGTTCGTGCTGGTGCGCTTCGGGTATCCGGGGCGCGGGGCGGTTGCGGCGTTCTGGATGCTGCCGCTGGCCTTGCCGCATGTCGCGATCGGCGTTGGCATGCTGCGGCTGCTGCAATGGTATGTCGCGATCCCGCCCTTTGTCGGACTGCTGCTGGTCCATGTGGTGCTGATTGTGCCGTTTTCGATCTCGCTGCTGCGTAGTTCGATCGTGCAGCTCGACACGGCGCTGGAGCAAGCTGCCGCCTCGCTCGGCGCCGCCCCGTGGCGCGTATTTTTGCTGGTGATTTTGCCGAACCTGGCGCCGGGGCTGGCGGTTGCCGGGATCATCGGTTTTCTGATTTCGTTTGGCGAGGTCACGGTCACCTCGTTCCTGACCACCGCGCGCCTGACCACCCTGCCCGTGCGCATCTATGCCGAGGCCAGCTTCAGCCTGGAGCCCACGGTGCATGCGGTTTCGACGCTGCTGATTTTGGCGACCGTGGCACTGCTGGCGCTCGTCAGCCGCTTCGTCAAACTCGACCGGGTTTGGGCCAAATAGGCAAAAACTTGCGTTTTTGCCCGAAACGGCTAAAATCCAACCATGACATCCAGCATCTCAAACCCTGGCACGCCAGCCCCCACGCAGGCACCGGCGCAAAGCGCCGAGATCGCCGCACCCTCGGCCGCGCGCGACGGCATCACGCGCCGCGAGACGGTGCCCGCAAGCCAAGAAAGCGTCGCCGAGCGCCGCCCGCCCGCACCGCCGGCCGGTTCCCAGCGCGGCCAGACGGTCGATATCTCGGTCTAAGCGCGCGCCGCTCCGACCAATAAAAAAGGGCGACCCGCAAGGGCCGCCCTTTTTGTTTTCGGGCGCGGCGCGCGCTCAGTTCGCCGCGAGCCACACCCCGCCCAGATCCTGGCCCAGCAGATGCGACGGCGTCACGTGCCAGCCGCGCACGTTCGATGCCAACGGCACGATGCGCGTGAACCAGAACAGCGGCACCGTGTAAGCCAGATCGAACGTGTGGATCTGGAAGTCGCGCACCATCGCCTTGCGCTTGGCGAAATCGGTCTCGCGCTCCTGGCGGTCGAAGATTTCGTCGAGGCGCCGGTCGAGATGGCGCGACACGTTGAAGCCCGGCACGCGGTCGACCGAAATGAAACGCCGCAACTGGAAATTGGGCTCGTCCGCGAACTCGGTCGTGAAGTCGAGCATCACCTGGAACTGGCCCGACGTGCGCGCGGCGAAATAGACCGCACGCTCCGCCTGGCGCTGTTCGACCGTCACGCCGATCTGGCGCCATTGGTCGATCGCCCAGACCGCGACCGTGGGGAACGGCGGCAGCGACATGGAAATGATCTCGAAGCGCAAATTGGGCACGCCCGCTTCTTGCAGCAAGCGGCGCGCTTCGGCCCGGTTGCGCGCCATGTCGCGGCCCATGCCGGGATACGTGGCAAGTTCCGCGTCGCTGGGCGCGTAGGCGTAGCCCGGCCGCAGCAGCGAGCCGACCGACTTCACCTGCGAGACGCGCGAGAGCGAATCGACCGAACCCCAGCGATCGAGCGCGAGGTTGAGGGCGCGCCGCACGCGCACGTCGTCGAAGGGTTTCTGCTCGATATTGAACGACAAGATCAGGCCCGAGAGCCACGATTCCTCTTGGAAGGCCACGCGCGGGCCCGCCACGCGCGCCTTCTCGGCCGGGCTGATGCCGCGAAATTCCGCCATCACCTGCCCGCCTTGGATGGCGTTCAGCATCGCCGCACCGCTCATCGTGACGGCGCGAAATCCGTCGAGATAGGGCTGGCCTTGGCGGAAATAGCCGTCGAAGCGCTTGCCCGTCCAATGCGAGCCGCGCACGCGCTCGCCGAACATGAACGGCCCCGAGCCCATGACTTCTTTTTCGGGATAGGCGGGGTCTTGCGCCAGTTTGGCAGCCGAGAAGATGCAATTGAAGGGTGCTGCCAGATAGGTCATGAACGCGGGGTTCGGATTGTTGAGCCGGAAGACGATCGTGTCGGGCGCGGGGGCTTCGATCGCCGCCACGTCAGCAAAATGGTCGCGCCGCGCCGAGCGCCCGCCGGGTGCCGGATTGCGGATGCGCTCGAAGCTGGCGCGCACGTCGGCCGCGGTCAATGGCGTGCCGTCATGGAAGCGCACGGGCTGGGCGATCTTGAACGTATAGGCCTTGCCGTCGGCCGACACGTTCCACGACGTCGCAAGATCGCCTTCGATCTCGGGATACTTGGCCGCGTTGAAGCGCACGAGCGTCGAATAATGCGGCGCCAAATGATGGATGACGGCGAAGTTGGTGGCGGCGTGGCAATCGGTCGTGTCGGGCTCGCCGCCGACCGCAAAGATCATTTCCCCGCCGCGGCGCGGGGCTTCCTGGGCCGCTGCCGAAGCTGCAACCAAAAGAGAAGCCGCTGCCAAAAATCGAATCAACATGGTTGTTTCTCCCAAACGTCAGTTTCTTGCGATAAGCTTATCCCTAGATGCCCATGCGATCCAGAGGTAAGCCGCAATGTCCCTGCCCGTGCTGACCGGCGCGATCGCGCGCCCCGATGCGAGCATCCAGTATTGGAGCGTGGGCGACGGGCCGCCGCTTGTGTTCGCGCACGGGCTTGGCGGCAACGCGCTGTCGTGGTGGCAGCAAATGCCGCATTTCATGCGCCGATATCGCTGCATCGCGTTCTCGCATCGCGGCTTTGCGCCCTCCAAGGTCGCGAGCCGCGCACCCGACCCTGGCGATTTTGCTGGCGACCTTGCCGCCTTGGCCGACACGCTTGGGCTCGACCGCTTTGCGCTCGTGGCCCAATCGATGGGCGGCTGGACGGGCGTCGAGTTCGCGCTGCGCTATCCCGGGCGCATCGACAAACTTGTGCTTGCCGCGACTAGCGGCACGTTCGACCCGGCAAAGATCGACGCGCTCGCGCACGCGCGCTGGCAGCAATGGGCGGATGGCGAGCGCCAGCGCCTTGCTGCCGCCAACGTGCATCCGGCAGCGGGCATGAATATGGCGATCGACCGGCCCGACCTCAAATTTCTCTATGGCGGCATCGATGCGATGTCGCCCGACCTCGACAAGGAAAAGCTGCGTTTGCGGCTGCATGCCTTGCGCACGCGCGGCCCGGCCGATATCGCGCATCTGGACATGCCTGTTTTGGTTGCGTGCGGGGAGCTGGATCCGGTCTTTCCGTCGGGCGTCGGTCCGGCTTTGGCGGCCGCGTGCAAGCGCGGACATCACATCGCGTTTGCAAATGCGGGCCATTCGGCCTATTTCGAAAAAGCTGCCGAATTCAACCGCAGCGTCGAGGCTTTTTTGCAGCCATGAGCGATCCGATTTTCTACCGCAAACCCGTGGCCCTATCGAGCGAGGCGCACGGCGCCAAGCGTTTTCGCCACTTGTCCGACTACGGCTTTGCGCGCGACAGCAACGCGGTTCCGGTGGGGGCAGGCGAAATGGCGCTGGCCGCGCGCCACTATCCGCTGGTGTTCGCGGCAACAGCGCCGGTCGGCATCGTTTCGATTTTGGGCATCGAGACGGGCAAAAATCTGTTTGTCGATGCGGCAGGCAAATGGGCGGCCGAACTTTACGTGCCGGCCTTCGTGCGCCGCTATCCGTTCGCCTTCGCCGAACGCGAAGACCAGCTTATCTTGTGCATCGACGAGGCGGCCGAAACGTTGCACGACGACGAAGGCCAGTATCTGTTCAATGCCGACGGCACAACGACGCCGTTTGCCGACAAGGTGGTCGAGTTTAACCGCGAGTTCCACGCCCAAGCGCGCGCGGCATCCGCGTTTGCGGCGGCGGCCGATGCGCAAGGGCTGTTGACCGACAACCGCGCGGAAATCGAAACGCGCGGCGGGCGCAAAGCGGTATTGGGCGGTTTCCGCGTGATCGAGCGCGCCAAATACGACGCCCTCCCCGACGATGTTTTCCTCGAATGGCGCAAAGCCGGCTGGCTCGACCTTGCGGCCGCGCATTTCCTGTCGATGGAAAGCTGGCGCAATTTGCTGGCGCGCACGTAAGGGGGCAGGCGGGCCGTTGCCGGGCGGCGCCGCCGCATATTTAGCAAGAACGGTATACGTGCATAGTTCTTGTTTTATTCGTCGAAAAATGCTCCACTTTTGCCATCGCCTTCGGGCGGGCGCTGTTTGACAAGTGAAGAGAGATTTTGGATCTTCAGCGACGTTTTGTGCGCACACCGCACATTGTCGGCGCGGTTACATGCAAGCGATTCCAACGCGATAAATAGGTAACCGTCGCCTCTGGTCGCCCGCCGTCGCGTATTTCAGGCGATCTCGGTGGCCAGCTTGTGCAAAATCGCATCGGCAAAATTGGCAAAACTGCGCGCCGGCACCACAAAAGCGCCCGGCCCGCCGATCACTTCCGCGCGATAGACCGAGGCTAGATTGGCCTCGTCGGTCAGGATCGGCAAGCCGTTGATGCCGATCCCGGCCGCCACGGCGTCGTCGCGCGCAAACCGCGCAAAGCGGCCCTGGTTGTTGCGCCCGTCGCCCGAAACATCGATCGTGCGCCGCGTCGCCGCATACGGGCATTCGCCCAAAACATGGACGGCATGGTCGATCGCAGCACCGATGGCGGTCGCATCGTCGTGGATCGCGCGCGGCTGGGCTTCCAGGCTGGCGGCAAACCCGTCAAGCGCTGCGGCATTGTCGAGCACGCGCCAACCCAACGCTTGGATCTGCGCAAATTGGCCGCCCCACTGGGTCATGGCGACGGCCACGCGCCGCTCGCCGTTGCCGCCCAGAACGGCGCGCCGCACCCGGGGATGGCGGAACGCCGCCGCATAGCCCTGGGCCTGCAAGCGATACTCCTCGGCATCGATCGAGCGCGAACAATCCACCGCCAGCACCAACGCCAGATCGACCGCTGGTTGGCTGAAAGGCTGGCCGGGCAGCGTATGCGCCGTGCGCTCGCTGGCAAACGAGGGGCTGGCCCCAAGCCCGCTGGCAACAAGCGCGAGACTGCCCGCCAAAAACCTGCGACGCGTGGGGCTGAACTGGCGCAACGACCCTCCGATCGCGCAAATTTTGCACCCGTTTGGCGGGACCAACAAGCAAGATTGCCCGAAGCGCTGGAATTTGCGAGTTTGCGGCCCGTTTTGTCGCGAAGGAGTTCCGCACCATCCGTATTCTGCATGTCATCGCGTCGATCGCGCAGCGCACCGGCGGCCCGGCCAAAGCCGTCGTCGATATGGCGGCGGCCGTTGCCGCGCGCGGCCATGCGGTGTCGATCTACACGACCGACCGCGAGATGTCGCAAGCCGAGCGGGCGGATATCGGCAAGCCCGCCGCCGACGGCGTGGAGCGGCGCGTATTCCGGCAAAACTGGCCGCAGCAATTCGCCGCAAGCTGGGATCTGGGGGCGGCCCTCGAAGAAGCGATCCCGAAGGCCGATGTCGTGCATCTGCACTCGCTGTATCTCTACCATGTGTGGAAAGCGGCCTCGGTCTGCCGACGCGCCAAAGTGCCGTATCTGCTGCGCCCGCACGGATCGCTCGATCCCTATCTGTGGCGTCGGCATCGCTTGCGCAAATCGCTGGTCGAACTGGCGTTCCAAAACCGCGTCATTCGCGCGGCGGCGGCGTTGCACTGGACGGCCGCCGACGAAATGCGCCTGGCCGCACCCTACACGTTCGGGGCGCCCGGCGTGGTGGTGCCAAACGGGCTCGATATGCGCGGCTATGCAACGCTGCCGGAACCGGGCGCTTTTTTCGCGGCGCATCCCGAACTGGCCGGCACCAAGCCGATTTTGTTTTTGAGCCGCATCAATTTCAAAAAAGGCCTCGACGTGCTGGTGCCCGCTTTTGCCAAGGCGCTGGCGGTCGATCCGGCGCTGCGCCTGGTGATTGCAGGACCCGACGACGGCTATCAAAAGACAGCCGAGGGTTTTGCAGCGGCCGCAGGGGTCGCCGACAAAATCCTGTGGCTCGGCATGCTGTCGGGCGAGGCCAAAAAGGCCGCCTTCGTCGACTGCGCCGCGTTCGCGCTGCCCTCGTGGAGCGAGAATTTCGGCATCGCGATCGTCGAGGCGATGGCGTGCAAGGCGCCCGTCATCGTCTCCGACCGCGTCAATATCTGGCGCGAAATCGAGGGCGCGGGGGCGGGTCTCGTCTCGCCGCCCGATATCGACGCGGTGGCGGCGCATATTCTGCTGCTCGCAGGCGATCGCGCGCGTGCCACGCGGATGGGCGAAGCCGGGCGCCGGCTCGTCGAGGATCGCTACGACTGGGCCAAAATCGCGCTCGATCTCGAACGCGTCTATGCCAAACTGGCCGACGCATGAACCCGGTTTCGATCGTCGTCCTCACCTTCAACGCCGAAGCCACGATCGGCGCCACGCTCGCGTCCGCAGCGGCGCTCAGCGACGACGTCCATGTCGTCGATTCGGGCTCGACCGATCGCACCCTCGACATCGCCGCCGCGAACGGCGCGAAAATCGCAAATCATCCGTTCGAGAACTACGGCGCGCAGCGCAACTGGGCGATCGACAGTTTGGCGCTGAAATATCCCTGGCAGCTCCATCTGGACGCCGACGAACGTCTGACGCCCGAACTGCACGCCGAAATCGCCGCCCTGCTGGCCGCACCGGTCGCGGACGATATCGCCGGTTTCTACATTCCGCGCCTCGTCCATTTTCACGGCCGGGCTTTGCGGCATGGCGGCATGTATCCGATCTACCATATGCGGCTGTTCCGCACCGGGCGCGGGCGCTGCGAGGCACGCAAATACGACCAGCATTTCCGCGCCGACGGCCGGACCGAAAAACTCCGCCATCCGATGATCGACGATATCCGCCTGACGCTCGGCGAATGGACCAACCGGCACAATCGCTGGGCGGATGCCGAGGTCGACGAAATTCTGCATCCGGGCGGCGACGGCGTGATCCAGGCCGGATCCGGCGATCCGGTTGCCGAAAAGCGCCGGGCGCGCGGCTGGTACTACCGCGCGCCCCTGTTCCTGCGCGCGTTCCTGCTGTTCTTCTACCGCTACGTGATCAAGCTCGGTTTCCTCGACGGCAAGGAAGGGCTCGTCTTCTACGTTCTGCAGACTTTGTGGTTCCGCTTCCTGGTCGATGCCAAACTTCACGAACGCCTGAAGGCGGAGCGTTCGCGATGAACGATCCCTGCCTGTTTTGCGGGGCCGCAACGACGCTCGAACGCGCCGATGTCGTCGACAACCGGTTCGGCTCGCCCGGCCGCTACGCCATCCATGCCTGCGCTGCGTGCGGCGGCAAGCAGACCTTTCCGCGCCCCGACCAGGGCGCGCTCAAGGCGCTGTACGAGCGCTACTACAATTACGGCGGCAAGACCGACAGCGGGTACGCGTCGGCGCGCGAGAAATTTCTGTTCTCGCCCTTCTACCGGCTGATGCTGGCGGTCGACGGCGACATCTCGTTCCACGCGCGCAAAGGTTCGGGGCGTTTGCTCGATATCGGCTGCAACGAGGGGCGGGGCTTGCGCCTCTACCGGCAAAACGGTTTCGAGGCCGAGGGACTCGAACTCAATTCGCACGCGGCCGCGAAGGCGCGCGCGGGCGGCTTCGCGGTGCACGAAAAGCTCGTCGAAGATTTCGAGCCGCCGCAGCGCTACGACGTCTGCGTGCTCTCCAACGTGCTCGAACACGCGCCCGATCCGCGCGCCATGCTGCGCCACGTGGCGCGCATCCTGGCGCCCGGCGGCCAGGTGTGGATCAGCCTGCCCAACGCCAAGTCGGCGCTCGCCGAACTGTTCGGCGCCGCCTGGGTCAATTGGCACGTGCCGTTCCACATCGTGCATTTCGACCGCCAGCGGCTCGAAAAACTTCTCGCCGAGGAAGGATTTGCGCTCGAAGCTTCGGCCAACATCACGCCCGCTTTGTGGGCGGCGCAATCCTGCATCGCGTGGGCGTGGCGCCGCGACCAAGCGGCCGCCATCCGCCTGCAGCGCAAAACGATCCTGGTCGCCGGGCTGATGGCGGTCGCGCGCGGATTGCTGTTCGCGCTGCTGTGGCACTGGAACCGGCGCGGACGCGGCGATTGTCTGGTCGTGCGCGCGAAAAAAATCTGATGCGGATTCTGGTCCACGATTTTCCCGGACACGCTTTTCCGGTACAACTGTCGCGGGCGCTGGCGGCGCGCGGCCACACGGTGCGCCATCTGTGCTTCCCGGAATTCCAGGCGCCCAAGGGTCCGCTGGCGCGCCGTGCGGACGATCCGCCGGCGTTCGACACGGTCTTTTTGACGTTGGACGAACCCTTTGCCAAGCACAGCTTCGTCAAACGCTGGCGCCAGGAGCGCGAACTGGGCCGCCATGCGGCCAAAGCGATCGAGGCGTTCGCGCCGAACGTCGTGCTTGCAGGCAATGCGCCGCTCGACGTGCAGGCCGCAAGCTATCGCGGTGCGCGCGCTGCCGATGCCGGGTTCGTGTACTGGCTGCAAGACCTCGTCGGCTTCGCGATGCGCAAAATTTTGGGCCGCAAATTGTCGCTGCCGGGAACGCTGATCGGCATGGCGTACGAAGCGCAGGAGCGCCGCTTGCTGCGCGCTTCCGACGCGGTCGTGTCGATCACCGAGGATTTCCGCCCGCTGCTCGAAGGGTGGGGAATCGCTGGTGCGCGCATCCACACGGTCGAAAACTGGGCGGCACGCGAAGAGCTGGCGCTTGCGCCGCGCGACAACGCCTGGGCGCGCGAACAAGGATTGGTCGGCCGCACGGTGTTTTTGTATTCGGGCACGCTCGGCCTCAAACACGATCCAAGCCTGCTGCTCGATCTTGCCAAAGCGCAGCCCGGCAATCCGGTCGTGGTGAATTCCGAAGGGCTCGGCGCCGAATGGCTGCGCGAACGCCAGGCACAAGCGCCCAATTTGCGCATCCTGCCGTTCCAGCCCTTCGCGCGGATGGGCGAGGTGCTCGGCGCCGCCGACGTGCTGGTCGCGATTCTGGAACCGGATGCCGGCATCTTCTCGGTGCCGTCCAAGGCGCTCACGTATCTGTGCGCGGGTCGGCCGCTGCTGGTCGCGATCCCGCCCGAGAATCTGGCCGCGCGCATTGTCCTTCGCGAGGGCGCTGGTCTGGCAGCGGCCCCCGGCGATCGACCCGCGTTCCTTGCCGCTGCCAAGCGCTTGGCGGAGGATGCGGATCTGCGCGAAGCCATGGGCGCAAAGGCGCTGGACTACGCCGCAAAGACCTTCGATATTGCGGCTATCGCCGGGCGATTCGAGGCGATTCTCCAGCAAGCTTCGAAGCGGAAACCGACATGAGCGGACAGTTCGACAGCGATCTTTTCTACGAGGCCGAGTTCGTCGAACATCGCGCCGTCGCCGAAGCCACGCACCGCGCCCTCAAAACCGCCTTCAAGCAGCTGCTGGCCCAAGCGGTCGCGACGCTCGACAATGGCGGCAAGCTGATGCTGTTCGGCAATGGCGGATCGGCCGCCGACGCGCAGCACCTCGCAACCGAACTCACCGTCCGCTACGTCAAAAATCGCCGGGCGCTTGCCGCGATCGCGCTCACCACCGACAGCTCGGCGCTCAGCGCCATCGGAAACGATATCGGCTTCGACCGGCTGTTCTCGCGCCAGATCGAAGCCCTCGGCAAACCCGGCGACCTTGCTATCGGCATCACCACGTCCGGCGCCTCGCCCAATGTGCTTGAGGCGTTCAAGGTCGCCAAGAAGATGGGCATCGTCGTCGCCTGCCTGACCGGCAAGGACGGCGGCAAGGCCAAGGATCTGGCCGATATCGTTTTGATCGTGCCGTCGAATACGACGTCGCGCATCCAGGAAATGCACATCACGCTCGGGCAGATGATGTGCGGGGGCATCGAATTCGCGCTCGGCATCGCCGACGGCCCCGACCCGATGGGACCGACGGCATGACGATCAACGCCGATCTTGCGGCCTTGGTGCCGAAGCTCGTCGGGGCGCGCATCGTGTGCATCGGCGATCTGATGCTGGATCGCTTCGTGTACGGCCGGGCCGAGCGCATATCGCCCGAAGCGCCGATCCCGGTCGTGCGCATCGAGCGCGAAGAATCGATGCTGGGCGGCGTCGGCAATGTCGTGCGCAATATCGTAGGCCTCGGCGGCCAGGTCGAGTTCGTGTCAGTCGTGGGCCAGGATGCCGCCGGGCGCGAAGTCTTGAATTTGGTGGCCGGCCTTGAGGGCGTGGAACCGCACTTGCTGGTCGAGCGCGGCAGGCCGACCACGATCAAGACCCGCTATGTCGCCGGGCACCAGCAGATGCTGCGCGCCGACAGCGAAACCAGCGATCCCGTCGCCGCCTCGATCGCCGAAGACGCCGCGCGGCTCGTGACGCAAGCGATGAAAGACTGCGCGGTCGTCGTGCTGTCCGACTACGCCAAGGGCGTGCTGGTGCCAAACGAGATCGCCGCGATCGTCAAGGCGGCCAAAGCCGCCAAGCGAATCGTCATCGTCGATCCCAAGGGCCGCGACTATTCGCGCTACAAAGGGGCCAATATCCTCACCCCCAACCGGCGCGAACTCGCCGAAGCCACCGGCTTGCCGGCCGAGGGCGACAAGGGCGTGGAACAGGCCGCGCGCCGCCTGCTCAAAACCACGCTCGCCGAGGCGATCGTGGTCACGCGCGGGGCAGACGGCATGAGCATCGTGCCCGCCAAGGGCAAGGTCCACCATCTGCCCGCCTTGGCGCGCGAAGTGTTCGACGTGTCGGGGGCCGGCGATACGGTGATCGCCACGCTCGCCACGGCCCTTGCGGGCGGACTTTCGCTGCTCGATGCCGCAAGACTAGCCTCGGTCGCCGCCAGCGTGGTGGTCGCCAAACTTGGTACGGCCGTGGCCTATTCGGCCGATCTTGTGCGCGCGCTGCGCCACGACGATATCGCCACCACCGAAAACAAGTTCGTCACGCTCGAACAGGCCGTGGACCAAGTTGCCGTGTGGCGCCGCCAGGGTTTGCGCGTAGGCTTCACCAACGGCTGCTTCGATTTGCTGCATCCGGGCCACGTGTCGCTGATCGGCCAGGCACGTAGCGCCTGCGATCGGCTGGTCGTCGGCCTCAACTCGGACGCCTCGATCAAACGCCTCAAGGGCCCCGCGCGGCCTGTGCAGGGCGAAGCCGCGCGCGGCGCCGTGCTGGCGTCGCTCGGCCATGTCGATCTGGTCGTGATCTTTGCCGACGACACGCCGATCGAAATCATCAAAAAACTGCGACCCGAGATTCTGGTCAAGGGAGCCGACTACACCAAGGAAAACGTGGTCGGCGCCAAAGAGGTCGAAAGCTGGGGCGGCAAAGTGGTTCTCGCCAAACTCGTCGAGGGCCAGAGCACGACCGCCACCATTCGCAAAATCGGGCGCTGAAGCTTCAGCCTGCTATCTTGGATTTGGCGCCCGATATATGGGTCGGCAGTTCGGCCGGGCGGCGCGGCAACCAGCGCGCCAGCAACCGTTCGACATTTTTAAGCCCGTCGAGCAGACCCGGAATAACCGCAGACGAAGGCGGCGCTTGGTCGGCCAGATTGCGCAAAGCCGCCACCATGGCGCCCGCATCGCGGATGCCGTCGTCGGGCAGCATGCGCGTAAGGCCGATATTTTCCGCGCGTTCGGCGCGGATGAATTGTTCGAGACGCGGCGCCACGCGCGGAACGATCACGGCCGGCTTGTCGAACGAGAGAATTTCGCAAAACGTGTTGTAGCCGCCCATCGCCACGACGCCCGAGGCGCGCGTGATGAGCTGTTCGAGGTGGGCGTCGAACGTAATCGCTTCGACCCGGCGCCCCAGCCGCGCCGCGCGCTCGATGAATTCCGACTGTTTTTCCGACTGCATGAAAGGGCCCAGCACCAGCAAGGCGCGGTGCGGCAGGCTGGCGCCGCTTTCGTAAGCGCGCAAAACCCAGTCGATCAAGGCGTCGCCGTCGCCTCCGCCGCCGGTCGTCACCAGCACGTAGGGCTGTTCGCGCGCTTCCGCCATCTCGACCGTCGAGCGCGGATTGCCCTGCGGCATCATGCGGTGCAGATAGCCCGTGTAGCTGATCTTTTTGCGCACGGCCTGCGGGATCGACAGTCCGGCCAAGGGGTCGCAAATTTGCGGCAAGCCGTAGATCCAGATGTCGTCGTAGAGATCGCGCAGCGCCGGGATGGCCTTTTTGCGCTTCCATTCGGGCCCCAGCAACGCCGGATCGTCCATGACGTCGCGCAAACCCAGCACCAAAGGCACGCCGCGCCGCTTTAAAAATTCCAATGTTTCGGAAACTTCGCCGCGCAATCCAAGCGGCTCCTTGTCGACCAAGAACAGATCGGGGTCGAACGCCTCGGCCGTGTGGCGAATGATGGAGCCGCGAATGGAGAGCGTCTGGGCGATGTCGATATGCAGATTGAGCGAGGTGTACTCGCCGTTGCGCAGCTTGATGACGCCCGGAATGCGCACGAAATCGACACGCGCCTTGAAATCAAACGACCCGATAATGGGCGAGCCCGACAAAATCAGGACCGACAGGTCCTTGTCCGCCTCGACCATCGCGTGCGCGATCGCACGGCAGCGGCGCAAATGGCCCAGCCCCATCGTATCGTGGCTGTAGATCAGAACGCGCCGGTCGGTGCGGAAAATCCGCTTGGTCGCCCCCGCTTGTATGTCTGCCATCGCCGTCCCCGTTTGAGCGGTCCCACCGGCCAAGAAGGCGCGTAGACTAGGCGAGTTTTGTTACCCTTGCCAGCAAGGCAAACCGCGAACCGACGCTCCGATTTCAACTTATTGCGGGCTATGGCGAAAAACCCTCTACAGGTAGAGGGCGGTCGGCAATTTCTTGCTCCTGTCGCAAAGACGCGGCTAATCTGCACGCCGATGCCGCACAATTCCGCCAACGCGCCCGAAGCCCCGTCCGTCGGTCCACAAGCCGCACTCGACCGGTCGATCTACGGTTTTGTGATCCGCTTTTCGCTCAAGGACACGCTGCTCATTTGCGCGCTCGTGGCAGCGGCGCAGGTCTTCTATTACATTTCGCTCGACCTGCCCAAAAACATCATGAACCAAGGGATCCAAGGCAAAGGGATCCAATTTCCGGCCGATCTTGGCGGACTAGGGCTCGTTTCCGCCGATCAGGTCGGCTACCTGATGTGGCTGTGTTTTCTGTTCTTGCTGGCGGTGCTCGTCAATGGCGGGCTCAAGCAGTTCGTCAATTCGCTCAAAGGAAAGCTGGGCGAACGACTGCTGCGTCGCCTGCGCTTCGTTCTGATGGCGCGCATCTTGCGTTTTCCAGTAGCGCATTTCCGCAAAACATCCTCGGGCGAGCTTATCCCGATGCTGACGGCCGAAGTGGAGCAGATTGGCGGCTTCATGGGCGATGCTTTTGTGCAGCCTTTGATGCAGTTCGGGATGCTGCTGACGATCGCAATCTTTTTGTTCGTGCAAAACCCGGTCATGGGGTTTGCGGCGATGTCGCTGTTTCCGATCCAGGCCTATATCGTGCCGCGCCTGCAAAAACGCGTCAAAGAGCTGGGCAAGGAGCGCGTCAAAGCGGTTCGCAAAATCTCCGAGCGTATCGGGGAAACCGTGGGCGGCATCCAGGAGGTTCGTACGCTGGGGACGGCCGCGTACGAGCGCGCCGACTATACGGCGCGCTTTGGCGAGGTCTATCGGATCCGCTTTGCGATCTACCAGCGCAAGTCGCTGGTCAAGTTCATCAACAACACGCTCAACCAGTGCGCGCCGCTGATGTTCTACGCGATCGGCGGCTATCTGGTGATCCAAGGCTCGTTGACGCTGGGTGCATTGATCGCCGCCCTAGCCGCGCACAAGGACATGACGGCGCCGTGGAAGGAATTGCTCGACTATTACCAGCAATCCCAGGATGCACAGCAGAAATACGAACAGGTCGTCGAGCAGTTCCAGCCCGAAAATCTGCTGCCCGAAGGCCTTCATGCGCCTGCCGAGACGCCCGCCGAACCGCTGTTGGGGCCGATCGTCGCGACGAGGCTTGCCGTGCAGGAAGACGCCCAGACAAAGCTGCTGGAAGGCGTCAGCTTCACGATCCAGCCCGGCACGCATGTGGCCCTCGTGGGGCCTGCGGGCGGCGGGCGCGAAGCAATGGCGCTGACGCTAGCGCGGCTTTATCTGGCATCGTCGGGCAGCCTTCGCGTCGGAACGCGCGACTATGCCGAAATACCCGACGCCGATCTGGGCGCAAGGCTCGGCTATGTGGGTCCGAACGCCTATATTTTCTCGGCCAGCCTGCGCGACAATATCGCTTACGGCCTGCGCCAGCGCGTGCTGGCCACGTCCGAAAACGCCGAGCGCGAAAAGCTGCTGGCCGAAGCGGCGCGGGCAGGCAACCTTCCGCTGGATATCGAAGCGCAGTGGATCGACTACGCGACGGCAGGCGCAAGCGATGCGGCCGATTTCGACCGCGTCGCGTCGGCAATTCTGGCCCGAGTCGACATGGCCGAAGACGTCTTCTTGCTGGGCCTGCGCGGCCAGATCGATCCGAACAAAAAACGCACGGTCGCCGACGCGATTTTGACCGCGCGCGCGGCCTTTCGCCAGCGCCTGGGCGGCACGCAACCCGATCCGGCGCTCAAGGGTCTCGTCGAAATCTTCAACCCCGAGCGCTACAACGACAACGCGACCCTCGCCGAAAATCTGCTGTTCGGCACGGCGCTCGATGCAGGCCTGGCCAGCGATTCGCTGGCTTCGCAGCCCGACTTCCTGCGCGTGCTGGCGGAAACTGGACTGCTGGACGAATTGGTCCTGATGGGGCGCAAGGTCGCCGAAACGATGGTCGAGCTGTTTGCCGACCTGCCTGCCGGACACGAGTTTTTCGACCGCTTCAGTTTCATCGCCGCCGACGATCTGCCGCTCTACCAGGCCGTGCTGGGCCGCACGACCTTGCTGGCCGACGGCAGCATGCCCGCCAATATGGCAAGCGAAGATCGCGCGCGTCTGCTGAGTCTGCCCTTGAAGCTTGTCGATGCGCGCCATCGTTTGGGCCTTATCGACACGGCGTTCAAAGCGCGCGTGCTCGATTCGCGCCGGGCTTTGCGCGAAAAGCTGCCCGAGAAACTGCGCGAAAAAATCGCGTATTTCGATCCGGACACCTACAACGCCGCGATTTCGATCCAGGACAACATCCTGTTCGGGCGCATCGCGTACGGCCAAGCCAAAGCCCAAGCAAGCGTGGGAGCGGCGATCCGCGATGTGCTCGACGCGCTGGGATTGCGCGAACGCGTCTTCGAAATCGGTCTCGATTTCCAAGTCGGTGTGGCGGGATCGCGCCTGTCGGCGCCGCAACGCCAAAAGCTTGCCCTGGCGCGAGCACTCGCCAAGCGCCCCGACCTGCTCGTGCTCAACGACGCGGTCGCGGCCCTCGAACGCTCGGCGCAAGTGCGCATGGTCGAATCGTTGCGCCAAGCAAGTGCTGGCAGAACGCTGATCTGGGCGACCCAGGATACGGCCAGTGCGGCGCAGTTCGAACGCGTGCTGGTTTTTGCAGAGCAGCGCCTGGTGCAGGATGGCAGCTACGACGAGCTGGCCGCACGCGACGGCCAGCTCAAAGAATTGATCGGGACGTGAAAGGAATCAGGCTATGTCGCTGAAGGAAGAAACCGAAGCGCTAAAGCGCATTCCGCTGTTCCAAAATTTGGACCCGGCCAAACTGAAGTTGCTGGCTTTCATGAGCCAACGCTTGGTTTTCGGACCCGGCCAAACCGTTTTTGCCCAAGGCGATGCGGGCGACGCCGCCTATATCGTGCTCGATGGCGAGGCGATCATTTCGATCGACACGCCCAAGGGACGCATCGACATCGCGCGCGTGGGTCGCAACCAGATTCTCGGCGAAATTGCCATTCTGTGCGAGGTGCCGCGCACCGCGCATGTCACGGCCGCCGCCGACAAAGATCTTGTCTGCCTCAAGATCGAGAAAAACGACTTTATCGGCATGACAAACGAGTTTCCGAGCATGGCGATCGAGATCATGCGCGAACTGGCGCGGCGCATCGTCCAGACGAACGACCAGCTGCGCCTGGCAATCGCGGCCAAGGGCTAGCCTTGAGCCGGCTTGACAGCGCCATTCGCCGCCTGCAAGCCCAGCGCGCGGGGCTCGATTGGGCGTGCGCAAAAGTTGCCCCCGGTCTTGTGCTCGAACTGGGACTCGGCAACGGGCGCACCTACGACCATTTGCGCAGTCGGCTGGGCGCTGGATTCGAAATTCACGCCTTCGACCGTGCGGTGGCGGCCCATCCCGATTGCGTGCCGCCGCAAACGCATTTGCATCTGGGCGACATGCGCCAAACGCTGCCGCCTTTTGCCGGACGAAACGCCGTTCTGATCCATGCCGATACCGGGTCGGGGGTGTCGCTGGAAACGGCGGCGTTTGCCGCGTTTTTGGGCGCGACGCTGGGCGCGCTGCTGGGGCCTGCTGGCCTCGTGCTGTCGGACCAGGAATTGGCCGGGCCCGGCCTTGCGGCCCTGCCGCCGCCGGACGGCGTGCCGCCGGGCCGCTATTTCTTTTACGGCGCGAAATCGATCGCCACAGGGACGTGATCGGACGGCTGCGTCCAGTCGCGCGCACCCCGCAGAATATAAAACGCTTTGATTTTGGGCGCGAGGTCGGGCGTCACCCAAATATGGTCGAGGCGCCGACCGCGATCGGATTTGCGCCAATCGCCGTTTCGGTAGCTCCACCACGTATAGAGCCGTTGCGGCTCGGGATGGCGATGGCGCGCAACGTCGACCCAGTCGAACGCGCTTTGCATCTGCGCCAGCGCCGCCACCTCGACCGGCGTGTGGCTGACGACGTTGAGCAATTGTTTGTGGCTCCAAACGTCCGTCTCAAAAGGGGCAATATTGAGATCGCCCACCAGAATAGCTGAACGCTTGGTTTTGCGGCGTTTCCACGCGGCCGCTTGCGAACCGACAAAATCGAGCTTGTGCTTGAATTTCAGGTTGGCGGCGGGGTCGGGCACGTCGCCGCCGGCCGGAATATAGACGTCGTGCAATTCGATTCCGCCCGGCAGTTCGACTTGAATGTGGCGGCAATCTTCGAAGCCGCAATGATGCTGGGGCGCCGATTCCGAGAGCGGAACCCGCGACAGAATCGCAACCCCATTATAGCTCTTCATGCCATGCGCATAACGATGCACGAACCCCAACGCCGCCAGCGCATCGTGGGGAAACTGATCGTCCGGACACTTGGTTTCTTGCAGGCATAGGATATCGGGACGCATTTGCGCGACAAGCCGCTCGATCAGCGGCAGGCGCAGGCGTACCGAATTGATGTTCCACGTAACCAGCCGGAGCCCGTTGGCGGCAGCTTTGGGCAGCGAATCGGTCTCGATATAGGGCGAATCGGGGTTTTTCATGCCAACCCTATAACCCAGTTTTGGGAGCCCCAAAAGGGAGGCGCCCGAATGGAGGGGGTCCATTCGGGCGCCAAGCTCCTAGGGGAAGGAGCGCATCGGACCGCCAGGGGAGACGGCCCGGAAGACGACCCGGGGGCGGATCGTCACTATCTGCAAGTGGCCATGCATCCGCGATTCAACAAGAGGGGCATGCTGAAATAATTTCAAGAAACGCGGTATTTAAATACCATTTTTGACGATTTGTGCAAATTCGGCGAAAATCGCCTTCGAAAACGCGTCGCTTTCGACATGCCATTCGGGGTGCCACTGCAGGCCGAGCGCGAATCCGGGGCCGCCGGTCCAGCGCACGGCCTCGATCGTACCGTCGTCGTGGGTTGCCTCGACGGCAAGACCGTCAGCCAACCGATCGATCGCTTGGCCGTGCAGCGAATTCACATAGGCGCGCGGGCCGCCATTGAGGCGGTGCAGCAGCCCGCCCGGATCGAGACCGATCCAATGGCGCTGGGCATAACGTGCGTCGATGTTTTCCGCGTCCGGGGCGCGATGGTCGATGCGACCCGGCAATTCTTCGACATGCTGGTGCAAGCTGCCGCCCAAGGCCACGTTGAGTTCCTGATGCCCCCGGCACAGCGCCAGCACCGGCACGCCGCGCGCGATTGCGGCGCGCACGAGGGGCAGCGTGGTTTCATCGCGCGCCGCATCGTGCAAAGTGCCCGGCCGCGCGCGTGCACCATAGTGGTCGGGCGCCACGTTCGACGGGCTGCCGGTCAGCAGCAGCGCGTCGATGCGCCCCAGCAGGGTTTGGATATCCTGCGCCGCGCCGATGGCGGGCAACAGCACGGGGACAGCGCCCATCCCGTTCGCCACCGCATCGACATATTGGACGCGCACGATGTGTTGGGGCGTTCGCGGCCCGTCTTGCAGGCATGCGCTGATGCCAACGACAAAGGATTTTTTCATGGCCAAATCGCTACCACGCCCGGCGCGCGCGACGCAAAGGCGATTGATCCAACGCAAGGCGCGCCGCGCCTGTCCGCGGCAGACTGCGATCGTTTCCGACCCGTTCCAATTCTACCGAAAGGTCCGACCATGAATCGCTACCATGCCGCCGTTTGGCTCGACCACGCGCACGCCAAGATTTTCCATTTCGACGCGCAAGATTGGGGCGCGACGGAGGTGAAATCCGCCCATGGCGCCGCGCATCTGCACCACAAGGCGGGCGCCGCGGGTGCGGGCCATGCGGCCGAAGATCCAAAATTCTACGCGGCGATCGAAACCGCGCTGGCCGACGCCAAGGAAATTTTGGTGATGGGACCCGGCAACGCCAAGACGGTGTTCCACAAACACGCGGTCCAGCACCAGCCCGCACTCGCCAAGCGAATCGTGGCGGTCGAATCGGCCGACCACCCAAGCGACGGGGAGCTTGTTGCGCATGCGCGCAAGCACTTCAAGGCGATCGACCGCATGACGCCCCAGCGCGGCTGAAAAGAGAAAGGGCCGACGCTTTTTTTGCGTCGGCCCTTTTGCCTTAGGCTGCTTCGGCCCGCTTGGCTTCATCGCGGGTTTTGTAGAGCGAGTACAAAATTCCCGACGTGATCATCGTGACCGTCACCGACAGCGACAGCCATGCCGGGAACTTGCCGATGATGCCGACCAGGAAGATTTTGCAGCCGATAAAGATCAGCACGCCCGACAGCGCGTATTTGAGATAGCGGAAGCGGTGGATCATCGCGGCCAGGGCAAAATAGAGCGACCGCAAGCCCAGGATCGCGAAGATGTTCGAGGTGTAGACGATGAACGGGTCGGTCGTGATCGCGAAGATCGCGGGCACAGAGTCGACCGCAAAAATCAGATCCACTGCCTCGACCAGCATCAAGCACAAGAACAGCGGCGTCGCCCAGCGCACCATCTTGCCCGTAACCGGATCGGGTTTTTGCACGAAGAAATCCTGGCCATGCAGTTCCTCGGTCACGCGCATGCGCTTCTTGAGGAAATTCAGCACCGGATTTTCGCCGATGTTTTCTTCCTTGTCCGCCATGATCAGCATCTTGACGCCGGTGAACACCAGGAACGCGCCGAAGATGTAGAGGATCCACTGGAATTCCGCGACCAACGCGGCCCCCAGCGCGATCATCGTGCCGCGCATGAAGATCACCCCGATGATGCCCCAGAAAAGCACGCGGTGCTGGTATTTGCGCGGCACGGCGAAATACGTAAAGATCATCGAGATGGCAAATACGTTGTCGAGCGACAGCGACCATTCGACAAAGAAGCCCGTGTAGTATTCGAGACCCGACTGGGCGCCCATGTACCACCACACCCAGCCGCCGAACAGCATCGCAAGAGCAAAATAGAACGCCGACAGCTTCAAGCTTTCGGCGACTTCGATTTCTTTGTTTTCCTTGTGCAAGACGCCAAGGTCGAAGACCAGCAAGGCAACGACGATCGTCAAAAAGCCAACCCACATCCAGATGGGTTTGCCCAAAAACAAGCCTTCAGTCAGAAATTCCACGTTCCGTGCTCCTGTAAAGTTCCACCTGTCCCGTGGGAGTCCGACATCACGGCGCCAACGAACCTCTCTCCCCCATCGGGACAAAAAGAGAGGCCGGATTTCGCGCCGCCAGAGGAGCCCGGACTATTGAGTGGATCAGATGGGGACGCCTATGCTGCAGCGCAAGAGGTTCGATCACAAAAAAACCGCAATGCTTTACATGTGAAAAACGTAATTATTCCGCAAACGCCTTCGCGCGCAGGCGGCGCAGCGATGGCGCCAGGACCGCAATCAGCAGCAAAACCGCCGCCGCGAGCAAGGCCGCGCTGATCGGCCGCTCGAAGAAAACCATCGGGTCGCCACGCGACAGGCGCATCGCGCGGCGAAGATTTTCTTCCATCATTGGACCCAGGATGAAACCGAGCAGCAGCGGGGCGGGCTCGCAGCCCAGCTTGACGAAGATGTAGCCGAGCGCCCCGAACCCCAGCGTCAGCAGCAATTCGAAAGTCGAGCTGTTAAGCGCGTAGACGCCGATACAACAGAATACCAGAATTGCTGGATAGAGCAGCCGGTAGGGGACGCGCAGCAACCGCACCCAGATGCCGATCAATGGAAGATTGATCACGACCAGCATCAGATTGCCGACCCACATGCTGGCAATCAGGCCCCAGAACAGCGCCGGTTCGCGCGTCATCACTTGCGGCCCCGGCACGATGCCGTGGATCGCCATGGCGCCGATCATCAGCGCCATCACGGCGTTGGGCGGAATGCCGAGCGTGAGCATCGGAATGAACGAGGTTTGCGCGCCGGCATTGTTCGCCGATTCCGGTCCCGCCACGCCAGCAACCGCCCCTTGGCCAAAGCGCGACGGGTCTTTGGCAATGCGTTTTTCGAGCGTGTAGGACGCGAAGGCGGCGAGCAGCGCCCCCCCGCCCGGCAGTACGCCCAAGACCGAGCCGACGGCCGTGCCGCGCAGCACGGCCGGAATCGCCTCGCGCACTTCGTCTTTCGTCGGCCAGAGCGAGCCCATCTTGGCCATCGTGTCGCGCACGAAATGGCGTTCGAGCTGGACGGCGATTTCGGCGATCGCAAACAACCCCATGGCCAGCGGCACAAAGCCGATGCCGTCCGCCAATTCGGGAATGCCAAACGTAAAACGCTGCGTGCCCGAATTGACGTCGGTGCCGCAAAGGCCCAGCACCAGGCCCAGCAGCGTCATCGCAACGGCTTTGGCAACCGAGCCTTGGGCCAGCACGATCGCCGCGACAAGGCCGAAGACCATGAGCGAAAAATATTCGGCCGCCCCGAACAGCATCGCAAAACCGACCATGACCGGGCTCGCCAGCGCCACAACGAGCGTCGAAACCGTACCCGCAAAAAACGATCCGAGTGCCGCAACCGCCAAAGCCGCTCCGGCCCGGCCTTTGCGCGCCATGGCAAATCCGTCGAGGCAGGTGACAACCGACGACGATTCGCCCGGCATGTTGACGAGGATGGCAGTGGTCGAGCCGCCATATTGGGCGCCGTAATAGATGCCCGCGAGCATGATCAGCGCGCCCACGGGCTCGAGCTGGAACGTGATCGGCAGCAGCATCGCGATCGTCGCGACCGGACCGATGCCGGGCAGCACGCCGATCAGCGTGCCCAATATGGCGCCAACCAAACACCAAAACAGATTGATCGGCGTGAGCGCGACCGAAAATCCCAGCAACAGCGGATCGAACAGCTCGCTCATCGCGGCAGCAGGGGGATCGGCAGGCCAAGTCCGTAGACAAAGATCGCCGCCCCGGCAGCGGCAAGCCCGGCTGCCAAGACTGCGGATTCGATCCAGCGATAGGGTCGCCCGGCCAAACGCGCCACGCCGACGCAGGCGAAGATGGCCGCGACCAGCCCGGCCGATTCGAGCAGCAACGCAAATGCGCCAACGCCCAGCAGCAAAAACAGCAGGGGGCGCGCGTCGCTTGGCGGCACCGCGTCGTCGGCCTTGGCCGCGGCACCCGCCAGCGCGATGGCAATGCCAAGGGCGACCAAGCACCACCCGAGCGCTACAGGCACGAAGCCAGCCCCCATGCGCGTGGGCGTGCCATAGGGGTAGCCCGCTGCGATCCACACCGCGGCCGAACCGAACGCGACGAACAACAGCCCCGCGAGCGTTTCGGCGCGTTTCAGTCGGCGCAACACTCAGTCGATCCTGGCACCCGACAGACGCACGATCTCGCGATATTTGGCGTGTTCGGCCGCGACAAACGCGGTGAACTGCGCGGGCGTATTGCCGACCGGCTCGACCGCCAGACGCGCCAAACGTTCGACCGTGGCAGGATCGCGCAGCGACGCGATGGCCGCATCCGACAGGCGCGCCACGATGTCGGCGGGCGTGCCGGCTGGCACGAACATCCCGAACCAAGTGCTGATATCGAAGCCCGGGATGCCGGCCTCGGCCATCGTCGGCACGTCGGGCACTTGGGCGCTGCGTTTTGGCGTCGTGACGGCAAGGGCGCGCACCCGGCCCGCCTGAATTTGCGCAAACGCGTTGGCGAGATTATCGAAGGTGAATTGCGTTTCGCCCGACAGAAGCGCGTTGAGCTGCGGTGCGCCGCCCTGATAAGGGATATGCTCAATCGGCGCACCAATGCGGTCGGCAAACAAGGCGCCCGCCAAATGTCCGCCGCTGCCGTTGCCGCCCGAACCGTAATTGAAACCTTTCGGGTTGGCACGAATGTCGCGCGCCAGTTCCTGCACGTTGGCGGCTTTGACCGACGGGCCGACGATCAGGATGTTGGGCACGTCGCCGATCTGTGTGAGTGCCGCAAAATCCTTGAGCGGGTCAAACGGCATGCGCGCATACAAGTGCGGATTGACGGCATGGGTGGACAAAGCGCCCATCAGCATCGTGTAGCCGTCGGCGGGCGATTTGGCGACCACGTCGGCCCCCACATTGCCCCCGGCCCCCGGCCGGTTTTCAACCACGACGGGCTGGCCCAGCAGCACCGTCATACGGTCTGCAACCGCGCGCGCCGACACGTCGAGCGAGCCGCCCGGCGGAAACGGCACCACGAAACGGATGGTGCGATTGGGAAAGCTTTGCCCAAACGCTTGGCTCGGCAAAGCGGCCGCAAGTGCGGTTGCGGCCAAAATCTGGCGGCGCGAAAATTCCATGGTCGGGCGTGCTCCTCGGCGGTTTGGTTGACCTCGTTGCGGACAGACTAAGCCAAACCGCCCGCCCGCGTCATCCAGCGTATTAGACTGCTAAACGCATGGCTTTTTGGATTCGCCCGACCGCCTCGTCCTCATCACCGCGAAAAATCGAGACAGACAGTCCGCGATTTTGGGCACGCTGGAATTTCTTGCGGCTGATCGCAGTCATTTCCGGATCTTCAATCATGGCAATGACTGCAAAATCAGTACGCTTTTTCCTTTCGGCTTCCAAATGCAACAAAAGCGCTTCGTTGAGGCGTTCTGTCGAAGTTGCCAAGTATACTGCCGCAGGAACCCCATTTTCGTTTTTGGGGCGAACCACCATATCGCATGGAAACTCGCTCAAATCGGCGGTGATCGATTCGTTAAAATTGAGATTTGCGTGTGTACCTATTTGCCGCCGAATCGCTGCCGCGACATCTTCGCGAAATGTTGATTCGATCGCATCGCGGGTGAGAAGCGACACGTCCCGCAGACGAATCAAAGAAGACAGAAATTTTACGGACTGAGCTGCAATACCGGCATTGCCAGTTGCCAAAAAAAACTCGCTGCGGACCTCTAACGAGTCTTCATCCAGATGCGCTCGGGCTTCTCCAAGGATCGCATCAAGCATCTTTCGGCGCGTGCCGGTCTTTATGTCAATTCCAGATGCGTATAAGCGCGGCAAATACTCGCCGTCATCAGCGAGTCGAAATCCGCCATCTTCTTCGAGCAAGAAAAAAGTGATTGGATCTCCAGAATTGTCTTCGAACGGCGCCGCGATCGACAGCCCGTCGGGCACGGATGCGATTCGAAATCCGTCGCAGAACTGGCTGCACAGCTGGGTTTTAAGCGCTGCAATCTCTATCACAGCAAAGGCCCCTTCTTGGCTTCGACCCCGAAAAACTTCAATGCCTTATTCCAAAACATTTCGTCGGTGAGGTTTACCGTTCGACGATGAGGCGATCCTACCGGCGGAATGCGCACAAGACCATCAAAACCAACTCCGCCGACCTCGACGCCAGAACGTTCGCAGTGCGAGTGGAGATGAAGGCCGGGATGCGAAGAATGTTGTTCAAAACGTGCAACCAACGACCACTCTTGATTTCGGACCTCCTTCAACAAAAGGGCCTGCTGCGTGCCGCGTCCAGAGCGACAAAGCGCGACTACGCAAAACGGTGCTCCAAGATGCTCGGCCCGCAGCGACCGCCAACGCCATCCATTTGCCATCGGCCTCGTCTTTACATGGACCGGGCAATAACGCGGCGGCAGGTCGCCGATCTTCCAGCCTGTATCTTCACCAGCGACTTTTAGTCGCTTTACCAGACGGCGGACTCGCATCAAGACGCCTCGTCGAGCTTAGTTGCAATCCTGAGGTGATACGGTATCTCGACTGGATTGACTAGGCTTAACACCATTTCATCCGGCGTATTCGCCCTTCGGGGCCAGCACTTCGCGTTTGCCGACATGGTTGGCCGCACTGACGACGCCGTCGGCTTCCATGCGCTCGACGATGCGCGCCGCGCGGTTGTAGCCGATCTGCAGATGGCGCTGCACGAAGCTGGTCGAGCATTTGCGCTCGCGCGCGACCAAGGCGATCGCCTGGTCGTAGAGCGCATCGCCGCTGCCTTCGCCCTCGCCGCCGCCAGCAGCACCCTCGCCCATCGCTGCCAACGCGTCGGCCTCGGTCTCTTCGGTCACTTCTTCGATATAGGCGGGCATGCCCTGGGCTTTGAGATGCTGCACCACATGCTCGACCTCGCGGTCCGACACGAACGGCCCGTGCACGCGCGTAATGCGCCCACCGCCCGCCATATAGAGCATGTCGCCTTGGCCCAGCAGTTGCTCGGCCCCTTGCTCGCCCAAAATCGTGCGGCTGTCGATCTTGCTGGTGACCTGGAAGGATATGCGCGTGGGGAAATTGGCCTTGATCGTGCCCGTGATCACGTCGACCGACGGGCGCTGCGTTGCCATCAAGATGTGAATGCCGGCAGCGCGCGCCATCTGCGCCAGCCGCTGCACGGCCCATTCCACGTCTTTGCCCGCCACGAGCATGAGGTCGGCCATTTCGTCGACGACCACGACGATAAACGGCAGCGGCGTGGTGTCGAGCGGCTGGTCTTCGAACACCGGCTTGCCGCTTTCGTCGAACCCGGTCTGCACTTTGCGCGTCAGCGCTTCGCCGCTTTTCTGCGCTTCGGCCAAACGCTGGTTGTAGCCCGCAATGTTGCGCACGCCCAATTTCGACATGGCGCGATAGCGGTTTTCCATCTCGCGCACGGTCCATTTGAGCGCCACGACCGCCTTCTTGGGGTCGGTTACGACCGGCGAGAGCAGATGCGGGATCCCGTCATAGGCCGACAACTCGATCATCTTGGGATCGATCATGATGAAGCGGCATTCGCCCGGCGACATCCGGTAGAGCAGCGACAAGATCATCGTGTTGATGGCGACCGACTTGCCCGACCCGGTCGTGCCCGCGATCAAAAGATGGGGCATGCGCGCCAGATCGACGATGATCGGCCCCCCGCCAATGTCGCGGCCCAGCACCAGGCTCAAGCCCGCCTGTTTGTCTTCGATCGTCTGCTCCAGCAGATCGCGCAAGAACACCGTTTCGCGCGACGCGTTGGGCAATTCAATGCCGATCACGTTGCGACCCGGTACCACGGCCACGCGCACCGCCAGCGCCGACATCGAACGCGCAATGTCGTCCGCCAGCCCCACCACGCGCGCGGCCTTGGTGCCCGGCGCAGGTTCGAGTTCGTAGAGGGTTACAACCGGTCCGGGGCGCACTTTGACGATCTGCCCCTTGACGCCGTAATCGTCGAGCACGCCTTCGAGCAGGCGCGCGTTCTGCGCCAAAGCGCTTTCGTCGACGGCGACCAGCTTGGCGATCTTGGGCTTCGACAGCAGGTCGATCGACGGCGCTTGGTACGCGCCCTGCACCGCCAGATCGAGTGCGGCTTGTTTTGGTTTTTTCTTGATGTCCGTCTTCGCCTTTTCGCTCGGCGCTGCGCGCTCGACCAGGTCTGCCGGGGCCGGACGCGGTTTTTCCGGCTCGACTGCGACCGGCGGGTCGACGATTTGCGGAGCCGCGTCGGGGGTGCCGTCGAGCGAGGGCTCGTAGCGGCTGCGCTTCAAATCTTGTTTTTCCTTGGCGCGCGCCTTGGCAGGATCGCCGACACGCAACTTGGCGATCAGCGCAGCCGTCGCGATATAGCAAGCGGCGGTCGCTTTGCCCGCGTTGCGCGCGATCCACCCGCTGGTCGTGGCGGCTGTGCGATATTCGCCCCACGTAATCGCGAGCACGAACACGAATGCGACGGCCGCAAGGCTTGTTGCGGCCATCGCCAGCATGTTGGCGCCGACGCCAAAATCGGCGCCCAGCGCCAGCATGCCGGACAAAAACAGCCGTCCAACCACGCCGCCAAGCCCGGTATCTAGCGGTCGCGGCCAGTCGGCGGGCGGCGTCCAAGTCGACAGCGCCATCGCCGCCAGCAGCACGCAGACCGGCAAAAGCGCGATGCGCAGCCACCACAGCGGCAGGTTGCGCGAGCGCATCAAACGCCAGCCCCACGCCGCCAGCGACACCGGGATCAGCGCGCCCGCAATGCCCAGCGTCTGGAAAATCAGATCGGCAGCACTGGCGCCGGGCAGGCCCAGCAGGTTCGCCGCGCGCTGGTCGGTCGCGTGGCTGAAGCTGGGATCGGCCGGATCGTAGCTTGCAAGCGCAGCCGCGATCAGCAGGCTCGCCACGACCAACGCGGCGCCGGCGATCTCGGCCAGTCGCTTGCGCACGAATGCGCCCGCGCCGTCGGGAAACAGGCCAGTGGTAATCCGTGTCGCGATCGCCATCGTTGTCCCCTAAAGCAAAGCGGCGACGCGCTGCAGCGCGCGTTCGACCGTCTCTTGTTCGTGCACCAGCGCAATGCGGATATAAGGCGCGCCGAAATTTTGCCCGTCCGGTTCGCTCTTCGTCAAATAGCGGCCGGGAAGCACTTTGATGGCGGCTTCCTCCCACAGACGGCGCGTTACGGCTTCGCCGTCGCCAACGTCGATCCACAAAAACATGCCCGCTTGCGGCGGGTAGTAGCCTTTGTGGCCGCCCAGCAGTTTTTGGGCGACATCGAACTTGGCCTTGTAAAGAGCGCGCGTTTCGATCGCGTGCGCCTCGTCGCGCCACAAGGCGGCGGAGGCTGCTTGGATCGGCACGGGCTGCGCCGCGCACGAATAGCTGCGCAGACGATTGAGCGTGGCGATGGCATTGGGTGCACCGACCGCAAAGCCCGAGCGCATGCCAGCGGCCGAGCTGCGTTTGGAGAGCGTATGGAAGCTCATGACATTGTCGAGCGCGTGGCCCTGCGGTCCGCGGCCCATCGCGTAGGCGACTTCGATGCCGCCGGGCGGCACCACATCGCCGTAATAGAGCTCGCAATAGCATTCGTCGAGGACCAGCAGAAAATCGTGTTCGCGCGCCAAACCGATCGCCTTGGCGATGTAGTCGCGCGACGCAATGGCGCCCTGCGGGTTGCCGGGCGAGCACAGATAGAAGATTGCCGTCCGCGCCAACGTATCGTGCGGAATCGCGTCGAGATCGGGCAGAAAACCGGTTTGGCGCGTGGCCGACAAAAAGACCGGCTCGGCCCCCGCCGCGATCGCCGCCCCGTAATAGATTTGATAGAGCGGGTTGGGCATCAAAGCCACGGGCTGCTTGCCGCCTTTGTGCGCCCCGACCGCCAGCATTGCCGCAATAAACAGGCCTTCGCGCGCTCCGGCTACGGTCGCAAGCTGGGTTTCGAAATCGATCGTGCCGCCCGCCAGTTTGAAACGCCGCTCGAGCCAGCCCACGATTGCTTGGCGCAACTCGGGCGTGCCGTTGAGCGGCGGATAGGCGTTCCATTTGTCGAAATTCTTGGCGACGATTTCGGCCGCGAACGGCGGCGGCTGGTGCTGCGGGTCGCCGACCGACATCGCGATCGGCGCTTCGTTGGCGCGCGGCGTCACGTCGGCAATCAGCGCTGCCAAACGGGCAAACGGGTAATCGTTGAGGTGGGCAAGTCGCTCGTTCAGCATGTCGGACCAAGGCCAAGGGTGAACTACAAGATTTTGCGTATAACGCCGGTCGCCCCAGGTCCAGAAACCTGGGGTACAAATATGAAACAACAATAACCCGGCCACTCTTAAAGTACAAGATTAAGAGCGACTGCCATACCTGTGCTAGCGGGTCGATGCGATGTTCTCTACGAAATAACCGAGTCGCGCCGAGTCGCCCAGCAGCACGGAAACAAGAGAAGAACAAATCAGGTTAACCTCCTGATATTGGATGTTGTTGCCGGTTTTGATGCAGGCCCCAACGGTACCAATTCTAGGGGGTTAGGATTGTCGGGAATTTCTTGTCGAAGTGTGGGAAAAGACCGGGATGAAAGTTTTATTTGTGCTGCATGATCGCGATCTGGGCGGGGCGACCTTACCAATCATCGAGACGATCGATGCGCTGCAAGGGCGCGGATTTGTATTTGTGGCCCTGGTTCCGCAGGCGGGCACGCTGTCCGCCGCCTTGACGCAGCGCGGGGTGCCGTGGAAAGCGCTGCCCTTGCCGCATTGGACTTCAACCAAGGGACGGCGCCGCTTTCGCAATATCTGGGCGAATTGGCGCGCGATCCCGGCCCTCGTCAATGCCGTCCGCGCGATCGCGCCGGATCTGGTCGTCTCGAACTCGGCGAGGATCGGGATTGGCGGTGCGGCAGCGGCGGCGACCTCGACGCGCCATGTATGGTGGCTGCAGGAGTTTGTCTGGGAAGACCACCGGCTGGCCTTCGATTTTGGCTGGAAGTTTACGGGCTGGCTGATGGACCAACGCTGCGTTTTGGCCTTGGTGCCCTCCCGGGCGATCGGCACCAGATGGGCGCCCTATATCGGCGCCCACAAGCAGGTGCATATTGACTACCATATCAAAATCAGCCCACCGTGTACGGCGCCGCCCTTCAAACCGGCGGGCGGATTCCATGCGGTGCTGGCGGGCTCGCTCAGTCCGCAAAAGGGCCAGATGGACGCGATCGACGCGATGGGGCAATTGCATACCAGCGACGTCCACTTGCATATCTATGGTACGGGCGGGCGCGGTTACGCGGGCAAACTGCAGGCGCGCGCCGAAACGCTTGGACTTGCCGATCGCGTGCATTTCCATGGCCATGTGGACGGCGTGGCGGCGCGCTTGCAGCAGGCAAATGCCATTCTTGTGACCTCGCGCTGCGAAGGGCTCGGCCGCGTGACGATCGAGGCAATGCGCACGGGCGTGCCGATCGTTGCGACCGATGCGGGCGGGATCCCCGAACTCATCGAACACGGCCGCACGGGAATGCTCTATCCGCCCGGCAATGCGCGGGCCTTGGCCGAAGCGATCGAACATCTGATCGCAAGCCCGCAATATGCAGCGAGCCTCGGCACCGCCGCGAAAGCGTGGGCCAGCAAACGCTATGGCGAAGCACAGTTCGCCGACGCGATGGAAGCCGCGTTCCGGCGCGCTTGCGCCACCGACATTCCGCTGCGCACGAGGTAGCATGGAAATTCCGCTGCTTGCCGACCAATCCACCAAGGCGCTTGTCAGGCGCTTGCTGGATCGCCACGTGCGTCGGCACTGGAAGCGCCTCGCACTCGCCGCCATGTGCATGGCGCTGACGGCCGGTGCGACCGCGCTGAATGCCTGGATGATGGAGCCCGTGCTCGACAAAGTGTTTGTCGAACGCAATTCGGCGATGCTCTACATCATTCCGGGCATCGTCGTGCTGGCAGCGCTGGTCAAGGGCCTGTCGAGCTACGCGCAGGGCATTTTGCTCAATTTTGTCAGCCAGCGCATTATCGCCGATTTGCAGACCAAGCTGTTTGCGCAAACCGTGCGCGCGGACTTGGCGTTTTTCAACGAAAACTCGTCCTCGAAGCTTGCCGTGCGGCTTTCCCACGATGTCGGCTTGATGCGCCAGGCGATTACCCAGGCGATCACGGGCATCACCAAGGACGCGCTGACGGTCGTCTTTCTGGTGGCGCTGATGTTCTACCAAGACTGGCAGATGGCGCTGGTGGCATTTGTCGTTTTTCCGGTCGCCATCTTGCCGATCGTCAAACTCGGCAAACGCATGCGCAAAGTCTCGACCTCGATGCAGGGCGAAATCGGCGGTTTCGTTTCGCTGATCGACGAGGCCTTCCAGGGCATTCGCCACGTCAAGGCCTACGGCATGGAAGCGGCCGAGACCGCCAAGGCCAAACTGTCGACCGAGCGGATTTTCGAGCTCACGCACAAGGGCGCGCGCACGCGCTCGGCGGCCTCGCCGATCATGGAGACGCTGGGCTCGGTTGCGATCGCCCTGGTGATTTTCTACGGCGGGTTTCGGGTCATCGAAGGGGCGACCACGCCCGGCACGTTCTTTTCTTTCATCACGGCCTTGCTGCTGGCCTACCAGCCGGTCAAGAGCCTCGCCAACCTCAACACCACGCTGCAAGAAGGGCTCGCGGCGGCGGCGCGCGTCTTTGCGCTTGAAGACATGCAAGCCCAGATCGTGGACCGACCGGGGGCGGTGGGGCTGCCGGCCGTGCGCGGCGATCTGCGCTTCCAGAATGTCGGCTTCCGCTATCGGCCCGACCGCAGCGCGCTCGACGGCATCGATATCCACGTGCCTGCCGGTAAGACCGTGGCGCTTGTCGGGCCCTCGGGCGGGGGCAAGACGACGCTGCTCAATCTGCTGCCGCGCTTCTACGACATCGAAACGGGCAGCATCCGCATCGACGGCTTCGACATTCGCGACATCAAGCTCGAATCGCTGCGCGGCCATATCGCCCTGGTGACGCAGGAGACGAGCCTGTTCCACGACACGATCCGCGCCAACATCGCCTACGGCAAGCCGGATGCGAGCGAAGCGGACATTCGCGCGGCGGCGCGCGCGGCGGGCGCTATCGAATTCGTCGACGCGCTGCCTGAAGGGTTTTCAACCGTCGTCGGCGAGCGCGGCGTGAAGCTCTCGGGCGGCCAGCGTCAGCGCATCGCGATCGCGCGCGCGTTCCTGAAGGACGCGCCGATTCTGCTGCTCGACGAAGCGACCAGCGCCCTCGACAACGAGTCCGAGCGCATCGTCCAGGCCTCGCTCGCCTCGCTGATGAAGGGGCGCACGACCGTGGTCGTGGCGCACCGCCTGTCGACGGTGGTCGATGCCGATCTGATCTATGTGATCGAGGGCGGGCGCGTGGCCGAGAGCGGCACGCACGCGCAACTGGCCGCAGCGGCGGGAGTCTATGCGCGGCTGCACGCGCTGCAAGCCCGCCTCGAGCCTTCGGGTTGAAACGAAACGGACCGGGTTTGCACCCGGCCCGCTTGCACCCTCCGAAAGGCGACGCGTTTACTGGACGCTTTCGCCGTGCAGCGACAGGTCGAGACCGTCGCGTTCGGCTTCTTCCGAAACGCGCAGACCCACGATCAGATCGACGACCTTGAGCAGCACGTACGAACCGACGCCCGAATAGACCAGCGTTGCGATGACCGCGTAGAACTGCAGCAGCACCTGGCCCGCATTGCCGTCGAGCAGGCCGCCGTAGCCGTCCGGCGTCGCAGCCGAGGCCGACAGCACGCCGATCGCGAACACGCCGGTCAGAAGCGCGCCGACGATCCCGCCCACGCAGTGCACGCCGAACACGTCGAGCGAGTCGTCGTAGCCGAGCGCGCGCTTGAGGCTGGTCGAAGCCCAGAAGCACACGATGCCCGCGACGATGCCGATGACCAGCGCGCCGCCCGGAAACACGAAGCCGGACGCCGGCGTGATCGCAACAAGCCCTGCGACCGCGCCCGAAATCACGCCCAGCACCGACGGCTTGCCGCGGGTGGCCCACTCGGCGAACATCCACGCGAGTGCCGCACCGGCCGTGGCGATCTGCGTGACCGCCATTGCCATGCCCGCGCGTGCACCGGCCGCACCGGCCGAGCCTGCATTGAACCCGAACCAACCCACCCACAGCAGCGAGGCACCGATCACGGCCAGCACCAGATTGTAGGGCGAGAAGTTTTCGGTGCCGTAGCCCTTGCGCTTGCCCAGCACGATCGCCGCGACCAGACCCGCAATGCCGGCATTGATGTGCACGACCGTGCCGCCCGCGAAATCGAGCGCGCCCAGCGCGAAGATAAAGCCGTTCGGATGCCACACCCAGTGCGCGACCGGCGAATAGATCAGCACCGACCACAGACCGACGAACCACAGCATCGCCGAAAACTTCATGCGATCCGCGAACGCGCCGCAGATCAACGCGGGCGTGATGATCGCAAAGGTCATCTGGAACATCATGAAGATGGGTTCCGGGATCGTGAGGGCGATGGCGCTATCGCCCGAACCCAGCGTGAAGGGCGCATCCCACACCATGCCAGCGAGGAAGAAGCGCGAGAAGTCGCCGACATAGGCGTTGCCCTCGCCGAACGCCAGCGAATAGCCCACGACCATCCACAGCACCGTGACGAGCGCCACGATCGCGAACGACTGCATCATGGTCGCCAGCACGTTTTTCTTGCGCACCATGCCGGCGTAAAACAGGGCCAGACCCGGAATCGTCATCATCAGCACGAGGGCCGTCGAGGTCAGCATCCAAGCGGCATCGCCGGTATCGACCTTCGGGGTGTCTTGGGCGAAGGCGGGCGCCGCGGCACCCAGCACCGCCACCGTTGCAAGCGCGCCGATTTGCGCCAGCTTGTCGAGTTTGCTCATTTTTGTCGTCTCCTGGCTGCCCCGGCACCAAGCCGGGAAGTTATGCGCGCGGGCCGATGGCCCCTTAAATCAAGTTCGTATAGTCCAAGAATCGTGCCACATGCCCCGCACATTGCTGCGGTGCAAAATCATCTGATTCTGCTGGCATTTTTTGGCCTCGCCCAGGAATACCGCCGCATCGTTCGAAAAATAAACGGCGACCCGTTTCGGGGCCGCCGCTTTTTTAGGCGCAGAAACTGCTTAAATTTTGTGCGTTTTTCTTAAAGCGCCTCGACGTTGGTCTCGCCGGTGCGGATGCGAACGGCGTGGCTGACATCGAGCACGAAGATTTTTCCGTCGCCGATTTTGCCGGTGTTGGCCGCTTTTTGGATCGATTCGACGACGCGCTCGACGAGCGGATCGGCGACGGCAACCTCGATCTTCACTTTGGGCAGGAAATTCACCGAATATTCCGCACCGCGATAGATTTCGGTCTGGCCCTTTTGGCGCCCGAAACCCTTCACTTCGGTGACGGTCAGTCCCTGCACGCCGAGTGCCGTCAGCGCCTCGCGCACTTCGTCGAGCTTGAACGGCTTGATAATCGCCATCACCATTTTCATGACCCGTACCCCTCCAATCGGTTGGCGCGCGGCGCGCGCGAACGCGGCATTCGTTTCAAGAAGCATGCCGCACTGCCGAAGAGCCCGGCAACAGGAATCTTGCGGCAGCGCAGCAAAACGGCAATCCCCCTAGACCGCGACGCAAGCGCGGCCTAGTTTTGCCAAGCAGATGGCAAGCAGCACGGGCATTTTTGACGCGACGATCGTGGGCGGCGGGCTGGTGGGCTTGACGCTGGCGCTGGCGCTCGACCGGGCTGGCCTTGCCGTTGCGGTGGTCGATGCCGACGACCCGGACCGACTGGCGCTGGACGAGTTCGATGGCCGCGCTGCGGCGATCGCCCTTGGATCGGCGCGTGTGCTGCAAGCGCTGGGGCTGTGGCCGCTGCTGGCCCCCTACGCCGCCCCGATCCGCGACATCCGGGTGTCGGATGGCGATTCGCCGCTCTATCTGCATTACGACCATCGCGAACTGGGCGACGCGCCGTTCGGCTATATCGTCGAAAACCGTTTCACGCGCCGCGCGCTCTATGCGGCTTTGCGCGAGACGCGGGTTTCGTTGCGCGCCCCCGCCCGCGCGATCGCCACGAAGGCCGATCTGCAAGAAGCGCAGGTCGAACTTGGCGACGGAACCGCGCTTGCCACCCGCTTGATCGTCGCGTGCGACGGCCGCCCTTCGCCCACCCGCGCCAAGGCCGGCATTCGCGCCCTCAAATGGGACTACGCGCAAGCCGCCTTGGTCTGCGCGATCGCCCACGAAAAGCCGCATAACGGCATTGCGCACGAACGGTTCTTGCCGGCCGGCCCCTTTGCCCTGCTGCCTTTGCCCGACGGCCCCGACGGCCAGCCCAGAAGTTCGATCGTGTGGACCGAGCGTGCGGAACTGGCAGCCTTGTTCGAAACGCTGCCCGAAGACGAATTTGTTGCCGAGTTGCACGAACGCTTTGGCTGGGGCCTCGGCGCCATACGGTTGGCGAGCGCGCGCTGGCGCTATCCGTTGACCTTCGTGCAGGCCGAACGGGCCACCGGCCCGCGTTTGGCGCTGGCGGGCGATGCGCTGCACGGCATCCACCCGATCGCGGGCCAAGGGCTCAATCTGGGTTTGCGCGACGTCGCGGCGCTTGCCGAAGTTTTGGCCGACAGCCACCGGTTGGGCTTGGATATCGGCGCGGCCGACACGCTCGATCGCTATGCGCGCTGGCGCGGCGTGGACACGGTCGGGCTTTCGGCCGTCACCGACGGGCTGCTGCGGCTGTTTTCCAACGACATCCCGCCGCTCAAACTCGCGCGCGGACTGGGGCTGGGGCTGGTCGACAAAATCAAACCCTTGAAGCGTGTTTTTATGCGCGATGCAATGGGCACATTAGGCAAACTTCCCCGTTTGATGCGCGGCGAAGCGCTGTAAAAGCCGAGCGACCTGCGACAATTGGTTGCGACCGGCGACTGCAACCAATTTATCCCTTTGAAAAACAACGCATGTAACCACGAGCGCAAAACGTTCCGAAAAACGCGAAACCGCGCTTTTGGATGCATTTCATATTCACCGTTTCAAACAGCGCACGCCCATAAAGACGATCGCCAATAGAAGCATATTCCTGAATTTTTTTCAAGCCGTCAGAACCGCCCATCGGCGTTGTTTTTCGGGGCGCGACAAGCGGGCATGGGCGGGGCTGGTCGACGGCAAGTCGATACACGGCAAAACGGCAAACGATGGCGCCAGACGCGGCACCACCAACCGGCCATACAGCTTGGCGGCCGTCGCGCCGTTGAAGGCAACAAGCGCTATCTTCGGGTGTTTTGCGAAAAAACCCGCGAAATCGTTGGGCACGACCGAGGCCGCAACAAGCGCGCTGTCGAGACTGCCGGGTCGGGTTGCAGCGCGGCACACGTCCCACACCGCGATGCGGGCCCGTGCCAGAGCCGCGACGCGCGCGGCGTAGGGGGCGGTCCCATCGAAGCCGAACAAGGCGGCCAGAATGGGCCAAAACGCGTTTTGCGGATGCGCGTAGTACTCGCCTCTGGCAAGCGAGGCTTGTCCGGGCAACGTGCCCAGCACCAAAAGGCGCGCATCGGCCCGCGCCAACGGCGCAAAACCCGTGTCGCGCACCACCGGCTAAAAAACCGTTCCGTCGGCCCGATAGCAGATCGAAATCGACATGATCTGCGCCACGCGCGTCGGATCGTCGCCGACGGCAAACGGCACGCAGACATTTTCGACCGTTTTATAGTCTATATTTTTCCAGTTCCGCGCCGGCCCCAAACGCCATGTCGACACGCCGCTGTCGGCCATGAAGCGAAACCGCGCCAGAAAGCTGGGGTCGACCGCGATGCGCTCGGCCAAAATATCCGAAAACAATTTGCCGGTCGGCTCGAAACCGACGGTTTCCACGATATGGGTGCCCGCCAGCCGATAGCGAAAATCGATCGGGTCGCGCAGTACGTCGACAATCCAAATGCGCGCAAGCAGAGCGCAGATTTCGGTCGGATCGAAGATCGTGCGCGACGGCAACCCGCCGGCGAGGCGGCACGTCTGCGCATAACGCCAGAATTCAAGCGCCGCCGGATGGGCGCCGGGCATATCCGTTGCGGCGCGCACGGCCAGAAAGTCTGTGTTTGCGGGCAGCGATTGCGTCGGCAGGGCGGCGGATACGGCGGGAAACGACATTTTTTGGCTCGGGCTCGATTCGATCATGCTTCGACCTTATTACAGGCACAAACGCACGCATTTTCAAGCCGGATGAAACGATCTATCGACGGCAAAAAGAACGCCGAATCAGACATCTAAGGCGGCGAAAACGAACAACGGACGCGCATGCTGAATTGAGACGGCGCGATCCACCGCCATGACCAGCGCAGGCACATCATGGAACCTACGCGCGGCCAGCGCAGAATCGCGCCGCGAAGACGCGGGCCGATCGTCCGTGCCCTGCATGACATTTTTGCGGCTTTTTTGGAAACAACCCTCGGAAAACCCCTGGGGTTCGACCCGCCGATTGTGTAACAGTGCGGATAATTGTCGAATTGGAGTATCGATGGTCAAAAAATTTGCAGTTCTGGCATTTTTTGCGGTCGCGATGGCCTTCGTGGCGATCGTCTATTCGGCCCATCGGTTTGCCGAAATGGCGGTCATTCGCTCGGGCAGCCATTCCGCCGAGATCGTGGCGCAAGCCTTCTCCAATTCGGTCTGGCCGCAGATCCAGGCCGACATTCGTGGCCAAGAGCAATTGAGCGCCCAGGCGCTGCAAACCCGTCCCGAAACCCGGCGTATCGACGAATTTCTGCGCCGATTTTTGACCGGGACCGACATCGTCAAGGCGAAGGTCTACGATCTCAACGGGCGTGCGATCTATTCGTCGGAACTTCAGGATATCGGCCAGGACCAGACGGCGCAAAAACCGTACGAAAATGCGCGCTTGGGCCAGATCGGCAGCGCTTTGACCTTCCGCGAAATCATGGCGGGTTTCGACGGGCCGCGCCGGAACGCCTATATTTTGGGGACCTACGTGCCGATTCGCGCCGCCAATGGCGCGATCGAAGGCGTGCTGGAATTCTATTCGGACCAGACCGCGATCGTTGCCGAGGCGCGCCACCGGCTGCTGGTACTGGCCGCCGGTCTGACCCCGGTTTTGCTGGCGCTTTATCTGGTGTTGCTCGTGTTCGTGTGGCGCGCGGCGGCGATTCAAGGCCGCCAGCATGCGGAGCTTGCAGCGGTGGCCGAGCAGCGCCGCACGCTCGCCGAACGCCTGGCGCAAGAACAAAAGGAACTGGTCGACGCCAACCGCGCCAAAGAAACGCTGCTGGCCGAACTGGGGAACGCAAAGACCCAGGCGGAAACCGCCAACCAAGCCAAGACCCAGTTCCTTGCGACCATGAGCCACGAGATCCGCACGCCGATGAACGGCGTGATCGCGATGATCGACCTGCTGTCGCGCACCAAACTGGATGCCGACCAGAAGCGCTATGCCGAGATCGTGCGCCGCTCGGCCAACATTTTGCTGGCCGTGGTCAACGACGTGCTCGACTATTCGAAGCTCGAAGCGGGCGCCATGAAGGCCGAAAACGTCGTCTGCGATCTGCCGGAAACGGTCGAACAGATCGTGGCGATGATGAGCGGTGCGGCGGCGGAAAAACATCTGGCCATGCGCACCAACATCCAATCCAGCACGCCCCGGGCGGTTCGTACCGACCCCCTAAAGCTGCGCCAGATTCTGCTCAACTTGATCGGCAACGCCGTCAAGTTCACGGATCGCGGCGCGGTCGCGATCGAAGTGGGCGCGGCTGCGAGCCCGCGCGACGACGGCAAGATCGAGATTGTGGTTGCCGTGTCGGACACCGGCATCGGCATTGCCGGGGATCTTTTGCCGGGCCTGTTCGACCGCTTCAGCCAAGCCGACGGGTCGATCACGCGGCGTTTTGGCGGTTCGGGCCTGGGCCTGGCGATCGCGCGCCAGCTGGCGCGAACGATGGACGGCGACATTGTCGTCACCTCGCAGATCGGCATCGGCTCGACCTTCACGGTGCGGCTGTTTGTCGAGCCCGTGCACCTGCCCGCCGCAAGCGGCGCCGCTTTCGACGTGCCGGCTGCGACCACCGATTTGCTGACCCCGCCCGCCGAGGGCGACGCGCGCTTGAACATTCTGGCCGCCGAAGACAACGAAGTGAACCAAGTCGTCATCAAATATTTGCTGCAGAGCCTGGGCCATACGGTGACGTTCGCGTCCAACGGCGCCGAGGCGCTGGCGCTATGGCGGACCGAAGATTTCGACCTGATCTTGATGGATATCCAGATGCCCGAGGTCGACGGCGTGACCGCCACGCGCCTGATCCGGGCCGGCAGCGATGCCAAGGCGCGCGTGCCGATCGTTGCCGTGACCGCGCATGCGATGGACAGCGACCGCGATTCCTATCTGGCGGCGGGCATGAATGCGGTCGTTACCAAGCCGGTCAAAATGACGGATCTGTTCGCGGCTTTGGCACTGGTCCTCAACCGCCCGGCTGCCTGAAGCTGGGCCGCTTCGCTTTCAGCCCACCGCGCGGCGCGCTTTGAGCGCTGCCAGCAGCGTGCCGTCGTCGAGATAGTCGAGTTCGCCGCCGACGGGCACGCCATGCGCCAAGCGCGTGATCGCGACCGGCGATTCCTTGAGCCGGTCGGCGATGTAGTGCGCCGTCGTTTGGCCGTCGACCGTGGCGTTGAGCGCCAGTACCAGTTCGCGCACGGCGCCGCGCGCGCAGCGTTCGACCAGACTGGCAACGTTCAGATCCTGCGGCCCGCGCCCGTCGAGGGCCGACAGCGTGCCGCCCAGCACGTGATAGACGCCCTTGAAACCGGCCGTGCGCTCGATCGCCCACAGATCGGCCACATCCTCGACCACGCACACGAGGCTGCGGTCGCGCCGTTCGTCCGCGCACACCGTGCACGGATCGAGCGTATCGAGATTGCCGCACACCCGGCACAAAACGACGGCTTTGGACGCCTGCGCCAGCGCTTTTGCCAGCGGATCGAGCAGCTGGTCTTTTTTCTTCAGCAGCAGCAAGGCCGCGCGCCTGGCCGAGCGCGGCCCCAGGCCCGGCAAGCGCGCCAGCAGGCGCACGAGTTCGCTGATCTCGGGCCCGTTCATCGCGTCAGAAAGGCAGCTTGATGCCGGGCGGCAGATCGAGCCCGCCCGTCATGTCGCGCATGCGCTCGGACGTCGCGGCATCGACTTTGGCGCGCGCGTCGTTGAGGGCTGCGACCAGCAGATCTTCGAGCACTTCGACTTCGTTCGGGTCGACAAGCGCCTTGTCGATCTTGATGCGCTTGACGTCGCCCTTGCCGCCCAGCGTCGCCACGATCATGCCGCCGCCGGATTGGCCCGTCACTTCGAGGGCGGCGAGCTGCTCCTGCATCTCGGCCATCTTGCTTTGCATCTGTGCGGCCTGTTTCATCAGCGCGCCGAGATTCTTCATGCGTCGTACTCCTGCTCCATGTTGTCCGGCACGATCCAGGTATCCTCGCCGTCGCCGAACTGCTCGTCGCCCGCTTCCGCCGGCGCGGGGGCCGCGTATTCGGGGACGGCTGCCGCTGCCGCCGCTTCGCTGCCATGCACGGCCTCGACCGCGGCGCCCGCGAAGGCCGCCAGCACTGCTGCAACCAAGGGATGTTCGGCAGCGGCTTGTTTCTTTGCGGCCGCAGCATTCGCTGCCTGCTCGGCCAGGGTCGGCGAACCGGCTTGCTGGGTTTCGAGCATGACGAGCCATGTTTGCCCCGTCCACTCCCGCAGCCGTTCGGCAAGCTGCGTTGGCAGCGTCAGGTTGCGCGGCGCGTTGGGGTAGGCGATCGTCAGGCGGCCCGGCGCAAACGATACCGGCCGCACGCGCCCGTAGAGCTCGCCATAGAGCAGGCCTTCGCGTTTTTCCTGCACGAGGGCGACCACTTCGGCAAAACTTTGCGGCATCGGCAGCGCCGCGATCGCCGCGACCGGTCCGGCCAGGGGCCTTGCGACCGCCGCCGTCGCAAGCCCGCCCGCGATCGCGCGCGGGCCCCCGCCACTGCTGCCGCCGCCGCCGCCCGTACCGCCGCCGGGTCTGCCCGGCGCGCCCTCGCCGGCCTTCGTGAGTTTTTCCACGAGTTCGCCGGGGCTCGGCAGATTGGCAGCGTAGGCCAGCCGCACGATCAGCATCTCAAGTGCCGCCAAAGGTTGCGGCGCGGTCTGAACTTCCGAAAGTCCCTTGAGCAAGATTTGCCAAGTACGCGCCAGAATCGGCAGCGCCAGTTTTTCCGCCATCGCGCGGCCGCGCACGCGTTCGGTTTCGGGCAGCCCCGCCTCGTCGATCATCGCCGGCGCCACTTTGAAGCGCGTCAGCGCGTGCGTGGTGCCGAGCAGATCTTGGGCGACCACCAGCGGCTCGGCGCCGCGCGAATAGAGATCGCCCGCACGCGCCAAGGCGGCGGCGGCATCGCCCTTCAGGATTTCTTCGAACAGGTCGAAAATCTGCGCGCGGTCGGCCAAGCCCAGCAGCGTCTGGATCTGCGCTTCGCTCACCTCGCCCTCGGCCGCAGCCAACGCGCGGTCGAGCAGCGACAGCCCGTCGCGCGCCGATCCGTCGGCCGCGCGCGCCAGCAGCGCTGCCGCACCCGGCGCGATTCTGCGGCCTTCCAGATCGGCGATATGCAGCAAATGGCGCGCGAGCGTAGCTTGGTCGAAGCGGCGCAGATCGAAGCGCTGGCAGCGCGACAGCACGGTTACCGGCACTTTGCGGATTTCGGTCGTCGCGAACAGAAATTTGGCGTGGGCGGGCGGCTCTTCCAGCGTCTTCAGCAGCGCGTTCCATGCCTGCGTCGACAGCATATGGACTTCGTCGACGATGTAGATTTTGTAGCGCGCCGAAACCGGGCGGTAGCGCACCGCCTCGATCAGCTCGCGCACATTCTGCACGCCGTTGTTGGACGCGGCGTCGATCTCGATCACGTCGAGATGCTTGTCCTCGCCGATCGCCGTGCAATGCTCGCACACGCCGCAAGGATCGATCGTGGGGCCGCCTTTGCCGTCGGGGCCGATGCAGTTGAGTGCCCGCGCCACGATGCGCGCGGTCGTGGTTTTGCCCACGCCCCGCACGCCCGTCAGCATGAACGCGTGCGCGATGCGGCCCGTTTCGATCGCGTTGGACAGCGTGCGGACCAGCGCCTCTTGGCCGACCAGGTCGGACAGGCGCTGGGGCCGATATTTGCGCGCCAGGACCTGATAGGCTTCGGCCATTCGCACCGCTGCGGGAAAGGGAAAGGGTGGGAGGCTGGACGTCGACCCGCGCGGAGACTCGTTACGGCTGCTTCCTTCCGGATCTGACCGGGTTGGCGAGGCGCTCGTCCGCCGCCAACCTCCCGCAAGCTATATAGCCTGCTCCGCCCCCGCCGCCAAGCCGCTCTTGACGGGCGCGCGAGGGAGGCCGAAAACTGGCACCAGCCATGGAAAAGCCCAATTTCTACGCGGCCTTGCCGCTCGACCGTCGATCCGAGAACCGCCGCGATGCCGCCTTCGTCTCAGCCAAGCGCGCCGATGGCGCCGCGCGCGCAGTGCCCGTGTGGCGCACGCGCAGCCTGGTGCTCGAAGAAGGGCCGGGGTTTTTGTCGCTCACGCAGGTCGCACATCTGGACCTGCCGCCGCTGTATCTGGGCGATCTCGACGGCGTGCCGTATTTCGCGCTGGATCTGAGCGCGCTCGACGAGGCCGATCTCGAACGCCACATCGCGCCCGCCGCGCGCTTCGTGGATCTGCGGGGCATCGGCGCCACGCTGCCGCATGTCGAAGGCGGGCTGATGGCCTATGCGCGCGGCATGGCGTGGTGGCACCAACGCCATCGCTTTTGCGGCGTGTGCGGATCGCCGACGCGCATCGAAGCGGCGGGCCATGTGCTGAAATGCACGAGCGAGGCCTGCGGGGCCGAGCATTTCCCGCGCAGCGATCCCGCTACGATCATGCTGATCACCGACGGCGATCGCTGTTTGCTGGGCCGCTCGGCGCGGTTCCCCAACGCGATGTATTCGACGCTCGCGGGGTTCGTCGAACCCGGCGAAAGTCTGGAAGACTGCGTGCGGCGCGAAACCTTCGAGGAGTCGGGCGTGCGCGTGGGCAAGGTGCGCTACCATTCCTCGCAGCCCTGGCCGTTTCCCGCCTCGATCATGCTGGGGTTCTACGGCGAGGCGCTGTCGAGCGAGCTCGTCATCGACCGCGACGAGCTTGTCGATGCGCTGTGGGCGACGCGCGATTTTCTGCGCCAATCCCACGACCCCGAAAAGTTCCGCCTGCCGCGCACCGACTCGATCGCGCGCCGCCTGATCGAAGACTGGATCGCGGAGGGCTAGACATGCCGACCGACCGCTACGGAAATTCGCTTGCCACGAGCGCGGCGGCAGCGGCGCGCTATATCGTCGGCATCGACGCGCTGTTCGCCGCACGCACGGGCGTGCTGGAGGCGCTGGCCGAGGCGATCGCGATCGATCCGGATTTCGCGCTCGGGCATGCGGCACTCGCGCGCGCGCACCAGATGTTCGGCAATCGCGCACCCGCCAAAGCCGCCATCGCTAAAGCGCGCGAACTTGCCGTGCGGCTTTCCGGGCGCGAGGCAAGCCATGTCGCGGCGATGGGCTTGGTGCTCGACGGGCAAGGTGCGGCGGCGATTTCGGCGATCGGCGCGCATCTTGAACTTTATCCGCGCGACGCGATGGCACTCAGCCCGTGCGTTGGCGTCTTTGGGCTTTACGGGTTCAGCGGCGAGAACGACCGGGCCGCCAGATTGCGCGTTTTGCTCGACGGGCTGGCGCCGCATTACGGCGCGGATTGGTGGTTCCTCGCCATGCAGGCCTTTGCGCAGATCGAAACCGGTGCGGTTGCGAGCGGGCGCGCTCTGGTCGAACGCGCCTTGGCGATCGAGCCCAACGACGCGCACGCCGTCCATATTCGGGCCCATGCCGATTACGAAGACGGCGAAGTCGCCGCCGGGCGCCAAGCGCTCGCCGCGTTCATGGCGACCTATCCGCGCGCGGGCATGCTGCATTGCCACAACCAATGGCATCTGGCGCTGTGGGCGCTGAAAGCAGGTGCGGTGACGGATGCCTTTGCGATCTACGATGCGAGCGTTGCGCCCGATGCGATTTGGGGCCCGGCCCTCAATGTCGTTACCGACGCGGCGGCATTTGCGATGCGCGCCCAAGTGATGGGCGCAACGCTGCCTGCGGGCACGTGGGCGCAAATTCTTGCCTACGGCAAGCGCGAGTTCCCGCGCGCGGGCCTCGCGTTTGGCGACGTGCATATTGCCCTTGCAGCCGCGATGGTTGGCGACGAAGACGAGCTAGAAGCGCGCGCGACGGGCACACGCGGCCCCGCCCAACCGATGGTCGCACGCGCAGCCAAGGGTTTTTTGGCTTACACCAAACAAGATTGGCCCGGCGCAATCGACGCTTTGGGCGCTGTAATGCCCGAACACGAACGTTTCGGCGGCAGCCTTGCCCAGCGCGATCTGTTCGAGGAAATGCTGGCGGCAGCGCACCGCCACGCCGGGCGCAGCTACGCCAGCCAGCGTTTGCGGCGTTTGTAGTGTTTGACGTCGCGGAAGGATTTGCGGCCGGCACCCGACACGCCCAAATAGAATTCCTTGACGTCCTCGTTGCCGCGCAACGCCTCCGCCGTGCCGTCCAGCACCACGCGGCCATTCTCCAGAATGTAGCCGTAATGCGCATGGCGCAGTGCGATCGACGTGTTCTGCTCGGCCAATAGGAACGAGACGTTCTGCTCTTTGTTGAGCTTTACGACGATCTCGAAAATCTCCTCGACCAATTGCGGAGCGAGGCCCATGGAGGGTTCGTCGAGCAGGATGGTCTCGGGCTTCGACATCATCGCGCGGCCCATCGCCACCATCTGCTGCTCGCCGCCCGACGTGTAGCCCGCCTGGCTTTTGCGCCGTTCCTTCAGTCGCGGAAAATAGCCGTAGACCATTTCCATGTCGGCGGCGATCGCGGCCCGGCCGTCGCGGCGCGTATAGGCGCCGGTCAGCAGATTTTCTTCGACCGTCAGATGCCCGAAACAATGGCGGCCTTCCATCACCTGGATCACGCCGCGCCGCACGAGTTCGTTTGGCGTCAGCCCGTCGATGCGCGCGCCCTTGTATTCGATCGAGCCCTTGGTCACGTCGCCGCGCTCGGCGCGCAGCAAATTCGAAATCGATTTGATCGTCGTCGATTTGCCCGCCCCGTTGGCGCCCAGCAGCGCCACGATGCCGCCCTTGGGCACTTCGAGGCTGACGCCCTTCAGCACCAGAATGACGTGGTCGTAGATCACCTCGATGTTGCGCACGGCCAGCAACGGCTTGGCGGGCGCGGCTTGAAGTTTTTGTTCGAGCAAAGCGGCGTCGGCTGTCATGACGTCTGTCCTGCGCTTCTGTCCTGCAAACGAAAAAAGGGCGGACCGTTGCCGGCCCGCCCCCCAGTCAAGCCTTAGGCCACTTGGCGGGCCCTTAGGATTGGTTAGAGCAATCGCGCGGCGTGATGTTCTTCTCGCGCGCGTACTGCATCGCCGACGCTTCGTAGCCCTGGCGCAAGGCGGTGCGGTTGGGTTCGATCCAATCGGACACCCACTTCCACGCCTTGCCGTCCCATTGCTGGATGCGCACGACGCCGCCGCCTTCATGGTCGGCGCACGAGGTGCGCAGCGGCGGCATGAAGCCTTCGAAGCCCATCGCGGCCAGTCGCGGCACCGACAGGTTCAGGTTTTCGAAACCCCAGCGAACCTGTTCGCCGGTCATCGGTTTGTTGCCGTAGCGCTCCTGCGCGGTGCGCACGGCTTCGACCACCATCGCGGCATTCACGGCGCCGCGATTGTAGAGCACCGTGCCGACATGGCGCGCTTCGCCGGTTCCTTGGCCCGGCTTCAGCACGGTGTTTTCGATGTCGCGCATGAACTTGTAGTCCTTGCCCGTGCCGTGGAAGGCCGCCGCCATATAGCCCTTGGCCGCGTCGCCGGGCGGGGTTACGTCCTGCTCGGAGCCGGCCCACCAAACGCCGATGAACTTGTCGCGCGGGAAGCCCACGGCCGCCGCTTCTTGGATCGCGGTCGGGTTCATGACGCCCCAGCCCCACATGATCACGTAGTTCGGGCGGATCTGGCGGCCGATGCGCAGCCAGATCGCCTTCTGCTCGACGCCCGGATTCGGCACCGGGAATTCCGAAAGCTCGAAGCCTTCTTCTTTGGCGAGGCGCTGGATGACCGGCAGCGGTTCCTTGCCGAAGGCGCTGTCGTGGTAGATGAACGAAATCTTCTTGCCCTTGAGGCTGCCCTTCTCCTGGCTTTTCACGAACTGGACGATCGCGTCCATCTGCGAATGGTAGGTTGCAGGCAACGTGAACATCCATGGGAAGACGCGCCCGTCCGATCCGTCCGAGCGGCCGTAGCCGGACGTCAGCATCGGGATCTTGTCTTGCGCCGTGCGCTCGATCAGCGCGTAGGTGATGCCGGTCGACAGCGGCACGATGGCCGTGGCGCCGGTCGGGCCCTTCGCCTTCAAACGCTCGTAGCATTCCACGCCGCGATCGGTGTTGTAGGCGGTTTCGCATTCTTCGTAGGTGATGCGCACCCCGTTGATGCCGCCGTCGCGCGCGTTGATCATCTTGAAATAGTCGAGGAAGCCGTCGGCAAAGGGCGTGCCGTTGGGACCGAACGGCCCCGTGCGGTACGACAGCGACGGAATGAACTGTTCGTTGGCTTGCGCCAAAACGGGGGCCGGCAAGACAAGTGGTGCCGCAACAAACGCGGCAAGCGCAAACGCAGACCCGAAACGGGCGAAATTCATGGGGCGATCTCCCTGTTCAAACAACCGTTGTGTTGCCGATTTTCGGCAGACCGTTGACCGGCCTTAGCAAGCGATCTTACGCCTGTCGGCGCATCGATGCCAAACGGTTTTGCGTCAAACACGCCGCGCACCGCCGGGACATGCGCGGCGCGATATGGGAATCGCTAAAATTGAAACCGCGCTTGAACACGCTTTCGCCGGACGGGCGCATCGCCCGCCCGGCGAAGCTTGGTTTCGAGCGCTATTTCAGCGTGGCAAGATAGGCAATCAGATTCGCGCGCTCGACATCGTTGCGAAGCCCCGCATAGGCCATCGTCGTGCCGGGCACCACTTCGCGCGGGTTCTTGAGATAGGGATCGAGCTTATCCGCGGTCCACACGATGTTGGCTTCGCTGTTGGCTTTGGAATAGCGGAAGCCTTCGACCGATCCCGATTTGCGCCCGACCACGCCGTGCAAGGTGGGGCCCAGCTTGCGCGGGCCTTCGACGGTCGGGTTGTGGCAGGTGGCGCAGACGCGCTTGAATACGCCTTCGCCCGCCGCCGCGTCGGATGCGTTTGCCGCCGCCGGGGCCAGCGCCAGAAATCCAAGAGCCGCTAGAATCGTTGCTGTGTGTTTGAGGGCCATAAAACGCTCCGCACAAAATTGAACTCGAACAAAATGGAGTCTAAGCCGCGATCGCAGCCAATTCAAGGCATCCCCGCGGGCGGCGCCGCGTACCGCCTCAATGCGGGAATGGCCACAGGCGCAGTTTTTCCTTGGCCAGCTGCCACAGCCGCGCCAACCCGTGCGGCTCGACGATCAAAAAGAACACGATCAGGCCGCCAAAAATCATGAATTCCATGTGCGCAAGCGTCGAGGTCGTGACGGGCACGCCCAGCGTCTGGGGCACCGCGCTCAAAAAAATCGGCAGCAGCACGATAAAGGCGGCGCCCAGGAACGAGCCCAGGATCGACCCCAACCCGCCGATGATGATCATGAACAGAATCTGGAACGAACGATTGATGTCGAAGGCCAAGGCTTCGACCGAGCTCGTATAGATGAACGCCCACAGCGCGCCCGCAACCCCGCAATAGAAGGACGATACAGCAAACGCGAGCAGCTTGGTATGCAAAGGCCGGATGCCGATGATTTCGGCCGCGATATCCATGTCGCGGATCGCCATCCAGGCGCGCCCGACGCGGCCGCGCACGAGATTTTTGGCGACCAGCGCCAGCAGCGCGACAAAACCCAGGCAGAAAATATATTTGGCTTCGGCGGTCGCCTGGATGCCCGTGACGTAGAAACCGAACACTTCGCGCGGCGGCGCCGAAATGACGCCCGAGGGCGAATAGTTCACGAACCACGGCACTTTGGTGAACAGCCAGATCAAAAAGAACTGCGAGGCGAGCGTTGCGACCGCAAGGTAGAACCCCTTGATGCGCAAGGACGGCAGCCCGAACAGCGAGCCGACGGCCGCCGTAATGCCGCCCGCCAGCAGAAAGACGAACACGATGTTGAGGTCGGGAAACGCGGTCGCCAGCTTGTAGGCGGCAAACGCGCCGCACGCCATGAACCCGCCCGTCCCCAAACTGAGCTGGCCGCAATAGCCGGTGAGGATATTGAGCCCGATCGCCGCGACCGAAAACACGAGGAAGGGAATAAAAATGGTCGACAGGAAATAGTCGTTCGCCAGCATCGGCACGGCCACGAACACCACGCCCAACAGCAGCGCCATGGCAATGCGGTCCTGCAGGATCGGAAAGATGCCCTGGTCGGCCGCATAGCTCGTCTTGAATTGGCCCGACTCGCGATAAAGCACAGTCTATACCCTTTCGATGATGCGTTCGCCGAACAGGCCCTGCGGCCGGAACATCAAGAAGAACAGCGCCAAAATATAGGCGAACCAATCTTCGATGCCGCCGCCGATTTTGGCGGCCCAAAACACTTCGGCAACTTTCTCGCCGACCCCGATGATAAGGCCGCCGATGATCGCGCCCGGAATCGAGGTGAAGCCGCCCAAAATCAGCACGGGCAGCGCCTTCAACGCGATCAGCGCCAACGAGAATTGCACGCCCAGCTTGGACCCCCACATGATGCCCGCCACCAGCGCCACGATGCCCGCAACCGACCACACGATGACCCAGATCGTCTGCAAGGGAATGCCGACCGACTGGGCCGCCTGATGGTCGTCCGCAACCGCACGCAAGGCGCGCCCGATGCGCGTCGACTGGAAGAAAAAAGCCAGCACCCCCACCAGCGTGCCAGCGACAAGCGCCGCCACGATATCGAACGTGTTGACCAGCACGCCGCCGATTTCGATCGGTTCCTTGGGAATGCCCACATCCAGCCGCTTGACGTCTTCGCCCCAAATCATCTGGAAGAAACCGTCGATGAAAAACGAGATGCCGATCGTCGCCATAAACAGGCTGATCGGCGCCTGGTTGACAAGCGGGCGCAGCACGATGCGCTCGATCGCGAAGGCGAGGCCCACCATGACGCCGAGCGTCAAGACCAGCGCCAGGATCTGCGGCACGCCCAGTTCCTGGAAACCGACGAACGTGAGCGCCGCCGCCAGCACCATGCCGCCTTGCGCGAAGTTGAACACGCCCGAAGCCTTGAAGATCAGCACGAATCCCAGCGCCACCAGGCTGTACATGACGCCCGTCAGCAGGCCGCCGATCACGACTTCGACGAAAAAGATCGGGAATTCCCAGATCTCCTTCAGCGGGCCGAACAGAAAATCGACGATGAAATCCATTTTCCGTTCCTCTATCCGTGCCCGGTGCCAAGATAGGCTTCGATGACTTTGGGATTGGCTTTGACCTGGTCGGGCGTGCCGTCGGCGATCTTGCGGCCGTATTCGAGCACGACCACGCGGTCGGAGATGTCCATCACCACGCCCATATCGTGCTCGATCAAGGCGATCGTCGTGCCAAACTGCTCGTTCACGTCGAGGATGAAGCGGCACATGTCTTCTTTTTCCTCGAGATTCATGCCCGCCATCGGCTCGTCGAGCAGCAGCAACTCGGGCTCGGCCGCCAGCGCCCGGCCAAGCTCGACGCGCTTTTGCAGGCCATAGGGCAACCGGCCGACCGGCATCTTGCGGATCGCCTGGATTTCGAGGAAGTCGATCACGCGTTCGACCGTCTCGCGGTGCGCGATCTCTTCGGTCTGCGCCGGCCCCCAATGCAGGCATTGCCAGAAAAAGTTGCTGCGCATCTTGAGCAGGCGCCCGGTCATGATGTTGTCGAGCGTCGACATGCCCTTGAACAGCGCGATGTTCTGGAAGGTGCGCGCGATGCCGCCGCGCGCCGCCTCATAGGGGCGCATCGCGCCGCGCTTGACGCCCTTGTAGGAAATGCTGCCCTGGCTTGGATGGTAGAAGCCGTTGATGCAGTTCAGCATCGAGGATTTCCCGGCGCCGTTGGGGCCGATGATGGCGCGAATCTCGCCCTTGCGCACGTCGAACGAAACGTCGGTCAGCGCCTTGACGCCGCCAAAACCGAGGCTGACATTTTCAACCTCAAGCAGCGTATCGCCGATCGTGCGGGCTGTACGGGTCGAGGTCATGAGGGCGATCCGGCCTTTTCGAGCATCGGGGTCGCGGCAGGCGCCACGCGCGGCGCTTCGCGGATGGCAAGATCGGCTTCGATCTTGCCGGTGCGCCCGTCTTCGAACGCGACCACGCTGGAAATGAACGCGCGCTCGGCGCCCGAATAGAGCCCGTCGACAAGCGGCGCGTAGCGGTCCGCGATGAAATTGCGCCGTACCTTGCGCGTGCGCGTCAGCTCCCCGTCGTCGGCGTCGAGTTCCTTGTGCAGCACGAGGAAGCGCCGGATCTGGCTGCCCGCAAGCCTGGGATCGTCGGCAAGGTCGCGATTGACGCTGGCCACGCATTCGCGCACCAGGCCCAGCACTTCTTCTTTGGCCGCGAGTTCCTGGTACGACGCGTAGGCCAGCCCCTTGCGCTCGGCCCAGTTGCCGACGGCTTCCAGATCGATATTGACGAAGCACGCGACATGCGCCCGCCCGTGCCCGAACGCGACGGCTTCTTTGATGTAGCTGAAGAACTTCAGCTTGTTTTCGATGTATTTGGGCGCGAACAGCGTGCCGTCGGCCAGTTTGCCGACATCCTTGGCGCGGTCGATGATTTTGAGATGGCCGTCTTTGTCGAAAAAGCCCGCATCGCCCGTCTGGTAATAGCCGCCCGGCGTTTTGGCCGATGCGGTCGCAAGTTCGTTCTTGAAATAGCTCTGGAAAATGCCGGGCGATTTCACCAGCACCTCGCCGTTTTCCGCGATCTTGATCTCGACGCCAGGGGCCGGCACGCCGACCGTGTCGGCCTTGATCTGACCGTCGGGCTGCATGCACACGAAGACGCTCGCCTCGGTCATGCCGTAAAGCTGCTTCAAGTTGAGACCGAGCGAGCGGTAGAAATCGAAAATATCCGGGCCGATCGCTTCGCCGGCCGTGTAGCCGATGCGCATTTTGGTCAAGCCCAGCGTGTTTTTGAGCGGGCCATAGACCAAAATCTCGCCAAGCCCGTAAAGCAGCCGGTCGCCGAGCGATACGTCTTTTTTGTCCATGAGCGGAATGCCCACGCGCTTGGCGAGCGCCATGAAGTAGCGGTACATCCAGCGCTTGACCGTGCCCGCATCGTCCATGCGGATCGAGACCTGCGTCAGAATATTTTCGAAGATGCGCGGCGGCGCGAAGAAAAAGCTCGGCCCGATCTCGCGCAGATCCGTCATCACGGTGGCGCCCGATTCCGGGCAGCTTACGCAGAAACCCGCGACATAGGCTTGCGCGTAGGAAAACACATGGTCGCCCACCCAAGCCATCGGCAGATAGGCGAGGATGTCGTCGGAATCGTCGAGCCGGTCGAACGCGATCGCGTTCTCGGCCGTCTTTACGACGTTGTCGTAGCTCAGCAGCACGCCCTTGGGCTGGCCCGTGGTGCCGGACGTATAGAGCATGACCGAATGGTCGCTGCCTTTGCCCTTTGCAATTTCGGAATCGAGAAAACCGGGTGCTGCCGCCATGCGCGCATCGCCGCGCCGTTGCAGTTCCGCCATCGCGAGCAGGCCATCGTCGATATAGCTGCGCATGCCGCGCGGATCGTTGTAGACGACGATCTTGGGCAAGCCGGTTTTGGCGCGAATGCCAAGCAGCTTGTCGACCTGCTCCTGGTCCTCGGCCACGGCGACGTTCGCTTCGGCATGGCCGATCACATAGGCCATCTCGTCCGCGACCGCGTCCTGGTAGACGGGGACGGGAATGGCGCCCAGCATCTGCGCCGCGCAGATCGACCAATAAAGCTGCGGCCGGTTGTCGCCCACCAGCACCAGCTTGTCGCCGCGCGCGACGCCCAGCTCCGCAAAACCCGCGGCAATGCGTCGGATTTCAAACGCAACTTCCGCCCAGTTCCAGCTTTGCCAGATGCCAAGATCTTTCTCGCGCATGGCGGGCCTGTCGCCGCGCACGCGCACATTGTGCGCAAGCAGTTTTGGAAACGTATCGAGGGCCGGGTCGCGAATAGCGATCATGGCGGTTTTGGCGTCTAGCTCCCTGTCGGCGATCCAGGCTATGTTTTTTTGTTGCCCGCACCTTGTTCCACTTAATTCGAAAGCAGCCGCTTGGTCAAGCAAAGCCCGTCCCAAGCCCTTCGTCTCGACCAGGGCACGGTGCGCGTGGCGCATCTCAACGCGGCTGCGCGCGGCCGACCGGTCGTTTTTTTGCACGAAGCGTTGGGATCGATCGCGTTGTGGCGCGGGTTTCCGGCCGATTTGTGCAATCTTACGCAACGTCCCGGATTGGTCTACGAGCGCATCGGCCACGGCCAGTCCGACCCGCTTCAAGCAAAACGCCAAATCGGCTATCTGCAGGACGAGGCGGCCGCCTTGCTCGCGGTGATGGACAAGCTGTCGATGCCAAGTGCCGATCTGGTTGGCCATTCGGACGGCGGCTCGATCGCTTTGCTGGCGGGCGCAAAGGCCCCCCAACGCTTTGGCGCGATCGTGACGATGGCCGCCCATGTGCTGGTCGAAACGGCGACGCTCGATGGCATCCGCGCGGCGGCAAGCGCCTATCGCGACACGGATCTGCGCGAGCGCCTTGCGCGCTACCACGGGCCCAATACCGACGCGCTGTTCGCGGCCTGGGCCGAGACATGGCTGTCGGCGCCGTTTGCCGATTGGAATATCGAGGCGGATTTGAAGTCCGTCGCGGCGCGCGTGCTGGCCTTGCAGGGCGAAAACGACGAATACGGCACGCTCGACCAATTGGCGCGCATCGAGCGTGCGGTCGGCGGTGCATGCCAAACATGGGCGGTGCCGGGTGCCGCCCACCAGCCGCATTTGCAGGCGCGCGAAGCCGTTCTCGCGCGCTTGGCGTCGTTCCTCGCGGAAGCTTGAAGTGCGCCTTGCTTCGCCTGCCGCGCACGCGCTTGTTCGCTGCGGCGCGGTCGGCTAAAAACCAGCATGCCCCATGCGATCCCTTTGCGCTTGAACCGCACCGAGCTTGCCGTACCGGCCAGCCGGCCCGAGCTCTTTTCCAAGGCGGCACGCTCGGCCGCCGATGTCGTCTTTCTCGACCTCGAAGACGCGGTGGCGCCGGGCGACAAAACCCAAGCGCGCAAAAATGCGGTCGAAGCGCTCAACGACATCGATTGGGGGGCGGTCGGCAAGACCATTTCGGTGCGCATCAACGGCGCGGACACCGAATGGATGTATCGCGATCTGGTCGATCTCGTCGAAAAAGCGGGCAACCGCATCGATCTCCTGATGCTGCCCAAAGTGAACCGCGCCGAGGATGTGCTGGCAGTCGATATGTGGCTCGCCCAAATCGAGCGCGCCAAAAAAATCGAAAAGCCGATCGGTCTCGAATTGCTGATCGAAACGGCGCAGGGACTTGCCAATGTCGAGGCGATCGCGGCCGCATGCCCGCGCGTCGAAGCGCTGGTATTCGGCGTCGGCGATTTTGCGGCCTCCACCGGCATGCGCACAACCAATATTGGCGGGCTGTCGGCGCAATACGCGATCGAGGGCCGCCAAGCCGACATCTGGCACTATGCGTTGGCGCGCATCGTCGTGGCGGCGCGGGCGGCCGGCAAACGCCCGATCGACGGGCCCTATGCCGATTTCAACGACTCGTTGGGAATGAAGGAATCGGCATTTCGCGCGGCCGCCTTGGGCTGCGAGGGCAAGATGGCGATTCACCCCTCGCAGATCGCGACGATCAACGATGTTTTTTCGCCGGACCCGATGGAAGTCGAGCGCGCGCGGGCGATTTTGCTGGCGATGGATGCGGCCGCCGACGAGGGCCAGGGGGCTGCGACCTTCGAAGGCCGCCTGATCGACATCGCCTCGATCCGCCAAGCGCGCGCCATCGTCGCCAAACACGGCCAAATCCGCGGGTTTGTCTGAAACGCCGGCCTCAGGCCGTGCGCCAGTCCGCGTTCGGCATGATGCGTTTCATGTATTCGTCGAACAGCGGAACGGTAAAGGCCGTATCGCCATGGCTGGGGCTCCAGATCATTCCCTTCGCGATGATCGTGCTGCGCGTCGGGGCCAGCGAGGTCGAGGTTCGACCGAGGATTTCCGCAATGTCGCCGGAGCGATGCGGACCCGGCCCCAAATCGGCCATGGCGCGCAGGTAGCGCTTCTCGCTCGGCGTCAACCGATCGAAGCGCACGCGAAAAAAACTTGCGTCCAACGCGGCGAGCGCAACGCTGCTGGCGCGCTCGACATCAGCCTGCGCGATCGGCGACGCTTGCGCCGTGTCCCAGGCATGCTTGCCCCACTCCTGCAGAAAATACGGGTACCCGTGCGTCTGGGCGACGATTGCCGTCAGAGCCGCCTCCTCGAAAAGCACGCCCTGATCCTTCGCCGGTTTTTCGATGGCAAGCCGTGCGGCGAGAGGCGAAAGAGGACCGACTTCGGGGAAATCGAACAGCCGCTCGGCATAGGATTTTGCCTCGCCCATCCGGCCGCGCAGCTGTGGCAATCCGGCGCCAAGTAGCGTGACAGGCAGCTGGCGTTGGGCGCAGCGATGCAGCGCCGTGATCAAGGCTGCAAGCTGCGGCGCAGGCACGTATTGAAGCTCGTCGATAAACAAGACCAGCGCGGTCTCGGCCTTTTGGGCTGCCATGCCGACAACCTCAAAAAGCGCCTGCAGATCGTGCTCCAGATCGCCGTTGTCGGCCAAACCCGGCTCGGGATCGAAATCGATGCCGACCTCGATATCGGCGAACTTGACCTTGAGAGCCTTGGCAAACCCGGCGAGACCGCGCAGCGCACGCGTCGCAAATTCGGCCGCACGTTCGATGCGCGACAAGCGCAAGAGCGCCGTTCGGAGTTGCGGTGCCAGCAAAGCGGGAAGCGAGCGCTGCTCGGGCGCTTCCAGACGGATGGAATGGAAACCGGCATTTTCGGCGTCGGTTCGCATTCGATCGAGCAGAACCGTCTTGCCCACGCCCCGCAGGCCGACCATCAGCACGCTTTTGGCGGGCGAACCGCGACGAAAACGCGCCAATGCAATGCGAACCGTTTCGAGCAGCTCGTTGCGACCTGCAAGTTCGGGCGGCTGCGTTCCCGCACCAGGCGCAAACGGGTTGGTAATTGGATCCATTATTTTGTTTTATAGCGAAGTTAGATGGTTTACAAGAAAAAGATAAACTTGCTAAATTCGCTTTGAATGAAGCGGCGCGGTCATCGAGGAGCGGGCCCAAAAACGGGTCTGGACGCGTGGCTTGGCCATGCTATAGACGCCCCTGCAATGGCCCATTATCTTGAGTTCGAAAAGCCGATCGCCGAACTTGAAGGCAAGATCGAGGAGCTGAAGCGCCTGACTGGCGACGGCACCCTCAATATTGCCGACGAAGTCGCCAAGCTGCAAAGCAAGGTCGACCGGCAGATCCGCGCCGTCTACGGCAAGCTTAGCGCGTGGCAGAAAGTCCAAGTCGCGCGCCATCCCGAACGCCCGCATTGCCGCGATTTTGTCGGCCAATTGATCGACGAATTCACGCCCCTGTCGGGCGACCGGCTGTTTGGCGACGATGCGGCCGTGATCGGCGGCATCGGGCGCTTTCGCGGCCAGTCGGTCGTCGTGATCGGCCAAGAAAAGGGCTCGGACACCGAAACCCGCATCAAACACAATTTCGGCATGGCCAAGCCCGAAGGCTACCGCAAGGCGCAGCGTCTGATGGCGCTTGCCGACCGCTTCGGCCTGCCCGTGCTGTCGCTGGTCGATACGGCCGGCGCCTATCCCGGCATCGACGCCGAAGCGCGCGGCCAAGCCGAAGCGATCGCCAAAACCATCGAAACGAGCCTGCGAATCAAAGTGCCGTTCGTCGCGGCCATCCTTGGCGAGGGCGGCTCGGGCGGCGCCATCGCCATCGCCGCCGCCAACAAAGTGCTGATGCTCGAGCATGCGGTCTATTCGGTCATCTCGCCCGAAGGTTGCGCGTCGATCCTGTGGCGCTCGGCAGACCAAGCGCAGACGGCGGCCGAAGCCCTGAAACTGACGGCGCAGGATCTGCTGAAACTCGGCGTGATCGACGCCATCGTTGCCGAACCGCTGGGCGGCGCCCATCGCGGCAAGGACGAAACGATTCGAGCACTGGGCGACGCGTTTGCCGCGGCGCTCGGCGAAATGAAGGGCATCGATGGCGGCGTCTTGCGCGCGCGCCGACGCGAGAAGTTTCTCGAGATGGGCCGGAAGGGCCTGTGAGCGCGCCGCCGCCGGCCCCAGCGCTGGCACAGGCGATCGCCGACGGCGACCGGCGCGCCCTTGCCCGCGCGATCACGCTCGTCGAATCGACCAAGCCCGAGCATCGCGTGCAGGCCGACGCGCTGCTCGCCGAAATTCGCCGCGCCCCGCCCGCCAACGTCGTGCGCGTGGGCATCTCCGGGCCGCCGGGGGCGGGCAAATCGACCTTTATCGAGGCCTTTGGGCTCTATCTCTTGGCGTGCGGGCGCAGACCCGCCGTGCTGGCGGTCGATCCGTCGAGCCCGGTTTCGGGCGGCTCGATCCTGGGCGACAAAACGCGCATGGAATTGCTGGCGCGCGATGCGCGCGCTTTCATCCGCCCGTCGCCCTCGGGCGGCAATTTGGGCGGCGTCGCCAGGCGCACGCGCGAAGCGGCACTGGTCTGCGAAGCGGCGGGTTTCGATACGATCCTGATCGAAACCGTGGGCGTCGGCCAGTCGGAAACCGCCGTTGCCCAGATGGTCGATCTGTTCATGCTGCTGCTGCCGCCCGCCGCCGGCGACGAATTGCAGGGCATCAAAAAAGGCATTGTCGAACTTGCCGACCTGGTCGCGATCAACAAGTCGGACGGCGACCTCGCCGCCGCCGCCGGGCGCACGGCGGCCGACTACCAGGCGGCCTTGCACATGCTGCGCCCGCGCAACGCAGCCTGGCATCCGCCGGTCTTGCGTGTCTCGGCGCTGCACAATGTCGGCATCGATGCGATCTGGGCCGCCATTCTCGACCACGGCAAGGTTCTGGGGTCGGCGGGGATCGCGGCCAAGCGCGCGACCCAAGCCAAAGCCACGTTGTGGCGCGAAATTCAGGACGGGGTGGTCGAATTTTTGGCCGCCGAACCGGCGCTTAAAAATCTTGTCGAAGCCTTAGAAGTTAAAGTATTTCAAGGGCTTGAAAGTCCGCATGCGGCGGCGGCAACGGTTTTGGCGCGCCTGCGCGGCGATTCGGCCAAAGGCAGCGGTTGACGGCGCGCCCGCAAGCCCCTAAAACCGCCCCCTCATTGCAGGGTCCCGCGTTCGGGAACCGCTATTTTACGAGGGTTCGAACAATGTCGCGTCGCTGCATGGTAAGCGGAAAGGGTCCGCTGGTCGGCAACAATGTGTCGCACGCCAACAACAAGACGAAGCGCCGCTTCCTGCCCAATTTGCAGGACACGACGCTGCTGTCGGACGTGCTGGGGCGCTCGGTGCGCGTGCGCATCTCGACCAACGGGTTGAAGACCGTCGAGCATTCGGGCGGTTTGGACGCGTGGCTCGTCAAAACGGCGTCAGCCAAGCTCACCAAAGAAATGCGCCGCTTGAAGGACCAGGTCAAGGAAGCGCTCGAAAAGCGCGCCGCCTGAAATTCGACGGCTCGGTGCGGATAACAAAAACACGATCTTCCTTGTTTCCGATACAAGACCTCCAAAGGCCCGCCCTGCACCGGCGGGCCTTTTTTTATCCGCCGGATGCGGCCAACGCGGCCGCTACAGCTGGAAGACGACCAGCAGGGTGCGCTGGAGCGACATAAAATTGTCGTCCGACAGAAGCCATAGAAGCTGCGTGCCGTCCGGGGCCAGCGTCGCCGCGATGCCTTCGTAATTGTCGGCGAGCAAAGGCGGGCGCAGACGCGCAAGTTCCCGGCCTTCGACGACGGCGCCCGGCGCAAACGCGTTCCCCGCCACGCGCACAAGACGCGCCCCGAAGCCGCCAAAGAGCAACGAAAAACTGCGCTCGAGCACGACGAAGTCGCCGTCGGCGAGCGCGCAGATGCCGACCGGCGCAAAATTCTCGCCCGCACGGTAGCCGAACTTGGCCCAGCCCGTCGCGGTTTCAACGAACCCCCGGTGCAGACCGTCTTCGCGCCCTTCTTCGACCAGCGTCACCAGCGCGCCGCCCGGCAGCGCGGCCAACGCTTCCATGCCGCCATTGCGCGGCGTATCGGCAAGGTTGGGGGCGGCCCTAGCGCGCGGCGGCCTGGAAAAGGGCGGCTCGGCCGGGGGGTAGACGAGGATGCGGGGCGTCTGTTCGAAACTGACGGCAAAACTGCCGTCGGGCAGACGCGCCAATCCTTCGGCATCGCCGGCCGCACGCAAGACAGCTTTGCCGCCAGGTTCGATCAGGCGACCGAAACGCGCGCCATGCAGCCCGCGCAAATTCGTGTCGAACGCGGGCGCGGCATCGAGCGTCCAGCCGCGATCCGAAATCGCGATCAAGCGGCTTCGGTCGGCAGCGACCCACAGATCCGACCAGCCGCCAAATCGTTTGTCGGCAGCGCCAAGCCACAGGCCGCCGCGCCAGCGCAAGGGCCCGATCCGATCGACGCCCGAGTCGCGCTCGTCGAGCGCTATCGGCACCGCAGCGAGTTCGAGCGGCGTCGATGCAAGAACGTCCGCGCCAAACGAAAACGCGGCGAGCGCTCCGCCCAACCGGGCCAGAGCGCTGCGCCGCGTCGCTGTCACTTGCGCGCCGCCTTCGGCGATGTTGCGATGCCCGCACGCGCAACAAAGCCGCAACCGCCGACCGGCAGACCGCAAGGTCGGCCGACGGGTTGCATCGCGTTTTTCCGCTTGGCGCGCAGGTCGGGCAATCGAATATCGCCGGGCATCTTTCGTCGTCTCGGGCGAGCGGGAATCAGCGCGTGACAATGCGTCCGTCGGTCGAGATCCGCACCGGCGAGTTCGCGCGGATATAGGCGGCCAAAGCATCGTCGAGACCCGGACCGAAATCGTAGGGGTCGATGCCGCGGTCGCGCAAAACGACGTAGCCGTCGCCGCCGCGCCGCATGAAATCGTTCGTCGCCATCGTGTAGATCGCGTTCGGATCGAACGGCCCGAAGCTGCCATCGGCACGGCGCAGTTCGACCGACAGCACGCGGCTGCCCACGGGGCGCGCCAAGTCCCAGGCAAAGCGCACGCCCGCCACTTGCGGGAAACGCCCGCCGCCTTGGGCCACTTGCGACAAACCGTTTTCGAGCGCTTCGACGAAGTCGCTGCCCTTGATCTTGACGGTCGCGACCGAATTCTGGAACGGCAGCGTCGTCAGCACCGCCCCCAACGCGACCTCGCCCGCCGGAATGCCCGCGCGCAAGCCGCCGCCATTTTGCAGGGCGAACTGCGTACCTTGGGTACGCGTGGCAGCGAGCATCGATTCGGCCACGAGATTGCCAAGCGCGCATTCGCGCGCGCGGCAGCCGTCGAGCGAATAGGCGAGCGCCGACTGGCCCACGGGCTGGGCGCGCACCTGGACAAGCGGCGCGTCGAGCCGATCGATCGTCGCCTGGATGGCCGCGTGCGGCGCCACGCTTTGCAAGACCAGCATGGTGTTGCCCGATGCCGCGACCACGTTGCCGGCCGCATCGAAATCGAGATCGATGCGGCCAATATGGCGCGAGAACGCGCCGGCCTGGACGATCGGAACGTCGCGGCCCGACGGGCCTTTGACGTTCGTGGGATAGGGGCCTTGGGCGCCTTCCACATTGTTGCCGAGCAGCGTGTGCGAATGGCCGCCGACGATCACGTCGATACCGTCGATAGCGGCGGCAACCTCGCGGTCGCGCGACAAGCCCAGATGCGAGAGCAGCACGATATGGCCCACGCCGTCCGCCTTGAGCCGGGCCACGAGCGGACGCAGCACGTCCTCTGCCTTGACGAAGCGCAAGCGCGGGCCGGGCGAGGCGATTTCGGGCGTATCTTCGGTGGTGGCGCCCACGATCGCGATCTTGACGCCCGCGCGCGCCAGCACGATATGGCTCTTGAACATGTCGCGCAGCGCAGGCTCGGTCGTCGCGTCGATATTTGCGGACAGCACGGGGAAGCGCGCGGCGCGCAAAAAGCGCGCGAAGTTTTCCGGACCGTCGTCGAATTCGTGGTTGCCGATCGCCATCGCGTCGTAGCCGACTTGGCTCATCACTTCGAGTTCGGCCGAGCCTTTGTAGTGGCTGTAAAACAGCGAGCCCTGGAACTGGTCGCCCGCATCGAGCACCAGCACTTGGCGCCCGGCGGCCGACGCGTCGGCCTTTTGGGCGTGCAGCATCGTCGCCACGCGCGCCATGCCGCCAAAGCAGCGGTTTTGCGCCGCGTCCTGCGCCGTGCAATTGCTGCTTTGCGCGTTGACGGGCTGCAAGCGCGAATGGATGTCGTTGTTGTGCAGGATGGTGAGCTTGAGCGGGGCGGGCGGCTCGAACGCGCAAGCGCCGAGCGACAGGGCCAGCAAGGTTGCGGCAACAATCTTGTTCATCGCGGAATGCTCCTCGGGGGCGAACGGATTCAGGCGCGACGGCGCGTTTGCGGCTGGCCGTCTTCTTCGAACAGTTCGGCAAGTTTTTCCATCACCGTGCCGCCAAGCTGTTCGGCATCGACGATCGTGACGGCGCGCTTGTAGTAGCGCGTGACGTCGTGGCCGATGCCGATCGCCAGCAATTCGACCGGCGAGCGGTTTTCGATGTATTCGATCGATTCGCGCAGATGGCGCTCCAGGTAGTTGCCTGGATTGACCGACAGCGTGGAGTCGTCGACCGGCGCGCCGTCGGATATCACCATCAGGATTTTGCGCTGTTCGGGCCGCGCGATCAGGCGGGCATGCGCCCACATCAGCGCCTCGCCGTCGATGTTTTCCTTGAGCAAGCCCTCGCGCAGCATGAGGCCCAGCGACTTGCGCGCGCGCCGCCACGGCGCCTCGGCGCTTTTGTAGACGATATGGCGCAGATCGTTGAGGCGGCCCGGATTGCTGGGTTTGCCCTTGGCAAGCCAGCGTTCGCGGCTTTGCCCGCCTTTCCACGCGCGCGTGGTGAAGCCCAGAATCTCGACCTTGACCGCGCAGCGCTCCAGCGTGCGCGCCAGAATATCGGCCGACATGGCCGCAACCGTGATCGGCCGGCCGCGCATCGAGCCCGAATTGTCGATCAGCAGCGAGACGACCGTGTCGCGGAATTTGGTGTCGAGCTCGCGCTTGTAGGACAGCGAGAAGGCCGGATCCGCCACCACGCGCGCAAGCCTCGACGCGTCGAGCATGCCTTCTTCGAGGTCGAACTCCCACGCGCGGTTTTGGCGCGCCAGCAAGCGGCGCTGCAGCCGGTTGGCCAGACGCGCGATCACGCCCTGCAAATGGCTGAGCTGCTGATCGAGATGCGCGCGCAGGCGCGTGAGCTCGTCGGCATCGCAAAGCGCATCGGCGTCGATCGTCTCGTCGAACTCGGTCGTGAAGGCGCGGTACATCGGCGCATCGGTCGAATTGCGGCCGTCCTGGGGGCGCGGGCGCTTGCCCGGACGGTCGGGGCCATCCTCGCCCATGCCCTCGGAATCGTCGCCTTCCTGTTCTTCGCCGTCGCCCTCGCCGCCGTCTTCGCCCGCCACCTCGCGCGTCTCGGACCCCATCATGGCTTCGGCGGGCGACTGGTCGCCCGCATCGTCCGCGTCGCCGGCTTTCTGGCCGTCCTGACTGTCGTCGCCGTCGTCGTTCTGGTTGTCGTCGGCTTCGCTCGACTGGCCGGTTTCCTCGCCAAGCTCAAGGTCGGCAATCAGCTTGCGCGCGGTTTCGCAAAACGCCGCCTGGTCGTCGACCGTGCGTGCGAGTTCGGACAGATCCGCGCCCGTCTTGGCTTCCACCCACGGGCGCCACAGATCGACCATGTTGCGCGCGGATTCGGGCGGCTTGGCGCCCGTAAAACTTTCGCGCGCCAGCATCGCGATGGCTTCGACCAGCGGCGCCGCGTCGCGGTCCGCCACGCGCGCATAGCCCGCCTGGCGGCAGCGCTCTTCAAGGGCCGCACCAAGATTGCCCGCAACGCCGGCCATGCGGCGCGCGCCCAGCGCTTCGCAGCGCGCCTGTTCGACCGCATCGTAGATCGCGCGCCCCATCGCCCCTTGCGGCTGGCGCTTGGCATGCACGCCGGCATCGTGATGGCGCAGCTTGAGCGCGATCGCGTCCGCTTCGCCGCGCACGATGGCAACTTCGCCCGCGGGCAGATCGCGCGCGGGCTGCGGCAGATATGCCTCGCTCCCGCGCAGACTGGCGGGTTCGGCTGCAAACGCGACGGTAAGCTCGGGCGCGCGCGCGACCGCCCGCAGCGCCGCCGCCGTAACTTGCCTGAACTGCTCGACCGGGCCGTCGTTGTTGGGCTTCGCCATGGGTGCCGCGCGCGCGCTAGCCGGCCTTCCGCACGGCAAGCGCAGCGCCGCCCGACAGCTCGGTGCCGAAGCAGCGCTGGTAGTATTCGGCGACCGTCTGGCGCTCGACCTCGTCGCATTTGTTGAGGAACGTCACGCGGAAGGCGAAACCCACGTCGCCGAAGATGCGCGCGTTTTCGGCCCAGGTGATGACCGTGCGCGGACTCATCACGGTCGAAATGTCGCCCGCCATGAAACCGCTGCGCGTGAGATCGGCCAGCGCCACCATGGCGCCGACGATATCCTGGCCTTCTTTGGTGTCGTAGCCCTGCGACTTCGCCAGCACGATGCGCGTTTCTTCGTCGTGCGGCAGATAGTTCAGCGTAGTGACGATGTTCCAGCGGTCCATCTGGCCCTGGTTGATCTGCTGCGTGCCGTGATAGAGGCCCGTCGTGTCGCCAAGGCCGACCGTGTTCGCCGTCGCGAACAGCCGGAACGCCGGATGCGGGCGCAGCACGCGGTTCTGGTCGAGCAGCGTGAGCTTGCCGTCGAGTTCGAGCACGCGCTGGATCACGAACATCACGTCCGCGCGCCCGGCATCGTATTCGTCGAACACGAGCGCGCACGGATGCTGCAACGCCCACGGCAGCAGGCCTTCGCGGAATTCGGTCACCTGCTTGCCGTCGCGCACCACGATCGCGTCGCGCCCGACCAAGTCGATGCGGCTGATGTGGCTGTCCAGATTGATGCGGATGCACGGCCAGTTGAGGCGCGCGGCAACCTGCTCGATATGCGTCGACTTGCCCGTGCCGTGATAGCCCTGGACCATCACGCGCCGATTGAACGCGAACCCCGCCAGAATGGCGAGCGTGGTTTCCTTGTCGAACCGGTAATTGTTGTCGCGGTCGGGCACATGGTCGGTGGGCGCCGTCGAAAATGCCGGCACTTCGAGGTCGGAATCGATGCCGAATACCTCGCGGACCTTCACCTTGATGTCGGGAACGCGAGCGGCAAGTTCGGCGGACACGGCGGCGGGAACGATGCTGGGTGACATGACGAGACAAACTCCGGACGTGCTAATTCGGGAAAAGCGCAAACCGCTCGCGGGCGGTCCGTTCGTTCAGGAACGGGCCGTCTGTTTTGCGATCTGCGCCTTCAGGATCGTGTAGGCCTGATTGATGGATTTTAGACGTTCTTCGGCCGCTTTGTCGCCCCCGTTTGCGTCGGGATGGTGACGTTTTGCGAGCGACTTGTATCGAGACTTTATCTGCTCAAACGTGGCCGACCAGTCGAGTTCGAGCACCGCCAACGCCTCCTCGACAGGGCCAACCGGGCGGGGTTTGCGCGGCTCTGGATTCGGTTTGGCTTCGAAACCGGGGATTTCGCCGTCGGCAAACCAGCGCCGCATCGCTTCTTCCAGCGCTTCGGTGCGCCCGAGCGGCGCTCGCGAACGCTTGCCAACCCCCATCGGCCAAGTGGGCCTGCGCCCGACCACATCGGCCCGCCGCTCGCGTTCGAGCGTGTCGGCGTCGGCACCCTTGTAGAAATCCCACGACGCATTGTACGCGCGCACGTGTTCGAGGCAGAACCAATAGAAATCGTTGAGTTTTCCGCGATCGCGCGGGGCGCGATACTCGCCTTGCGCAGCACAGCCCGCATGGTCGCACCCGCGCGGCGCCGAGCGCGGATCGGTCTGCGGGCGGTCATAGGGGCGGGTTCGAACACGGGCCATAACAAATGAGTATGGCCGACGATTGGCTGTTCGCCAACAATTCGACGGGAAATTTCCGATTTGACCGCAATTTATCGGATATTTAGAATTAATTGGTGATCTCTGGCTAATTTTGCGCTCTCAGCTTACAATCAGGACGTAGTGCACTTGAAATTGTGGTCGCAATGGCGAATGAGTACCGACTGATCTTTTTTGACCAGAACGAACTGTGCCGAGCGCTGATCGATTACAATCGTCAGCGCAAGACGCCGTTTCCGCCGGGCAATCTCAAAAAAGTGGTTATCGGGCGCCAAAATTTGAGCGTGACGATCCACATCGACAAAGACTCGGGCGACCAGGAAAGCGTGACGTTCGACACGGCATCGATCGCGGCCGCGTTGATCTTGTTCTGCAAAGAACGCAAGATTCCGCTGCCCGCCAAATCGGCCAAAGAAATACGCCTCGTCGCCGAGCGTCTGTGTTTTTTGATCCGCACGAAGGGCGTGTCTTCCGAAACCAACGTCGTGGTCGAATACACTGGGAAGATGATGGCGACGGCCGCCGCCTAGTCGCTTGGCGCAAATTCCGCGTGCGCGCGCTGGATCAACCGACCGTCGCCCGCCGCAATCCAAAAATTGCCGTCCCTTTTGCCGCAAAGCTCGAACGGTTCGCCGTCGAACAGCGGCGCGGCGCTTCGAAACGAAAACCGCTGGAGCCGACGCCCCATGCTGCGTTCGGCAAAATCCTGCAGCAGCGTCGCAAGCAACGGCCCGTGCACGACCAGCCCCGGATAGGCTTCGACATTCTGCGCGTAGGCGCGGTCGTAATGGATGCGATGGCCGTTGAAGGTGACGGCGGAATAGCGAAACAGCAGCACGGCATCGGCCGCGCGGCGTTCTTTCCAATCCGCGTCGCCTTGTGCTTGCGTCGGCGCGGCGGCGGGAACGACCGCGCGATAGACGATGTCGTGCGTTTCTTCCAGACACAGCGTGTCGCCGCAGCGGATCGCATGGTCGACGGCGACAAAAACAAGCGCCCCGCTGCGGCCTTGTTTTTCGTCGATGCGGTGGATCGTCGAAACGCGCGTGGCGACGGCACCGACCGGCAGCGGCACATGGTAGACGAGCGTGCCGCCCGCCCACATGCGCCGTTCCAGCGCCACGGGCGGCAAAAATCCGCCGCGTTTGGGATGGCCGTCGGGACTAAGCGCGGATTGTTTGGCGGCCGGATTGAAAAAGCCCCAGTGCCAGCCCGGCGGAAGTTCCTCGCCCGGCGCGTCGCGGTCCAAACACGCGGCGATCTGCGCCACGCGCGCGCGCGCGATCGTCTCGGCACAGGTTTCGCTGCGGCCGATCCAATCCTGCAAATTCATGCAAACTCCGCGCGGATGGCGGCGCTGTGCTCGCCGATGCTCGGCACGCGCCCCAAAGCGGGCGCGCGCACGCCGTCGACGATCGGCGGCGGCGCTGGGATCGCGACCGGGCCGTTGGCAGTCGCCACGTTCACGCGGCGCAATTGCGGATGCGCCGAAAATGCCGCGACGTCGTTGACCTCGCCAAAGGCGATGCGCGACTGGCGCAGGCGCTCGACCAGATCCGCGCGCGGACGGCGCTTGAACGCGGCCGCGATATGCGCATCGAGGGCGGCGCGGTTCTGCACGCGCAGGATGTTGGTCGCGAACTGCGGCAGCGGCGGTTCGCCGAGCACGCCCGCGCAGAAATCCGCCCATTCGCGGTCGTTCTGAACCGAAATCACGATGGGCGTGCCGTCGGCGCTTTCGAACGCGCTGTAGGGCGCAACCGAGGGGTGCGCAAGCCCGACGCGCGCGGGCGCCTTGCCCGCATAGTCGAAATGCAGCAGCGGCACGGCCATCCAATCGGCCATGCCGTCGAACAGCGAGACTTTGATCGACGCGCCTTCGTTCGTGCGCGCGCGCTTGATCAGCGCCTCGAGGATCGCCTGGTGCGCGTACATGCCGGCCGCGATGTCGCAGACCGACACGCCGACGCGGCCCGGCGCATCCGGCCCGCCGGTGATCGAGGCCAAACCCGTTTCGGCCTGCACCAGCATGTCGTAGCTTTTCATCGTCGCGTACGGGCCTTCGTCGCCGTAGCCCGAAATGTCGACGCAGATCAGTTTGGGATGGCGGCGGCGCAGCGCGTCGGATCCGAAGCCCGCACGCGCCGCCGCACCCGGCATCAGGTTCTGCACGAACACGTCGGCCTTGGCCAATACGCGGTGCAGCAAGGCGGCGTCGCCGTCGTCCTTGATGTCGGCGACCAGCGATTCCTTGCCGCGATTGAGCCACACGAAATAGCTTGCCTGGCCCTTGGCGACCGCATCGTAGCCGCGCGCAAAATCGCCTTCAGCGCGCTCGATCTTGACAACGCGCGCGCCCGCATCGGCCAGGCGCGACGTGCAATAGGGCGCTGCGACCGCCTGCTCCAATGCCACAACCAATACGCCGTCGAGTGCGCGCGTCATGTCAGTAGGACCTTGGCAGGCCAAGCACGTGCTCGGCGATGTAAGCGAGGATCAGGTTGGTCGAAATCGGCGCGACTTGATAGAGCCGCGCTTCGCGGAACTTGCGCTCGACATCGTATTCTTCGGCAAAGCCGAAACCGCCATGCGTCTGCAAACACGCCTCCGCCGCCTGCCACGACGCGTCGGCCGCCAGCATCTTGGCCATGTTGGCTTCCGCGCCGCACGAAGCGTTCGCCTCGTAGAGCGACAGCGCCTCGCGGACCATCAGCTCGGCGGCGCGCATCGCGGCATAGGCCTTCGCGATCGGAAACTGGATGCCCTGATTCCGGCCGATCGGTCGGCCGAACACGTTTCGCGATTTTGCATACGCCGTCGCGGTTTCGACGAACCAGCGCGCATCGCCGATGCATTCGGCGGCAATCAAAATGCGCTCGGCATTCATGCCGTCCAAAATATAGCGAAACCCTCGGCCTTCCTCGCCGATGCGGTTGGCGGCGGGGATTTCGACATTGTCGAAAAACACTTCCGTCGCCGCATGGTTGACCATCGCGCGCAGCGGCTTGACCGTCAGCCCCTTGGCGCCGCGCATATCGAGCACGAAGACCGAAAGTCCGTCGGTCTTTTTCTCGGTCTTCTCCTTGGGCGTCGTGCGCGCGAGCAGCAGCATCAGATCGGAATGTTCGGCGCGGCTGGTCCACACTTTCTGTCCGTTGACGACATACGTGTCGCCGTGCAGTTCGGCCGTGGTGCGGATCGCGCTCGTGTCGGTTCCGGCATCCGGCTCGGTTACGCCGAAGGCTTGCAGGCGCAACCGGCCCGCCGCGATGTCGGGCAGATAGAGACGCTTTTGCGCGTCGCTGCCGTGGCGCAGGATGGTGCCCATCGTATACATCTGGGCATGGCACGCGCCGCCATTGCCGCCGCTCGCGTGGATCTCTTCGAGGATCGCCGCCGCAGCCGACAATTTCAGGCCCGAGCCGCCATATTCTTCCGGTATCAAGGCGGCCAGCATGCCGCTGGTCGTCAGCGCTTCGACAAAGTCGGCCGGGTAGCGCCGCTCGCGATCGAGCGCGCGCCAATAGGCGCCCGGAAACCGCGCGCAGATCGCGCGCACGCTGTCGCGAATTTCAAGATGGCGTTCGATCACCCGGCCGCTCGCTTGCGCAGATCGGCCAGCAAGTCGCTTGGCACCTTGATGCCGCCCAAAGCGGCGGCCGCGCGCAGCTTCAAACGCCGCTCGCCCGGCAAGCGCGTGCCCGCCTGGCCCAGAATGGCGCCAAGCAAGGTTTCGACCCGGCCCGCAAACGCGTCGCCCGCAAAGCGCGCGGGATCGATCAGCAGCAAAAGCTGGCCCACGCGCGGCGGCGGGCCTTTGGCGTCGAAGAAGGAACTTGCTTCGAACCCGAAATGCGACGCGCTCAAGGCGGCCGACAGCAATTCGACCATCAGCACAAGCGCCGCCCCCTTGGCATCGCCCAGCGGCAGCATCGTGCCGGCCAGCGCTTTTTTGGCGTCGGTCGTGGCGTTGCCCTCGGCGTCCAGCGCCCAGCCTTCCGGGATCGCTTCGCCTTTTTGCGCCGCGACCATGATCTTGCCGCGCGCGACCTTCGAGAGCGACAGATCGATCACGAGCGGCGGTTTGCCGACGCGCGGGCACGCAAACGCGATGGGGTTGGTGCCGAACAACGCGGCCGATCCGCCCCACGGGGCAATGGCCGCAGGCGAATTTCCGAACAGCAACGCGACCAGCCCGGCTTTTGCCGCCGCTTCGACATGCAAACCGGCCGCACCAAAATGATGCGAATTGCCGATCGCGACCGCCACGACGCCCGCGTGTTTTGCCATCGTCGCCCCTTCGGCAAGTGCAGCCGCGATGGCGGGATAGGCAAAGCCGTCTTTGGCATCGACGAACAAAGCGCCGGGCGCCGTCTTGGTCAAGACCGGCACGGCATGGCCCGCAACCTTGCCGACCTTGGCTTGGTCGGCATAGGCCGCGACACGCGACAGGCCGTGGCTTGCAAGCCCATCGGCTTCGGCGCCGATCAGCGCGTCGGCAACATGCGCGGCGTTGGCTTGCGAGGTATTGCCCGCGACCAGAGCCATGACTGCCAACGCATGCGCGTCGGCCAACGAGATGGTTTCGCTCATTTGCTGCCCTTGATGCCAAGCTTCTGCAACGCGCCGCGCACATTGGCGACCGTGACGGTGGAAACGCGCACATTGCCCTCGGCCGTAACGCCCGCGATATGCGGCGTCAGCCACAAACGCGGCATGCCTTCGAGCACGGAGCCCGCTTTGAGCGGCTCCTTATCGAACACGTCGAGCGCGGCGCCGCCGAGTTTCCCGGCCCTGAGGGCGGCGGCCAACGCGGCTTCGTCGACGATGCCGCCGCGCGCAGTGTTGATCACCAGCGCCGTCGGTTTCATGCGGGCGAGCCTGGCGGCGTCGAGCAGGTTCTTGGTCTGCGGCGTCAAGGGCACGTGCAGCGAGACGACGTCGCAGCTTTCGCACAGCGCGTCGATGCTGGTCTCGCGCATAACGCCATATTGCGCCCAGGCCGGATCGTCGGCCGCCAGCATCGGATCGTAGGCGGCAAGCTGCATCTCAAGCGCTTTGGCGCGGCTGGCAACCGCGCGCGCGATGCCGCCGAAGCCGACAAGGCCAAGGCGCTTGCCCATCGCCTCGCCCAGCATCAGGTCGTTGCGCGGCCATTTGCCCGCAAGCACGGCGTCGTTGGCTTTCCATACGTCGCGAAGTCCGACCAAAACGGCCGCGATCACGTATTCGGCGACCGACACCGTGTTGGCCCCTGTCGCTGGAAACACCTGGATGCCGCGCTTGGCGCATTCGTCCATGTCGATATTGTCGAGCCCGACGCCCAGCCGACCGATGACTTTGAGATTCTTCATCGCCGCCAAAACGGCGCCGCGCACTTGCGTGCGGTTGCGCACGATGATGGCCGGGCTTTCGGCGGCAAGTTCGCCAAGCCTGTCCGGATTGTCGACAAGCTTCGGGTCGTAATGGACCGTATAATCCCGGGCCAAATCGTCGACCGCCCACTGGTCGACGAATTCGCTGACGACAATGTCGTTCATGTCACATCTGCTCCATGTATTCGGCCGCATCGACGATCGCGTCGATGACCGTGAATTTGCGGGCACCCAGCGCCGCATCGAACGCCGCTTCGAATGCGGCCTGGGTTTCCACGCGCACGCCCGCGGCCCCGCAGGCTTGCGCGATCATATCGAAGCGCGGGCCCGCGAAATCGACGCCGCGTTTGTCCATCTGCATCTTCGCCTGCTTCAACTTGATCAGCGACAACGCGCCGTCATTGAGCACGATGACGACGATCGGCAGATCGAGTTCGGCCGCGAGCGGCAATTCGCCCAACGTCATCAGCATGCAGCCGTCGCCGACGAGGGCGACGACCGGCGCCCGGCGATCGGCCAATTGCGCGCCGATGGCGGCGGGCACGGCATAGCCCATGCAGCACAGGCCGTTCGACTGCATCAATTGGCCGGGCGCTTTGCAGGCAATGGCATGGTTCGCAAGGATACGGTGCGCGCCCACATCGACCGTCATGCGCCAATCGGGCGCGACACGGTCCGATACGGCCTTGAACAAGGCGGCGGGCGAAATGGCGTGCGACAGCGCGCGTGGACGCACGATATGCGCAACGTCCCGGCGGCACGCATCGAGCACCGCCGCCGGCCACGCGCCGTTACCCTTGCCGACAAGCTGGGCCAGCATCGTCGGCAGATCGCCGTGGCACTCCTGGCCCAGCGGAAAAATACGATGGTTGAGCGGCCCCCAATCGAGCGCGATCGCCGCGCGCTCGGGGCCCCACGCATCGACCCACGCATCGCGAAGCTCGATTGGATCGAACCCCACGCACACGACCAGATCGGCCGCCGCCAGCACTTTCAGATTCGCCGCATCGACGATGGGCGACAGGCCGACGGCGCCCAGACACAAAGCATGGTGGTCGCTGACGACGCCCTTGGCTTTGTAGGTCGCAAAAAACGGCATGTTCCAGCCTTCAAGGAAGGCCTGGAGCGCTGCGGGCACGCGGTCGGCCAAGGCTCCGCGGCCGACCAGGGCCAGCGGCTGTTTCGCGCCCGCGATTTTTTGGCGCAAAGCGGCGACCGCGTCGGGCGCCAGCGCCGTTCGCTCGATCTGCGCGGGCTTCGGACGCGCGGATTCGCTGCTTTCCAGACGCCCGATATCGGCGGGCACATTGACCATGACGGGGCCGGCCGGATAGCTCGTCGCGATGTCGAGCGCGCGCGCCAGTTGTTGCGCCGGACGCGCGGCATTGAGGGTCGCCGCGTATTTGACGACGGGCGTCGCCAGCGCCACATGGTCGAACGCCTGATGGTTGTAGATTTGCTGGTTGGCGGTCGCCATCTCGCCGGTCAGCACGGCGATGGGCGAGCGCTCCATCAAGGCGCCGGCCAAACCGGCGGTTGCGTTGGCAATGCCGGGTCCCAATGCCGGGATCAGCACTTGCGGTTTGCCCGTGATTTGCGAGACCGCATCGGCCATGAAGGCGGCGGCGGGCTCGGACTTCGCGAGCACGAAGCGAATACCCGCCTCCTCGCACGCGCGCACGGTTTCCAGCACGTCGTTGCCCGGAATGCCGAAGGCGAAAGTCGCCCCCCAGTCGGCCAGGGTTTGGGCAAGTTTGTCGGCGATCTTCATTCGGCAGCCTCGGCGGGCAGAAGCGTTTGGCCTGGCCGCACGCGGGTGAAGATAACGGGTTCGCTCGACACGACGGGCGCACTGCCGTCGAGTTTGGCAAGCGTGTAGCGCGACGTTGCCAGATCGTCGGTTGCGGGAAAATCGGCGCGGAAATGGGCGCCCCGGCTGTCAGTGCGCGTTTGGGCGGCAGCGCACACGATCTTCGACACCGCGACCAGGTTTTTAAGATTGAGCCAATCGTGCCAGGCGAGATTGAAGGCGCGATCGCCGTCGGCCACGCCGGTTTGGTCGAGCGCTTTGTCGAGTTCGTCCAGCGCCAGCGCGCCGCGCGCCAAACCGGCCGCGTCGCGCACGATGCCGACATCGTTCCACATCGTGTCGTAAAGCGTCTCGCGAATGGCATCGAGATCGCCGGGCGCTTCGGCAAACGGCGCTTCGGCGGCCGCGATCGCGGCATGGATCGCGGCTTCGTCGGCCGCGCGAAGTTCGGCGTTTCGCACGAATTTCGCCATGCTGGCACCCGCCAAGCCGCCGAACACGGTCGAATTGGCGACGCCGTTGCCGCCCAAGCGATTGGCGCCGTGGACGCCGCCAGTGTCTTCGCCTGCCGCAAACAGACCGGGCAAGGCGGTCGTGCAGTCGGGCGCAAACGGCACGCCGCCCATCATGTAATGCGCGGTCGGCACCACTTCGACGCGCCCGCCCGCAAGGTCGAAACCGCAATCGGCGCAGCGCTCGACCATGCCCTTGAACTGCTTGCGCACGTTGGCGGGCCCCAGATGCGCCATTTCGATATAGACGCCGCCAAGATCCGTGCCGCGCCCTTTGGCGATCGCATCGGCGATCGACCGGCTGACCACATCGCGCGTGGCGCGCTCGGCCTTGGCATCGTAGTCGGCCATGAAGCGTTTGCCGTCGCGGTCGGTGAGCCACCCGCCCGCACCGCGCAATCCTTCTTCCAGCACCGTGCCGGTCATGCGCGTGTCGGGCCCGGCCAGCAGGCCGGTCGGATGGAACTGCACCATTTCCATGTCGCGCAACGCCAGCCCGGCGCGCAGCGCCATCGCCATGCCGTCGCACGCTTTGTCGCCCGACGGCGTGTGGTATTTGTACATGGTCGGCCCGCCGCCCGTGGCCAGCAGCACCGCCTTGGCGCGCACGAACAGAAATTCGCCCGCGCGCATGTCGAGCATCAAAACGCCCGCCAGCGCCGATCCGTCCGCCGTTTTGACGAACGCCAGCGCGCGATGCTCCTCCAGCCGGTCGATGCCGCGCGTCCACACCTGTTCGGCCAGACGGTTGACGATCTCGATGCCCGTCAGATCGCCCTTGTGGACCGTGCGGTCGAAGGTTTGGCCAGCAAAAGCTTTCTGGTGGACCGTTCCGTCCGCGTTGCGGTCGAAAAAACAGCCGAGCTCGTTTTCAAGCTCGCGGATGCGCGTTTGCGCCTCGTGCACCAGCAGCCAGGCCAGATCCTGGTCGTTGAGCCATTTGCCGCCTTCGACCGTGTCCATGAAATGGCGCACGGCACTGTCGCCCGGCGCCAACGCCACGTTGTAGCCGCCCTGCACCATGCGCGTGCAGCCGCTTTTGCCGAGCAGCCCTTTGACCGCGATGGCGATCTTCAGCGCAGGGTCGGCCTTGTGGGCGTGCAGGGCCGCAAACAGCCCCGCACCGCCCGCCCCCAAAATCAGAATGTCGAAATCGAGCCGTTTCATGTTTTGACGCCCAAGGCCGCGAGCGCAGCCTTGCGCCGGTCCTGCGCCGTATCGCGCACCGCGTCGTAAAGAGACGCGCCGTGGCTGTCCATCGCCACCAGCAGCGGCCCGAACCCCTTGATCTTGAAATGCCACAGGCTCTCGGGGTTGAGATCGTCGAGATCGACATCCGCGATGCGCTCGATCCATGTGGTCTCGAGCGCTGCCGTGCCGCCGATGATGGCAAGATAGGCGCCTCCCAGTTCCTTGAACGCGGCCTGCGACTCTTCGCGCAAACCGCCTTTGCCGACGATCAGGCGCACGCCGTATTCGGCCATCAAGGGGCGCGAAAAACGCTCCATGCGGTCGGACGTGGTGGTGCCCACGCACACGGCCGCGTAGCCCGCTGGACACTCGTTGGACGGCGTCACTTTGCGCACGTTGGGGGCGGTGTGGATCACCGCATGGCCGCGCAGGGAAAAGCGCGTCTTGCGGCCGCGCTCGAACATGTGGATCTGGGTCGCGTCGCGAATGCCGAACAGATCGTTTTCGAGCGTGACCGTATCGCCCGCACGCAAGGTCCGCACGCGGGCATCGTCGATCGGCATGGCGAGAACATGGTGCGCCATCGCTAGAACCCGAGCGTGAGCCCGTCGGCGTCGAACAGCGCGCTCGCGCGTCGGGCCGAATGGCATTGGATGTTGACGGCGACCGGATTCATGGTGATGTGCGTCGCCGCCGTTTCGACATGCACGGCGAACGCGGTCGAATCCCCGCCAAGCCCCTGCGGCCCGATGCCCAGCGTGTTGACCGCGTTCGAGAGCAGCGCTTCGAGCTTTGCCCCTTCCGGATCGGCGCAGGACGATCCCAAGGCGCGCGTGGCCGCAACCTTGGCAAGGTGCATGCACAGATCCGACGTGCCGCCGATGCCCACGCCCACGATGGTGGGCGGGCACACCTTGCCGCCCGCTTCCATCACGCGGTCGATCACGAAGGTTTTGATGCCGTCGATGCCGTCGGCCGGGATCAGCATTTTGAGGAACGAGCCGTTCTCGGAGCCCGAACCCTTCGGGATCATCTCGAGGCGAAGCGTGCCGGGCCGGTCGACGAAATCGATGTTGATGACGGGGACCCGGATGCCCGACGAGCTGTGCAAGTTGACGCGCGTCAGCGGATGCACGACCGACGAGCGCAGCGGATACTCCTTGGTGGCGCGCGCCACGCCGCGCCCGATCGCGGCCTTCAGCGCCACGCCGTCGATCGCGACATTTTGGCCGATATCGACATTGAAAATCGGGATGCCGGTATCCTGGCACAAAAGATTGTCGGTGCGCTCGGCCACGTCGATGTTTTCGACCATCGTTGCCAGGATCGTCTTGGCCGTGGCGCCGGTCTCGGACGCGTCGAGGCGAACGAAACCCTGTTTGATGTCGTCGGGCAGGATCTTGAGCGCGCGGATATAGAGAAGCTTCGCCGCTTCTTCGATGGCGGCCGGATCGACGGCAAGCGGTTTCATCGCTGCATCCCCCAGCGGCGCACGGTGCGCGCTTCGATCGCGCGGAAAATCACGCCTTCGACGAACAGGCCGATGACGATGACGGTGAGCAGGCCCGCAAACACGTTGGCGGTTTCGAGCAGATTGCGGTTCTCGAAAATGTACCAGCCAAGCCCGCCCGAACGCGCCGACACGCCGAACACCAGCTCGGCCGCAATCAGCGTGCGCCACGCGAACGCCCAGCCGATCTTGAGGCCCGCGAGAATCGAGGGAAACGCCGCCGGGATCAAAATCGCCATGACGTAGCGCACGCCCGTCAGGCCGTAATTTTGGCCCGCCATGCGCATCGTTTCCGAGACCGACTTGAAACCCGTATGCGTATTCAGCGCCACCGCCCACAAGACCGAGTGCACGATCACGAACACGAGCGAGGGAATGCCGAGCCCGAACCACAGCAACGCCAGCGGCAGCAAGGCGATCGCGGGCAACGGATTGAACATCGCGGTCAGCGTCGAGAGCAGATCGTTGCCAAAGCGCGTCGACACGGCCAGCGTCGTGAACACGGCGGCAAGCGCAAGGCCGCAGCCATAGCCGATCAGCAGCACTTGCAGCGTCGTCAGCATGCGGCCCAGCAACGGGCCCTTGGTGAAGGCGTCGTAGAACGCCACCGACACTTCGCTGAACGGCGGAAACATCAGCGGATTGTTGAGGGTGCGTCCGTAAATTTCCCACGCGAGCGCGAGCGCTGCGACCACCGCCAGGCGCCGCACGCCGGTCTGGTTCCACACGCGCTCGAACGCCGAAAGCGGACGCGCCACTTCGCCGAACTGCGCGTCGGCGATGCTTGCGACTTCGTATTCGGCGCGCACGCCGGGCTGGATTTTCCCACTCTCAGCCATGGGCATCGGCTTTCTCAGGCTCTATCGCCTCGGCGAACAGCATGTTGTGGATGCGGCGCTGCAAGGCCTGGAACTCGACCCCGCCTTGCGCGGTGTGGTCGAACTGGTGGCAGTTGAGTTCGGCCTTGACGCGGCCGGGATGGGGCGAGAGCACCAGAATGCGGCTGCCGACGACGATCGCTTCTTCGATCGAATGGGTGACGAACAGCACCGTGAAGCGCACGTCGTCCCACAGTTCCAGAAGTTCTTCCTGCATCTTGCGCCGCGTCAGCGCGTCGAGGGCCGCGTAGGGTTCGTCCATCAGCAGAATGTCGGGTTCCATCGCCATCGCGCGCGCGATCGCCACGCGCTGCTTCATGCCGCCCGACAGCATGTGCGGGAAGACGTCGATGAATTTCGACAGGTTCACCTTGGCGATGAAATGGCGCGCGCGCTCGCCCGCTTCCTTGCGGTTCCATTTGCCCGCGCACAGCATCGGGAACATGACGTTCTGATGCACGGTCTTCCAGGGCAGCAGCTGGTCGAATTCCTGGAACACCATCATACGGTCGGGGCCGGGCCTGTCGATCTCGCGCCCGTTGAGCGCGATATGCCCCTCGACCGGGGTCATGAAACCGGCAACGCCCTTCAGCAAGGTGGACTTGCCGCAGCCCGACGGTCCCAGCAGCACGTAGCGCTCGCCGCGCTGAACTTCGAAGCTCACGCGCCAGGTTGCGGTGACCAGATGCTCGGCCGTCTTGTACTGCAACGTGACGCCGTCCACCTTCAGAAGCGGCTGCGCCATCGCTTCAGGATCCCTGCGTCGCGTGCAGTTCGGGGAAGAACATGTCTTTCCAGTCGGCGGGCGCTTCGCGCACCGTGCCGGTGCGGGCCATGAAGCTCGCGTATTTCATCGTGTTCTTCGGCACCTTGGTGAATTCGTGCTGCGGATCGTTGAGAAGCTGCATCACGAATTCCTTGGGCGGCGCGCCGCGTTCCACGCGCATGTAGATGTCGGCCGCCAAGCTGCGGTCGCGGTTGATCAGCGCGTGCGCCTCGTCCAGCGCTGCGACGAACGCCGCGTAGACGCGCGGGTTCTGTTCGCGCACGCGCGCCGTCGTCCACATGAAGTTGAACGAGGCCGGGCCGCCCAGCACGTCGTAGCTCGACAGCACGCGCGTCACGCGGGCATCCTGCAATTGCTGGTTCTGGAAGGGGGGCGAGCCGAAATGCGCCGTCACCTCGCTGCGCCCCGACATCATCGCGTTCATCGCGTCGGGATGCGACATCGACACCGTGATGTTGTCGAGCTTGCCGTGCTGGCCCATGCCGAACAGCTTTTCGCTTTCCATCTGCAGCGTGATCGCCTGGATCGACACGCGCACGGCCGGCAGGCCGATGCGGTCCTTGTCGGTGAAGTCGCGGATGGTCTTGACGTTGGGGTTGACGGTGTTGAGATAGAGCGGCAGCGAATTCAGCGACGCCACGCCGCGCACGTTGAGCGAGCCCTTGGTGCGTGCCCACAACACGATCATGGGCCCGACGCCGCCGCCCGCAAATTCGAGGCTGCCCGAGATGAGCGCGTCGTTGATCGGCGCGCCGCCCGAAAACTGCAGCCAGTTCGTCTTCACGTCGAGGCCCGCGGCCTTCGCGTGTTTCTCGATCAGGTTCTGGTCTTCCATCACCATCAGCGGCAGATACGAGATGCCGAACTGCTTGGCGATGCGCACTTCGCGCACCTCGGTCTGCGCGCGCAGGCTTGCGGGGGCGGCGAGCAGGGCGGCGGTGCCGGCAAGCACGGCGCGTCGGGTGGCGATCATGGCGTCATCTCCCTTGGTTTGATTTTGGCCGATTAGAACACCAGTCCGAGCCCGGATGCCAGCAGCAACGCGAGCACGATGCGTTTGAACTGCCGGTCGTCGATGCGGGCATAGAGCTTGAGCCCGATCCACACGCCCAGCGCCACGACCGGCAGGCAGAACAGAAAATCCGTCTGCACCTGTTCGCCGATCCCGCCGTCGAACGCCAACGCCAGCAGCGTCGCCGCCTGGACGACGAAGATGTAGGGCTGGTAGACGGCGCGCTGCGCGTCTTTGGGCCAGCCGCGCAAGCCCGCCCAGATCGTGGGCAATGCGCCCGACAGGCCCGCAAGCCCGCCCAACGCGCCGCCGACCAGTCCGACCGCGCCGTCGAGCGCACGCCCGCCGCGCACGACGGGCGCAAGCGGCCGGGCCAGCAGCATATAAAGCGCGTAGACGACCAAAAACGCGCCGATGGATTTTCGCAGCGGATCGGCCGCAACCAGCCCCAGCAGCGCGATGCCAAGCGGGATGCCCGCGATGCCGCCGATCAAAAACGGCGCCAGACGGCGCCAATCGATGCCCGCGCGCAGGCTCCAGATCGAGAAACTCTGCGACAGCAAGCTTGCCGCCACCACCAGCGGCGTCGCGTCGGCGGGCGCGCGAAAATGCAGGAAGGTCGCCGACGCGATCAGCGCAAATGCGAACCCCGCCATGCCCGACGCGATGGCGGCAAAAAACGCGCCGATCATCAGATAGGCCGTATCGCTCACGCGAACGCGCCCAGCAAAAACAGCAGCCCCGTTGCCAAAGCCAAAAACGCCGAGACCGCGATCGCGTTTTTTTGCGCGACGTTCCACGCGAGCAATTCGATCGCCATTACGCGCAGACCGCCCGCCAAGTGCGCCGCCAGCAGCACGACGAGGCCCGCCTCGACGATCTTCAAGACCGGATTGTCGGTCCACGTTAGCAGCGCATCGAGAGCCGCTTCGCCTTCGAGCGCCAATCCAAGCGCCCAGAAATGCAACGGCAAAAACAGCGCGAGCAACAGGCCCGACACGCGGTGCACCGCAAACGCCCACCAAGCCGCGTGCGAGCGGTGCGGGCGGATCATCCGACCAGTCCGCCGACGGCGCGCCAGCCCAGCCACGCCAGCAACAGCGCTAACAGCGCCAACGCCCCGTCGAGCCGCGCGCCGCGCCAGCCCAGCATTTCGCTGGCGATGGCGCGCAAGCCGATGGGCGCATGGATCGCGACCGCGACGACAAACACGCCGTAAAACGCCGCGAGCAGACTCGAGCCGCGCGTGCGCGCCAAAATTTCGGCCGCGCTCAAGCCGCCTTGCACGGCATAGATGTTGGTCGCAAGGTGCGCCACCGCGCACACGGCGAGCACGGCCGCACTGGCGCGCTGGGCGACCCACAGCCAGGCATCGAGCTTCACAGCGCGCCCTTCAGCAAGGCGCCGAGCACGCTGCGCTTGAGCCCCGCGATGGACGCGCTTGGGTTCAGCGATTTCGGGCAGTGCGCGCGGCACGATTGCTGGGTGTGGCACGCATGGCACCCCGCGTCGCCCGCCACGGCCGCAAGGCGGGCACGCTGGCCCGCATCGCGCACGTCGTTCTGCAAGGTCCAGGCGCGGTTGAGCGCTGCCGGCCCCAAATAGTCGCGGTTCCACGCGACCACGTCGCACGCCGAATAGCACACGGCGCAACCGATGCATTCGATGCCCGCATCGGCCGCTTGGCGCGCGGCGGAGGCGGGCGGCACGACGGCAAAATCCGCGCCCGGCGCCGCCGAGGGCACGAACGCGCCGCCCGCCTTGGCCCATTTGTCGAAGAAGGGTGCGAGGTCCGCGACAAGATCTTTGACGACCGGCAGATTTTTGAGCGGCTCGATCGTCAGCACGTCGCCCTCCAGCTTGGCGACATGCGTGCGGCACGTCCAGCGCGGCTTGCCGTCGACGGTCATGGCGCAACTGCCGCACATGCCGACCCGGCACGCGAAGCGATAGGCGAGCGTGGGGTCGAGCTTGCGCTGGATGTAGGTGACAAGATCGAGCACGGTCTGGCTGGAACGGCGCGGAACATGGAAAGCCTGGAAGCTGCCTTCCGCCCCGCCCCGCCAGACGCGTACTTCGATCGTCGGTCCCAAGCGTTTAAGCGCTTTGGTAGAGCTTGGTCATCACGAACTCGCGATGGCCCAAGGCCTCGGCGCAGGTGTAGCGCCCGTTGCAGACGCGGATCATCACGTCGATCAGCCGGTCGCCCGCTTCGTCGAGGTCCATCTCGCGGCGCAAGATGCCCGAGACGTCGAGGTCGATATGCTCGGGCATCAAGCGCGCGGTCTTGGGATTGGCCGTCAGCTTGATGACGGGCTCGATCGGATTGCCGATCACGTTGCCCTGTCCCGTCGGGAACAGATGCACGACGAACCCCGCCGCCGCCTGCAAGGTCACGCACTCCGCCGCAGCCGAGGACGTGTCCATGAAGTAGAGGCCTTTGCCCTTTTTCGGCATTTCGGCCGGGCCCAGCACGTCCACGTACTTGGTCTTGTGGCCGATCTTCTGGAAATTGCCAAAGGCCTTTTCTTCGATCGTCGTGAGGCCCCCCGCGATGTTGCCCTTGGTCGGCTGCGAGTCCGACAGATCGTCCGTTTTGAAACGGTTGATCATGTCCTGATAGGCGTTGAACACGCCCATGAACTTGTCGGCGACCTTCTTGTCCATCGCGCGCTTGACCATTTCGGTCTCCGCACCCGTAAGTTCGGAAGTTTCCCCGAAGCAGGTGGTAGCGCCCATCGGATCGATCTTGTCGATGAGGTTGCCCACCGTCGGACACGAGGCGAGGCCCGATGTGGTGTCGGATTCGCCGCACTTGGTCGAGACCCACAATTCGTCGATCGTGCAGGCTTCGCGCTGTTTTTCGGTCGCCCACATCACGAACTGCTGGGCAACGCGGCTGGCCGATTCGATGGTCTTCAGGTCGCCGTTGCCTTCGATGGCAAAACCCTGCACGGGCTTGCCGGTCTTGGCGATGCCGTCGACCACGCGCGCGGTCCAGCCGGGCTCGATGCCGATCACGACCACGGCCGCCACGTTGGCGTTGCAGCCCGTGCCGATCAGCGTGCGGAAATGCAGCGCCAAATCTTCGCCGAACTGCAAGCGCCCGTAGGCGTGCGGCAAGGCCATCGTGCCTTTGATGTTGTTGGCAACCGCTTCGGCCGCCGCGTTCGACAGATCGTCGAGCGGCAGCACGATCACGTGGTTGCGGATGCCGACGCGGCCGTTTTCGCGCCGAAAGCCCATGAAGGGCAATTTGCCGACCGAACGCGAGCGCTTCTTGATGATTGCAGGTGTCTTTGCTGCAGGGGCTTTGGCCATGGGCCGCTCCTTTTGCGCTACCAGCGCTTCGTCTTCATGTTGTGGACGTGGACATGGTCGCCTTTTTTGGCGTCCGCCACGATGCGGCCGATGTCGTGCCCGTATTTGAGCACCGTATCGCCTTTTTTGAGGTCGACCATCGCGATCTTGTGCCCGAGCGGAATCGCCTTCAGGGCTTTGATCTTGACGGTGCCGTCGCCTTCCATGAGCCAGCCTTCGAGCGTGGCGCCGGGCTTGACGTCTTCGACGACGATCACGCCGACCGTGTCTTTTTTGTCGTGGACGATGAATTGGGTCGCCATTTCCCCCCTCGCTTCTTTTTTTAAGGTTCAACGAAACTCGATTGGACCCTGCAACGCTAGAACCCGCGGCGGAGTTGCGTCAACGCAATCAGCTATCTTATACAAGAGTATGGCCCGCCCCCTCGACCGCCCCGCCCCGCTTTATGCCGCCGCCAAGGCCGAACTGATGCGCAGGCTCGCCTCGGGCGCGTGGCGGGCGGGCGAAAAACTGCCGGCCGAACCTGCGCTGGCGCTGGACCTTGGCATCAGCCAAGGCACGGTGCGGCGCGCGCTCGACGACATCGCGCGCGCCAATCTTGTCGTGCGCCGCCAGGGCAAGGGCACGTTCGTGGCCGAACACAATGCGGCGCGCGCGCTGTTCCATTTTTTCCATCTGGTCGGCGACGACGGCAGCCGCGCATTGCCCGGTAGCCGCATTTTGTCGCTCAAAGCCGGTCCGGCGAGCCGCGAGGAAACGCGCAAGCTCGGCCTTGCGGCAGGGGCGCGCATCGTGCGGCTGCACCGCTTGCGCCTGCTCGACGGCGAGGCCGCGATCGTCGAGCGCATCGCGGTGCCGGCATCGCTGTTCGCCGGGCTCGATTCGCGCGACCGCGCCGATCTGCCGAACGAACTCTACAAGCTCTATCAGGATCGCTTCGGCGTGTCGGTGGCGCGCGCGGCGGAGAATCTCAAGGCGATCGCGGCAAGCCCGGAGGACGCGGCCTATCTTGGTTTGCGCTCGGGCGCGCCGCTGCTGGAGATCGACCGCGTGGCCTATGCGCTCGACGGACGCGCCTGCGAATGGCGCGTCTCGCGCTGCACCACCGCCCGCCATCATTATGTGGCGGAGGTTGTCTAGATTTGCGGACGACCGCGCAGTTTGGCCCTATAATTGCGCCATGGCGACGCCCGAAGAAATTCGCGACGGATTGCGCGAGCTCGATTTTGCGCTGCAGGCTTCCTGGAAGCTCGGGCAGAACATGATCGCGGGCTGGATGCACGACGGCGCGATGGTGTCGATCTGCGCCGCGCCCGTGTGGCGGGTGCTGGCCGAAGCGCCGCACGTCGGGCGCATTTTGTCGGGCAGCCGCTTGATGGGGGCGCAAACGTTCGGCGAGGTCGCCAAAGCGTTGCAATCCCGCCCGATCCGCGTCGAACTGCCCTTCACCGTGGGCGAGGAGAAAGGCGACGTCGAGCCGCAGGTAATCGACCAGGTCGTGCGCCGCTACGGCGTGTCGCGCACCGAATATCGCGCCGTCATGCTGTTCGACATCGTGGGGTTTTCCAAGGTCGATCCGCTGGCGCAGATGGCGCAGCTCGCCTCGCTCGAGTTTTCGATCAACCACGCGGCCAAAAAAATGGCCGAAGCCGGGTTCGATGTCGAACTCGCGCGCTCCACCGTGGGCGACGGGTTCTATGTCTGGAATCGCGCGCGCGGGTTCGATGCGGATCTGCGCACCTATGCCGCACTTGTGCTGATTCTGGCCGACAACGCGGTCGCGCGCACGCGCGGCCAAGCCGATTTCGTGCCGGTGCTGCGCACCTGTTTTTCGGTGGGCGCGCACTATTCGTACCACCAGATCGAAGGGACCCGCCCGCGCGGCTTCGAATATCTGGTGGGCGAAGTGACGATCCAGTTGGCGCGCCTGATCGGCAAGGCGCAGGCGAACCAGGTGTGCGTGGGCAGTTTCGTGCGCCCGACCGAACCGCCGGTGGTCCGCCAGCTCGACACGATTCTGTTTCTCGCGCGCGCCGAGAAAATTCTTGAAAAACTCCAGGGCCTCACCCTGGGCGGGCATTCGATTTCGCGTATCCGCAGCCAGATCACGGGCGGCAAGATCGCCGAGACGGCGCTGCCGATCGTCATGCACCGCATCGTCGACAAACACGGCTACAACCACGATCTGTTCAACACGCGCATGCTGGTGCAGCGCGACGAAGCCGACCCGATCGTGGTCGGTCTGCAACCGCAGGACCTAGCCGGGTTCGACGCCGAAATGCTGCCCTACAAGCTGCCCGAAATCACGTAGCGCTGGCCGCCGCCGCCGCCAGCAATTGCGGGCGGCCGGCATCGTCGAGCGCGACATAGGTGAAATTTGCGTGCGTCACCATCACGCGTTCGCCGTGGCCTTGGCGCAGCACCCACACTTCCACGTCGAACGAGATCGACGTGCGGCCGATCTTGCCAAGGGCCGTGTAGCAGCACACCGTGTCGCCCACATCGACCGGCCGGTGGAACACGATGTTCGACACCGCCACGGTCGCAACGCGCCCGTGCGCATAGCGCGTAGCGCTCATTTTGCCGGCCAGATCCATCAACGACATGATCCAGCCGCCGAACACGTCGCCGCGCGGATTGGTGTCGGCCGGCATCGCCAAGGTGCGCGACGCCAGTTCGCCGCGCGGCTGACGCGCGGCTGCGGTCGATTCGAAAACGGGCAATGCGGAAACGCACTGTGTTTGATCGAGATAGGTCATCCAATGTCCCTCCTTCGGAGAACTGGACGCCACCTCCCAGGCAAAGAGCTTCTCACAAATAATGCTGCAACGCAATACGCTGCATAAATATTTCATATTTTACTTTAATAAAACAATGCTGCGATGCAGCAAAACCTATTTTCCGACGAGCCGCGCCTTTGTGCGCGCGTCGAGCTTCGCGTTTTCCAGCGCCACACCCACAAGGTCTTCCTCGTCGGCGACCGTATCGCACAGATCGACGACGCGGCCTTACGGCCCTAACAAACGGTCCGAAATCGCGCGGCCATCGGCTGGAGCCCACCCGAACGCGTTTCAGTGCGGCGCGCGATGTCCTTGCGGCGGTGTGCCGCGCATATCGCGCACCTCCAATTCGATCTGCATTTCGCCGCCGCGCTCGAAACGCAGCGTGACGGGAATCTTCGTGCCCGCGCGCAGCGGCGCCTTCAGATCGATAAACATGAGATGCAGCCCGCCCGGCTGCAACGCAACGCTGCCTGCGGCCGGCACCGGTATGCCGTCAGCCAAAGGACGCATCTGCATGACGTTTCCGACCATCGCCATTTCGTGCAGCTCGACGACCGTCGAAACCGGCGACGATGCCTGGATCAATCGATCCGGCAGCGCGCCGCCATTCGCGATCGTCATATAGCCAGCACCGGTCTTTGCCGTTCCCGCAGTTGCGCGCGACCATGGCTGGTCGATCTTGATCCCTGTCTGGTTCTGCGCGGATCCGGCCCCGGCAAAGACGGCAGACACGGCCAAAGCCAGCAGCAGCGAGCGGCGCGACGTTGAATAGGTTTTCATTGGATATTCCTCTCAGGGTGTAGTTCAGTCGGGGGAGAACGACGAGGATCCGGCGCGTATCTTGGCCGGGATCGCGCGAAGCGGCGCGATGGCAAGACAACCGTCCAGATCGACGCTCACGCGCGCCTCGACGCCGAAGACGGCGGCGATGGTCGCCGGTGTCAGAACTTTTTCGGGCGCGTCACAGGCAAACGCGCGACCCTCCGACATCGCGAGAATCCGGTCCGCACTTTGCGCCGCAGCGCTCAAATCGTGGAGGACGCATACGGTCGCAAGTCCGCGCGCGCGCGTCAACTTGCGTACGGTTGCGCGCACTTCGAGCTGATTGCGAATGTCGAGCGCGCTGGTCGGCTCGTCGAGAAGAAGGATGCCCGGCTCGGCGGCCAGCGCTTGCGCAAGAAATACGAGCTGACGCTGGCCACCGCTCAGATCGCTCAGATAGCGCTCGGCCAGATGCCGGATCTCAAGTTCGGCAAGCATCGCTTCCACCGCCTCCAGGTCGGGCTTGGCGACACGAAGGCCCAGTCGATCGAACCGGCCAAGCAGGACGGTCTCGAAAACCGTCAAGGCCGCGCGAACGGCGCCGTCCTGCGGCATGAAACCGATCCGATACGCGCCGATCGATCGGCCATTCTCTTGGACCTCGCCCGTGCAAGGCAACACGCCCGCGATGGCTTTGAGGATCGACGACTTGCCCGACCCGTTGGGCCCGACGATGGCAAGAATTTCGCCGCGCCGGGCCTCGAAGCTGACATTCGAGGCCGCCACGCGCGTGCCATAGCGCACGGTCAGATCGCGCACGCTCAGCCCTGCCAAAACGCTCTCCTGTTGCGCAGAACGAGAAAGACAAAAAACGGCACTCCGACCAAGGACGTCACGATGCCGATCGGCAGAATTGCGCCGGGGAGGACGGTTTTGCTGGCGATCGACGCGCAGGAGAGCAGCAGCGCGCCTGCTACAGCCGAGCACGGCATGAAACCGCGCTGATCTTCGCCGACCAGCATGCGCGCGATATGCGGCGCAACCAGGCCGACAAAACCGATCGTCCCAACAAACGCAACCGCAACGCCGGTCAACGCCGAGACCAGCACAAATGCCCGCAGCCGCAAGGTCCGCACATTCACGCCAAGGCCGCGCGCGCGTTCGTCGCCCAGTTTCAGGCATGTAAGCGCCCACGCATCGGCCGCCAGCAACGGCACGCAAACGAGCAGCACCGTCAAGATGACGGCGAATTTGGTCCACGTCGCCTTTTGCAGGCTGCCGAACAGCCAGAACACGATCTGCTGGAGCGCTTCGGGCGAGGCGACGAACTGCAGCAGCGCCAGCAGCGCCTGGAACAAAAACAGCAGCGCAATTCCGCCCAGCACAAGCATCTCGGGCGAGGCGCCGCGCGCCTGGCCGATCGCATAAACGCACGCGCACGACAGGCCCGAAAACACGAACGCCATAATCGGAATGGCGTAACCTTCGGGCACCGGCAGCAGCGTACCCATCACAATCACCAGCGCCGCCCCAAACCCGGCCCCTGCCGCGATGCCCAGCGTGTAGCTGGACGCGAGCGGATTGTTGAGGATCGTCTGCATGATGGCCCCCGTGAGGCCAAGTGCGGCACCGACGACAACAGCCACAAGCGCCACCGGAAGCCGGATCGACCACACGATGGCATCGACCGTTCGGTCCTGGGAAAGGCCC
>CAMDLT010000011.1 GCA_945901855.1 Asaia bogorensis | reverse complement strand
ACTATTCCAGTTGATGGCGAGGTTCTGCGTGGCTTGGTTGATGGTCAGCTGGTTGGGCGCGGTCTGTTGGATGGTGCCGGCACCCCCCACCACCACGCCGCCCTGCGGCAGGGTTTGTGCCTGCGCTATGCCCGCGAACGGCAGGCCGGACACCAACCCCAAGGCAAGCGCCATCCGGCGCTGTTTGCCCCAGCGGTTCTTGCGCAGCGCGCAGTTGCGCCGCGTATCCGCGCTACGTCGTTGGGACGAGTTCCGCGCCATCGTTCCTGCTTGCGTGTTGCGGCGCCTTGATGTGCGCCGCTCTTTACCTAGGCTTATTTTAACCCTTGGCGCAGCAGTTGCAAGCAAAATTTGCGGTGATAGCCCGATTTGTTCGAATCAATTGGCTCGGCTGTCGGCGGCGGGGCGGGCGCGCGGCAACGGCGCCAGCAGCGCCGCAAGGGCAGCCGGCATGATCGGCTTGGACAGATAGCCGTTCATGCCCAACGCCAAATAGGCCTCGCGGTCGCCCGTCAAGGCATTGGCCGTAACCGCAAAAATCGGCGTTTCGCGATTTGGACCAAGGGCGGCGCGAAGCTGGCGAAACACCGCGACGCCGTCCATATCGGGCATATGGATATCCATCAAAATGGCGTCGAAACGCTCGCGCATGGCTGCCGCGATGGTCTCGGCGCCGTTTTCGGCGAAACTTGGGGCATAGCCCAGATGTTCCAGCAGTTTTTCGATCACCAAGCGATTGACCGGGTTGTCTTCGGCCACCAGCACGCGGATGCCGACGCTGCGCAGTGGCACGATCTCGCCGCTCGGCTTGGCATTGGTGCCGCTGGTGTCGCCTGCCGCCGTTTCGCCCGCCGCAATATCGGGGGCGACGGCGGCAAACGCCACCCGCAGGCGGAAAGTCGAGCCGCGCCCGAAGACCGATTCGGCCGCGATATCGCCGCCCATCAGCCGGGCCAATCGCCGCGAGATGGCGAGCCCCAAGCCCGAACCGCCGAACCGCCGCGTGGTCGAGGAATCGACCTGGGTGAAATCCTGGAACAGGTCCTTGATGCGGTTGTCGGGGATGCCGATCCCGGTATCCTGAACCGCCCATTCCAAAGCGCCCCCGGCGGTCCGCGCAAGCCGCATGTCGACCGCGCCCGCCAGCGTGAATTTGATCGCGTTGGCGAGCAGATTGTCGAGAATTTGGCGCAAGCGCAGCGCGTCGCCCGTAACGAACGCCGGCACGTCGTCCGAGACCCAGCAGGTCAAGGTCAGTTTTTTAGCGTCGGCCCGCGTCTGGAAGGCGGCCACCGCCTCGCGCGTCAGCCGTTGCGGGTCGAGCTGCGATCGCGAGAGCGCCAACCGGTTGGCGTCCAGGCGCGAGAAGTCGAGTACGTCGTTCACCACGCCCAAAAGCTGCTCGCCCGATCCATGGACGAGCTGCAAAAGCCGCCGCTGTTCGGGCTCCAGACGGCCGTCGAGCAGCACGCCCGAAAGGCCGATCACGCCGTTGAGGGGGGTGCGGATTTCGTGGCTCATGGTCGCAAGGAACTGCGCCTTGGCCTGCGAGGCCGCTTCGGCGCGGTCGCGCGCTTCCGCCAGCAGCGTCTCGCGCAACGTCGCGTCGGCCAGTAGCTGGCGTTGCGTCGCCTCGCTTGCTTCAAGCGCGCGAACGCGGTCTGCGATGTCGCGCGCCATCTGGCGGAAGCTGTCGCCCAGACGGCCGAAATCGTCCTTGCCGGTTGGCAGCAGATCCACCTCGTACTCGCCGCGCCGCACCTGGTCGCTCGCCATGCGCAGGCGTGCCAAGGGGCGCATCAGCAGCCCGTGCAGCCACTCCATGATCATCAGCGCCGCTGCAAGCCCCATGACCCCGATCGCGGCTGCCTGGCTCAGCACGTCGGCGCGCGCGGCATCGATCGGCGCGGTCGAAACCCCGTAATAGAGCGTCCCCAGCGACTGGCCCGCAAACTCCAATTTGGTCTCGAACGGCAAGCGCAGCGTGCCGTCCGGCCCCGAAATGGCGGTCGGGCCCTCGCTCGGGATGCCGTGCAGGGCGGGGTCCCAGCCGATGCACGCGATCGTCTCGCCGCGAACATCGACCAGCGCCAAATGCGCGTAGCCGTTCGAGGAGGCGCTCTCTTTCAAAATCGCATCGATGGTCGCGAAGTCGCGTTCGATCAGCAAATTGGTCAGCACGGAGCGGAAAAGCGGGCGTTCCGCTTCCGCGCGCGCCACCATTTGGCGCGTCAGGGCGGTTTCCAGCAGCGACGCCTGCATGACCGCAAACAGCCCCGTCACCGACAGCAGCGCCAACGCGCCGACGGCGAACAGTTTGAAGCGGAACGGCACGCTGGCAAGCCACATCGGGCGGGTTCCGGGGGGGGGTTAGGAGCGCAAGGCCGCGCGCGTTTCGGCGAGCGTGGCATCAAGCCCGTCCAAATCGGCGGGCGGCACCGCGCGGATGCGCTGCACGCCCGACAGGTTTTGGAACTCTTTGCCAAGTTCGGTTTCCGAAAACGCGTACAGAAGGGTGCGCAGGCGCGCACTGTCGGCCGCCGCCATCGGTTTGCCTGCGAGCGCGAAAAAATTCGGTACTTTGGCGAATTCGCGAAACTCGAGCGTCTGGCGCAGTTCTTCGCGCAACGCGCGGAATTCGCCCATGCTCATCGACGCCATCGGCGCTTCGCCCGACGCCAGCAACTGCCCCAAACTGTCTTCGTTGCGTGCCCAAACCGTGCGGTATTCGCGCTCGGCGCCAAGACCGCTCGCAGCGAGCGTCGCTTTGGCGGTCAGCGCCACCAGCGATTGCGGATTTGCCAGCGCCAACGCCTTGCCGCGCAGCGCCTCGTACGTCGCCATCGGCGCGTCCTTGCGGGTGACGAACAAGGCCGGTATCGGCGGCTCCAGCCCGCCCAGCAATTCGAACTTCGCGTCGAGTTCGGCTACGCGCGCGAGGTTGGCCGCGATAATCACCAGATCGTATGTCCCGGCAAGCGTGCGCGTATAGAACTCGCGCAGGTCCGTTGCCGTGACGATCTCGACCGGGCGGCCCAGTGCGCTTTGCAGATATTCGCGCATCGGCCGGTAATTGGTCAGAATGATGCGTGCGCTCACATTTGGCATCACGGCCAATTGGAAAGCGCCTTGCGCTTGGCCAAGCGCGGGCGCTGCGCCGAAGCCTGCAGTGCCGATGCCCGCACCGATTAATTTCAATATTGCGCGACGTTCCATCGTTTTGTCGTCTCCTCTGGAAGACCGCAAGAAAACAGATGATAGTCGCGGTTCGTAGCCACTGCGTCAACCAGAAGCAGTTCGAATGGACGGTTTTGGCGCTGGTTTTTCGGATTCGCAAAATGCAAAGGAGTTTATATGTCGGCCGAAGCGCGCTTGAAGCAACTGGGCCTTGTGTTGCCCGAACCGGCCCAGCCCACGGGCACTTACATTCCGTTCCGGCTGCATGCCCAGACGCTCTATTTGTCGGGACAAGGCCCGCGCGAGGCCAACGGCACCTTGCGCGTTGGCGTTGTCGGCGCCAGCTTGACGGTGGAGCAGGGGTATCAAGATGCGCGACTGGTCGGGCTCAGCCTGTTGGCGACCGTGCGCCAGGCGCTGGGGTCGCTCGACCGCGTGGATTACGTGGTCAAGCTGCTGGGCATGGTCAATGCGGTACCCGGATTTAGCCAGCAGCCGGAGGTGGTCAACGGCTGCTCGGATCTGTTCGGCGAGGTTTTCGGCGAGGCGGGGCGCCATGCGCGCTCGGCCGTGGGCATGGGCAGCCTGCCGCGCGGCATCTCGGTCGAAATCGAGGCGATTTTGGCGGTAAAAGGCTAGACGGAGCGCCCGTCTACTGCCCCGACGCGATGCGTTCGACCAGTTGCTTGACGCTTGGGATAAACCCGTTCCCGTAGTAGGGGTCGGAGGCGAAGCGATAGGCGTTGTGGCCTGCGAACATCAGCTGGGCTTCGACGTCGGCGCCGTGGCTGATGTCCTGCAGCGTTTTTTGGATGCAGAAGCTGCGCGGGTCCGCCTTTTTGCCGGTCGTGCCCGCATCGTTCTGCTGCCAGTTGGAAAACGCGCAAGCCGAAAGGCAGCCCATGCAGTTCACCTGATCGCGGTGGATTTCCTCCGCGCGCGCCGGATCGACGAAGATCAGCGTGAATTCGGGCGTGCGCAGCGCTTCGGTGAAACCCGCTTTGACCCAGCCCTCGGCCGCCACTTTGTCCTGCGCCGACAGATACACGATGCGCCCGCGCGCCCCCACCGGGAAGGGTTGGTCGTGTTCGCCCACGGGGTGCATCTGGTAGGCGACTTGGCGCTGCGAGCGCTCTTCGAGCTCGCGCAAAAACGGGTTGCGCACGGCCGACGAATAGAAGCCCGTCGGCGAAAATTTATGCAGCAAAATATCGCCCGAATTGAGCGTCAGCAGACGCTGCTTCCACGCGTCGGAAATCGGGCTTTCCTGGGTCAGCAGCGGGCGCGTGCCGAACTGGAACGCGCACGGCCCCACATCGGGATTGCCGATAAAGTCTTTCCATTCGTCGAGGCGCCAAACGCCGCCCGCCATGAAAATCGGCACGCGATCCAAGCCGAATTCGCGCATCTGCCGACGCAGTTCGATCACGCGCGCCAGCGGCGGTTCGGGCTTGCGCGGGTCTTCGGCATTGGACAGGCCGTTATGCCCGCCAGCCAGCCACGGATCTTCGTAGACTACGCCGCCCAGCAGGTCGGAAAATTTGTGGTAGGCGCGCTTCCACAAGGCGCGGAACGCACGCGCCGACGACACGATCGGATAGTAATAGGCGCCGTATTTGGCGCAGATCTCGGCGATCTTGTAGGGCATGCCCGCACCGCACGTGACGCCGTGGATCAAGCCCTTGGACTGGTCTAGAACCGCTTCCAGAATCGGTTCTGCCCCGCCCATTTCCCACAGGATGTTCATGTGCACGCGGCCGTTTTCGCCCGACATTTCGCGCGCCACGCGCGCCTGGTGCAAGGCGCCTTTGACGGCATAGGCGATCAGCTCGTCGTGGCGTTCGCGCCGCGTCTTGCCGCGATAGATCTGACGCACGACCTGGCCTTGCGCGTCGAGATGGTCGGCATTGACGCCCGAAAAGGTGCCAACGCCCCCGGCCGCCGCCCACGCCCCTGAGCTTTCGCCGTTCGAGACCGACACGCCCTTGCCGCCTTCGACGACCGGCAGGACCTCTCGGCCCGAAATCATGATTGGATCGAGTGCGAACAAGTTCTGGCTTCCATTGCACAGAGGAATACAAATTCGGCCGCCGCCGGGCGTCCGATTCGACAGTGATATAATTTGTAATAGCGTGAACGCAAGCGGCTATTGCGCGGCCGCTTCCGCGTGCTCGCCCCAATCGGCCAGCTTAAGGCTGGCATGCACCATATCGAGCTGGTCCGGCACGCTTTTCACGGTAAAGCCCAAACTGTTGCACAGTTCGACCATCTTGTGGTTTTCGCGCAAGATTTCGCCGTAAATCTCGCCGATTTGACGGCTTTTGGCATAATCCAAAATGCGCACCATCAAGCGGCGCCCAAGACCGATCCCTTTGGCATCGAAGCGCAGGGCGATGGCGTATTCGGCCTGCATTCGGTCCGGGTCGGCGGCCAGGCGCACGACCCCCAGCAACCCGTCGTCTTTTCCGGCGCCCGGCCGCTCGCATACAAACGCCATTTCGCGGTCGTAGTCGATTTGGGTAAGGCGCGCCAATTGCGGCCGTGCCAGCCGCGTGACGGGCGCAAAAAACCGCATGCGGCGGTCTTCCGAGCTCATTTTTTCAAGCAGCGTGTCGATGAGCGGCGCATCCTCGGGCCGGATCGGTCGCAATCGTACCGGCCCGTAGCCGTCGAGTTCGATGGTTTCCACCAGCGCCGACGGATAGGGCTCGATCGCCAGGCGCGCGGCATGCACGGCCGTACCGGGTTTGCGAACGCGAATGCGCGCATCGAGCACGACGGCGCCGGACGCGTCGACGAGCAGCGGGTTGATGTCGATTTCGGCGACCGAGTCGAGATCGCAGACCAGCTGCGAGAGCCGCACCAGCGCCAGTTCCACGGCCGCCAGATCGACCGGCGGACGGTCGCGATAGCCCTTGAGCAGGCGCGCGATGCGCGTCGCCCCGATCAATTCGCGCGCGAGTTTGACGTTGAGCGGCGGCAGCGCCATCGCCGTATCGCCGACGACTTCGACCGATACGCCGCCTTGGCCGAACAAAATCGCGGGCCCGAACTGGCGGTCTTCGCTTGCCCCCAAAATCAGCTCGTGCGCGTGCGGGCGATGGACCATCTCCTGCACCAGAAAGCCTGTCACGACGGCATCCGGCATTTTGGCTTTGACGCGTTCGAGCATTGCGGTGGCGGCAAGTTCGACCGCCCGCGGCCCGTCGAGATTGAGCGCCACGCCGCCCACGTCGGATTTGTGCAGGATCTGGGGCGAGACGATTTTGAGCGCCACCCGACCGCCGATACGTATCGCGGCGAGCACGGCGCTGGCGGTGTCGGCCACCGTTTCGCCGCGCGGCAGCGCAAATCCGTAGCCTGCCAGCACGCCGCGCACCTGCGGATCGGTCAGCCAGGATTGCTCGGCCGCCAGGGCTTGATCGACGATCGCGCGTGCGGCGGCAGGATCGGGCGCCAGATTGTCGGGGGCGGCGTCCGGCACTTCCATCAGGTTCTGCTGGGCTTGGCGGTAGCGCACCAAATGCATGAAGCCGCGCACCGCTTTGTCGGGCGTATCGTAGGACGGAATGCGCGCATCGGCAAACCGCGCGCGTGCGTCCAGCGCCGTTTTGGTGCCGCCCAGCCACGAGGCGAGGACGGGCATGCGCGCGCCCTTGGCGCCCGCCACGATCGCCTCGGCCGCGTCGACCGAGGAGGCGATGGCCGTCGGACAATTGAGCGCCAGCACGGCGTCGATGCCGGGCGCTTCGAGCAGCGTTTCGAGCGCTGCGCGATAGCGAGCGCCGTCGGCATCGCCGATAATGTCGACAGGGTTGCCGTGCGACCAGGTTTTGGGCAGCACAGCGTCGAGTTTTTTCTTCGTCTCGTCATCCAGATCGGCCAGATGGCCGTGCAGGTCGATCAGCGTGTCGGTCGCCAGCACGCCAAGACCGCCGCCATTGGTCAAGATCGCCAGCTTGTCGCCTGTCCCGACCGGCAGCGACGGCGCCGCGACCGTCGCAACTGCATCGAACAATTCGTCGATGTCGAACACGCGCAGCATGCCCGCACGCCGGAACGCGGCGTCGTAGACCGCATCGGCGCCCGCGAGCGCGCCCGTGTGCGAGGCGGCCGCTTTGGCCGCTTCGGCGTGACGCCCGGCTTTGATGACGATCACGGGCTTGAGGCGTGCGGCCGCGCGCGCCGCGCTCATGAACTTGCGCGCATGCGTGACGGCCTCGATATACAGCAAAATCGCGCGCGTTTTGCCGTCGGTCGCCAGCCAGTCGAGCATGTCGCCAAAATCGACGTCGCTCATGTCGCCCAGCGACACCAAGTGCGAAAAGCCGATTTTGCGCGGCGCCGCCCAATCGACGATCGCCGTTGCCATCGCGCCCGACTGCGTGACGAACGCCAGATCGCCCGCCAGCGGCGCCACATGCGCGAACGTCGCGTTAAGGCCGATCGCGGGCGCCATCGCGCCCAGGCAATTGGGCCCGACGATCCGCATCAAATAGGGCCGCGCCGCCGCCAGCATCGCTTGTTCGAGCGCTTTGCCATGTGCGTCGCCCGATTCGCCGAAGCCTGCTGAAATCACGATCGCCGCCTTGCAGCCCCGTGCGCCCAGTGCTGCAACGATGCCAGGGACCGTGTCGGGCGGCGTGCAAATGACGGCCAGATCCGGGATCGCGGGCAGGCTCGCGACGTCGGGATAAGCAAACACGCCTTCGATCGCCGGATATTTCGGATTGACCGGCATGATCGGGCCTGCGAAACCCGCATGGAACAGATTGCGCGCCAAAACCGCCCCAACCGACCCGGGCTTGGGGGTGGCGCCGATCAAAGCAACCGACTTTGGCTTTAACAAATAGTCGAGATTGCGAATCGACATGGCGGCCCCCGGTCAAATGCTGCAGTGCAACATCATAGCGCCGAATTGTGACAAATGGCACCTGAAACCATTTTGATTTATGTCGGCCTCGATTTGGTCGGGGACGGCTTGATGAAGCTGACTTTTGTGCGTCGCATGCGCGCCAATTGGCCGACCGCCCGCATTGTTTGGTGCGCGGGCAAGGGGCCCAGCGTCTATGCCGGCAGCCTCAGCCCGCTCGTTTCCGGCCTGATCGACGAAACGATCGAAAATGCCGGGTTTGGTTCGCGGTTGCGCGACATTGTCGGTCGTCCGTTGGACGGGCGCATGTGCGATCTGGTTATCGACACGCAGCGTCGGTTTTCGACAAGCCTTGCCGTGCGCCGCGTGCGCCACAAACGTTTTATCTCCGGTGCGGCGGGTTTTCGGCTGTCCGACGGGCGCCCCAAAACGGCGGGAAAGCCCCGCTCGATGCGCGGCCAGCTTCTGCAACTGATCGAAGCGGCGGGCGGCGATCCCGATATTCGGGTTGAGGCGCTGATGCTGCCTGCCGATCTTCGGGCGACGGCTGCGCGTCTGCTGCCCTCGGGGCCGGTCTATGTCGGGTTTGCGCCGGGGGCGGGCAACCGGGCGAAATGCTGGCCGTTCGAAAAATTCGCGGCGGCGGCCCAAGCGCTGCCCGGCATCGTGCCGGTCTTTCTGCTGGGCCCCGACGAGCAGGATTGGATCGCGCCCGCGCGCGCCATCCCCGGCGCGGTGCTGCCGTTGCAAGCGGTTGAAAAACCGTCGCCGCTTTTGACGATCGCCCTCGCCCAGCGTCTGGCGGCCTCGCTTGCCAACGATGCGGGCGGCGGGCACATGCTGGCGGCAGGGGACGGGCCGCTTGTGTCGCTGTTCGGGCCGACCGATCCGGCGAAATTCGCGCCCGATGCCAAACATCCGACCGTGCTGCGCGCCCAGGATTTTGGCGCCGAAACGATGGACGCGATCCCGCTGGACGCGGTCGTGGCGGCGCTTCAATCGTCGATCAGGACGGGCGTTGCGCGCTGAGGCAGATCGCGCCCCGGAAAGCGGCGCATCAGCCACACGACCATCAGCAAGCCCGGCACGGCCGCCAGAGACGTTGCCGCAAAAAACCACACCCAATCGAGCTGCTCCGACAGCCAGCCGCCCGACGCGGCAAGCGTGGTGCGGCCGACGGCGGCAAGCGAGGAGAGCAGCGCGTATTGCGTGGCCGTGAACGCGATATTGCACAGCCCCGAGAGGTAGGCAACGAACGCCGCCGAGCCCATGCCGCCCGAAAAATTTTCGATGCCGATCGTGAGCGTGAGCAACGCCACGTCGTAGCCGACATAGGCTTGCAGCACGTACATGAGGTTGGAGACCGCCTGCAGGATGCCGCAATAGAACAGCGACGGATAAAGCCCGTAGCGCGCCACGACGGCGCCGCCCGCCGCAACGCCCGCGAGCGTCGAAAACACGCCGTAGATTTTCGAGATATTGGCAACTTCGATGCGGCTGAACCCCATCGCCACGTAGAACGGATTGGCCATCACGCCCGCCAGCGCGTCGCCGAATTTGTACAGCACCACGAAGATCAGGATCGTGGCCCAGGCAGGCCGCGTGGCGAATTCGGCAAACGGCCCCACCACCGCCTGGCCCAGCCACGCTTGCAGCTTTTGCAGGGCGTTGCCGCCTGGAAGCGCTGCTGCAACCGCGGCAGGTACGGGCGGTTCGGGCGTGAACCACACGGTAAGCGCGCCCACGGCCATCAGGCACGCCATCGCCGAAAACGCAAAGGACCAGCCGCCATATTCGGCCGCGTACAAGGCACCGGCCGACGCCGCCATCAGCCCGAAGCGATAGCCCCATTGTGTGGCGGCGGCCCCGGCCCCTTGTTCGTCGGGCCTGAGAATCTCGATGCGAAACGCGTCGATCACGATGTCCTGGCTTGCCGACAAAAATGCGATGACGAGGGCGATCATCGCGGTCTGCCAAGGATCGATTCGCGGATCGGTGAAACCGAGCGCGAAGATCGCGGCCGCGAGCCCCGCTTGAATCAACAGCGCCCAGGATCGACGACGCCCCAACCGGCGCGTGAAAGCGCCCAAGGGCAGCCGGTCGATGATCGGCGCCCACAGGAACTTGAGCGAATAGGCCGTGCCGACAAGGGCGAGGATGCCGATCGTCGTGCGGCTTACGCCCGATTCGGCAAGCCAGAACGACAGCGTGCCGAACGTCAGCGGCAGGGGCAGACCCGACGAGAACCCCATAAACAGCACGGCCAGCAGGCGCGGGCGTGAATAGACGGCCAGAGCATCGCGCCAGCCGTTGTGGGGGGGTGCGGGGTCGCTCATAGGGAGCGGCTTTTGCGAATCGAGGCCATCTACTGACTCTAGGGGACAGATCGCGCCGCGCGTAGGGCATTAAGCGAGCTGGCGATCGGGCGCGCGGCCGTCTCGGGCGGCAACGCATTGCTGTCATCCCAGACGCTAATTGCACGCCGCCCGATGAAGCCGTTTAAGACTTTCGAATGCCGACCCTACCGGCATCCTTGCCGACCGGACGCGCCTTTCTAGACCGTCTCAGACGACTTTTCCGCGCGCTTGCGGGCGTTGGGGTCGAGCAGCTTCTTGCGCAGGCGGATCGATTTTGGCGTCACTTCGACCAGTTCGTCGTCGTTGATGTACGCGATCGCCTGTTCGAGCGTCAGGATCTTGGGCGTTTGCAGCACCACCGCTTCGTCCTTGCCCGACGCGCGCACGTTGGTGAGCTTCTTGGCCTTCAGCGGGTTCACTTCCAGATCGTTGTCGCGCGTGTGTTCGCCGATGATCATGCCCTCATAGACCGGCACGCCCGGATTGATCATCATCGGTCCGCGATCTTCGAGATTCCACAGCGCGTAGGTCACGGCCATGCCGTCGGCGTTGGAGATGAGAACGCCCGTATGGCGGCCGTCGATGGCGCCCTTCCACGGCGCGTAGGAATGGAAAATCTTGTTCATGATGCCGGTGCCGCGCGTGTCGGACAGGAACTGCCCGTGATAGCCGATCAGGCCGCGCGAGGGCACGTGGAACGTCACGCGCACCTTGGCGCCGCCCGAGGGCCGCATGTCGGTCATCTCGCCGCGACGCTTGCCCAGCGCTTCGACAACCACGCCCGCGTAGTTTTCGTCGACGTCGACCTGCACTTCTTCGATGGGCTCAAGACGGTTGCCCGCGTCGTCGGTTTTGAGCAGCACGCGCGGACGGCCGACCGAAAGTTCGAACCCTTCGCGGCGCATCTGCTCGATCAAAACGCCGAGCTGCAATTCGCCGCGACCGGCCACTTCGTAAGCCTCGCCCGAATCCCTTTCGCGCACATGGATCGCGACGTTGCCCTCCGATTCGCGGAACAGGCGGTCGCGGATCATGCGGCTGGTCACCTTGGTGCCTTCGCGACCTGCCAGCGGCGAATCGTTGACCGAGAAGGTCATGCCGAGCGTCGGCGGATCGATGGGCAGCGACGGGATCGGTTCGTTCACGTCGATCTGGCACAGCGTATCGGCGACGGTGGTGGCGGTAAGGCCCGCGATCGCGACGATGTCGCCCGCTTCTGCCGATTCGGTCGGCACGCGGTCGAGCCCGCGAAACGACAAAAGGCGCGTCAAGCGGCCTTCTTCCAGCACTTTTCCTTCGCGCGACAGCGATTTGATCGCCATGTTGGTCTTGGCGATGCCCGAAAAGATGCGGCCCGTGAGGATGCGCCCGACATAGGGGTCGTATTCGAGCGTGGTCGCCAGCATGCGGAACGGGCCCGAGGCGTCGGCCTTGGGCGGCTTCACGTGCTTGACGATGAGATCGAACAGCGGGTTCAGATTTTCGCGCGGCGCTTCGAGCGTTTCGGCCGCCCAGCCGTTGCGGCCCGAAGCGAACAGCACGGGGAAATCGAGCTGGTCGTCGTCCGCACCAAGGGCCGCGAACAGGTCGAACACTTCGTTCAGCACTTCTTGCGCGCGCGCGTCCGAGCGGTCGACCTTGTTGACGACGACGATGGGGCGAAGCCCGCGCGCCAGCGCCTTCATGGTCACGAACTTGGTCTGCGGCATCGCGCCTTCGGCGGCGTCCACCAGCACGACCACGCCGTCCACCATCGACATGATGCGCTCGACCTCGCCGCCGAAATCGGCGTGGCCGGGCGTGTCGACGATGTTGAGGCGCACGTCCTTCCAGACGACCGACGTGCATTTGGCAAGAATGGTGATGCCGCGTTCGCGTTCCAGATCATTCGAGTCCATCGCGCGCTCGGCGACTTTCTCGTTCACGCGGAACGTGCCGGACTGCTTCAGAAGCTGGTCGACGAGCGTGGTCTTGCCGTGGTCGACATGGGCGATGATAGCGAGGTTGCGCAGATCCATGATTTTCAGGCCGCCAGTTGCTTGGCAGCCAATTCCTTCAACGAGGTTTCGGGACGCGCACCGTAGTGCGAGATGATTTCGGCGGCGCAGATGGCACCCAGGCGCGCCGCAGTGCCAAGATCCTTGCCGGTCGTCAGCGCATGCAAAAAGCCCGACGCGTAGAGATCGCCAGCTCCGGTCGTATCGACGACCTTGACGCCCGCGATCGCGGGCACGGCATGCACGTCGCCGTCGCCCACGACGACCGAGCCTTTTTCCGAGCGCGTCAAAGCTGCGACGCGACTTTTTTTCGCGCGCAGGAAGGGCAGCACCTCGTCGAAGCTTTTGACTTCGTAGAGCGAGACGATTTCGTGTTCGTTGGCGAACAGGATGTCGACATGGTTGTCGACCAGGTCGCGAAACTCGGCGCGGTGGCGCCCGACGCAGAACGAGTCGGACAAAGTCAGCGACACTTTGCGTCCGGCCTTGTGCGCAAGATCGACCGCCTTGCGGAACGCATCCTTGGCGGCCGGCTTGTCCCACAAATAGCCTTCAAGATAGGTGATCTCGGCGGCCGCGACGGTTGCAGCGTCGATTTGCGCAGGGCCCAGATCGCCGCAAGCGCCCAAATAGGTCTGCATCGTGCGTTGCGCATCGGGCGTAACGAAGATCAGGCAGCGCGCAGTGGCGGCGCCTGCCGTTGCGGCGGCCGTGTCGAAGGCCACGCCCATCGCGCGAATATCGTGGCGAAAAATGGTGCCGAGCTGGTCGTCGCGCACTTGGCCGATATAGGCGGCCCTGCCGCCCAGATTGGCGATGCCCGCGATCGTGTTGCCCGCCGACCCGCCCGAGGATTCGCGCCCCGGCCCCATCAGCGCATAAAGCGCATTGGCGCGCGCTTCGTCGATCAAGGTCATCGCCCCTTTTTCGAGCGCATTTTGTGCCAGCAAAGCATCGTCGGCACGGGCAATGACATCGACAATGGCATTGCCGATGCCCAGCACATCGAATTTCGCGTTGGACATAGAAACTCCGGGCCGAATCGCAAATAAGGCACTTGCAAAGGCGCGCGGAAAATACCCATCCTTGCTGCGCCGCACAAGGGCACGTTTTCCGGCTGCTTCGGTGCGTCGCTCGAATCTGTCTATGTCTTTATGAATGCGCTGTTTTTTGCCCACTCGGGCAGGTTAGGTATCTGCGGGCCATGACCATTCACCCGTTTTACGAGCAGCATCGCGACGCCCTGGAGGCCGCGATGCGCCAGCGTCTCGACCTTGCCGAGCCGATGCTGCGCGAACAAACGCACCTTGCCGACCTCGACGCGATTCGCGGGCAGGTGATGGCCGAATTCGAAGTCGTGCTCGCCCAAACGCCCTATGTCGGCGGCGACGCCAGCCGTATGAGCGATTTTTTCATGCGCCTGATCGGATTTATCGCGATCAGCCGCGTGCTTGCGCGAAACGGCGTGGCAGTGTCCACGATCGGCGACATCGAGCGCGAAACCTACAAAGCGCAATTGCTGGCAGCCCCCGAAACCGAGCGCCTTGCCGCCGGGCGCCATTTCTTGTCGGCCGAAAACAAGGCGGCGATCCGCGCGCAGGCCGCAAAAAGCGTTTCGCAGGCCCATCGCGAGGCGTTTCCGCACGATTTTGTCTACGATTTTGTCGATCCTGCGCCCGGCGACGATTTCGAATTCGGCATCGACTACAAAGCCTGCGGCTTTTGCAAATTTGCTGCGCGCCACAATGACGACGAAATCTTGTCCAATATTTGTGGCCTGGATTTTGTCGCCTATGCGGCACGCGGCATCCATCTGGCACGCACGCAAACTTTGGCGGGCGGTGCCAGCCATTGCAATTTCCGTTTCAAGCGTCTTGCGTTGGACGAGGGCTGCGGTCGCCCGCACCCGCAAAAGGAGCTGAATTGACGATCATCGGTGCATTGTTTTTGGCTCTCGGCCAGTTGGGCGATCCCCGCTTCCGGGCGCCCTTGCTCAAAAGCTTGGCATTAAGCCTGGCAACGCTTGTCTGTTTGTGGATCGGGCTTGGCTATATCCTTCTGCACACGTCGTTTTTTGCGATCGCTTGGCTCGATGCGACGCTCGGCGCGATCGGCGGGCTGGGTGTGATCGTACTGACGATCGTGCTGTTTCCGGCGGTCGTTACGGCATTTTTAGGGCTGTTTTTGGACGCGGTGGCAGCCGCCGTCGAGGCGCGCCACTATCCCCAAAACGCGCCGCCGCTTGTGCGCTCGCTTGGCGCGGACATCGCTGCGGGCGTGCGGCTTTTGTTTTTGGCGCTCGCACTCAATTTGGTGGTGCTGCCGCTCTATTTAATTCCGGGGCTCAATATAGCGTTGTTTTTGGCGGTAAACGGATATTTGCTCGCTTCCGAATATGTCCGCATGTGTTTGGGGCGCCGCGTTTCGGGCGACGAGGCCAAAATCTTGTGGCGTCGGCATCGCGAGTCGGCGTGGCTCGCCGGGGCGATGTTCGCGGGCCTGTCGCTCGTGCCGGTCGTCAACCTTGTGGTTCCGGTGCTGGCCGTTGCCGCGAGCCTGCATCTTGTCGAATCTTGGCTTCGAGTCGGGACAAAAACCGCAGTTCGGGGTTAAAGTGGACGCAACTAAGGATTCGGAAGGTTCTGGCCCGGACCGGGCCGAACGCAGGAAGGGATCGGATTCATGTTCCGCCGCAAAAAAGACGAAACCGAAGAGGTAAAGCCGCCAATGCCCGAAACGACCCAAGCCGCCCCGGAAGCCGAAGCCGAACCGGTCAGCCCGCGCCCGTTCCCGCGCCCCAATCCGCCGTCGCCGGGTGCGCTTGCGCGCGCCACGGCCGCACCAATGGCCCCATCGCCCGCCCGTCCGGCAGCGCCGCTCGCCAGCCCGCGCGTCGATGCGGTCGAAGGCCGCAAGCTGATCGTCGGGCGCGAGATCGTGCTGTCGGGCCAGATCACCAGTTGCGAACGGCTGATCGTCGAAGGGCGCGTCGAAGCATCTTTGTCGGAAAGCCGTTTTGTCGAAATCGCCGAAAGCGGCGTTTTCAAGGGCATGGCCGAAATCGAAAATGCCGAAATCGCCGGCACGTTCGAAGGAACTTTGACCGTGCGCCACAAACTATGGATCCGCGCCTCGGGCAAAGTCTCCGGCACGGTGCGCTATGGGCGCATCGAAATCGAAGAAGGCGGCCAATTGTCGGGCGAGGTGCAGGTCGATACCAGCAAACTCGGCACCTCCGAAACGGGCGCTTCCGAAACCGCTTCGGGCGGCTGAGCGTATGGACGGCGATCGGCGCGCGCGCGTGCGCCGGGTCTTGAATGCGTTTGTCGCCGCCGCTTTGGTTGCAGCGACGGCGGCGTGCGCGGGTGCGCCCGCATCGACGGTTGCCGAAGCACCCGAACGCGTCGCGGCTCCGCCCGTCCAGGCCAGCGCTCCGCCTGCCGAATCGCCTGCCCAATCGCCGGCCCAGCGGAACGCGGAAACGACCGTCGCGGCAGCCGTTCCGGCGGCGACGGGGGCGCGTGCGCTGGTCGGGCTCGGGCGCGAGGCGCTTGTCGCGCGTCTGGGCCCTGCCAATTTTGTGCGCCGCGACGGTCCCGCCGAAGTTTGGCGCTACCAAGCCGCCGACTGTTATTTCGAGGCGTTTTTGTATCGCGACAATTTGCTTGGTCAACGCGTTGCGCATGTCGATGCGCGCGCGCGCCAAGGCGGCCGTCCGATGCCGGTCGATCCGTGTCTTGCAAGCCTCGCAGCCGACAAACGCAGTTAGGGTGCGGGCGTTTTCTTTTTGAAGGCGCAAAATTCGGCGACGTTGCAGCGCCAGCATTCGGGCTTGCGCGCCTTGCACACGTAGCGCCCGTGCAAGATCAGCCAATGGTGCGCGTGGCGTTTGAAATCGGCGGGCGTGCGTTTTTCAAGCTTGTCTTCGACCTCGCGCGGCGTCTTGCCTTTGGCAAGACCCGTGCGGTTGCCGACGCGAAAAATATGCGTATCGACCGCGATCGTCGGCTCGCCGAACGCCACGTTCAGCACCACGTTCGCAGTCTTGCGGCCGACGCCCGGCAGCGCTTCCAGCGCTTCGCGGCTCTGCGGGATTTCGCCGCCATGCTCGCGCACGAGGATTTCGGCGGCGGCCATCACGTTTTTGGCTTTGGTGTTGAACAGGCCGATGGTTTTGACGTGGTCGCGCAGCGCGTCGTGGCCGAGCGCCAGCATCTGGGCCGGCGTTTTCACTTTGGCGAACAGCGCTCGCGTCGCCTTGTTGACGCCGACGTCGGTTGCCTGCGCCGACAGGGCCACTGCGACGACCAGCTGGTAGGGGTTGCCCCATTCCAGCTCGGTCTGCGGCTCGGGATTGCGCGCGGCAAGGTGCGTGTAGAATTCGCGGATGGCGTCTGGTTTCATGGGCGAGGGCGATAGACCTTGCGCAAGACAAGGTCAAGGCGGGTGCGCTATGTTTGCGCGCCATGGAAACGCCGCAGCTCGATCTTTTGCTGAAACCGCACCGCTCGTTGCCGCCGCGCGGGTTTGTCGCGGTGATGCTGGCGCTGTGTGCGGCAAGCTTTTTGGCCGGCATGGTGTTTGTGTCGATGGGGGCGTGGCCGGTCGTGCCGTTTCTGGGGCTCGACGTGCTGCTCGTTTGGCTTGCGTTCAGGACGAGCTATGCCGGCGCGCGCGCGTGCGAACGCATTCGGCTTTACGACGACCGTTTGGAAATCGTGCGCATCGATCCGTGGGGCCGCAAGCGGACCCAAACGCTCGAACCCTATTGGCTCAGCGTTGCCAACGACGAACGCGTGACGCTGCGCAGCCATGGCAAAACGACGGTCGTCGGCGCGTTTTTGAGCGTGGCGGCGCAGGCCGAGTTGGCGCAATCGTTGCGCGATGCGCTTGTCCGGTGGCGTCAGAGCCCGAGCACGTCGCGCATCGAATAGAGGCCGGGCTTTTGTTTGGCGGCCCACAAGGCCGCGCGCACCGCGCCCTTGGAATAGACTTGGCGGCCCTGCGCCTTGTGCGCGATTTCCAGCCGCTCGCCGTCGCCCAAGAACATCGCCGTGTGCTCGCCGATTTCCGAGCCGCCGCGCGCGACCGAAAACCCGATCGGCCCCTGCGGGCGCGCGCCCGTATGGCCGTCGCGGCTGCGGATCGTGTCGCGCTCGAAATCGAGGCCGCGTCCGCTGGCCGCGGCACGTCCCAACGCGAGCGCCGTGCCGGACGGCGCGTCGACCTTGTGTTTGTGATGCGCTTCGAAAATCTCGATGTCGTAGTCGGGGCCCAAGCGGCGCGCGGCTTCTTCGACCAGCGCAAACGCCAAATTGACGCCCAGCGAATAATTTGCCGATTGCACGACGGCGCAATTTTTGGCGGCGGCGGCCAAGGCGGCATGGTCGTCGGCCCCAAGCCCGGTCGTGCCCACGACAAGCACTTTGCCGGTCGCACCGGCAAGGGCCGCATGCGCGCGCGTCGCGCTCGGCACGGTGAAATCGATCACCGCGTCGCACGCCGCGAACAGCGCTTGGGGATCGCCGCCGATCTTGGCCTGCAACGCGCCAAGCCCTGCAACCTCGCCCGCATCGCGGCCGATGAACGGGCCGCTCGGATTTTCGGTGCCGCCGCCAAACGCCGCCCCGCCGGTCGCGACGATCTCGCGCACCAGCATCTGACCCATGCGCCCGGCAACGCCGACAACGCCAATCTTGACCGACATCGTTTCTGCCCCGCTCAGATATTCAGTTTTTTGAAAATCCGTTCCGGAATATGCCGGATGATCGCCATGATGCCCCACCAGAAAAACGGCGTATAAATCGTATCGCGTTTTTTGGCGACCGCCGCAACGCACGCTGCCGCGACGGCGTCGGGGCTTGCCACCAAAAACAGGCCGGGCAGGCCCCAGGTCATGGCCGTATCGACAAAACCGGGTTTGACGGTCACGACCTGCACGCCGCTGCGCACGCCGCGCGCGCGAAGGCCTTGAAGATACGCGTGCAGGCCCGCTTTCGCAGCCCCGTAAACGTAGTTTTTGAGGCGCCCGCGATCGCCCGCAACCGACCCCAATGCCACGATGGCGCCGCCCGGTTTTTCTTCCAAGAACGCCATCAGCGCATGCAAGAGCAGCACGGCATCGGTGAAGTTGGTGGCCAGCGTTTGCGCCAGCACGTGGCCATCGGCATCGATTTCGGTCTGGCTTGGCATGCTGCCGAAGGCCAGAAACACGTTGGGCGTCGCCCCGCCCGCAAAGCCGCGAAACTGCGCCAGGATATCGCCGTCGAAGCCGATGGCTGCCGCGCGCGCTGCCCCGCGCAGAACCAGATCGCGTACGGCGATTTCGGCATCGCTGCGGTCGCGCGCGACCAACAGCACGCTGGCCCCTTGCGCCGCAACCTTGCGGGCGAAGGCACGCGCGATCGCCGAACTGGCCCCCAAAACAAGCCATGCCTGGTTCATGGCGCGATCTCCAGCCGTCGGGCGAGGTCGGATCGGAAGCGACCGGCGGGATCGATGTCGCGCACGATGCGCTCGAATTCGTCCACGCGCGGATAGCTCGCCCTGAAAGTCGCGGCCGATTGCAGCGCGTCTTTGGCAAGATAGATGCGCCCGCCCGCATCGCGCGCGATCGCTTCGAGCGCGCCCATCAGTTCGATCGCGCCGGGCGCGTTGGGAATGTCGAGGGCGAGCGTCACGCCGCGCATTGGGAACGACAGCAAGCCGCGCCCGTCGCCGCCCAATGTTTTGAGCACGGCAAGGAACGAGGCTTGGCCGGTTGCTGCGACCGTCTCGAGCATTTTTTTGGTCGCGGCAAACGCGCCGTCGTCGGGCACGACCGATTGGAATTGGTAGAAGCCGCGCTTGCCGTAAAGGCGGTTCCAATTGTCGAGCCGGTCCAGCGGATAGAAAAACGCGTCGAGCGGCCGCACGGCGCTGCATTTCGTTTCGGGCGCGCGGCGCCAATAAAGTTCGTTGAACGCGCCGATCGTCGCGCGCGACAGGGCCATGTTCGGAAAATCGAACGGGATCGGCAGCGCGTTTTTGCGTGCACCCGGCGGCTGCGCGGGCGCGAACTCGCCCGTTTCGAAAACGCCGCGCCCCAGTTTGCGCCCGCTCGCCAGCGCATCGATCCAACCCACGCTGAACGTGGCTTTGGCGCGCGCCTCCTCGAAGGCGGCAAAAAACATTTCCAGATCGTCGATGCGCTGGGTTTCGAGCGCGACATGCCCCGTTCCCGGCAGCAAACGGAAGCCCGCGCGCCGCACGATGCCCGTAAGCCCCATGCCGCCGATGGTCGCGGCAAACAGATCGGCATTTTGCGTCGCCGACACGCGGCGCGTCTCGCCGTCCGCGCACAGCAGGTCGATCCACGCCACATGGTCGCCAAACGCGCCGTGTTTGTCGTGATTTTTGCCGTGTATGTCGGCCGCGATCGCCCCGCCCACGGTCGCAAATGCGGTGCCGGGCGACACGGGCGGCACAAATCCGCGCGGCACGAACGTGTCGATCAATGTGCGGAACGTGACCCCCGCCTCGCATTCCAAGATGCCGCTGGGCGCATCGAACGACAGCAGCCGGTCGAGCCGTTGGGCGAGGATGGCCGCGCCGCCGTCGCGCTGGGCTGCATCGCCATAGGCTTTGCCCGCACCGCGCGCCACGATATGGGGCCCGGCCGTCGCCAAGGCGGCATCGAGCTCGTTCTGGCGCTCGGGTCGCGCGGCGCGCATTGCGGCCGGGCGCACGCGGCCCCACCCTGTCAGCGTCGTGTCTTTCCAGCGAAGGCTCATGCGTAGATCAAATAGCCGAAGACGGCGATCCAGCCCAGCACGCAAACGATCACGAACCGGTCGGAAAGCACGATATCGGTCGGCTGGCCCGCGCGCGCCTCGACCAGCGCGATCTGCAAATAGCGCAGCATGCCCGCCAACACGAACGGGGCGGTCAGATAGAGCCGGTCGGTGCCGTAGCGTTTGATGACCGTCTGATCGGCCGTGTAGAGAATGTAGCTCACCGCCAACGCACCCAGCACGACCGCAATCGCGGTATCGAGGAAACGCAGATTGTAGCCTGCCAGCGCTTTGCGATGCGCTGCATCCACGTCCGACGTCAGATCGTCGCGCCGCTTGGCAAGCGCCAGGAACAGCGCAAGCAAGCCCGTACAGACGACGATCCACACGCTTGGGACGACGCCGATGGCAAAAGCGCCCGCCTCGACGCGCAGAACGAAACCCGCCGCAACGATCAGCACATCCAGAAGGCTGACATGTTTCAAGCGCCACGAATAGGCAAGGTTGAGCGCGAAATAGATCGCAAGCGTTTCGCCGAACCGCTGCGGCAGCAAGCTTGCAAGCCAAGCGGCACCCGCCGCCAGCAGGACCGCAAAAGCCAACGCCGCACCCGGCGCCACCGCTCCCGACGCGATCGGGCGCGTGCGCTTGACCGGATGCAGCCGGTCTGCATCGCGGTCGCAATAATCGTTGAACGCATAGATCGCGGACGCGGCCAGGCTAAATGCCAGCACGGCAATAAAAATTGCCCACAGATTGGCAGCGCCAAACGCTTCGGGCGTAAAAAACAGCGGCGCCGCGACGAATGCGTTTTTGACCCATTGTTTGGGCCGCGCCAGTTGCAGAAGAGCCAAAATCATCGGCCGCTTGGATAGCATGTCGGCGGCTTGCGCGCCCGCCCGAAAATAGCCACGCCACGGGCGCAAAATCATGTCCAAAGAAATTAACGTTTTCAAAATCCTTTATACCCATAAAGAAAGCACGTGTATTCAAGGCAAGGACCTGTCCAAGTGCTTGAGCGCCTGTCCGATCGTATTGCCAACGTCATGCCTGCCTTGTCGTCGCTGATCGGCGCGCTTGGCATTGTAGCTGCAGCGGCGGCGTGCTTGGTGCTGATGCGCGTCAACAGTTCGTTGATCGGCAGCGAAGCGGACGCGGCATCGGCGCGCATATTGGCGCTGGTGGAAAGCGAAATGGCGACGGCAGCCCAGCTGCAGCGCGGCGTCGCGGCGGCCCTGGGCGCCGCTGATATCGCCGATGCGCGCAGCTACGAAAATTTGTTCGTCGAGATGGGGCTTGCCGAGCGCTATCCCAGCCTGCGCGCAGTCGCGTTTGCGCCGCGCCTGCGCAGCGGCGAGGAGGTCGATCTTCAAGCCTTTGCGGCCCAGGATGCGGGACGCGCGGATTTGGGCTATCCCGCCTTCGCGCTGCAGCCGGCAGGCTCGCGCGAGGTCATGTTCCCGGCCTTTTTTGTCTATCCGGTTGCGGGCAATATGCGCGTGCCGGGTTTCGATCTGTGGGCCAATCCGGAGCGGCGCGCGGCGGCCGAACGCGCGATCGCGACCCGCAATCCGGTCGTCTCCGCGCCCGTCGTGCTGTCGCAGGACGCGCAATCGGGACTGCGCAGCGTGCTGGCCGTCATGCCGATTTTTGCGCGCGGCGATGTGAGCGGCCTCGTCGCGATGGGTCTGTCGCCGAGCCAATTGATCGGCCCCATGCTGGCGGCGCAATTCCCGAATTCGCGCGCGATCGTGCGCGATGTTGGCGCGCCCGACGCGCCCGCTCCCGCACAAGACCTGTTCGCCGTCGCAGGTCCGGCCATGCTCGAAGGCGCTGCGCCCGATGCCGTTCGCGTGCAGCGCATCCCGATGCTGGGCCGCGTTTGGGAAATTCGCGTCGAACACCGCGTCGAAGTTCCGTGGGTGCTGCGTTTTGCGCCGCTCGCCGCACTGGTCGGCGGATTTTTGCTGACGGTGCTGCTCGTCGTCGTTTTGCGCGTGCTGGGCCAGCGCCAGCAGACGCTCGAAAAAGCGGTTGCCGAGCGCGCCCGCGCGCTCCAAGCGGCACTGGCGGCCGCGGCAACGCAAACGGAACTTGCCAACGAGGCGGCAAACGCCAAAGACCGGTTTTTTGCTAATATGAGCCACGAGCTGCGCACGCCGCTGAACGCCGTCGTGGGCTATTCGGAAGCCCTCAAACTCGGCATCGCGGGCGCCTTGCCGGTGCGCGCGACGACGTATGTCGGCGCCATTCTAAGCTCGGCGAACTGGCTCAAGCGCATCGTCGACGACGTGCTTGAAATGTCGCGCCACGGCGACGGCGACGCGCGGCCGGAAGTGGCGCCGCTCGCGCTGATCGACGTCGTCGCCGAAATTTCCAGCGTGCTCCAATCGGCGGCCGAACGGCGGCGCGTGCATCTGGTGTTCGGCGATGGCTTGGCGCAGGCGCCGCTTGTGGCGGGCAATCTGACGGGATTGGGCCGTATCGTTGCGAACCTCGCGGAAAACGCTTTCAAGTTTTCGCCGCCCGGCGAAACCGTCACGATCGACGCCTATGCCGACGATTCATTTGTGTCGGTTGTCGTCACCGACTGCGGCCCCGGCATCCCGCCAGCCGAGCGCGAAAAAGTGTTTTTGCCGTTCTATCAGGCCGATCGTCGCGTCGCGGGCAGCGGCGAGTCGGGCGTGGGGCTGGGGTTGGCGATCTGCCAGAAGCTTGCCCACGCCATGGGCGGCACGGTCGATCTCGCCGACAATCCGCCCCGTGGAACGCGCGCGCGCGTGACGCTCCGGCGCGGCGCCTGACGCCACTTCAGTTCCGCAGATCGTCCCACAGCTCCTTCACCTTGGCGAAGAAGCTGGCGCTTTCCGGGCTGTGGCTTTTGCCGCCGCCGCCGCTGCCTTCGAATTCGCGCAGCAATTCCTGCTGGCGTTTGGTGAGATTGACGGGCGTTTCGACCATCGCCTCGATGAACATGTCGCCGCGCGCCTGGCTGCGCAGCACGCTCATGCCCTTGCCTTTGAGGCGGAATTGCTGGCCTGTCTGCGCGCCCGCCGGAATCGTCACTTTGGCGCGCCCGCCGTCGACCGTCGGCACTTCGATGGCCCCGCCAAGCGACGCCGTCGTCATCGGAATCGGCACGCGGCAATAGATGTCGGCCGCTTCGCGATGGAACAATTTGTGCTGCTTGATCGACAAAAACAAATAAAGGTCGCCGGGCGGCGAGCCGCGCATGCCCGCTTCGCCTTCGCCCGCCAGACGAATGCGCGTGCCGTCTTCCACGCCCGCCGGGATATTGACCGACAGCGTGCGCTCCTTGCGCACGCGGCCCTGGCCTTGGCAAGTTTTGCAGGGCTTTTCGATGATCTGGCCCGAGCCGCCGCATTGGTGGCAGCTGCGCTCGATCGTGAAAAAACCTTGTTGGGCGCGCACCTTGCCCTGGCCCCGGCAGGTCGGGCAGGTGACGGGCTTGGACCCCGCCTCGGCGCCCGAACCGTTGCAGGTTTCGCAACTGTGCATCGACGCGACGCGCACGGTTGCCTGCTTGCCGTGATAGGCGTCTTCGAGGCTGATCTCCAGATTGTATCGAAGATCGGCCCCGCGTTGCGGTCCGCCGCCGCGCCGGCCGCCGCCCATGAACTCGCCGAACATTTCGTCGAAAATATCGGCGAACCCGCCGGCACCGCCCATGCCGCCTTCGAAGCCGCCGGGCCGTCCGGCGCCGCCGTTTTCGAACGCGGCATGGCCGAAGCGGTCGTAGGCCGCGCGCTTCTGGTCGTCTTTGAGGATCTCGTAGGCTTCGCTGATTTCTTTGAACTTGGCCTCGGCCTTTTTGTCGCCCGGATTTTTGTCCGGGTGGAACTGCATCGCCAGCTTGCGATAGGCTTTTTTGAGGTCGTCTGCCGACACCCCTTTGGCCACGCCCAACAGCTCGTAGAAATCCGCTTTTGCCACGCGTCGATTCTCCGTCCGGACCCGAAGGGCAGGGCGCTAGCCCTGCCCCAGGCTTCAGCCTTTTTTGGTCTTGTCCGAAAGGTCTTCGAACGTCGCGTCGACGACTTTTTCGTCCTTGGCGGCTTTGCTGTCGCCGCCGGAAGCTTGCGCCCCCGGACCGGCGGCGGCCGCAGGATCGGCGGCACCTGCGGCTTGCTCGGCCTTGTACATCGCCTCGCCCAGTTTCATGGCCGCCTGCATCAGCGCTTCGGTCTTCGCTTTGATGTCGTCGGCGTCTTGGCTGTCCGTGGCCGCTTTCAAATTGTCGATGGCGGTCTGGATCGCTGCTTTTTCGGCGCCGTCGAGTTTGTCGCCGTATTCGGCGACATTCTTTTCGGTGTCGTGGACCAGGCTTTCGGCATGGTTCTTGGCTTCGACCAGATCGCGGCGCTTTTTGTCGTCCGCCGCATTGGCCTCGGCGTCCTTGACCATCTTGTTGATCTCGGCGTCCGACAGGCCGCCCGAGGCCTGGATGCGGATCTGCTGCTCCTTGCCCGTGCCCTTGTCCTTGGCCGAAACCTGCACGATGCCGTTGGCGTCGATGTCGAACGTGACCTCGATCTGCGGCACGCCGCGCCGTGCGGGCGGCAGGCCGACCAGATCGAACTGGCCCAGCATCTTGTTGTCGGCGGCCATTTCGCGTTCGCCCTGGAACACGCGGATGGTCACGGCCGACTGGCTGTCTTCGGCGGTCGAGAAGGTCTGGCTCTTGCGCGTCGGGATCGTCGTGTTGCGGTCGATCAAGCGGGTGAAAACGCCGCCCAAGGTTTCGATGCCGAGCGACAACGGCGTCACGTCGAGCAGCAGCACGTCCTTGACGTCGCCCTTGAGCACGCCCGCCTGGATGGCAGCGCCGATCGCGACTACTTCGTCGGGATTGACGCCGCGATGCGGTTCGCGCCCGAAGAACTGCTTCACGGCTTCGATGACTTTGGGCATGCGCGTCATGCCGCCCACCAGCACCACTTCGTCGATCTCGCTGGCCTTGAGGCCCGCATCCTTGAGGGCGCCGCGGCACGGCTCGATCGTGCGCTGGATCAGCGCGTCGACGAGGGTTTCGAGCTTCGAGCGCGTGATCTTGATGTTGAGGTGCTTGGGCCCGGTCGCGTCGGCCGTAATGAACGGCAGGTTCACTTCCGTCTGCACGGCGGAGGAAAGCTCGATCTTGGCTTTTTCGGCGGCTTCCTTCAGGCGCTGCAGCGCCAGGCGGTCGCCGCGCAGATCGATACCCTGTTCCTTTTTGAACTCGGTCGCCAGGTAATCGATGATTTCCTTGTCGAAATCTTCGCCGCCCAGGAACGTGTCGCCGTTGGTCGACTTGACCTCGAACACGCCGTCGCCGATTTCCAGCACCGACACGTCGAACGTGCCGCCGCCAAGATCGTAGACCGCGATCGTGCCGGCCTTTTTCTTTTCAAGGCCGTAGGCGAGGGCGGCCGCCGTCGGTTCGTTGATGATGCGCAGAACTTCGAGGCCCGCGATTTTGCCGGCATCCTTGGTCGCCTGGCGCTGGCTGTCGTTGAAATAGGCGGGCACCGTGATGACGGCCTGCGTGACCGTTTCGCCCAGATACGCCTCGGCCGTTTCCTTCATCTTCATCAGCGTGAAGGCGGAAATCTGCGAGGGCGAATATTTTTTGCCCTTGGAATTGACCCATGCGTCGCCGTTGTCGGCCTTGACGATTTCGTAGGGCACCAAGTCCTTGTCCTTCGAGACCATCGGGTCTTCGAAGCGGCGGCCGATCAGCCGCTTGATCGCATAGAACGTGTCGGTCGGGTTGGTGACCGACTGGCGTTTGGCGGGCTGGCCCACCAGGCGCTCGCCCGAATCCGCAAACGCGACGATCGACGGCGTGGTGTTCGCCCCTTCGACGTTCGGGATGACTTTGGGGGTGCTGCCTTCCATCACGGCAACGCACGAATTCGTGGTGCCAAGGTCGATGCCGATAACTTTGCTCATAACATCCTCGCTCTGCGGCAGCGCGTGCGCGACCCCGAAAGGCATCGGCGCGAACCCCGGTTGTTATAGTGCCATGGGTGCGAAGGTTAAAGACCCTTCGCTTCGCAAGGCATATAGGCAGACGCGTTCGGTCGCGCAACCTTCAAAGCCCCTTGCCGAAAATAGTTTCCATCAATGGCGCCTTGACAATTAGCTTTATTTATTGTAAGCCAATCGTGAGAAAGTCTAACTGGTGCTTTTTACGGTCCGTTAGGGATAACGGAGGTGCCAGTGGAGATTTTGTCCGACGCCGGCAGAAGACCCGCGTCGTAGGCTTCGAGAAACGAGGTCGTGTCATGTCTGCAGTAACAAGCATCGGTGCTGCACAGCCCGTTGCTCCGCTCGGCCTTTCGGCCGCAGGGGAAAATCGTACGCCGTTTGCACCCGGCCAACGCGGGCCGCGTGCCGAGAGTGCGCCGTCCGTCGATCAAGCCAAGTTGCCGGTGGTGGAAGCCGCCGCCGACTTGAAAAAGTCGCGCGCCAAACCGGTGCGAGACCAGATCGAGCTGAGCGGCTCAGGCCAGCTCGCCGCCAAGTCGGGTTATGTCGAAGGCAGTTTCGAGCCTTTCATCGACATTATCGACCCGCGTTACCAAACGCGGATCGCGCGTGTTTTTGGACCTGAAGGCGCTGCGCCGACGGCCGAAACGGCTCCAGCTTTGGCGCCGCGCGCGGTCAGCAAGGCTTACGAAGCGATCGACGGTTCCGGCAAGGCGGCGTTCGCCAAGACGGTCTAGGCCCCGGCGCGGCTGCGCTGGCGGATCATTTTGCCTTTCGCGTCGAACGGTCCCGTTCGGCGCTGTGGGCGTTTGCGCTCAAGCAACCGTATCGATGCCGGGGGCGGGCTGGGGCGGCGCGCCCTTGGCGACGGTGACCATGGCTTCGCGCAGCAAGCGGCCTTGGATCGTGTAGCCGGGCTGGAATACCTGCACGACCGTACCTGCCGCATGCGTCGGCGATTCGACTTGGGCAACGGCCTGCGCGATCGCGGGGTCGAACGGTTTGCCCGCCAGTTCCACGCGCACCACGCCGAATTTTTCGAACGCCGACAGCAATTCGCGCTCGGTCATCTCCACGCCCACGGCCAGCCGTTCCAGGCTGGGGTCGGCCGCGCGCGCTTCGCCCGATACGCTGTCCAGCGCGCGGCGCAGATTGTCGGCCACGGCCAGCAGCGCCTTCGCAAAACCCGAAACCGCATATTTTTCGCGCTCGACGATTTCGCGCTCGGCGCGCTTGCGCATGTTTTCGGCGTCGGCCATGGCGCGCAGCGCCATTTCTTTGGTCTTGGCCATTTCGGCTTCGAGGCTCGCAGCCTTCGCCACAGCCTCGGCCAAAGGATCGGGCGCGCCTTCGAACAGGTCGGCCGGAATCTCGACGGACGGCGTGGTGGGATTTTCGGGCGGCGGGGTGTGGGCGGGGTCGGTCATGGGCTTGGTCTCGCTGGAACGGAAAACGCAACCCGGATTTGGGCGAAATTCCGACCGAAAGCAAGGGACGTTTTCAGCCGACCAGCCGCCCGATCACGCGCGCGGTGTAGTCCACCATCGGGATGATGCGCGCATAGTTGAGGCGCGTTGGTCCCACCACGCCGATGGCGCCCACGATGCGCTCGCTCGAATCGCGATAGGGGGCAACGATCGTCGTGCAGCCCGATAGGCCAAACAGCTCGTTCTGCGCGCCGATGAAAATCTGCACGCCGTCGGCGGTTTGGGCCTGTTCCAGGATGCGCGCCATCGATTCGTGCTGTTCGAGCGCCTCGAACAGGCGGCGGATGCGCTCAAGATCTTCCATCGCATGCACGTCGGCCAAAAGCTTGGCCTGGCCGCGCACGATCAGATACCCCTCGCGCGCCTTGCTGCCCTCGGGCACGGACCACACGGCCAGCCCCCGCTCGACGACCTTCTGCGAGAGCTGGTCGAGTTCGGCGCGCGATTCGTCGAGGCGGCGCAGCACGTCGGCGCGCGCTTCGACCAGCGTGCGCCCGGTCAGATGCGCCGACAAAAAGTTGGACGCTTGGATCAGCTGCTGCGGCGTCAGGCCCAGCGGCGTTTCGATCACGCGGTTTTCGACCAGACCCTGTTCGGTTACGAGCACCACGAGCGAGCGACCCGGCCCGAGCGGCACGAACTCGACATGCTTCAAGGGCGCGTCGCTCTTGGGCGCGATCACGAGCCCGGCTCCGCGCCCCATGCCGGCCAGCAGCGTGCTCGCCTGTTCGAGCACCTGGGTGACCGAGCGCCCGCCGGCCGCGCACTGCACTTCGATCTTTTCGCGCTCGTCGCTCGACAGGCGCCCGACTTCGAGCAGGCCGTCGACGAACAGCCGCAAACCAAGATCGGTCGGCAGTCGCCCGGCCGAAATATGCGGCGAATAGAGCAGCCCCAGATCCTGCAAATCGGCCATCACGTTGCGGATGGTCGCCGACGACAGCGGATCGGCCAATTGGCGCGACAAGGTACGGCTGCCGACGGGTTCGCCGGTCTCGACATAGGCCTCGACGATGCGCCGGAACACGTCGCGCGAACGTTCGTCCATCGCCTCGACGGCGGATTTAAGCCGCGCGCGCGCGGGCTCTGCGGCAGCCGGCGCAGCTTTGCGTTCGAAGGGCACGATGGGCGAGCGGGACATACAACAAGGCTAGTCACGTGCTGCGGCCGGAGTCAACGGATGAGCGGCTAAACGCTATGAACTAGGCTGGCTGTGCAAATCTAATTATTGCTTTGATGGCTTTTTCAAGTGTCTCAAACCTTTGGCCATCATCCCAGCAACAGGCCATCGTTCGTCCAATGCAAATCATATTTTTCTCAAGATCTTTAACATGCCCAAGCTCTGAGCGAACCAAGTCAAGGTGACGACTCCAGGCTTCACCAGCATCTTTTTTCACAACAGAACCGATATCATCGGCCCACATTATAAGATTGTCTTTCCAGACATCATTTTTAGGAAGCGGGTTCTCCTTTGGAAACCCAGAAATGGACAGAAGGGCCTTATTGTCTTTTTTAGCTTTGTTTCGACTTCCATTTCCATTCCGCTCTGGCTTGGCCGCGTCTGAATCGAAAACTGCAAACACAGGTATCCCGAGACGAGTAGCAATAAGTAACGGCTGAATCATTTCACTTTTTTTGTTTGTTGGAACGAAGTGCACGCCTGCGGCACGCAGGATTTCGTCCTGCCCCGAGAGCAGCGCATACGAGGTGAGGTAGGCAATGTCTTCCAGGCCCTCTACTAGGACGAGGCAACGCGTGAAGAACATCTCACTTAAACTAGGTTGTAAGGCTTGATGAATTTTAGCCATTGAGCCAGACGGTGTCCGAATTTGCTCACCAACGTGTCGCAAGTATTCGGCGGCAACATCGGCGAAGGTAATTCTTGATGACGTTGAAACACGACTGGCGACTTTTCGTATGAACCTAACAGCTTCAAAATCCTGCCCTGAAATGAAAAGCGGACTATGTGTTGTAATCAGGATCTGAGCACGTGCTGAGAGCTTTGAAAGAACAGAACTTAAATGCCGTACTTGCGGGGGATGCTGAAAAAGCTCTGGTTCTTCAATGCCAAGAATAAGTGTCGATTGATCAACATCACCCGTGAGACCGCCATCATCGGCAACCGCAATTTCGTGGAGCAGCGCTAGTAGGTAGGACCTTTGTAGGCCATGTCCAAATCGTGCAAGTTCGCCCTCAAATTCATTCTCCCGAATGAACACCCTAGCCGTCGGATCATCGAGCTTAACAAAACGATCAGCATCCTCACGCCAAGCTAAACGGACAGATGCATCTGGGTGAGCCCAGTTGAGTAATTTTCTTTGTAATCCCTCGGATATAGAGTCTAAGGCGCTTTGATTCTCGTGCAAGATGTTGCGGTAAGATGTCTCTGATGCCTCGCGAAGGCGCGTTACCTCAGCCTGCACATTGGTCTTTGCCTTAACAGCTCTCAGTAGTAGTTTTGATACCGACGACCCCTTTGTTTCGAATTGCTCTGCGGATGCATCTTTCACGGCTGGTACATAAACCCATTGAACATACTTTGCTAATAGATTTGCGCCGCGTGAAACGCCGTAGAAAGCATCTTCACTTGGAATTGTTTCGCAAACTTCTGGATGCTGGCGTTCGTACTTCTGCAGGGCCTCCGCCATTGCATCCTTCGTCTTCTCATCTGGCAATTCAACGCAGGTTGATCTAGCGCGGTTGTAGGATTCCCTGAGTTCTACAATTTTAGCGTTATCGCCATATCTTTTAAAAAACTCTTTAAACACGGGCATGCCTAAGCGTTGCCCATATTGCTTTACTTCCGCAAAACCCTTTTGACTATCAAAGGTCGCTGACGCTGTAATTATCAACTTGTCTTGCCGCACATAATCGCTGAAATCAATCTTTGCTTCGGTGCTTAATTCAGTGAACGTGACCGTAATTTCGATAGGCTCTTTTGTATTTTTGCAGTGAAAGTCTTCTGCGGTCAATCTAGTGACGTCGGTCGTAGAGTTTTCGACATATCTGAAAAAGATGTTTAAAGCGTAGAGCGCAGTAGACTTTCCGGCTCCGTTTGGGCCAACGAATCTTGTATATGCGTCGAACGGAATTTCAACAGAGGCGAAGGCTCTGAAGTTTTTGATCTTTAAAGTCTCAATTCTCATCTTTTTCTCCCGCCCGCTAAGACTAGCATAATAATTAAAAAACACAACCATACAATAGTACTCGAGAATCGTGCCATTTAAGCGCAGGTTAGCGGAGCCCTATTACCGCACTTCGAGAATGGAGATTCTGACCTAAACGCGCCTTGCCCTTGCCCGCGCCGCCTTCTAAGGTCCGCCCGTTCTTGCGCCCCAACCCAGAAAAGAGAATCCCCATGCGTCCTTCGGGCCGGTCTGCCGATCAAATGCGCGCCGTCAGCCTTGAGCCTGGCTACGCCAAACATGCCGAGGGTTCGTGCCTCGTGCGCTTTGGCGACACGCACGTGCTGGTCACGGCCTCGCTCGAAGAAAAAGTGCCGCCGTTTTTGCGCAACTCCGGCCAAGGGTGGGTGACGGCCGAATACGGCATGCTGCCGCGCTCCACCCACACGCGCACCGACCGCGAAGCCGCGCGCGGCAAACAATCGGGCCGCACGCAGGAAATCCAGCGCCTGATCGGCCGCGCCTTGCGCTCGGTCTGCGACATGGCTGTGCTCGGCGAACGCCAGATCAAGATCGACGCCGACGTGCTGCAAGCCGATGGCGGCACGCGCACGGCCGCGATCACGGGCGCTTGGGTTGCGCTGCATCAGGCGATCTATCCGCTCGTCAAAGCCAAGGGCCTCAAAAGCCTGCCGATCCGCGAGCATGTCGCGGCGATCTCGTGCGGCATTTCGAAGGGCAACAGCGTGCTCGATCTCGACTATGTCGAGGATTCGGCGTGCGAGGTCGATGCCAATTTCGTGATGACCGGCTCGGGCAAGCTCGTCGAAGTGCAGGGCACGGCCGAGCGCGACCCGTTCGACGAGGCGCAATTGCTGGCGATGCTGGCCCTCGCGCGCAAGGGTGTGGGCGAACTTGTCGTCCTCCAAAAACAGGCGATCGCGAAATGGACGGTCTAGCCGCGCGCAAGCTTCGCCCCGACAAGCTTGCCAGCGGCAAACCAGGCGGCGACAAACTCGTCATCGCCACGCACAACAAAGGCAAGCTTGTCGAGATCGCCGAACTATTGCGCCCCTTCGGCCTCGAATGCGTGTCGGCGGGCGCGCTCGGCGTGTCCGAGCCCGACGAGACCGGCACAACCTTCGAGGCGAACGCAGCGCTGAAGGCGCATCATGCGTGCAAAGCCACGGGCCTGCCCGCCCTTGCCGACGACAGCGGTCTGTGCGTCGATGCGCTCTTCGGGGATCCTGGCGTCTATACGGCGAACTGGGCGGGTCCCAAGCGCGACTGGATGCGCGCGATGCGCATGGTCGAAGCGGCCCTCGACGGTGCAGGCGACCGGCGCGCGCATTTTGTGGCGGTGCTTGCGCTTGCTTGGCCCGACGGCCATGTCGAGATTTTCCGGGGCGAAGTGCAAGGCACGCTCGTATGGCCGCCGCGCGGGGCGCGCGGCTTCGGCTACGATCCGATGTTCGTGCCGCACGGCCATTCGCAGACCTTCGCCGAGATGGACCCGGCCGACAAACACGCAATAAGCCATCGCGCCGTCGCGTTCGAAAAATTCAAGACCGCGTGCCTGGTCGGCGCATGAGCTTTGCCGTCTATGTCCATTGGCCGTTCTGCAAATCGAAATGCCCGTATTGCGATTTCAACAGCCATGTGCGCGACACGGTCGATGCCGACGCCTGGAAAGACGCGCTGCTGCGCGAGATCGACCATTACGCGGCGCTGACGCCCGGCAAGACCGTGACGTCGGTGTTTTTTGGCGGCGGCACGCCGTCCTTGATGGCGCCGCGTCTGGTCGAAGCGGTGCTGGGCCAGATCGCCATGCGCTGGCCGATCGCGGCCGAGCCCGAAATTACGCTCGAAGCCAATCCGAACTCGTCCGAATCGGCGCGTTTTGCCGCGTTCAAGGCGGCGGGCATCAACCGGCTGTCGATCGGCGTGCAGGCGTTCAACGACCGCGATCTCAAATTTTTGGGGCGCGGCCACGATGCGCGCGAGGCGCGCCGCGCCATCGACCATGCGGCAGCGCTTTTCGGGCGGTTTTCCTTCGACCTTATCTATGCGCGGCCCGAACAGAGCGAAACCGAGTGGACGGCCGAACTGCGCCAGGCGCTGGCGCTGCAGCCTGCGCATCTGTCGCTCTACCAGCTGACGATCGAACAGGGCACGCAGTTCAAAACCCTGCACGATCGCGGCGACCTGGTCTTGCCGAACGAAGAGACGCAAGAGCGGCTTTTCGACATCACCAACGAAATTTTGACTGCCGCAGGCCTGCCGCCCTACGAGGTGTCGAACTACGCCAAGCCGGGCCAAGAATCGCGCCACAATCTGGTCTATTGGCGTTACGAAGATTATGTCGGCGTGGGGCCGGGGGCGCATGGGCGTATTGTTGTCGATGGCGAACGCCACGCGACGCGCCAAGCCAAAGCGCCCGAAACCTGGCTTGCCCAAGTGGCCGCACTTGGCCATGCCACGGCCGAGCAAACCAAGCTCGCGCGCTCGACGCAGATCGACGAGGCCTTGATGATGGGTTTGCGTCTGAGCGAGGGTATCGACGCCGCTCGGTTCGAACGTGTCACGGGAACGGCACTTGAAAGCCCGGAAGCGCTGGCGCCCGAGCGCGTGGCGCGCATGCTGCGCGACGGATTTTTGAAGCGCACGCCGACGGGGCTGGCCGCCACGCCGCAGGGCATCAAATTGCTGAACGCGCTGCTGGGCGCGTTGCGGGCGTAGGTCGAATTTTGCCGCTCTTGCGAGCGCGACTACTCGGCCGTGCGCTGCGTGTCGCGGGCAGCGCCGATGCGGCCGATGCCGGGCAGCTTCACGGCCAAGCCCAGCGGATCGAGCCCGAAGGTGAGGCCGGCGATATTGACCTCCAGCCCTTCCTCGCTGGCGGCCGTCAGCCCCAGCAAGCCCCAGAACGAGACTTGCACGCCTGTTCCGCTCGTCGCTGCGGCGGCAAACACGTCGCCGCCCAGATAGTCCTTGCCGATGGCGGTCGGCGGCAGATCGAGCTTGAGCTCGGAGGCTGCGCGCGCGGCCATGGCGGTGAAGGTGTTGGAATTCGGCCCCGGCCACAATGTGTAGCTGCGCCGGTAGGGGTAGGCTTCGGCCGCCGCCACGATGCGCGCAATGACCGCATCGGTGCCAGGACCTGTCAGTTCGGCGTAAAGCTCGGGCTCGGCGCCGAACCAGCGGCGGTCGGGCGGACCGTTTGTTACGACCAAACCGTCGCCGCCGCGCAGCGCCCGCCAGCCGATCAGCTCGTAGCTCGTCCATTCCGGCGCGTTTGTTGGCTTGACCGCGATCCAACTATGCACGCCAAAGACGCCGCGCCAGCTCAGCGCGCGCGCGCCATAGACATGCACCATGGCCTGCGGCGTTTCGAATGCCAGCGGCGCTATGCCCATGCTGGCGCGGCTGGCGGTGCGCCAATCCTGCCCCAGCGTCGTGCCCGAAACGAACACGGCAAACGGACCAGCCAGCAAAATCGCCAGCACGGAGCCGATGCGCTTCAGGGCCCGTCGCATTGGTGCCTGGCCCATGGTTGCCCGGCGCGTCAGCGACTGCCCAAATGGGCCGCGATGCGCACGCGTTCGTAGTCGGGCATCGTCACCTCGATATGGTGGCGGATGTTCATCAGCATCTCGAGCTGCTTCAATGAAAAGAAAATCCGGCCAGCGGCGAGCTGGCGCGTGATCGCCGACTCGGTTTTTGGCGCATCGACAAAAACTTGTCTCGCCAGCAGGCAGGGTTTGCCCTCGCTGAACCCGAGTTCGATGAACCAGCGCGCGACCGAGTTGGCGCCGACATAAATCATGCCCTCCGGCACATCGAATGCCGGGGTCGCGGCAAGCGCTGCGTCGGGGGGGCTGCCGGGCGGCGGGGCGGCGGGATTGGTCATGGGGCGCTCGTCAAAAGGCAGCATTTGAGAAGCGCAGATCATAGGGGAAGACGATCCATGGCGCTGCAAAAAATTGCGAAGTTTTCAAAGCGGTAAAGGGCCGCAAAGACTTGACTGCGACCAACATTGCGCGCCGAAATTGCCGGCGGATTTTTCGGGCGGATCGGCCATGCCGCGATGCGGCGCTCGCCCGGTTGCGACGTGCCGATGGGGGCACGCATGCTGTTTTGGTCGCAAGCGCAGGCCGCTTGACGGAACAACCCATAAAGTTTAAAATCTTAACTAAGGCAATTTGCCTTAACTTGCTGTTTGACATGGTGAAGCGAAAAAACATCGCCGTTTCGGCAGACGGTGGCGTGTTGCCAAATCATGCCCGAATAGGCGACCGAAAAATTTTTCCGTCACTTGGTCGCTTAATTTGGTCAAGCAACTGTTTCGATTGAATAAAGAATATGTTGCAGGTGTCGCCTACCGAAACCCGAAGTAACCTATGGGTCCAGCTTACGGGGCTGGGCGACGCAGACGCGCCTCGATGCGTCCGACCCGATCGAACAGCCGGTCCACAAGGCTCACTGCCGCGTCCAAAGCGAATGCGAGCAACGTATAAACCGCCAAGATGATGAAAAGATCTGTCACGGTTTGACCCTCTAAATATCAATTTGTATTTAATTTTAGCAAAAGTCAAATTATTTGAGGTCAAGCGCCGCAATGATCGCGGCGGGCGATTGTCCGGCGGCGCGCAGATCGCGCAAACGCACCGAACCGGCGCGTTTGGCAAGGCGCGCCCCGCCCGCATCGGTCAGCAATCGGTGGTGGCAATAGTCGGGCGTATCGAGATCGAGAAGCTTTTGCAGCAAGCGGTGCAGGTGCGTGGCCGCGAACAAGTCCTGGCCGCGCGTCACCAGCGTGATCCGCTGCAAATGGTCGTCGAGCACGACGCAAAGATGGTAGCTCGCGGGCACCTCTTTGCGCGCAAGCACGATATCGCCCAGCAATTCGGGCCGCGCAATCTGCGTGCCGGCTTCGCGGTCGTGCCACTCGAGCGGACCTGCGATGCGGCAGGCGGCGGCGAGGTTCAAGCGCTGCGCGTACGCGATCCCCGATGCTGCAAGCGCCGCGCTTTCCCGGGGCTCGCGATGGCGGCACGTGCCCGGATACAGCGGCTCGCCCGCGTGCGGGGCGGCGCCGGCGGCCTCGATCTCGCGCTTGATGTCGGCGCGCGTGCAAAAACATTTGTAGAGCACGCCCATCGCCTCGAGCCGTCCAAGGGCCGCTTGGTAGGCGGCCATATGCTGGGACTGCCAGCGCACCGGCGTTTCCCAGGTAAGGCCCAGCCAAGCGAGATCCTCAAAAATCGCGGCGGCGAATTCGGGGCGGCAGCGGCCCGCATCGATATCTTCGATGCGCAAAACGAAACGGCCCTGCGCCCGGCGCGCCAGCCTCGCGGCGAACAACGCCGAAAAAGCGTGGCCGCTATGCAGATAGCCGGTCGGCGAGGGCGCAAAGCGTGTGGCAAGCATCGGTCTCGACTTTAGCATGCTCGCAGGCTAGGGAATCGAGTGCGAACAAAGGGGATGGCCGATGGCATTTTTCGAACTCGACGGACCGCGCGTGGCCCCGCAAGCCGGCGGCAAGCCGCGCTCGCTCGTGGTGCTGCTGCACGGTCTTGGCGCGGACGGCAACGATCTGATCTCGCTTGCCCCCTACTGGGCGCGGTTGCTGCCGCACACGGCGTTCGTCTCGCCGCACGCGCCGTTCCCGTGCGACATGGCGCCCTACGGCCGGCAATGGTTCAGCCTGTTGGATCGCACGCCCGCGCGCGTGGTCGCAGGCGTGGCGGCGGCAGCGCCCATTCTCGACGGCTTTATCGATGCCGAACTTCAGCGCTTCGAACTGCCGCCCGAGCGATTGGCGCTGGTCGGGTTCAGCCAAGGCACGATGATGTCGCTCTATGTGGCGCCGCGCCGCCAGATGGCTTTGGCGGGCGTCGTCGGCTATTCGGGCGCACTGGTCGATGCGGCGAATTTCGGCGCCGCCGCCAAATCGCGTCCGCCGGCGTTGCTCGTGCACGGCACCGACGACCCGATCGTACCGTTCGAGCGCATGGCCGAAGCCGCCGCCGCACTCGACGCCGCTGGCATTGCGGTTGAAACTTTGGCGTGTCCTGGTTTGCCACACTCGATCGACGAAGCGGGCCTGCAAGCGGGCGCCGAATTTCTGGCCCAGCGCCTCGGGAGCGTGCTGGCCGCTTGAAATGTCATTCGGCTGTAACCGGCCAACGCATTGCTTTCGATTGCAGGATCGCCTATCAAAGTAGGTGCATTTAGACGTCGATTCTCGAAGCGGCAAGCGGAGGGGCAGGCGTGAACGGCGAAGCGTTCGAGGCTTTGGCGCAAAGACTGGATCCGGCACCGCTGGATCCGCGCCGCATCCCTTTCGCCGAATTGGGCGCCCCGCAATCGCGCGCGCAAGCCTGCCCTGCCTTGGTTCTCAACGCCGATTTTCGCCCGCTCTCGTATTTTCCGCTCTCGGTCTGGTGCTGGCAGGACGCGATCAAGGCGGTCTTTCAGGATCGCGTCAACGTCGTCTCGGAATACGACCGCGTGGTCCGCTCGCCAAGCCAAGTATTCCGTCTGCCGTCGGTGATCTCGCTCAAAGAATACGTGCCGGCGGCGCGCCGTCCGGCCTTTACGCGCTTCAACGTCTTTCTGCGCGATCGCTTCGAATGCCAGTATTGCAGCGATGCGTTTGCCGCACCCGAACTCACCTTCGACCATGTCGTGCCGCGTTCGCGCGGCGGGCGGACGACGTGGGAAAACGTCGTGACGGCCTGTTCGTGCTGCAATCTGGTGAAAGGCAGCCGCCTGCCGGCCGAAGCCAAAATGTACCCGCGCCACAAGCCGATTCAACCGACCTCGGCCTCGTTGCAGGAAAACGGGCGCGCTTTCCCGCCCAATTATCTGCACGAAAGCTGGCGCGATTTTCTCTATTGGGACGCCGAGCTCGAACCGATCTAGACGGGTTCGGCAACCGCTAACCGGCGCTTGGCTTCGGCCAGAACTTCGATCAGCTGGCTTGGCGAAATGCCGTCGCGCGCCATCACGGCGCGCACGAGCGGATCGTCGATCAGCTCGGCCAAGGGCGGTTCGTCGTCGAAGAGGCGGGCTTTGCGCATGGCGCGGACTATGCCCTGCGAAGCATGGCAAAATAGCGGCAGCTTCGCGAAATATTTTGGCCGATCAGACGCGCGAAGAAAGCCAGATCGCCGCGCGCGAACCGAACTTGATCGCTGCCTGCAGCGCTTCGTAGCCCGGCGCGTCTTCGGCCCCGCGATCCAAGGCTTCGTCGCGATGTTCGACTTCTTCGCGCCGAAATTCTTCGAGCGTGGCTTTGAGCTCGCCCTCATTGTCCGGCAGTGCGGCGATCTGCTCTCGGTAATGCTCGTCGATCACTTCTTCCACCGCAACCGTGCAGGCCATCGCGGCTTTGGGACCCAGCAACGCCGTCGCGGCCCCCAGCGCAAAACCGGCGACATGCCACAACGGCTGCAGCACGGTCGGCCGCGCGCGCCGTGCCGGCACCAGCTTTTCGAAGGTCTGCAGATGGCGGCGCTCTTGGTGGGCCATGTGGGCGATGGCGGCGCCTGCCTCGCTGTCGCGCCCAAGCACAGCAAGCTGGCCTTCGTAGATCCGCACGGCCCCGTACTCGCCCGCAAGATCGACTCGCAAAACCCGGTCGATCAGTTTTTCGCCGGCGGGCTCGCCCGGCAGACCCATGTTGCGCGCGTGGCTCATCGTGCCGACTTCCATGCCGCGAGGCCCGCCACTGCAGCAAGCCCTGTCGCGATCACCATATTATAGGCCGCCATCGACAGGCCGAACAGGGTCCAGGCCGGCGAATCGCAGCGCACGATCGGCGCTGCAAGCAGGCGCGCACGCAATTCCTCCAGGCTCGCGGCAGGCCCGAGCGTGCTGCCGCAAGCAGCCGTGCCTTGCCACCATTTGAGCTCGACTCCGACATGAAACGCGCCGACCCCGGCCGTTGCGGCCAAGCACAAGGCCGCACCCGCCAGGCACAAAGCGGCGGCGCGTCCGCGTAAAACAGCCCCTAAAATCGCCAGCGGAATGGCGCCCCAATAGGGGTAGCGCTGCCAGTAGCACAACTCGCACGGCGCCAATCCGCCCCAATGTTGGAACGCCAGGGCGCTGCCCAACGTCGCAGCCGATCCCAGCGCCACGAAGATAGCCAGAGTCTTGGACGAGGCAACCATGGACCGGAGTCTAGCCCGCCCGTCGGCTTCACCCAAGGGGTTGACCGCAGCGATTTCGTCCCTATGATCGCGCCTCCGTACGGCCTGGTGCCCCGGTGGCGAAACGGTAGACGCGGCAGACTCAAAATCTGTTGTCCGCAAGGACATGTTGGTTCAAGTCCGACCCGGGGCACCAAATTCCAGACTGATTTTTGAGGCTGCCGAGCTTCGGCGTTTCCCGCGACGCGCGAATCGCAGGCTCCGTCATTTGTTTGACATAAATATGCCGCGAAAACTTCGCGGACCCGTAATTGAAGCACCGCCATACGCCGCGTATCCCCTGCCTGTCGCAAGGGAGCCCAACGATGCTGCGTATTGCCGCACTGACCAAGAAATTCGGCGCAACCGCTGCTGTCGACGGCGTCAGCCTCGATATTGCCGACGGCGAGATGGTCGGCATCATCGGCCGTTCGGGTGCGGGCAAATCGACCCTGCTGCGCATGATCAACCGGCTGGCCGATCCCACGAGCGGGCGCATTCTGGCGGGCGATGTGGATGTGGCGAGTTTGCGCGGTTTGGCCCTTCGCAAATGGCGCGCCCAGTGCGCAATGATCTTCCAGCAATTCAATCTGGTGAAGCGGCTCGATGTGGTGACCAATGTGCTGGTGGGCCGCCTTGCCTATCGCAGTTTGGTGCCGTCGTTGCTGATGCAATTCACGGCCGCCGAACGCGCGCTTGCCATCCGGTGCCTTGAGCGCGTGGATATCGCGGAGCTGGCTTTGCAGCGCGCCGACACCCTGTCCGGCGGCCAGCAGCAGCGTGTGGCGATCGCGCGCGCGCTGAGCCAGCAGCCGCGCATGATCCTGGCGGACGAGCCGATCGCATCGCTCGATCCGCGCAGTGCACGCATGGTCATGGATACGCTCGCGCGCATCAACCGGGCCGACGGCATTACGGTCGTGGTCAATCTGCACGATCTGGATGCGGCACGCAGCTATTGCCGACGCATCGTGGGCATGCGCGGCGGCAAGGTCGTCTTCGACGGCGTGCCCGAATTGCTCGACGCTGCTGCCGTACGCACGATCTACGGCGACGACATGTCGGCCGAAACAGGGGCGGAGGCGGGCTTCTCGCGCCTGATTGCCACCGATACCGCCGTGCGCGCCGACGCGCCCCGCCAACTCGCAAACTAGAATTTCCAATCCGCCAAAGAGGAGTTCCCCGATGAAACCAACACGCCGTCAAATGATCGCCGGCGCCGCCGGCGCCGCCTTGATCGCCCCCGCTTTTGCTGTGCCGCGCGCGCAAGCGCAGGCCAGCTGGCGCGCCCAGTTCCCGGTTCTCAACGTCGCAGTAATCCCGGCCGAAAACCAGCAGACGGTGATGAGCCGCTATGCCGCATTGCAGGCGTATCTTAGCCGTACCTTCGGCGTCGAAGTCCGGCTTTTCACCGCGACCGACTATGCCGGCATCATCGAGGCCCAGCGCGCCCGGCGCGTCGAAATGGCGTTCCACGGCCCCGCTTCGTACGCCCGCGCCTACGAAGTGACGAACGGCAATGTCGAGCCGATCGTCGTCGAAACCGACATCAACGGCGTTGCGGCGTATCGTTCGGTGATTATCGTGCGCAGCGACAGCCCGGCCCAGAAGATCGAAGATCTGCGCGGCAAGACGCTTGCTCTCGTCGATCCCAACTCGGCCTCGGGCTTCGTTGCCCCCAACTACTTCCTGTCGAAAGCGGGCACGCCCGCGAACACGTTTTTCGCGCGCACCGGCTTTGCCGGCAGCCACGACAACGTGGCGCTGGCCATCGTCAATGGCCAGTACGATGCGGGTTTCGTGTGGTACCGCTCGGCGACCGACAGCGTATTCCAGCGCATGTGGGACAAAAACCTGATCGCGAAGGACTCGGTGCGCGTCGTATGGACCTCGCCCGACATTCCGGAAAGCCCGTGGGTGGTGCGCAAAGATCTGCCGCAAGCGATGCGCGACGACCTGCGCAAGGCGATGCTCGAATTCGTGACGGCCGATCCGGAAGGTTTCAAGCAGATCACCGCCAACAACTCGAAGGGCTTCCTGCCGGCCCAGCACTCGCTCTACTTGGAAGTGATCGAGATGATCAAGTTCAACCAAGCCCAGCGTCGCGCGTCCTGACGCGGCCATGAGCGCTGCCGCGACAGCACCCGACGCGGTCGATCGGTTCGAGATCGCCTGGCAGAGCCAGCGCCGCGACAAGCGGCGCCAGCTCTGGCTGGGCGGTCTTGTTCTCCTCGTTTTGACGGCATTGTCGGTCTACATGGCCGAAGTCAATCCGCGCAACCTGATCGAAGGGCTGCCGGGGGCTTGGGCCTATATTTGGCGGACCGTGCCGGTCTTGCGCCTCGAAACTTTCGGCGCGGATATGGCCGAATGGTATTGGGGTTTCTGGCATTGGCTGCGGCTGCTGTTCGAAACGATTCTGATCGCAGGCCTTGCGACGTTGCTGGCGTTTGGGGCGGCCTATCTTGGCTGTTTCTACGCGTCCGCCAATCTCAATCCGTCGCGCAAGAGCGTGTGGGTCGTCCGGCGGATCTTCGAAATCTTTCGCGCCGTGCCCGAGCTGGTCTACGCGCTGATCTTCGTGTTTGCGTTCGGGTTGGGCGCTTTTCCGGGAATGCTGGCGATCTTCATCCATTCGACCGGCGCGCTCGGCAAGCTCTTTGCGGAAGTGAACGAAAACGTCGATACGCGCTCGGTCGAGGGCGTGCAGTCGGCGGGCGGCTCGTGGTGGCAGACGATGGTTTTCGCCGTGTCGCCGCAAGTGATGCCGAACTACGTGAGCTACGCGCTGCTGCGCTTCGAGATCAACGTGCGCTCGGCCGCCGTGCTTGGGTTTGTCGGCGCGGGCGGCATCGGCGAAGAGCTGCTGCTGGCCGTGCGCCAGTTCATCTATCCCGAAATTTCGGCAATCTTGCTGATGATCATCGCGACCGTGGCGACCATCGACATGGTGTGCGAGCGGTTGCGATCCGGTTTGATGGGCGAGGGCCGCCACTGATGTCGCCGCGAATTGAAACTGCACTGCCGCATGCCAACGAGATATCGACGTTGGAAGCTCGCTATCCCCTGATTTACAAGGCCGAACGGCGCCGCAAACGCAACCAGTTTGCCACGCTCGTTGCGATCGCGGCCTTCGTTGTGTTCGGTTTCTGGTGGATGGGCATTGGCTGGGACCGCTTCTTCGCAGGTCTCGGCAAGCTCGGATGGCTGTTCCAGTTTCTGTTTCCGCCGAGCCATGGCGGTTGGTTTCTGTATTTCCTCAGCGGCATGGGCGAAACACTCGCCATGGCGTTTTTGGGCACGGGCCTTGCGGCCTTGGCCGCGGTTCCGATCGGCTTTCTAGCGGCACGCAACATCGTGTCGAACCGCATTTTCCATTTCGGCATCCGGCGCAGTCTCGACGGGTTTCGCGGCGTCGACGCGCTGATCTGGGCGCTTGTATTCGTAAGCGCAGTGGGTCTCGGTCCGTTTGCGGGCGTCATGGCGTTGGCCTTGTCGGACATCGGCACATTGTCGAAACTTTTTTCGGAAGCGATCGAAAACGTCGAACGCGAGCAGGGCGACGGCGTGCGGGCGTCGGGCGCAAGCCCGTTGCTCGAAATGCGCTTCTCGGTCGTGCCGCAAGTGCTGCCCGTGTTCATTTCGAACGTGCTCTATTACTTCGAGAGCAACACGCGCTCTGCCACGGTGCTGGGCGTGGTGGGGGCGGGCGGCATTGGCCTCGCACTCGCCGACCGCATTCGCATCAACGACTGGGACCAGGTGTGTTTCATCGTGCTCATGATTCTGGTCACGGTCTCGATCATCGACGTGGTGTCGCGGGCGTTGCGCGAAAAGCTGGTCGGCAAGCAAGCGCTTGCGGGCTAGCCCTACATGTCGAGCGTCAGTTGCACCCGGTCGGCGGCAAAACTCGTGATGCCAAAATCGATCGGCGCGCCGTCTTGCGCCACATTGACGCTTTGCGAGACAAGTACGGGCCGCGCGGATGTAAGGCCCAGCAACTCGATTTCGTCGGCTTCGGCCAGGCGCGCGGTTATGCGCGTCGACTTCCGCCGATAGTCGCCATGGCCCAATGTCGCCAGCGCCTTGCTGATGGAGCGATGCGTGCGCAGCGCTTCCCCGATGCCGGGCAGGCGCTCGGCCGGAAAATAATGCAGCGCGTAGCTCGTTGGGCTGTTGTCGGCACTGCCGACCGCGCGCCACGCCACGACCGGTCGGCCGACGCGCAGTTCGAGCGCCTTGGCAATCGGCTTGGACGCGTAGATATCGACGATGCCCAAAATCTCGTGGCGCGGTGCGCGCCCTTGGCGCAGCAAATTCTCGGAAAAGCGCGTGCGCGGACCCAGCGCGTAATCGACTGCTGCGCCGACCAGAAACGATCCGCGTCCCTGTTCCACGCGCACCAGCCCGCGCTGTACCAGTCCGCCGATCGCGCGCCTGATCGTGTGGCGGTTCACCCCGAACCGACGCGCAAGCGCGCCTTCGGAGTCGAGCTTTTCGCCGGGTTTGTTGCCGCGCGCGGCTATTTCGCGGAACAGCGCCTCCTCGATGCGCTTCCACACGGCCGGGCTCGTATCGTCGCCAAAAATCGGGTCTGCCATCGGTGCCTCGAGGGGCGCGTCTGCAAAGCGCCACAAAAACTTCTTCCAAACACGCTAGTCGCGTAGGCATCATCTTGTCTAGATAAGTGTTGGTTAAGTGCTTACAAGATTCTTGTATAGACAAGTTGGATGACACAAAAATGACAGACATGACGCCAACAGCCGTCCCTGACGAACGCCAGCGCTGGATGGGCGTGCTGGCCAAAGCCGCGGCAACCGAACTTGCTGCGGCCTATGCTGCGTTGGGACCCCAGCCGGCTGCGAATTTCGTACGGCCGCCTGAAACAGGTCTGGCTTTGTTGCGTGGGCGCATTGGCGGACGCGGCGCTGCATTCAATTTCGGCGAGGCGACGGTCACGCGCTGCGTCGTGCGGTTCGACGACAAAGGCCCGATGGGCTTTGGCTATGTGATGGGCCGCGACAAGCAGCAGGCCGAACACGCGGCCATGTTCGATGCGTTGCTGCAGCGCGGCCACGACGCCGCTCGCCGACAGGTGGCGAATCTTGCGGCGATTCAGGCAATTCGGGTCGCCCGCCAAGCGGCGCACGCCGCGACCAGCAAGGTCGATTTTTTCACGATGGTTCGGGAGTAGCCGATGGATTCCCTCGAAGCCGGTTTTGCAGATCCCGTTGCCGACTCGCAGACTGCTTTTCGCGCCCTGCTCGATGCGATGGCGCGTCCGGGTCGCGTTGTGACGTTCGCAGCCCCTGTCAAAGCGCCCGCCGGATTTGGCATCGCCGCGGCCGCCATTGCGCTTGCGCTTGCCGATATCGACACGCCCGTGTGGCTGAGCGCGTCTTGCGTGCCCGCAGCCGACTGGGTGCGCTTCCATTGCGGCGCGAAAATAGTCGCCACTGCGGGCATGTCGCGTTTTGCGTTCGCGATGGCAGCCGAGTGTCCGGCCCTCGCGGAGCTTGATGCCGGAACCAACGAATATCCCGATCGATCGAGCACGCTGGTGATTGAGGTGCCGCATATTGCAGCGCCCGGGCCGCTTGTGCTGCGCGGGCCTGGGATCGAGACCGCGCACACGGCCCAAATAGCAGGACTGTCGCCCAAATTTTGGACCGAACGCGCCATGCTGCACGAGATTTTCCCGCGCGGCCTCGACATCGTGTTTGTTGCGGGCGCCGCGGTGCTCGCATTGCCGCGCACAACGCGCGTGGAGGTCTAGCCCATGTATGTTGCAGTCAAAGGCGGCGAGCGCGCCATCGAAGCTTCGCACGCGCTGCTCAATGCGGCGCGGCGTGGCGACGCCGCAACGCCCGAATTGTCGCTGGCGCAGATCGACGGGCAAATGTCGCTCGCGGTCGATCGCGTGATGGCGGAAGGCTCGCTTTACGATCGCGGACTTGCGGCGCTTGCCATCAAGCAAGCGCGCGGCGATCTGGTCGAAGCGATTTTTCTGCTGCGCGCCTATCGGACGACCTTGCCGCGTTTGGCCGAAAGTCTGCCCATCGACACCGACAAGATGCGCCCGATTCGGCGCATTTCAGCGACCTACAAGGATTTGCCGGGCGGCCAAATTTTGGGACCGACATTCGACTACACGCACCGCCTGCTCGACTTCAAACTCGCCGCCGAATCGGCGCCGACGCAGATTGCCGCGGCGCAAACCGAATCGACGCCCAGTCCCCGCGCTCTCGATATTCTCGACCGCGAAGGACTGATCGAGCGCGTCGAGACTGCCGATGCGAGCCCGCCCGATCTCACGCGTGATCCGCTGCGCTTCCCGGCCGAACGCGCCTTGCGGCTGCAGAATCTGGCACGCGGCGACGAAGGGTTTTTGCTGGCGCTTGGCTACTCTACGCAGCGCGGCTATTCGTCGACGCATCCGTTTGCGGGCGAAATTCGTATCGGCGATGTCGAGATCGAAATCGTGCCCGAGGAACTCGGCTTTGCCGTTTGCATCGGCGAAGCGCGCGTAACCGAGTGCGAGATGATCAACCAGTTCCAGGGCTCGCGCGACGTCCCCGCCCAGTTTACGCGCGGCTACGGGCTCGTGTTCGGCGAAAGCGAACGCAAAGCGATGGCAATGGCGCTTGTCGACCGCTCGCTGCGCGCGGGCGAACTGGGCGAAGAACGCACCTCGCCCGCCCAGGACGAGGAATTCGTGCTCTCGCACGCCGACAATGTCGAAGCCTCGGGCTTCGTGCAGCATCTGAAACTGCCGCATTACGTGGACTTCCAGTCCGAACTCAATCTCATTCGGCGCATCCGCGCCGATACCACGCGCGAGGCCGCCGAATGATCGAAGGCTATAACTTTGCGTATTTGGACGAACAGACCAAACGCATGATCCGCCGCTCGCTGCTGAAGGCGGTGGCGATTCCGGGTTACCAGGTGCCGTTCGCCAGTCGCGAAATGCCGCTGCCCTACGGCTGGGGGACGGGCGGAATCCAAGTGACGGCCGCAATCGTCGGGCGCAACGACGTGCTGAAGGTCATCGACCAGGGGGCGGACGATACGACAAATGCCGTGTCGATCCGCCGACTGTTCGCCAACACGACCGACGTTGCAACGACCACGCGCACGGCCGACGCCACGATCATCCAAACGCGCCATCGCATCCCCGAAGGCCGACTGCGCGAAGACCAGATCATGGTCTTCCAGGTGCCGATTCCGGAACCGCTGCGCTGGCTCGAGCCGCGCGAGGCCGAAACACGGCGCATGCATGCGAATGCCGACTATTCGGTCATGCATGTGAAACTCTACGAGGACGTTGCGCGCTTCGGCCAGATCGCCACCGGCTACGACTATCCGGTCATCGTCGACGGGCGCTATCTGATGAAACCGTCGCCGATTCCAAAATTCGACAATCCCAAGCTCGACCGCAATCCGGCTTTGATGCTGTTCGGTGCGGGGCGCGAAAAGCGCATCTACGCCGTGCCGCCCTACACGCCCGTGCGCTCGCTCGATTTCGAAGACCACCCGTTTCGCATCGAAAGCTGGACGGAGAGTTGCGCTTTGTGCGGCGCGCACGATTCGTTTCTTGACGAGGTCGTGACCGACGACCAAGGCGGGCGCATGTTCGTGTGTTCCGACAGCGACCATTGCGCCACGCGCCGCGAAGCGGGCCACGGTCCGCGCGACGAAACAAAGGAAGCCGCCGAATGAGCAGCTTGGACGACCAGCCGATCTTGCGCGTCGAAGGCTTGCGCAAATTTTTTGGCCGCCGCGCCGTGTGCGACGACATTGCGTTCGATCTTTGGCCGGGCGAAGTGCTGGCCGTCGTCGGCGAGTCGGGGGCGGGCAAAACCAGTCTGCTCAAATGCCTGTCGGGCCAGATGCCAATCGACGGTGGCAGCGCCTTCTATCGCCGCGCGGACGGCCGCGAGATCGACATCGCCGCGTGCGACGAGACGGTGCTGAAGCGCTTGCAGCGCACCGAATGGGGGCTTGTCCACCAGAACCCGCGCGACGGCTTGCGTTTCGGCGTGTCGGCGGGCGCGAATGTGGGCGAGCGCTTGATGGCCCTGGGAGCGCGGCACTACGGCAACATCCGCGCCGAAGCGAGCGATTGGCTCGAACGGCTGGAGATCTCGCAGGCGCGCATCGACGATCGGCCGTCGCAATTTTCGGGCGGTATGCAGCAGCGTCTGCAAATCGCGCGCAATCTCGTGACCAAGCCGCGCCTAGTTTTCATGGACGAGCCGACCGGTGGGCTCGACGTGTCGGTGCAAGCGCGTTTGCTCGATATGCTGCGCGTGCTCGTGCGCGATCTGGGGCTTGCGGCCGTGCTCGTGACACACGATCTGGCCGTCGCGCGGTCGCTCGCCGACCGCTTGCTGGTCATGAAAGACGGCAAAGCGATCGAACTCGGGCTCGTCGACCAAGTGCTCGACGATCCGCAAAGCGCCTATGCCCAATTGCTCGTTTCTTCGGTGCTGCAGATATGAACGCGACTGAAACCAAACTTCTCGCCGTGCGCGACTTGCACAAGAGCTTCACGCTGCACAATCGCAGCGGCATCGAGCTGCCGGTCCTGTCCGGAGTCTCGCTCGACGCGTTTGCGGGCGAGTGCCTTGTGCTCGCAGGCCCCTCGGGGGCGGGCAAATCCACGCTGCTGCGCTGCGTCTACGGAAACTATCTTGCCGACGCGGGCTCGATTTTGCTGGACGACGGCGCCCGCGAAGTCCAGATCGTCGGGGCCAACCACCGCACGATCCTCGATCTGCGCCGCCGCGTGTTTGGCTATGTGAGCCAGTTCTTGCGCGCAATTCCGCGCGTCGGTGCGCGCGACGTGGTCGCCGAGCCGCTGCGCCGCATCGGCTGGGACGAAAACCGTGCCAGCGAACGCGCCGGCGCGCTGCTCGCGTCGCTTGGCATTTCCGAGCGCATGTGGGACCTGCCGCCCGCCACGTTTTCGGGTGGCGAGCAGCAGCGCGTCAATCTTGCGCGCGGCTTTGCAGTCGAATATCCGGTGATGCTGCTCGACGAGCCGACTTCGGCGCTCGATGCCGAAAATCGGCGCCGGGTCGCTGCGCTTATCGACGGCGCCAAAGCGCGCGGTGCCGCCGTGCTTGGCGTGTTCCACGATCACGATATGGCGGACGCGGTCGGTACCCGCACGCTGCATGTCGAACCCGCAAGGATTGCCGCATGACGCACGAATCGACGGGCGAAACGATCTTCCGCAACGCGCGCGTCGTGCTGCGCGACCGCGTGCTCGAAAACGCGAGCGTCCAGGTACGCGACGGGAAAATCGCCGACATCGACCCAAACGGCAGCAAGTCGGGCACCGATCTCGACGGCGACTGGCTGTTGCCCGGTTTTGTCGAACTGCACACCGACAATCTGGAAAAACACATGGGGCCGCGCCCCGGAGTGCGCTGGCCGGCCGAGCAAGCGGTGATCGCGCACGACGCGCAGATCGCTGCGGCGGGCATCGTCACGGTGTTCGACGCGGTGGGGCTCGGCGACGTGTTCGAGCGCAGCGACCGTGTGGAAAACCTCGAACGCATGCACGCGGCCCTCATCGCGACGGCCGATGCAGGGGCGTTGCGCGCCGAACACCTTATTCATGTGCGCTGCGAAGTGACGTATCCGAACGTCGAAGCGCTCGCGGTGCGCATGATGGAGTTTCCCGAGGTGCGGCTGGCATCGATCATGGATCACACGCCCGGCCAGCGCCAATTCATCGACGAAAGCAAACTCCGGCTCTATTACACCAAAAAATACGCGATGACCGACGAAGCTTTTCGCGAGTTTGTCGCCGAGCGCCATCGCATGCACGACGCCTACGCGGTCGAAAACCGCCGCGTGCTGGTCGCGCACGCGCAGCGCAAGGGCATCGCCCTTGCCAGCCACGACGATGCGACGATCCCGCATGTCGAGGAGGCCATTCGCGACGGAATGAAAATCGCCGAGTTCCCGACGACGCCGCAAGCCGCTGCCGCATCGCACGAAGCGGGCTTGGCCGTGCTGATCGGCGGGCCCAATCTGGTGCTCGGCGGGTCGCATTCGGGCAATGTTGCGGCGATCGATCTCGCGCGCAACGGCCATGTCGACATCGTATCGTCCGATTACGTGCCCGCCAGCATTCTGCCTGCAGCATTGAAACTCGCCGGTGCCGGAATCGGCATTGATATGGCGGGCGCCATCCGCATGATCAGCCTTAACCCTGCGCGATCCGTTGGGCTTGTCGATCGCGGCGAGATTGCGCCAGGCTTGCGGGCCGATCTGGTGCGCGCGCGCATCTCGGGCGATATCGCGCAGATTTGCGAGACTTGGCGCGAAGGGCGCCGCGTGGTTTGACGGGCGCGCTCATCTACACAATGGGGCCTTCGGGGGCGGGCAAAGATACGCTGCTGCGGGCGGCGCGCGAGATTCTCGAAGGGCACGGTTTTGCGTTCGCCAACCGCTACATTACGCGTCCGCTGGTACCAGACGACGAGATTTTTGTGCCGCTGTCGCGTGCGGCGTTCGCTGAACGCAAAGCTGCCAACCTATTCGCGTTCGACTGGCGCGCGCGCGACGTGGACTACGCGATCGGCCGCGAGATCGAATTGTGGCGTACGGCCGGATTGACGGTCGTCGTCTCCGGCAGCCGCGCGCATTTTGCGGCCGGTGATCCGGGCAAAGTCGGCGCAATCCCGGTGCTGATCGACGCGACGCACGCGGTGCTGGCGACACGTCTTGCCGCGCGCGGGCGCGAACCGGCGGCCGAAATCGAGGCGCGTCTGGCGCGTGGCGCAGCGCTCGAAGGCGACATTCCGGGCGCCATCCATATCGACAATAGCGGTGCGCTCGCCGATGCGGTGGCGGCGTTTGTCGACGCCCTCAAGACGATCCGAGCAAAAAGCGACGCTTGAGCGCGAACGGCGCGCCGGCTGCAGGCTCCTCGAAAATCGCGATCTCGCGCACGGCTAATGGCGCTTCGAGGACGGGCGACTCCAGCAAGCTTTGCGTTTGGGCAAGCGTGGCTGGATCGAGCGGCCCGGTCAGCGTCAGATGAAAACGAAATTCGTCGAACACATACGGATAGCCCCAGCGCACCAGATATTCGTCCTGGCGTGCCGTGAGCTTCGTTTGACGCCGCTTGGCGAGATCGGCCGCGTCGCTGGGCGCGCGGAAGCGGTCGAAATCGCGCACGCACGCGTCGGCAAGCGCGTGCAAGCCGGGCGCTTCGACCGCCGGGACCGCCGCCAAAAAACGGCCGAGTGCCGCAACTTTCATCCGCGCCACATCGAACGACCGGTGCGCGCGCGCGAATGTTTCGGCCGCCGCGAACAAGGTTTCGGCGGTCTGCCCGTCGGCCAGCGCAAAAGGCGGTTTCAGCGTCGCGTGGAACCCGTAGCGGCGCGGCTCCTTCGTGGTCGCGGCTTGGTGGGCGTCTTGCGGATAGGCAACCCCAGTTTCGGGATCGCGGCCCAGCCACTGCGTGCCAAACGACCACAGCGGATCGTTTGCGGCGGGAACAAAATAGACGGCATAGCGCATGGCACGTACTATGCGACAGGCTGCAATCCTTGTCTGCCGCAAATTGCGGGCCTATACCCAAAGGGCGCGTTGAGCGCGAAGGGGGATTGTTTGTGTTCGATGCTTTGAAAGGCGGGCCGCGCCCGGCGGGTTGGCGCGGCGATATCGGTTTTGTCTTTATGCTGGGCGCACTGATGGCGATTACACCCAGTGCCGTCGACATGTATCTGCCCGCCTTGCCGACGATCGCGCGCGCGTTCGATGCAACCCAGGACCAGATCCAGCTTTCGCTTTCGGGTTTTTTCCTCGCCTTTGCGTTCGGGCAGTTGGCGTGGGGGCCGATCGGCGATCGGTTCGGGCGACGTGGGCCCACCCTGCTGGGGATCCTATTGTTTGCGGTTGGTAGTTTTGGCTGCGTGTTTGCGCGCGATGCGATGGAACTGGCGGCTTGGCGCGTGGTGCAGGCATTGGGCGCCTCGGCGGCGCCCGTCTTGGCGCGCGCCATGGTGCGCGACGTGTTCGACCGCGACCGCAGCGCGACCGTCATGTCGATGATGATGCTCGTGATGGGCGCCGCTCCCATGCTCGCCCCGATCCTCGGCAGCCAGATGCTGGCTTTTTTCGATTGGCGTGCAATTTTCGTGGTGCTTGGCTTGCTTGGCCTTGCTGCCGGGGTGCCGTTGCTGCGCGGCCCCGAAACCTTGCCAACCGATCGCCGTCGCCCCGGCGACATGGCTTCGGTCGTCGGAGCATATCTGCGGTTGCTGCGCGATCGGCGCTATATCGGCTACGTGCTGGGGGGGGCGGGCGTGTTCGGCGCGATGTTCGCCTATATCTCGGGCACGCCGTTCGTCTATATCGAGCTCTTCGGCGTATCGCCCGAGACGTACGGCTTTCTGTTCGGCCTCAATGTGATCGGCATGATGGGTTCCAACTATTTGAACGTGCGCCTCGTGCGCAGCATGGGCAGCGACGCGGCCCTGCGCATCGGCTTGGTAGCATCGGTCGTGCTTGGCCTGGGGCTGCTGGCGATCGGCGCCAGCGGCGCATTCGGCCTTGCGGGCATCGTTGTGGCCATTGTCTTGATGCTGTCTTGCATGGGCTTGATCGGTTCGAACGCGATGGCGGGCGCGCTTGCCGACCATCCGCAGATCGCCGGTGCCGCCTCCGCACTAGCGGGCTTCACGCAGTTTGCGATGGGCGCGGTTGCGGGCCTGATCGTTGCCGTGTTTGCCGACGGCACGCCCCTGCCCATGTGCGCGACGATGCTGGCCATGGCGACGCTCGGGTTTGGCGCGCATGCGTGGCTGGTCGGCAAACGCCCGGCGGGGGCATAGCCTATGCCGCGTTTTGCAGCCAATCTGTCGTTTCTTTACGGGGAACACACCTTCCTCGACCGATTTGCAGCGGCAGCGGCCGACGGGTTTCGCGCGGTCGAGTTCCTGTTCCCGTACGAGGAATCGGCCGAGCGCGTCGCAAAAACTGCCAAGGCAGCCGGCGTCGAGATCGTTTTGTTCAATTTGCCGCCCGGCGATTGGGCGCGCGGCGAACGCGGATTGGCAGCGTTGCAGGGCCGCGAGTCCGAGTTCGATGCGGCGCTCGCCAAGGCGCTCGACTACGCAAAAATCTTGCGCTGCCCGCGCGTGCATGCGATGGCCGGACGCGTCGAAGATGGCGCCGATTTCGCGACCTACCTTGCCAATCTGCGTCGCGCGGCACCCGTGGCCGCCGCAAGCGGCGTCGATCTTGCGATCGAGCCGATCAACACGCGCGACATTCCCGGCTATTTCCTCAATCGCCAGGACGAAGCGCACGCGATCTGCACAGCCGTTGGCGCTGCGAATCTGGGCGTGCAGATGGATCTCTACCATTGCCAGATCGTCGAAGGCGACGTTGCGCGCAAGATCGAGCAACATCTCGCGGGCGTCTCGCACATGCAGGTCGCGGGCGTGCCCGATCGGCACGAACCCAGCGAAGGCGAGCTCAATTTCCCGTATTTGTTCGCGCTGATCGACCGGCTTGGCTATCGCGGCCATATCGGCTGCGAATACCGCCCGCGCACGACGACAACCGCAGGTCTTGGCTGGCTCAAGCCCTATCTGGCGTAGTCGCGCGCAAGGGCGCGCGCAAAGCGCGTGCCCAGCGCCAGAAGGCATGCTGCACTCGCAAGAAACAGCGGCGCGCCGCCGAACTGGTCGAAGACCGCCCCGCCTGCCGCAACGCCCGCAGCCTGTCCTGCAAAAAACACGGCCGCGAAGGTCGCAACGCCATGGCCGCGCGCTTGGGGAAGCATCTGCGTGGCTTCCGTCTGCAACCAGGAATGCAGCGCAAAGAATCCCCATCCCAACAAGGCCAAAACGGGCAACACAAAATGCGGCGCGGGCGCGATGGCCAGCAGCGCGAAGCCGATGCCAAGCGCTGCCGCCCCCAACAGAGGTACGCGCCCGCGCGCCAACTTCGCCATGACCCTTGAAAAGCTCAGCGAGAACAGCAGACCGCCGACCCCGAAAGCGAGCAGAACGGCGGCGGCACTGGCAAGATCGAGCGCAAAGCGCGTTTGCAGGTGCGTGGCGACAAACGCGAGACTGCCATAAAAGAAAAATCCTTCGAGCATCACGCTCGTCAGCACCATACCCGCGCGCGGGCTCAAGACCCACCCGTAGCCCAGCGGCGCTGCATGCGCATTGCACGGAGCTGCCGGCAAGCGGCGCAGGATCGTTGCCAACGCAAGGCCGCCGACCGCAAACAGCGCCGCCAAGACAAGAAAAACGCCGTGCCAACCAAGGCTCGCCCCGACCAAACCGCCGCCGACCTGGCCCGCCATCGTGCCGATAATCTGCATCGACGACAGATTGGTCAAAGCTTGCTGGCGCTTTTCGTAGGCAACCGAATCGCCGATATAGGCAATGCCCAGCGGAATGATGCCGCCCGCACAAGCGCCGGCAAATACGCGCAGCACAAGCAACAGATCGAGCGAGGGCGCAAACGCGCATGCGAACGTCGCGATCGCGGCCAGCAGGGCCGCAAGCGCGATGGTCTGCGGCTTGCCCCAGCGGTCGCCAACGCGGCCCGATACGAATTGCACGCCGCCATAGGCGATTGTATAGGCCGTTATCACGATGCCGACGGCCCCCGGCAGCGTGCCAAATTCAAGCGCCAGTTCGGGCAGCAGCGGATCGACCGCGCGCAATGCGACGGCGCTGGCCATCGTGCACATCAAGACGCCGATCAGGGCCGGGCTGTACGTCACGTCCGTACGGCGCGGATTTCTGCCGACCGGTCCCACAAGTTCGGCACGATCGCGGCGGCATAGCCCGAGACGAAGTTTTTTGCGGCGCCCGTGTGCGGGTCGAATACGTGGCGCTGAACCGCGCCAATATTGGCGCCATAGACATGGATCGCGATCGATACGCGCGTATCATAGGCGTTGGCCACTTCGTGGATGTCGCCGCTCGCAGGTCCAAGCGTGCTGAGCTGGCCTTGCTGGAGCGTCTCTTCGCCGCTCGGTACAAGCAGGCCGTTGGCGGCGCGTTCGTAAAACGTGCAGCGCTCGGCCCCGCGCAAAATCCCGATCAAGCCCCATACCGTATGGTCGTGGATCGGCGTCTTCTGGCCCGGACCCCAGACAAAACTTGCGACGCAAAACCGCTCAAGCGGATCGCAATGCAGCAGATACTGGCGATAATGCACGGGGTCCGGTTCAGCGAAGGCGGCTGGCAGCCAATCATCGGTGGCGATCAGTTGGCGCAGCAAGGGACCAAGTTTGGCATGCGCGCTTTCTTCGTCCAGACCGCCCGGTCCCATCGCTTGGGTCGCGGCGACGACAAAATTGCGCAGCGCCGCGCTCATGCTTTTTTGCGCGGCACGATATGCGTCTGGCCCATAAAATTTTGCAGCACGTGCGGCAAGCGCACGCTGCCGTCGGCTAATTGGTTGTTTTCCAAGATCGCGACCATCGCGCGGCCCAGGGCGATGCCCGTGCCGTTCAGCGTGTGCGCGAAGATGGGCTTGTCCTTCGGACTTTTGCGATAGCGGATGTTCAAGCGGCGCGCCTGGTAGTCGGTGCAGTTCGACGTGCTGGTCACTTCGCCGAATTCGCCGCCTTGCCCGCGTCCCGGCATCCAGGCTTCGAGGTCGTATTTGCGGTAGGCCGCCCCGCCCAAATCGCCCGTGCAAATGTCGAGCACGCGATAAGGCAGTTCGAGCGCGTCGAATATTGCGCGCTCGTTGGCGAGCAGTTCGGCGTGTACGGCCTCGGACTGTTCGGGCGTGGCGATCACAACCATTTCGACCTTGGTGAATTGGTGCACGCGATAGAGACCGCGCGTGGCGCGACCCGCCGCGCGCTCGGTGCGAAAACAGTGCGAGACGCCCGCAATGCGGATCGGCAACTCGGCTTCGTCCAGGATCGTGTCCTGGTAAAGTCCGCACAAGGTGATCTCGGCCGTCGCGATCAACGACATGTCGTGGTCTTCGATGCGGTAGGTGTTGGTTTCGGCCCCGCGCGGCGTGAAACCCGTCCCCTGCAGGATCGAATCGCGCGCCATATCGGGCGTGATGTGCGGCACGTAGCCGCGCTTGGCCAGAAATTCGACCGCGAAATTCTGCAACGCGAGTTCGAGGCGCGCGCCGTCCCCCTTGAGGAAATAGAAACCGGGGCCCGCGACCTTACTGCCGCCTTCGGTATCGATGATGCCGAGCAGATCGCCCAGCGCCACATGGTCGCGCGGCACGAAATCGAAGGACGGGGCGGGGATCGCGTTGCGGTCGATCTCTTTGTTGTCCTTGTCGTCGCGACCCGTCGGCGAGGCGGGGTGCGTCATGTTGGGGATGCGCAGCAGCAGCGCATCGGTCTCGGTCTGTAGCGTTTCGAGCGCCGCTTTCAGCGTTTCGCGCCGGTCGCGCAGCACGCGGCCTTGTTCGCGCTTCTGGTCGACCGAGAGTTCCTTGGCGGCGGCGAGCGCGTTGGCTTCGCGCTGGGCGTCTTGCAGGGCCTGGTCGGTCTTTTTGCGCTCGGCGTCGATCGCGGCAAAGCGCTCGAGATCGACCTCGACCCCGCGATTGCGGCAATTGGCGGCGACATCGGCAAGATGGGCGAGAATGAAATTCCGGTCGAGCATGGTTGTGGACACCTCAGTTTGGCAGATGGTTTGGATAGCATGCGCATCTGGCGCTGGCAAAACTTGCGCTCGCGACAAATTCGCGGGAAAACCGCTGCCGCTTTCCCTCGAACCGTTGGGTCACGCCATGCCCGTTTTTGCCGATCTCAACCCGCCCGCCCGCCTGCTCATGGGACCCGGTCCCATCAATGCCGATCCGCGCGTCCTGCGCGCCATGGCAACCCCCCTGGTCGGGCAGTTCGACCCGTCGATGACGGCGCTGATGGGGGAGACGATGGCGCTCTATCGCCAGGTCTTTCGCACCCAGAACAAATGGTCGCTGCTGGTCGATGCGACCGCGCGCGGCGGCATCGAGGCGGCGATGGTGTCGCTGATCGAGCCCGGCGACAAAGTGCTGGTTCCGATCTTCGGCCGCTTCGGCCATTTGAAGGCCGAAATCGCGCGCCGTTGCGGCGCCAACGTGGTCGAAATCGAAACCGAATGGGGCACGGTGTTTTCGCCCGAGCGGATCGAAGTCGCGCTCAAGCAGCACCGCCCCAAGCTGTTGGCCGTCTGCCAGGGCGATACGTCCACCACGATGCTGCAGCCGCTGGCCGAACTCGGCAAGCTTGCGCGCAAGTACGACGCGCTCCTCTATACCGACACGACCGCGTCGCTTGGCGGCAACGATCTGCGCGCCGACGAATGGCAGCTCGATCTGGTGTCGTCGGGGCTGCAAAAATGTCTGGCGGGCCCGTCGGGTTCGGCACCGATCACGATCGGCCCGCGCGCCGAGGCTGCGATCATGCGTCGGCGCCATGTCGAACAAGGGATCGCAAGTGCTGCCGACATTGCGGGACCGGGGATGCGCATTGCGTCCAACTATTTCGACCTCGCCATGATCATGGATTACTGGGGCGAAAAGCGCCTCAACCACCACACCGAAGCGACGAGCATGCTGTACGGCGCGCGCGAATGCGCCAAGATACTGGTCGAAGAAGGGCTCGATGCCGCGTTCCAGCGCCACCGTCTGGCGGGCGATGCGATGGCACAAGGGCTCGCCGCGATGGGCCTCGAACTGTTCGGCGACCAGGCCAACAAAATGGCCAACGTGGTCGGCATCCACATTCCCGAAGGCGTTGCGGGCGAGGCCGTGCGCCGTTCGATGCTGGAGGATTTTGGGATCGAGATCGGCACCAGTTTCGGACCGCTGCACGGCAAGATCTGGCGCATCGGCACGATGGGCTACAATGCGCGCAAAGACTGCGTGCTGACGACGCTGGCCGCGCTGGAAGCCGTGCTGCTGTCGTGCGGGGCCAAAATTGCCGCCAACGCGGCCGTGCCGCAGGCGCTGTCGCTCTATCGGGCGGCGGAAGCTTCGACGCGCAAAGCCGCCGACTGATCGCGCGTCGCGAGGAACTCGGCGATCTCGGCGATGGCGTCTTGCAGTTTGATCGGCAGTTGGGCGAGGCCGGCCTCGACGACCAGCTCGTCCAACGCATCGCGGCTGCGCTCTGCGCGGACCAAATCGCGCACGACCGGATGCGTATCGCCAAGTACCGCCAGAGCTGCCTGAAATTTCGGCGTCATCGACAGGGCCTCGTCCGTGCAAAAGCCAATTTCACGGTGTAGAAGTGAGGTGTCCCAGTCCGCATTTCAAGTGCCGAAGGCGCAAATCGAGCGCTTGAATTTGGGTCCAAATTGTCGGAAATTTTTGCGATGATTCAAATCGACAGCGAAATTGCGGCGTGTTTGGAACTCGATTCGACGCGCTTTGGCCCGGCGCCGGAGCATTTGCCGAGCAATCCGGCGGCTGCGCGTGCCGAAATGGAGCGCCGTCGAGCCCCTTGGAACGAAGGCGGGCCGCAAATGGCGATCCAGCGCGACATCCAAGTTGCGTTGCCGGGGCGGGATCTGAGGTTGCGGCTGTATGTGCCGGTGCTGCCCGCAAACGGACTTGTGCTGTATTTGCATGGCGGCGGTTGGGCGGTGGGCAGTCTTACGACGCACGACCGGCTGACTCGGATGCTGGCTGCCGGATCTGGTTTGGCGTTTCTGTCGATCGTCTACCGCAAGGCGCCCGAACATCCGTATCCCGCCGCCCTTGAAGATGCGCTCGCCGTTTGCAGCTGGCTTGCCGACAATCCGGGCATCCTTGGATTCGCGGTCGATCCGGCGCGGCTGGCCTTTGCGGGCGATTCGGCCGGTGCCAATATTGCGGTGGCGGCGGCGTTGGCGCTGTCGGTTGGCGGCCGCCTTGCGCCGATCGCGACCGTATCGCTTTACGGCGTGCTCGACAGCGAACTCGATTCGGTTTCGTATCTGATGCGCGGCGACGGGCGCTTTGGCCTGTCGCGCGCCGGCATGGCGCTCTATTGGGACTTGTACTGTCCCGACAAAACCAAGCGCCGCGACATGCTGGTGGCGCCCGCGCGGGCACCTGAAGACTGCCTCAAAAAACTCGCACGGCCGTTTTTGCTGGCGGCAGGGCTGGACCCGTTGCGCGACGATAGCCGCCGCATGCGCGATGTGCTGCTCGCGGCCGGCGTCGATACGGTCTATGTCGAATTCCCGCGCGCCAACCACGGTTTTATGCACCTGTCGGCGGCGGCGGGCGTTGCGCGGACGGCCATCGCGGCCGCGTCCGCCCACCTAAAGACAGCGTTTGAAGCTCAGTAGGCGGGTCCGCCCAGCACGCGCCGCCCCAGGGCCGACGCAATCAGCGTGACGGCCGCGACCGTTCCCAAATGCCATATCAGCACCATCGTCGAAGTTTGCAGATGGTGGAACAGCTCGAGCCCGGCCGACCCGAATGCCGCCGCCGCCAATGCGCCCATCGCCAGTGTCGGGCTTGGGGCGAGCGGGGCGGCCTTGCGCAGCATGATCGCCATGGCGCCGCCCAACGGCAGGCTGGTCAGTCCGATGAATTTAAGGCACCCCCAGCTGGTGCCCAGCGCCGCCGTCCCCTGTTCGGACAGCTCGACCGCACAGCCCGAGCCGAGCGCGCCAAGCCACACCGCCAGCGGCACTGCGGGCAAGGCAACGATGCCGCGCGGGCTGCCGGGAACCGACATGTAAAACGCCGAAATCCCGGCGGTAATCGCGACGAGCACCGAGGCCAGCCACGGCACAAAAAAGCTGGGTTCGGAAAAACGCGCCGCCAAATCGTCGCGCAGTCCATGCAGGGCGATGAGCGCGCCGGCAAGGACGACGGCAAAGGCGAGCCACTTGCCGGCCCGCACCATCGGCGGGTCGAGGCGGGCGATGGGCACGAGCGCCTCGCTCAAAGCAGCGGCGAGTTTTTCGGACGGGGTCATTTGTTTTGCTCTTCGCGTTTCCAAATCTTGCGCAAGCTGGCGATCGCGCGATGCGTTGCTACCTTTAGCGACCCGACGGACTGGCCCGACAGCGCCGCAGCCTCGTTCAGGCTGAGCTCTTTGAGTTTCAGCATCTCGACCGCCTGGCGCTGGCCGGGCGGCAGTTGAACCAACCAGCGCTGGACGGCAGCGGCCGCTTCCGACTTCTCTTTGTCACGGTTCGCAGACGGATCGGCAAAGGTTTCGTGCGTGATGTCGTCGAGCGGCGTTTCGTGCCGATGGGCCGAATTTCGCCGCCGCCGCCAATCGACCGCTCGACGCCTGGCGACCGCCACGAGCCACGGCTTGATGGGCCGCGTCGGGTCGTATGTGTGCCGAATGGCGTGCAGGCTGATCATCGTATCCTGCACGACGTCCTCGATCTGGTCGTGCGGAATGCCCGTGCGGCCGACAACGATGCGCAAAAACGGCAATGATTCGGACAGAAAGCGACGATACGCCGCCGCATCGCCGTTTTGTGCCAGCGCCATCAATTTGGGCCACGAATCGCTGTCCATCGGTTGGCACCTTGGCACATTTGAAAGCCAGGCGACGACAATCGCGTGGGCTGCAAGCATCCCAAAACCTGGTTTGCAGCAAGGCCTCGCGAATCCGATTTGCCACGATTTTTGCATGCGCTCCCGGGACGGGAATGTCCCCCGGCAACCCGCCTGCCCTGAGGAGAGCTACCCATGAAATCTGCAATCGTTGTCGCCGCCAGCCTGGCCACCGGTTTGTTTGTGGCGTCGTCGGCGTGGGCGCAAGCGCCCGAACAGACCAATGTTCGTTTTTCGCTCGACTGGGCCTTTCAAGGGCCGCAGGCGGTGTTTACCTACGCGGCCGAAAAGGGGTTTTTCCGGCAAGAAGGCATCAACGTGACGCTCGATCGCGGCATGGGGTCGGGCGATACGGTGACGCGTGTTGCGTCGGGCGCCTACGATATCGGCTTTGGCGACATCAATCCGATGATCAAGTTCAGCGCCGAAAATCCGGGCCGGGAACTCACGGCCGTGTACATGGCCTACGAGCAGGCGGCGCTCGCGGTCATGACCTTGCGGCGGACCGGCATAACGACCCTCAAACAGCTCGAAGGCCGCAAGCTCGGCGCTCCGACGGTCGATGCGGGCCGCCAGATGTTCCCGGCCCTGGTGCAGGCCCAAAAGCTGGATGCGGCCAAGATCGAGTGGGTGACGATGAACGCCCCCTTGCGCGAAACGATGCTGTTCCGCGGCGAGGTCGACGCGATCACGGGCTTCATCACGTCGGGCATTTTCTCGCTGCGCGCCCTGGGCGCCAAGGACGAGGACATTGTCACGTTCCGCTATCGCGAGTTCGGCGTCGACGTCTATTCCTCGGCGGTCTACGTGACGCAAGACTATGCGGCCAAAAATCCGCGCACGGTGGCGGCGATGGTTCGGGCGATCAATCGCGGCATCAAGGAATCGATCGCCAACCCGCGCGAGGCGGTGGCGTCGCTGAAGTCGCGTGACCAGCTTGTCGACGTGGCCCTCGAGTACGAGCGCATGATGCTGTCGATGCGCGAGCTGGTCATGACGCCTTACGTGATGGCCAACGGCATGTCGGCGGTGCGCGAAGACAAGCTCGCCAACAATATCCGCATCGTCAACGAGGCGTTCGAGGTGAAGAACAGCACGCTGACGCCGGGCCGGGTCTATACCGACCGCTTTTTGCCCCCGCAAGCCGAGCGCATGCTGCCCCAGCTCGGCAGCTGAGCCGGCGTTCATAAGCCCGCGTTCATAAGCCCGCGTTCATAAGACTGCCTCGAAGGCGTGCGACACTCGCCGCCTTCGAGTTGTCTTGACGCCCGCCCGAAAGAGACTGCACAAACATACGATGCGCGGCGCACCTGGCAGTTTCTGGACTTCTTTGCTGGCTCTCGCGGGGCCGGCCGCAAGCGTGCTGACGGCGCTTGCGGTCGCCCACGAGATCCCGTGGACATCGGCGCTGCTTGGCATCGTGGCCACGGTGTTGGCGACCGCCTATGTGGTCCATCGGCATCTCGAACGCCTGGCCCGCCACGCCAGCCGCCTCGACGAATTGGCCAAAGGCGAGCCCGCCGACTCGATGGCGGCCGCCACCGAAGACGGCCCGACCGCGCCCTTGGCCGAGGCGGTGGCGCGGCTCGAGCGCGCCTTGCCCGAACGCGCGCAGCCGATGGCAAGCGAGGCCGCGCTCGAGTCGATCGTCGATGCGCTGCCCTACGCAATTTTGCAGCTCGATGCGGACGAGCACATCGTGCGGGCCAATACGGCGGCCCGCGCTTTGTTCGGCAGCGATCTTGAAAACAAGCCGCTGATCGCCTTTTTGCGCGATCCCGGCACGCTCGATGCGGTGGCCGAAGCGCTGGCCGGCCGCCATCCCGAGGCGGTCGATGCAAGGCTTGCGGGCACGGTCGAACGTGCCTTGCGGGTGCGCGTCGTGCCGCTGCCCCGGCCGCTTGGCGCCGCCCCCGCCGTGCTGGTCGCGATGGCGGACGTCACGGGCGTGCAGCAGGCCGAACGCATGCGCCGCGACTTTGTGGCCAATGTCAGCCACGAGCTGCGCACGCCGCTTGCGACCCTCACGGGCTTCATCGAAACGCTGCAAGGTCCCGCCAAGGACGATGCGCCCGCGCGCTTGCGCTTCCTTGCCATCATGGATGCGCAGACCCAGCGCATGACCCGCATCGTCAAAGACCTGCTCTCGCTGTCGAAGATCGAAGAGCTCGAACACTCGCCGCCCGCCACGCGCGCCGACGTCGCCAAGACGCTGCAAACGACGCTCGATTCGCTGACGCTGGCGGCCAAGGCGAAAAACGCCGTTCTGGCGGTCGACATCGCGGACGACCTTGCCCCCGTAACGGGCGACAGCGACCAGTTGGCGCAAGTCTTCCAGAACCTGATCGACAATGCGATCAAGTACGGCCGCAGCGGCGGCACGGTCAAAGTGCGTGCGGCCAACGCCAAGCGCCTGCCGCCCGGCTTTGCCGCCCGCGCCCAAGCCTATGTCGAGATCTCGGTCGCCGACGACGGCGAGGGCGTCGCGCGCGAGCATTTGCCGCGTTTGACCGAGCGGTTCTACCGCGTCGATGCGGGCCGCTCGCGCGATATGGGAGGAACTGGTTTGGGCTTGGCGATCGTCAAGCACATCGTCAACCGCCATCGCGGCGCGCTCGACATTGCAAGCGAGATCGGCCGGGGCACGACGTTTGTGGTTTACCTGCCGGTTGCACCGCCCAATTCCAGCGAACGTTCGGATACGTCTCAGCGCGCCTAACGGAAAAAGGCGCCTAGCCGGGCAACGCGCCTATTGGCCCGCCGCCGTCAGGTTCCGCGCGACATCCATGCGATTCTTACGCGACATAGACGCGACTCCTGCGCGACACAGACGCGACATCTGCGCGACATGTTGCATATCAAGTCTTTGATTTATTTGAAAAGCCGACCCATTTCGCGGCAAAAAATCTTTGCCGCGCGGATCGTGTCGTTTTTCACCATGTCAAACAGCGCCCCGTCCGGGGGTGGAAGCCGGAGGTTGTGTTCAATATAGCATAAAATCATACGCGAACCCATCCGCTTTCCGATATGCGGCGGCCGATTTTCCCGCGCCGATCGAGCCAGAAAATCAATAGCTGTCTTCCGCGCGTTTCGCCCGACGCGCGGTCGCGTCGATCAGATCGAGCGTCTCGACGATCTCGGGCGAGATATGCGCCCTTGGCAGGAAAGATGCCAGAATATGAGCGCTCGATTTTCGCACCAGCATCGGCAATTTCAGCCGTTCGAAATAACGACGAAAAATCGGCTCCAAAACTTCCGTCGATGCCTTGATATCGTCCGACCATGGATCTTTGTCGAGTGCTTTGAGTGCCGCTTCTATCTGCTCGATCGCCTGGCCCATCGCTTCCCGACGGGAAGCCGACTCCGCTTGGCCGACAAGATCATCCGCCGTGGCGTGCGCCGCAAAGGCCAAAAGCACGTCCTTGCGCGTAAGATAATTTTCGATCTCGTATTTTTGCCAGCTTCGGATGGCGAGATCTGTCGGCGAATCCGGAGTCGTCTGCAAACGGTCGAAAATTGCGACGCCCTGCAGATTTGGAACCGCTTCCTTGAGCGCTCGAAAATGGCCCCGTGCGCTGCCCGTCTGGTTCTCTACATATCGCACGAAGGGTTGCGCCAATGCAGTGCGCGCCGGATGGTCGAGCGTCGCGGCGAATGCCTGAAGGATCGCCAAATCCGTGGAACCCTCAAGATAGAGGACCCACCCGTTTGACTGGGCTTGGTAGTATTGATCGAAGCCGATTTCGGCCAACGATTTCCGAAGCTGCGCGCCGCGGTCGTCGATGCGATGGGGCTTTCCCAAAAACGCGACGACCACGTCTCTTTCGGCCGCTTCGTTTAAAACGATTTCGCTGTGGCTCGCGCAGATAAGCTGCGAGCCCTTTTCTTGCGCGAGCGACGACAGAAGCTGGTAGATCTGGCGCTGGCGCAGAATCTCGAGATGCGCGTCGGGCTCGTCGAGCAGCAGTATCGTTCGCGGGTTTGCATAGACATGGGAAAGTAGCAAGGCGGTTTGCTGCAGGCCCCGGCCCGCGGCCGCAATGTCCAATACAGTCCCGTTCGCCTCGGCGTAGGTCATTGTGATTTCGCCGCGGGCCGCGAGATAAGTCGGACGTCGGAGATCGACGCCAAACAAAATCTTGATATGCCCCGACATCTCGTCCCACGCGCCGGGATCGCTCCTGTCTTCGGCGATTTGATGGCAAAGATTGCGCAAGACCTGCGCGGTCTGCCCTTCGCCCAGCAACACATCGACACGTCCGCGTTCGAGCCTCGGCTCGATGGCCGCGATGCCCGACATCGGCGGCAGAAAAGCGATCTTCGTATCTGCCGCTTGCGGCGGCACCGGCATGCGGCCGACGTTTTTCGATTTTTCAAGCCGAAGCGGCCGACAATAGAACGACTCCTCGTTGCCCCAATCGAACTCGAGGCCGCAAGTCCACGCCGTACCGGTCAAGTCGTCGATTCCCTCGACAACAATTTCGATGCGAATGTTCTCGGTTTCTAGCTTGCCGGACTTCTTGCGCGCGTGGCGCGTTTCAAGGCGCCGCCACAGCTGTTTCGCGGACGGAACCGGAATTGCTATCAGGTCGCGCCGATTGAGCGCGACGCCGGGACGTTTCTCGGCAACGGAGCCGCTTTCGCGCTTGGCCGTCCAGGCGAGCAGCCCGTGGCGCCACAGCGACAGCGCCTGCAACGCCGTTGTCTTGCCGGAATTGTTGGGTCCGACAAACACGACTGCGCGCCCGAGGTCGATTTCGACCGAGTCGAAGCGCTTCAAATTCCGGATACTCAGCTTGGTCAGCAAACGGCGCCGCCCCGCCCTAACCGAGCTTGGCTTCGTTGGCGACGATCCAGTCGTAGGCGGGCAGCGTCAGGAATTCGGGGAAGCTTTCGGCTTCCACGAGTTCCAAAAACAGCTTCGTGGCTTCCTTGAAGCGGCCCTTGGCGAAACGCTCGGCGCCGAGCGTCTTCTTCATCTTCTCGATTTCTTCGTCGACGGTCTTGCGCACCATCGCCTTGTCGACCGTGCGCCCGTCGTCCAGATGCGCGCCATGGTGCACTTGCTGCCACACCTGCGCGCGGCTGATTTCGGCCGTCGCCGCATCTTCCATCAGATTGCCGAGCGGCACGCAGCCCTGGCCGCGCAGCCACGCTTCCAGATAGCCGATCCCGACCGCGCAATTCTGCCGCAGGCCCGCTTCGCTCGCGGTTCCGGCGGGCACTTGCAGCAGATCGCCCGCCACCACATGCACGTCCTGGCGCTTGCGCTGGATCTGGTTGGCGTCTTTCATTTTGTCGTCGAACGCCGCGCGCGCGATCGGCACCAGGCCCGGATGCGCCACCCACGTGCCGTCATGTCCGTCGGCGGCTTCGCGTTCCTTGTCCAGACGCACCTTGTCCATCGCCGTTTTGTTGGCGGCCGCATCGTCCTTGATCGGAATCTGCGCCGCCATGCCGCCCATCGCATGCACGTTGCGCTTGTGGCACGTGCGGATCGCCAACTGGCTGTAGGCGCGCATGAAATGCGCCGTCATCGTCACCTGGCCGCGATCGGGCATCAGGCAGGATTCGCGCGCGGCGAATTTCTTGATGAAGCTGAAGATGTAGTCCCAGCGCCCGCAATTGAGCCCGGCCGAATGCTCGCGCAGTTCGTAAAGGATCTCGTCCATCTCGAACGCCGCCAAGATCGTCTCGATCAGCACGGTCGCTTTGATCGAGCCCTGGCGGAAGCCAAGCGCGTTCTGCGCGTGCACGAACACGTCGTTCCACAGCCGCGCTTCCAGATGGCTTTCGAGCTTGGGCAGATAGAAATACGGACCCGACCCGTTTTTCAGCAGGGCGCGCGCATTGTGGAAAAAATACAGGCCGAAATCGAAAAACGCGCCCGACATCGCCTTGCCGTCGACCGACAGATGCTTTTCGGGCAGCGCGAACCCGCGCGGGCGCACGAACAGCACGGCGGGCTTGGGGCCCACTTTGTAGCTTTTGCCGGTGCCGGCATCGCTGTAGGCGATGGTGCCCGCAACCGCGTCGCGCAGATTGATCTGGCCGTCGAGCAGATTGTTCCAGCTCGGCGTCGAGGCATTCTCGAAATCGGCCATGAACACGTTCGCCCCGCTATTGAGGGCGTTGATCACCATCTTGCGGTCGACCGGTCCCGTAATCTCGACGCGCCGATCCAGCAGATCCTTGGGCAGCGGGGCGACCGTCCAGTCGCCGTCGCGCACCGAGCGTGTCAGCGGCGAGAAATCGGGCTTCTCGCCCGCATCCAGGCGCGTTTGGCGGGCCGCGCGCAGGGCCAGCAATTCGTGCCGCCGCGCGCCGAATTTGCGCTCCAGCTCGACCACAAACGCGATCGCCTCGGGCGTCAGGATCGCCACGTGCGCGGGCAGAATCTTGGCATCGAGCTTGACGCCGTCATCGGGCAGCATCGTGCCGCCGGGGCCCTTGACGGGCAGCTTTACCGCCGGGGGCGGCGCGGCCGGTTTGGCGACTCCGGTCGGTTTTGCCGGGGGGGCCGATTTTGTAGCGGGGGCCGGTTTGACGGGTGCTGCCGGTTTCGCGGCGCCAGCCTGTTTGGCGGGTGCAACAGCGGCGAGCGGTGCGGGGGCTGCGACTGGTTTGGAAGCCGGGGCTTTGGAGCCCGCAGCCTTCGGGGCAGGCGCCTTGGCAGGTGCTGCCACAACCGCCCGTTTGGCGGCAGATTTGGCGCCTGTCTTGACGGGAACCAGCTTCGCGGGAGCGGATTTGCCCGGTGCCAATTTGCCCGGTGCCAATTTGCCCGCTGCCAATTTAGTCGGCGCCGATTTAGCCGCTGCCGCCTTTTTAGCCGGGAGCTTCTTGGCGACGGGTTTCGCTGCGGGCTTTTTTGCCGGTACCGGTTTGGCTTTGGGCACGGATTTGGGCACCGGTTTTTTGACCGATGCGGTCTTTGCCGCCGCTTTCTTGACGGGCGGCTTTTTCGCGGGTGCTTTCTTGGCGAGCTTCTTTTTGGCAGCCATCGGCGTTGTATCCCTTGCGACTCCGACAATTTGTCCGTCTTGCTGGTGTAACCCCGGTTTTTGCGAGTTACAAGCGCAAGTCAGGTCACGAGCGGCGGCGGCGCGCCAACGGATGGGCTTCGTCGACCAGCCGTTTCAGCCGTTCGCCACCGACATGGGTGTAGATTTGGGTCGTTGCGATGTCGGCATGGCCCAGCATCTGCTGGACCGCGCGCAGATCGGCCCCGCGATCGACCAGATGGCTGGCAAATGCGTGGCGCAACACGTGCGGCGACAGGCGGCCCGGCGCGATCGCGGCTTTGGGGGCCAAGTCCTTCAAAAGCTGGGCAATGCGCGCGGGCGTCGTGTGGCCCGCGGCGGCGTCGCTCGGGAACAAAAACGGCGATTTGGCGTGGCGGGGGTCGCGCGTTTGGCGCCATGCGGCGATGGCGACCAAGGCGGCGGCGGCCAGCGGCACCAGCCGTTCCTTGCGGCCCTTGCCGCGCACGACCAAAAATCGTCCGTCGCGCGACAAGGCGGACAGTTTCAGACTCGCAAGCTCCGATACGCGCAGGCCGCTCGAATACAGAATCTCCAGAAAACAGGCGAGCCTGCCGCCATCGACGTCGGACGCGGCATGCGCGGCGTCGAGCAGATTTCGCACATCCGCTTCGGACAATATCTTGGGCAAGGGGCGCCCGGCGCGCGGCGCTTCGACATGCACCAGCGGATCGTCGGCGCGGTAGGATTCCGACACGAAAAACCGGTGCATTTGGCGCAACGCCGACAGCCGCCGGGCGGCGCTGCGCGGGCTCAGACCCTGGGCCTTGAGGCGGGCCAAATAGGCACGCGCCAATTCCGGCGTGGCGTCGAGCGGGGTTGCCGCCTTGGCGGCGAGGAACTTTTCGTAGTCGGCCAGATCGGCGCGGTAGGCGCGCGCGGTGTGCGGCGAGGCGTCGCGCTCGGCCAGCATCATTTCGAGGAAGCTTTCGGCTTGCGGCGAAAGCTCCTGCACCGATGCGGGCGGCCGGCCGCGCGCCATGACGCGCCTAAAGCCCCGACGCGATCGCCGATTCGAGCGCGAGCAAGCGGGCCGTCTCTTCGAGCCCGACCGCGCGCAAGCCGTCGAGCACGGCCAACAACGTTTGCGCGGGCGCGCCTGCCGCACCCTCGCCGCCCAAAACATGCACGACCAGCAGCGCGCATTCGGCTGCCCTGCCGCCGATGCCCGCCTCGTGCAGGGCCGTTGCCACCGCCGGGTGCGGCAGCAGCACGGGCTGGCGTTCGAGCGTGCCTTGCGGCATTGCCACCAACGCCCCACCGCCGGGCAGATGGCCAAGCCCGCTCAACAGCGCCACGCCCAAGGCTGCGCGCGGGGCCGCCATGCGCGCATCGACCCCGTCCAGCGCTTGGCGCCACGCAGCCAGCCGGGTGGCGCTGCGCGCTTCGGTGCTCTCGACGCCCGCAAGCGTCGCCAAAAACCACATCCGGGATGCCGCATTTTCGGCCGTTTCCGTACCGCCTATCTGGGCCGTCCGCACGACGCGGATCCAGCCCGTCGCAGCATCGCGCGCGCCCGCCATGAGCAAAGCGCGCGCGGCATCGCCCGCACTGGCGGCGTATTCCGGCGAGGCCGGAATTTCGCCGAGCAAGCCTGCGCTGGCGCGCGCCAGCGTGGCATAGCCGCCGCGCTCGCGCCCGTGGTTCCACAGGGCCTGCAAGGCGGCAAGCCGCGCAGGCCCGATCGGGGCTGCGGCGGCGGCCTTGAACAAGGCTGCCCGGCCGCGCGGACCGCCATCGCTGCGCGCAAACGCCGCCGGGTCGGCGATTTGCGCCGGGGTCAGTTCCAGATCGCGATAGAGCGCTGCAAGCTCGCTTGCCTTAAAGGCGCCAAACGCTTCGGCGCGCTCGGCGGCTGCCAGACGAAATTCCGGCGTGCCCAGATCGCCTTTTGCCAGCGCCGCCAGGATCGCGGGGTCGTTGCTTTGCGCCGTATCGGCCGGCGGGGCAATTTTGGCGGCGCGCAGCATGGCAAGCGCCAGCGCATCGGCATTGCGCAGCGTATCGACGCGCACGCCGCGCCCGTCGCCGCCCGCCGCCAGCAGCAGCGTGACGAACGTCGCGTCTTCGGCGGCCCCCTGGTCGCGCAGCAGCGCCAAGCCCAGTTGTGCCCGGTCCATGTCGCCCGCCAGCGCTTGGCAGAACATCAGCGATTTTTGCAAGCCAACGTCGCGCGTGCGCGGATTGGGCTGCAGGGCCAGCGCCTCGCGCACCAGCGCGCAAGCGCGCTCGTCGGCCGCGGCAAGCCACGCATCGTCGATCAGCACCTGGGCCAAAGCGGGGTTGGCCATGCGCTCGGGCACGCGGCGCGCCATGTCGGCGGCGCCCGCAAGATCGCCAAGCGCGCGCAGCCGCAAGGCGCGCAGAGCGGCAAAATTGTTTTCGCTGCGCGCGCCGTCCGCCGTCAGCGCCGTGGCGGCCAGCGGTGCCGCCGCCGGTGCGGCCAACGCGCGCCACGCCAGATCGCGCAGCGGCTGCGACGACAACGGAACCGGCAGTTCGCGAATCAAGCGCTCGACCAGCGGGCGGCTGCTTTGCGCCCAGGCATCGGCAGGGAAGCCGTTTTGGGCGGGATCGGCCAAGCCGATGGCACCCGGTTCCAGCGGTCGCGCCGATTCGACCTCGATCCCGGCCGGTGCCCGCAAGGGGGGCGCAGCGGCGGGCGGGGCTTCTTGGCGCGCGGGGACGGGCGGGCGCAGCAATACCGGCGGATTCGCCGACGGATTCGCCGGCGGATTCACCGGCGGATTCACCGGCGGATTCAATTGCGCGTTTGCGGGCGATGCCGCCAGCGTCAGCAAGGCGGCTGCCACGCACTGCCAACGCAGGCGGGGTTTAGCGTCCAAGGCGGTCATTGGGGATCGTCTTTTCGATTCGCGCGGTTGGCGGCGGGATATCCCAGCTTGCCAGAAAGCCGACGGCTGCCGCAAAAACAGCCGCAATAACCAGCAAAACAACCAGAAACGGGCGACGCATAATTGGTTAAACCCTTGCAAAAATTACGAAAGTTCAGGAAGCCGCAAGTCCCCGTGCGGGCGGCGCCAGGGTTTGCTACACTCACTCGCCATGAGGCATTTGTGCAAGAAAAAAGGCGACGTGCAAGACCGGCCCGCAAGCGTGCGGGCGGTTTGGACAAGTCCGACGCAACGACGCTGACGCCGATGATCGAGCCGTTCGAATCCGTGCCGCTGCCTGCGGCTTCATCTGCGTTTGTCCCGTGGCCCCAGCGCGCGATCGTGATGGTCGGGCTGATGGGCGCCGGAAAAACGGCGATCGGCAAGCGTTTGGCCGCGCGCATCGATTTGCCGTTTTTCGATACCGACAAAGAAATCGAAACGGCGGCAGGCTGCACGATCGCGGATATTTTTGCCAAATACGGCGAGGCGGCGTTTCGCGACTGCGAGCGGCGGGTGATCGCGCGCTTGCTGGCCGGGCCGCGTTGCGTGCTGGCGACGGGCGGCGGCGCGTTTATGGACGCGCAGACGCGCGCTGGCGTCAAACAAAGCGGCTTGTCGGTGTGGCTCAAGGCCGATCTCGACACGCTCGTGCGGCGCACCGCCAAACGCACGCATCGCCCGCTGCTCAACAGCGGCGATCCGCGCGAAATTTTGGCGCGCCTGATGGCGGCGCGCGACCCGGTCTATGCCGAGGCCGATCTGCACGTGGTGTCGAACGAAACCTCGCCCGACGAAACCACCCAACGCGTCTTCGACGCTATCGAACGCCATTGCGGAGCCCCATGTCCGAATCCTTGATACAAAAAGTACGCGTCGACCTTGGCGCGCGCAGCTACGACGTCAAAATCGGGCCGGGCCTGCTGGAGCGCGCGGGCGCCGAAATCTTGGCCGTGCGCAAGGCGCGGCGCGTGTTCGTGGTCACCGACCGGACCGTGGCCGAGCGGCATCTGGCGCGCCTGCAGCAAGGGCTGCGCGCGGCGGCGCTGGACGTCGAGGTGTTTGTCCAGGCGCCGGGCGAGGGTGCGAAGGACCTCGCGCATCTGGGCGCGTTGCTGGAGGGCTTGCTGGCGCACCGGCCCGAGCGCGGCGATCTGCTGCTGGCCCTTGGCGGCGGCGTGATCGGCGACATGACCGGGCTTGCGGCGGCGCTGCTGCTGCGCGGCGTCGATTTTGTGCAGTGCCCGACCACGCTGCTGGCCCAAGTCGACAGCTCGGTCGGCGGCAAGACGGGCATCAACACGCGCCACGGCAAAAATCTGATCGGCGCCTTCTACCAGCCGCGCTTGGTGCTGTGCGATCTCGATACGCTCGCAACGCTGCCCCAGCGCGAGTTGCTGGCGGGCTATGCCGAAACGGTCAAATACGGCCTTATCGACGATCCGGCGTTTTTCGACTGGTGCGAGACGCATGGCGAAGCTTTGCTGGCGGGCGATCGCGACAAACGCGCGGCGGCCGTTCACGCGGCCGTGGCGGCCAAGGCGCGCATCGTTGCCGCCGACGAGCGCGAGGCGGGCCTGCGCGCGCTTCTCAATCTGGGCCACACGTTCGGCCATGCGCTGGAAGCCGAAACCGGTTTCGGCGCCGAATTGCTGCATGGCGAGGCGGTGGCGATCGGCTTGCGCCAGGCGTTCGATTTTTCGGCCGCAAGCGGCTTGTGCCCGCCTGCCGACGCCGCGCGCGTTGCGGCCCACTTGGCGCGCATGGGTCTGCCCACGCGGCTTGGCCTGCAACGTTCGTGGCACGCGGAAAGACTGATCGAGCATATGGGACACGACAAAAAAGTGAAGGACGGCAAACTGACTTTCATTCTGGCGCGCGGCATCGGCAAAGCCTTCGTTGCGCCCGGCATCGAGGCTGCGGCCTTGCGCCCGTTTCTGGCGGCGGAGACGGCGCGATGAATCTCGCGGATTTCCAACTGCCGGAAATGCCCGACCTGCCGGGCTGGATCGTGGTCGTGGCCGTGGTGCTGCTGCTTTTGGTAGCGGCCTTGCTGTCGGCGGTCGAAACCTCGATCACCTCGGCCTCGCGTCCGCGGCTGGCGGAAATGGAGCGTCTGGGCTCCAAGCGCGCGGGCCTCGTCAACCAACTGCGCGACCAACGCGACCAGTTCATCAGCGCGGTGCTGCTGGGCAACAACCTCGTCAATATTTTGGGCTCGGCGCTGACCACCAGCGCGTTGATCGCATTGTTCGGCGACGCGGGCGTGCTCTATGCGACGGTCATCATGACCGTGCTGGTCGTCGTGTTCGGCGAGGTGATGCCGAAAATGTGGGCGCTTGCCAATGCCGACCGCGTGGCGCTGACGCTGGCGCCGTTCGCGCGCGCGATGATGGCGTTTTTGTCGCCGCTGGCGACCGCCACGCGCATCGCGGCCAAGGGCATGCTGACGATGCTGGGCGTGCGCTACGGCGCGCCCACGGCCGAGGCGGCGGCCGAGGAACTGCGCGGTGCCATCGAACTGCACGGTGCGGGCGAAGCGGCGGGGGCTGCGACCGTGCGCAAGGAGCGCCAGATGCTGCGCTCGATCCTGGACCTCGCCGACGTGGCGGTATCCGACATCATGATCCATCGCCGCCAAGTGGTCGCGATCGACGCCGACCAGCCGCCGGCCGCGATTCTGGAGCAGGCGCTGTCGAGCCCGCATACGCGCATTCCGCTGTGGCGCGGCACCCAGGACAATGTGATCGGCGTGCTGCATGCCAAGGCGCTGCTCTCGGCGCTGCGCGCCAATGGCGGCGATCCCACGACGATCGACATTGCCCAGATCGCCGGGCGCGCGTGGTTCATTCCGGACTCGACGAGCCTGCTCGACCAGCTCGAGGCATTCCGCCGACGGCGCGAACATTTTGCGCTGGTGGTCGACGAATATGGCGGCCTCATGGGCGTCGTCACGCTCGAAGACATTTTGGAAGAAATCGTCGGCGACATCGCGGAAAAGCACGAATTCAAAGTGCCCGGCGTGCGCGCCCAGGCCGACGGCACGTTCGTCGTCGACGGGTCGGTGACGATCCGCGATCTCAACCGCCAGTTCGACTGGCGCTTGCCCGACGACCGCGCCGCGACCATCGCGGGCTTGGTGCTGTACGATGCGCGCCGCATTCCCGATGTCGGCCAGATTCTGACCTTCCACGGGCTGCGGTTCGAAATATTGCGCCGCAAACGCAACCAGATCGCGACCTTGCGAATAGCGCCCATCGGCGATGCGGCGGCGCAAAAAGCCGACGCCAAAGCGGGCCAAGCCGCGTAAAGTCGCTTGCCAAAGCCGCCGATGCGGGCGCTATCCTTGTCGCTCGCGGCGCAAAGTCGCGCGCTTGAAGGGGAGGGCATCGATGAACCGCAAGATCGTTCCCGACGTGATTTCCGGCAAACAGGAACTGGCCGTCGCGCATATCGGCATGACCGTGCGAGAAGCGGCCGTCGCGATGGCAGCCCGGCGCATCGGCGCGCTGATGGTGCTCGACGAGCAGGGCCAACTGTCGGGCATCTTCACCGAGCGCGACGTGATGGGCAAAGTGGTGGCCGCCCATCGCGATCCCGACACCACGCGCTTGGCCGACGTGATGACGCGCAATCCCGACACGATCGGCCCCGAGGAAAGCGCTGCCGAAGCGCTCGGCATGATGCGCAAGCACGGCTACCGCCATTTGCCGGTCGTGGACGGCGCAAAATTGGTCGGCATGGTATCGGTCCGCGATCTTTACGCAACGGCGCTTGGCGAACTTGAAGAAGGGTTGCAGGAGCGCGACGCCTTCATCTCGGGCTCGGCCGGTTACGGGCTGACCTGAAGTTTTTTTGCATTTCGGGCGGGCGGCGGGCCATCATCGCGACGGATCGAAATTTTCGCGCACCAGAGGTCTGCCATGCCCTTGCCACCGCCCGCCGTCGCGCGCGAACCCATCCATACGCGGCGCATCGAATGCGCCGGCTTTCGGCGTGCCGACGGGCTGTGGGACATCGAAGGCCATCTGGTCGACACCAAAGCCTACGCGTTCGACAACGCCTGGCGCGGCCCGATGGCGCCGGGCACGCCCGTCCATGAAATGCGGCTGCGCCTGACGGTCGACGACGGCTATTTGGTGCACGAAGTGGCCGCATGCACCGATGCAAGCCCGTTCGAAATGTGCCCGGATATCGTGCCGAATTTCCAGGCGCTGGTGGGTTTGCGCATCGGCAAGGGCTGGCGCAAGCACGTGCAAGAGCGTCTGGGCGGACGCCAAGGCTGCACGCATTTGGTCGAACTGGCGCTGGGGGCGATGGCAACGGCGGCGATCCAAACCATCGTGCCGCTGCGCGCCAAGGAATCGCCCGGCACCGACGGACGCGCGGGCTTTCTCGATACCTGCCACGCGCTGGCAAGCGACAGCCCCGTCGTTGCGACGCATTGGCCCGAATTCTATACGGGCGCCAAGTAGCACGCCTCAGCGTCGGCGCGAACGCGGGGATGCTTTGGGCTGTGTTGCTTTAGGGTTGTAAGTTGGATGCGTGTGGCAGAGCGCAAATTTGCCAAACAAGGCAGGCGACGCGCGCGTGCCGAGTTTGTCGGCCAGCGACGGCCCCGCATCGGGCAGCACGCGCTTGCGCCACCATGCCAGCACATAGACCCGGATCGCCGACGACAGATTGCCGCGATGCAGGCGTCCGGCAATGTTTTCGCAGATCGATTCGACGCTGCGGTTGCGCAGTGCGGCGATCTCTTCGAGCGCCTCCCAGAACGGCGCTTCCAGCCGCATGCTCGTGCGGCGGCCGTGAAGGCGCACGTTGCGCGGCTTTTGAACGGATCCCATTGCGAACAAAAAGTAGAATAACTAGATTATTTACTCAAGAAATTTTTTCAGCTTTCGCCGGGCGCTTTGAGCTGCAAGGCCAGCGCGTGAACGGGGCCTGCCAGTTCGTCGGCCAGCAAGCCGTGCACCAGGCGCTGGCGATCGACGCGCGATTTGCCCGCGAACGCGGCGCTGACCAGGCGCACCGAAAAATGCGACTCCCCGCCCTGCCGCGCCCCGGCATGGCCGGCATGTTTGGCGGAATCGTCGTCGATTTCGAGCAGGCTGGGGGTCAAGGCGGCTTCGAGCTTGGCGCGCATGCGGGCGGCGACTTGCGACATTGGCGGACTCCTGGGGAACGGCACGAAGCCGACTGTCGCGCACGAAGCGCGCTTGACGCAAGCCGGGTGCTTGCGGCACTGCTGGGGCATGGAACGCCATCCCCTGCTTGCCGCTGCCGTCAGCGGCGACGTTGCCGCGCTCGAGCGGCTGCTCGATCTGCCGAGCGACCCCGAAACGCGCGGTCCGGGCGGCTTGACCGCCTTGATGCGCGCCGCCGCCCGCGGCCATTTGCCGGTCGTGGAACGGCTGCTGGCGCGCGGCGCCAAATTCGACACGGCCGACGATTTTGGCAACACCGCGTTCATGTATGCGTGCGCGCGCGGCCAAGGGGCTTGCGCGGCGCGCCTGCATGCGGCGGGCGCGAATCGCGAGCACGCCAACAAATTCGGCCTGACCGCGCGCGACTGGGCCAAATGGCCCGCCGACTCCGCATCCGTCGAAGCGGTGCTGGACGCCTAGCAGCTCGGGGTCAAGCGGCTCGGGGCGCGGCCGTGCGCAGGGTCCATTCGACCGTGCGGCGAATGACGCTGCCCAGCGCCTCGTCGAAGGCCAGCACGATTTGATGGATGTCGCTGCTGGCGGCAACCTGCTGGGCTTCGTTGGAAAAGCTGGCGACGACCGTGCGTTCGGGCAAGCGCACCAAGCGCACGGCCAACCGCACGCGCGCGATCGGCGATGCGCCGGCGCGCAGTTCGGCCTGGAACTCGCGCAAATCCACCTTCAGCAGATAGTCGGGCCTGAGGCTGGAGGATTCGCGGCCCACCGCCACGATGCGCCCGGTATTTTCGAAACTCTCGACCAGCAGTGTTTGCACCATGCGCGGCGCCGTATCGGTCCAATTGGCGCGCGCGAAATAATCGAGCGTGACGGGCGTGCGCGCAAGGGCGATGCGCGCGCTGTCGATGCCGCCCGACGCGACCGGCGTTTCGATCGCAAGCTGCCAATTCGCGCGCGGCAGATCGGCGGCGAAATTGGTTTTCGGCGTCAGCGTAAACAGCTGCGGCGGTTCGCCCGAACCCGGCAACTGGCAGCCGGCAAGTACCCCTGCCGCCGCCGCCAGCAAAAAGCCGCGCCGCCCGTGCGCGATCGCAAAACCCGTCATCGTGCCTCGACCCCTTTTTGCTGGTCGCCGAACAAAAACCGTGCGGGATCGCGCTCGAAATTCGCGATCACGCGGTTGAGCGTGACGATCAAGGCGCGCCCTTCGGTCATGAATTGCTGCAACTCGTACACGCCGTGTTGGCCAAAATCCTGCACGCCGGGCTGCGCCGCCGCGACGGTTTTTTCGAGCGTGTCGGCGACGCGCCCGAACCCGCCCGCCGTGCGCTTGAGCTCGTCGATCGCGCCGGCCACTTGCGGGGCAAGACCGCCGGTTTCGCGCAGCGCGCTGCGCCCTTCCGCGATCAGCCCGCGCGCGTCGCCTGCCGCCCCGTCCACCGTGCCGACCAATCGGTCGACGCGCTTCAGCGTGGCGTTGGCATCGTAGACCAGCGTTTCGACGCCCAGCAGCGCCTGCGCAAGGCTGCCTGCGGCATCGGCCGTATTGTCGATCAGCCGGTCGAGATTTTTGAGGTTGTCGTCGTTCAGCACCACGGCGATGCGTTCGGAAAGTTCGGCGATGCGCGAGATGATCATCGGCGCGTCGTTGAGGATCTTTTCGATCGCCGACGGCGTGGACGGGATCACCGCGCGCCGCTTGCCTTCGCGCGGCAGCAAGGGCGGCGCGTTCTGCGTGCCGCCGGTCAGCTGCAGGAAGGCGAGCCCGGTGATGCCTTGCGGCTGCAAGGATGCGACCGTATCGGTTTTGACCGGCGCGTCGGGCTTGAGCGCCAGCGTCACCTGGATCAGCTCGACATTGCCCGCGTCGATCGCGATGTCGGAGACGGTGCCCACCGGCACGCCGCGATAGCGCACGGTCGAGCCGACCGACAGCCCCGTCACGGAGCCGCGAAAATACGTGTAGTAGTAGGTGCTGGCTTCGCCCAGATTGGCGCGCGCGAACCAGATGCCGGCCGCAAAGATGCCCGCGATCAAGGCGAGCACAAAACAGCCGACCAGAAAATAGTTGGCGCGCGTTTCCACGTTTCAGTTCTCCCCGCCGATGGCGTGTCCGGCCTGCGCCGCCCGCCCGCGCGGTCCGTTGAAATATTCGTGGATCCAAGGATGCTTGTGCGCGCGGATTTCGTCCAGCGTTCCGACGACGATTTTTTTGTCGAGCAGAACGGCGACGCGGTCGGCAATGGCGCACAGCGTGTCGACGTCGTGCGTGACCATGACGACCGTCAGCGCCAGCGCTTGCTGCAAGTCGCGGATCAGCGAGTCGAATTTCTCGGCGCCGATGGGGTCGAGCCCGGCCGTCGGCTCGTCGAGGAACAGGATGTCGGGATCGAGCGCGATCGCGCGCGCCAGGCCCGCGCGCTTGCGCATGCCGCCCGACAATTCCGACGGCAATTTGGCGCCGGCATCTTGCGGCAGGCCGACCATCGAAAGTTTGACGCGAATGAGCTGGGTGACCAGCCGATGGTCGAGCCCGGCATGTTCGACGAACGGCAGCCGGATGTTTTGCGCCACCGTGCGCGCGCTGAACAACGCCCCGTCCTGGAACAGCACGCCGATGCGCCGCAGCACGGGCCGGCGCTTGGCATCGTCGAGCGCGTCGAGGTTGGCGCCCAGCACGTCGATGGCGCCGCCGTCGGGCGATTTGAGGCCAAGGATGGTGCGCATCAGCACCGATTTGCCGGTCCCCGACCCGCCGACGATCGCCAGAATTTCGCCGCGCCTGACGTCCAGATCGAGCCCGTCGTGAATCGTCTGCGCGCCAAAACGCGTGACGAGGCCGCGCACGCGGATGACGGTTTCCGGCCCGCTCATAGCCCGATCCGCGAAAAGAAAATCGAAAACGCCGCGTCGAACACGATCACGAGGAAGATCGATTTGACGACCGAGCGCGTGGTGTGGATGCCCACGCTTTCCGCCGAGCCCGACACTTTGAGCCCTTCATAGCAAGCCACCATGCCGATCAGCACGGCAAAGACGGGCGCCTTGATAAGCCCCACCGCCAGCGTGCCCAGATCGACCGCGTTGGAAAGCTGCTCGATAAACTGTTCGAGCGACAGATCGAGCCCGACGATGACCATCGTCGCACCGCCGGCCAGCGCCATTGCGTTGGCGAAAAAAACCAGCAGCGGCAACGTGACGACCAGCGCCAGCACGCGCGGCAGCACCAGCGTATCCATCGGATCGAGGCCGATGGTACGCATCGCGTCGATTTCCTGGTTCACTTTCATCGTGCCGATTTCGGCGGCGAACGCGCTGCCCGTGCGCCCGGCGACCATGATCGAGGTGATCAGCACGCCGATCTCGCGCAAAATCGACACGCCCAGCAGATTGATCGTGAACACTTCCGCGCCGTACTGGCGCAATTGGTCCGCGCCCTGGAAGGCGAGCACGACGCCGATCAAAAACGCGAGCAATCCCATGATCGGAATCGCGTCGATCCCGATTTGCTCGATATGGTGGACCGTGCTGACCAGCCGCACGCGGCCAGGCTGCACCAGCGTTCTGCCGAACGAAACCGTGACCCCGCCCACAAAGCCGATCATGGCGCGCGCTTCGCCTGCGATCTCGCGCGCCCCTTTGCCGGTCCGCACGATCAGTTCCGCCAGCGCGCCGCCGCTGGGGCGCAGCAACGGGACCCGCGCCTCGTTCTCGCCGCCCATGCGTTCGAGCAGGGCGGTTTGACCGTGGCTTGCATTGACAAGGGCAATATTCGCACCCCGCTCTTGCCAGCGCAGCAACTGGCGGTGCAGCGTCCAGGCGCCGCCCGTGTCGATCGCCGCGACCTCGCCCAGATCGATCTCCAGCGTTGCTGCACCCTTGGTATCGAGGGCCGCCAGCGCGGCATCGAGCGTTTTGATATGCACCAGCGTCCAGCGCCCGCCGATCGACACGCGCATCGCCGCGCCCGCCATTTGGGCTTTTGCCCAGGGCTTCTCGGCAGGCCCGATTGCGGCCGATTTTGCTGGTTGTCCCATCGCCCCTCGTTCGGCGCCTATTTGCGCATTGCTTGCGCAACAGGGCAAGCGAGCGCTCAAAAACTCCGGCAGAAGGCCGTATTATGGTGCGTTGCGGTATTCTGAGACGTAAAATACCCGTCAAAATATCAAATGAACTCAACTGGATGCTTGAGTCGGTACGCTTAGTCGCTGATTTTTAACAATTCTAACCATTTTTCCCCTTGATTTTTGCGCCGCAACATACAATTATTGCATTGCGGCATTTGATTGCCGCATCTCGAAATGGCCTTTGCGCCGTTTCGTGGGCGTTTCCTCCCTAAACTTGGGCCGTGCCTTCGGGTACGGCCCTTTCTTTTTTGGGCCTCAGGTCGCGAATTCGGGTTCGGCGCGCGCCAGCATGCGTTTGAGCGCTGCAAAATGCACGTCGGCATACGCTTTGCGCCCGTCTTCCATCTGGCGCGAGGTGCGTTTGGCAAGCTGGCCCGGCACCAATTTCAGCGGACGGCCCGTCGACATGGCCAGCACTTGGGCTTGCGCCGCGCGTTCGAGGTAATAAAGCTCGTCGAAGGCTTCGGCGACGCTGGGGCCGGCCACGATCACGCCGTGATTGGCCAAAAACAGCACGGGCTTGCCGTCCATTTTTGCGGCCATGCGTGCGCCTTCGGCCGGGCCGTCGGCGAGGCCGTTATAGTCGTCGTCGTAGGCGACGCGGTCGTAAAAGCGCAGCGCCGTTTGAACGCAGGGCTCGATGCGTCCGCCCTCGACCGAGCACAAAGCGGTCGCGTAGGGCATGTGCGTGTGCAGCACCGCCAGCGCATCGGGGTGGCGCACATGGATCTGCGTATGGATGAACAGCGCGGTTTCTTCGATCGGCCACTTGCCTTCGAGGATTTTGCCCGCACCGTCGACCAGCAGCAGATCGCTCGCGCGCATCTCGGCCCAATGCGGCCCCCACGGATTGACGAGGAAACGGTCGGGCGCAACCTGCAAGCTGAAATGGTTGCAGGTCCCTTCGTTGAGGCCAAGGCGCGCCGCCCAGCGCAAGGCGGCTGCAAGATCGCTGCGGGCAGCGGCGAGACCAGCGGAAAAATCGGCGTCGGGCATGGCGTGTCCTCCGGGCGAGTGTCGTATTTGCCCCATCCTATTGCAGGCGGGCGGGCCTGTGCTAGGCTCGAACTTAGGTACAATCGACGATCCGCAAAGCCGCCCCAAAAAAAGCGGATCGCACAAGGCGAGGAAACCCCCGATGACGCTTTCGAAAATTGGACGTCGCACATTTATGGGTGCCGCACTGGGTGCGGGCGCCGTCGCGGCGGCACCGGCAATCGTGCGCCCCGCGCACGCCCAGGCCGTAACGCTGCGGTTGCACCATTTTCTGCCGCCCGCATCGAACGTGCATGCCAAGGTGCTGGTCCCCTGGGCCGAGCGCGTTGCGGCTGCAACCAACAACGCGCTGAAGATCGAGATTTTCGGGGCCATGCAGCTTGGCGGAACGCCGCCCCAGCTCTACAACCAGGCGCGCGACGGCGTGGCCGACATCATCTGGACGCTGCCGGGCAATACGCCGGGCCGTTTCCCGCGCACCGAAGTGTTCGAACTGCCGTTCCTGGCGTCCAAGCGCGGCATCGTCAATGCGCGCGCGTGCCAGGAATTTGCCGACGCGCATCTGGCCGAAGAAGTGCGCGATACCAAGCTGCTGGCCTTCTGGGCGCACGATGCGGGCGTCATCCATGCCAACAAGCAGGTCACGACGATGGAAGATCTGCGCGGCTTGAAGCTGCGCAACCCGACGCGCTTGGCGGGCGAAGCGTTGAAGGCGCTGGGTGCCGTATCGGTCGGCATGCCGATCCCGCAAGTGCCCGAAAGCCTCGCCCAGCGCGTCATCGACGGCGCGGTCGTGCCCTGGGAAGTGGTGCCGGCCGTGCGCGTGCACGAGCTGGTGCGCTTCCATACCGAGATTCCGGGCTCGCCCACGCTCTATACCGCAAGCTTCTTCTTGGCGATGAATCCGGCCAAATACGACGGGCTGCCGCGCGAATTGCGCGCCGCCCTCGACCGCAACTCGGGCATGGCCTTTGCCGATCTGGCCGGCCCCATGTGGGACAACGAAGCCAAGACCGTGTCCGACATGGTGCGCGCGCGCGGCAATGCGATCACGACCATCACGGAAGCCGAAAAAGCGCGTTGGGAAAAAGCCACCGAAAGCGTCGCGCCCGCATGGGTCGCGCAGATGCGCGAGCGCAATATCGACGGCAACGCGCTGATCGCGGCGGCCAAGGCGCTGGTTGCCAAGCACGAGCGCGCGTAGGTAAAACGAACGGCGGCGCCGCATTTGGCGCCGCCGTTTTTCGTTCCCGAAAGCATGCCGCCGCGCGATGGACAGCCGCCCCCACATCCTTGAACGCGCGACCGGCGCGCTGGCGTTGCTGGGCGGCATTCTGGCTGTCGGCATTGCGGCATTGGTCTGTACCAGCGTGCTTGGGCGGTGGCTGTTTTTGAAGCCCGTCGAGGGCGATTTCGAATTCGTGCGAATGGCGACGGCGGCGGCGGTGTTTGCCTTCCTGCCCTACACGCAGGCGCGGCGCGGCCATATCATGGTCGATACTTTCACAAGCTGGCTGCCAGAGCGCGCGCGCATCGCGATCGACGCCGTGTGGGATCTATGTTTTGCCGCCGCCATGGGGTTCCTTGCGTGGGGCTTGCTGGTGGGCGCGCGCGAGGCGCGCGAAAATTTCGAAACCACGATGCAACTCCAGCTTCAGATCTGGCCGGTGATCGCGCTGTGCGCTGCGCTGTGCGCGGTCTTGAGCCTGACGGCCGTGCTGACGGCGCTGCGCCTTGCCGTCGGCAGACGCGCATGAGCGGTCTTGCGATCTCGCTCGTGGGGTTCGGCGTGATGCTGGCGCTGATCGCGCTGCGCCTGCCCATCGGCCTGTCGATGCTGCTGGTGGGCGCCGCGGGCTACATTCAGTTCACGAGCTGGACAGCATTTTTTGGCTACATGAAGACCAACACCTATCATCAGTTCGCCAACTACACGCTCTCGGTCATTCCGCTGTTCATCTTGATGGGCGCTTTGGCCGAGCGGGCGGGCATCGCGCAGGCCCTGTTCAAAGCCGCCGAACGCGGTCTTGGCAAACGGCGCGGCGGCCTTGCCATGGCGGTGATCGGCGCCTGCACGGCGTTCGGCGCGATCTGCGGCTCGTCGGTCGCAACGACCGCAACCTTCGGGCGTGCAGCGCTGCCGGAACTGCGCAAGTTCGGCTATGACGGCGGCTTTGCCTGCGCGACCATCGCGGTCGGCGGGACGCTTGGCATTCTGGTGCCGCCGTCGGTGATTCTGGTTGTCTACGCGATCACGACCGAGCAGAACATCGCCAAGCTGTTCCAGGCCGCGCTGATCCCCGGCCTGCTGGCGGCGGCTTTTTACTGTGCGACCATCGCGATCGTCGTGTGGCGCAGGCCCGCCCTGGCGCCGATGGCGGATCTGTCGGCAGAAGCGCGGCAAAAGCAGCCGCTATGGCCCAAGCTGGTCGCCGCCGCATGCATCGTTGCGATCGCCGTGCAATGGCAGCGCGGTGCGCTGGATATCGAAGATGCGGGGCTCGCGGTCGTGCTGGCCTTGCTCGTGGGCATCGTCGATATCGCGATTTTGCCCGCGATCGGGATCGCTTGCGTCGTGGTGGGCGGCATTTACGGCGGCGTTTTTACGCCAACCGAAGGGGCTGCCGTCGGTGCCGTCGCGATGCTGGCGACGGGCCTTGCCCAGCGCACGCTGGGCTGGCGCGAAATCATCGACGCGCTGCGCCAGACGGCCGAAACCTCTGGCATGATCTTCATGATTTTGCTGGGCGCCGAAGTTTTCGGCGCGTTTTTGGCCCTGACGCGGCTGCCCACGCTGGCGGCCGGGTGGATCGGCCAGTCGGGTTTCTCGCCGATGCTCGTGCTCGTTTCGATGCTCGCGCTGTATGTGCTGCTGGGCGCGGTGATGGACGAGCTTGCAATGATTTTGCTGACGCTGCCGGTGTTTTTCCCGGTCGTCGTGGCGCTCGATTTTGGCCTGCCGCCCGACGAGGTCGCGATCTGGTTCGGCATTCTGGTGCTGATCGTGGTCGGGATCGGGCTGACAGCCCCGCCCATCGGGCTCAACGTATTCGTGATTTCCTCGATCGCCAAGGAAGTGCCGATCACATCGACCTATCTGCGCGTCCTGCCCTTTTTGGCGGCCGACACGTTTCGCTTGGCGCTGGTGGTGATTTTTCCGGGCTTGGCGCTCGGGCTCGTGCGGCTGTTCAGCTAGTGGGCGCCGTTCCGAAGGCCAGCGGCATGATTGCGCGCTCGAGCCGCGCGCGCAACGCGGCCTCGCTGACCGGCTTGATCAGATAGCCCGACACGCTCAATTCCATCGCGCGCCGCACCAGCGCCGCATGCGCGTGCGCCGTCACCATGATGACCGGCATTTTGCGCATCTGCCCGAGCGGTTGGCTGCGCATCCAGGCAACAAAATCGAGCCCGTTTTCGGGGTGCATGTCGACGTCGCACAGCACGACATGGGGCCATTGGTCGATCGGGGTCTGAAAGGCCTGTTTGGCGCCCTCGACCCCGGCGGCCGTATCGACGGCCGCAAATTCCAGCGTTTCGAGCATGCGCCGCAGCACCAGCCGCGTCGCGTTGTCGTCCTCGATCGCCAAAACCCTGAATTTCGAAAACACGCACGCGCCCCTTTTTGCGACTTTTTTACAACCCGTCTGCCAAGTTCGGCAGATGGCGGCCGGTCGGGCGGTTTTCGCGCGGGCGATCCGGCCCGAAAAGCGCCATACTGTTTGCCGATCTTCGGGGGATGCCGATGCCAAAAACCGCCGCACCAGCCAAAACCTACAATACCCGACTTTTTGTTGGCAATGTGCCTTTCGATTTGGACGTCGAAGGTTTGGCCGATTTGTTCGACGCGCACGGCATCGTGATCCAAAGCCAAATCCCGGCCGACCCCAAAACTGGCAAAACCATCGGCTACGCGTTTGTGACGATGGCAACCGAGAGCCATTGCAAGGCCGCGATCGCCGCCCTCGACGGCACGAAAATCAAGGATCGCAAGATCGAGGTGCGGTTCGCGGACGTCAAAGAAAAAGTCAAAAAGCCGCCGCGCGCGCGTGCCCCCCGCAGCACCCCTGCTGGCGGCGATTTTGGGGCGGGCGCTGTCCCGGCGCATCTGCGCCCCGATGCCGACCGTCTGGGCCTGACCCAGCCGATCGTCAGCAGGCCGACATCGGCCGCGCGCACGTTTACGGTCGAAAAACGCCGCCTGGGCCCGACGATCCGGCGGCCCTAGCGCACGCCCATCGCGCTGCGCAGATCGGCATCGGTCATCGTGGTTTCGCGCAGGTCCGCGCCGGCCAGATCGCAATCGACCAGCTTGGCGCCGGACAAATTGGCGCCGCGAAAATCGACGTCGCGCAGGCTCGCTTCGCTCAGATCTGCCCCGCTCAGATCGGCGCCGCGAAAATCGGCTTTTTGCGCGCGGCAGCCGCGCAAGCGCGCGGGCCACTTGGTGCCTTGCATGCCCGCGAGCGGCAGCGGCGAGAAATCCGCATCGCGGAAATTGGCGCCGTCGAGCGTGCATTTGTCCAGATTGGCGCCGCGCAAACTGGCCGACGACATGTCGATTTCGGCCAGCATCGAGCCTTCGAAAGTCGACATGTCGAAACGGCCGGAGGGGAACTTGGCCCCGACCAGCGTCACGCGCATCATCTTGGCGGCCGACAGCGTGATGCCCGGCCATTCGATCGACCCCAGATCGACGCCGTCGAACATGGCTTGCTTACCCTGGCCGCCGCCCGTGCGCAGCCAATCGTTGTGCGTTACCACGATATCGCCGAACGAAATGCCGATATCGGCGAGCGATCTTGGCAAGATGGCTCTGCTCATGTCGCATTTTTCCATCTGCGCCATGATGAAGTAGCTCGCGCACAGATCCGCGCCGTCCAAATTGGCGCCCGACATCTGGGCGCCGACCAGCACGGCGCCGGTGAGTTTGCAGCCCGACATATTCGTGTCGGTCAGGTCCGCTCCGGCCAGCACAACGCCCGACATGTTGGCGTTGGAAAGGTCCGCCCCCGCCAGATTGGCGCCGCGCAGATTGCAGTTCGTCATGTCGGTGCGCTGGGCGGCTTTGCGCGCCAAACGCGCTTCGCCCAGATTGGCGCCCGCGAACTTGGCGTCGTCCATGTTCGCCTTGTGCGTGGTCATGACCGAATAGTCGAGATCGCCGGTTTCGTTGGCCGTGACGATGAAGCCGTCGCGAATGTCGGCGCGCGTCAGATTGGCGCCTTCCAGCACGGCGCCCTTCAGAATGCAGCCGCGCAGATCGGCGCGCGACAGATCGGCCCCGACAAAAATCGCGTACGAAAGATTGGCGCCAAAAAAATTGGCCCGGTTCAAATTGGCGCCGGTAAAATCGCATTCGGTCAGGTCCGCGCCGACGAATTCGGCTTCCGCCAGCGCCTTGCCGACAAATTCGTTGCGCGGAATTTGGGCGAAATGGATCGACATGCGCGCCCCGCCGGACATGCGCTTGACGAAACGCTCGTGCGCATCCACCCGCTTGAGCAGGTCGAGCTTGCTGAGCTTCTTGCGTTCGACTTGCTTGACCGTACCCAAAGCGACATCCTTGTCTGCGATGGCCGTCCAGTGTTCGATCGGGGAATCCACAATGCCATCAACCAACGCGAGGAAGCAATTCAAAGTCGATGGACGTTATTGTCGAACCCGATTGGCGTTTGTGGGCGCAAGCGGCCGAGCTTTCGGCGTTTTGGCCGTTGCAGCAAGATTGGGATTACGGGCTTGCCGTGCGCTGGCAGGCGCAGCCCGTGCTGCGCCTGCTCGCCAAGGACGCCAAAGGCCCCGTCGCATGCGCGCAATTGGTCGGCCGACGCTGGTTCGGGCTGGCGGAGCTGTGGCTCGCTTTGCGCGGACCCGTTTGTCTGCGCGACGGCCAGCCGATGCCGGCCGAAATCTTCGCGGCCATGCCGAAGGGCCTGCTGCGCGCGGTCCTGCTTGCCCCCGAACTGGCCGATACAGAATTGACACGATCGCGCTGGCACGGGCGCGCCCGCGTCTATACCGGCCATAGCTGCGCGCTGGTCGATCTTGCGGCCTACGGCAAATCGAGCCTGCGCCAAAAATGGCGCAATCGCCTGCATGCGGCCGAGCGCGCCAAACTGCGCATCGAGATTGCCGAGCGCGGCAAATGGTTCGATTGGGTCATCGGCGCGTACGACCGCGTGCGCGCAGCCAAGGGGTTTGCCGGGCCGTCGGCGGCGTTTGTCGAACAGCTTGTCCGCCTCAAAACGCCGCGCCAGACATTGGCGGTCGTCGCGCTGGCGGGGCGCAATCCGGTCGCGGGCGCGGTGTTTTTGCGCCACGGCCCCGACGCCAGCTACTATGCGGCCGCGACAACGCCCGAAGGCCGCGCCGCCAACGCCGCCAATCTGGTGCTGTGGCGCGGGCTGATGGCGCTCAAAGAACGCGGCGTGCGGCGCGTCGATCTTGGCACCGTCGATACCGACAAAAGCCCGGGCCTTGCGCGCTTCAAGCTGGGCGCGGGCGGCGTCCCGCTGACCTTGGCAGGCACGTATCTATGAGCGAGCGCAAGCGCATCTTCGGCCACCGTATCGCGGCGCCCAAGCGAACCTGGCGCTTGGTGCCGCTGCTGCTGTGGCGCTATGCCGTGCCCGTGCTGGCCGCTTTGGTCGCGCTTGACCTTGTCGTGTTCGGACTGTTGAACGGGCTGTTCGGCGCTTGTTACGGCGCCTTCGCCTGGGCCGGGGTTTGCTGAACGGGCGTCGGGGCGGGCGCGTCGGTTCGCGTTGCAACTTCGCCGCGAATGCGCGCGATCACTTCCTCGGCCGTCATGGCGCCCAAATCCTGGCCCGAGCGCAACCGCACGGCAACCTTGCCCTCGGCCGCTTCCTTGTCGCCCGCCACGAGCATGTAGGGGATCTGCTCGAGCTGGGCCGTGCGGATTTTCTTTTGCATGCGCTCGGTCGACGCATCCACGTCGACGCGAATGCCGCCGTCGGTCTGCGGCAGTTCGGCCGCCGCCAGACGCTTGGCAAAATCGCGCGCAAAATCGACATGGCGGTCGGCGATCGGCACCATGCGCGCCTGGATGGGCGACAGCCATGTCGGCAGGCGACCGGCATAGTTTTCGATCAGAATGCCGATGAAACGTTCGAACGACCCCAAGATCGCGCGATGCAGCATGACGGGGCGATGCTTGGCGCCATCTTCGCCGATATAGCTCGCATCCAAGCGCTCGGGCAGCACGAAATCGACTTGCAGCGTGCCGCATTGCCAGTCGCGGCCGATCGCGTCGCGCAGCACGAATTCGAGCTTGGGACCGTAGAAAGCGCCTTCGCCCGGATTGCGCGTGGTCGCAAGCCCTGCCGCCGCCGAACCTTTTTCGAGCGCGGATTCGGCCTTGTCCCACAGCGCGTCGTCGCCCGCGCGTTTTTCGGGCCGGTCGGAGAATTTGACGAGCAAATCCTTGAAGCCGAAATCGCCGTAGATCTCGCGCAGCAGATCGCAGAATCGTTTGGATTCGGCCGGAATCTGATCTTCGGTGCAAAAAATATGCGCATCGTCCTGCGTGAAGGCGCGCACGCGCATGATGCCGTGCAAGGCGCCCGACGGTTCGTAGCGATGGCAGGCGCCGAACTCCGCCAAGCGCAGCGGCAATTCGCGGTAGCTGCGCTGGCCCTGGCGGAAGATCTGCACGGCGCCGGGGCAGTTCATCGGCTTGATCGCGTAGAGCCGATCGACCTCCTCGCCTTCTTTGCCGGGGGTCGCGACGAACATCGCGTCGCGGTAATTCTCCCAATGGCCCGACTTCTCCCAGAACACCCGATCGACCAGCTGCGGCGTTTTCACCTCGACATAGCCGTCGGCATCCAGACGCGTGCGCATGTAGCGCTCGATCGTGCGAAACAGCGTCCAGCCCTTCGGGTGCCAGAAGATGGCGCCCGGCGCTTCCTCTTGAAGATGGAAAAGCTGCATCGCGGCGCCGAGCTTGCGATGGTCGCGTTTTTCGGCTTCTTCAAGACGGACCAAATACGCTTTTAGGTCGTTTTCGTTGGCCCAGCACGTGCCGTAAACGCGCGTGAGCTGCGGGTTGCGCGAATCGCCGCGCCAATACGCGCCCGCCAGTTTCATCAAGCGAAACGCGCCGACTTGGCCCGAATGCTCGACATGCGGACCGCGGCAAAGGTCGGTGAACTCGCCAAGCTGATAGAGCGAGACGGACGCGACGCCCGCAGCGCCCGCTTCGACCAAGTTGGGATCTTCGAGCCCCTTGGCCGCAGTGGAGCCGCGCGTGCGCAGCAGCTCCAATAGCTCGACCTTGTAGCCCTGGCCGGTTTTTTCCATGAACGCGATCGCGTCGCCGATCGCCGTTTCGGTGCGCACGAACGGCACTTTGCGCTCGCGAATCTTGCGCATCTCGGCTTCGATTTTGGGCAGGTCTTCGCTGGTCAGCGGGACGGCCGTTTCGATGTCGTAATAGAAGCCGGTGTCGGTCGACGGCCCCACGCCAAGCTTGGCTTCCGGAAACAGCTTCAACACGGCTGCGGCCAGAACATGCGAGCACGAATGCCGCATGCGGTCGAGATCGGGGGCGGCTTTGGCGTCCATTGTCGGCATTCCATCCTGCAAAAGGGAGCGCGAAGATAAGAGGTTCGGGCGCGAAACACAAATACAAGCCCCCCCGCAAGCAAGCCCCATGGCCAGCGGCGCGCAATCGCGCTAAGGCTGGGCCCATGAAACGCTTTCCGCCCCGGCCCCGTAAATCGCGCCCGCCCCAGGCCGAGCGCCAGCGCCCGCCGGAAGAACCCCAGCGCCATCGCCGCGACGTGCTGCGCGTGGCGGGCTTGCCGGCCGTGCAGGCGCTGTTCGCCAAGGCGCCGCAAGCCGTGCAGCGTTTGCTCGTGACCCCCAACATGGCCCAAGCCGCAAGCGATCTGCTGCGCGAGGCGACCGCGCGCAAAATCCCGCATCGTTTTGTCCACGACGAAGCCTTGGCCAAGATCGCGGGAACGCCGCTCAATGGCGGCATTGTCGCCGAAACCGAACTGCGCCCGGTGCAGCAATTCGATTTGGGCCAGGCGCAGGAATGGGCGCGGCGCTGGCAGCCGCTGGTCATTCTCGACGGCATCGGCAATCCGCACAATTTGGGCGCCATCGCGCGCACGGCCGCGTTTTTCGGCCTCACGCGGCTGGCCATCACCGACAACCCGGCGCAAGCCGCCCCGTCGGAGGCGGCGTATCGCGTTTCCGAAGGCGGGCTTGTGTGGCTCGATATCTATCGGATGCACCGTCTGCCCGACATGCTGCGCCGCTTGAGCCCGTTTTACACGGTGGTGGGCACGGCCCTTGGCACGGGCGCGCCGATGCCGATGCAAAAACTCGCGACCGGGTCGAAGCCCGTGTGCCTCGTGCTCGGCAACGAAGAAGAAGGCATGAGCGCCGCAGCGCTTGCCGTGTGCGAACATGTGGCAACCCTGCCGGGCGCGGGGCCGATCCAATCGCTGAACGTCGCCGCGACCGCAGCAATTCTGATCCACGCGATCACGGGCGGATTCAGGACACGCTAGAAAACGAAGCGCCGATGCCAGCCCCCCAAATCCCTGTTATCGATATCTCCCGCCTGCGCGATAAAGACCGGCGCGACCGCTCGGGCACAGCCGACGTCGCCGCCAAGATCGGTGCTGCGTGTCGCGGGGTCGGGTTCTTTTATATCGCCAATCACCGCATCGACGATGCGTTGCTGGCGCGCGTGCGAACCGCAGCAGAGGGGTTTTTCGAGCGGCCCGACGCCGAGAAACGCACGGTGTCGATCGAAAACTCGCGCCACAATCGCGGCTACGTGCCGTTCGAGAGCGAAAAGCTCGATCCCACGCGCAAGGGCGATCTCAAAGAAGGTTTCAATATCGGGCGCGAGCTTGCCGCCGACGATCCCGATCTTCTGGCGGGCAAAGCGTTTTGCGGCCCCAACCAATGGCCTTGCGATCCGTCGGGGGCGTTCAAGCCCGCGATGCGCGCGTATTTCGACGCGATGCTGGCGCTGTGCCAAGATCTGCATCGCGCATTCGCGCACGATCTCGGTATGCCCGAAACGTTCTTTGAAAATCTGATCGACAAGCCGCTCGCCACCCTGCGCTTGCTGCACTACCCGCCGCATCCGGGCGCGTTCGTGCAGGACCAGTACGGCGCCGCCCCGCACACCGACTATGGCAACGTGACCGTGCTGTGGCAGGACGAGGTCGGCGGGCTGGAGGTGCAAACGCGCGACGGGGCATGGATCGACGCGCCGCCGATTGCGGGCACGTTCGTTTGCAATATCGGCGATTGTCTGATGCGCTGGTCGAACGATGTCTATGTCTCGACGCCGCATCGTGTCGTCAATCGCTCGGGTCGGCGGCGCTGGTCGATCCCGTTTTTCCTGGATCCCAACGGCGACGCGCCGGTTGCGTGCCTGTCCAGCTGCACGGGGCCGGGGCGGCCGGTTCTGTATCCGCCGACGAACGGGGCCGATTATTTGCGCGAACGGCTGGACGCGACTTACGCTTTCCGGCAGAAATAGCGCCCTTCGATTCTTTTACGCCGGAAGCCGCAGCCATGACCGACCGACCGCACGACGAAAAACGCAAACAATCGCGCGCGGGCGTGCTGCGCGGCACGCTGCTGGTCGATGGCGACGGCCATGCGATCGTCGATTGGAGCCGCAATGGCTGGCGCGTGCGCGCGCCCAAAGCCTGGTCCCCGATCGGCGCGGAATTCGATCTGGTGCTCGGGATTCGCTCGGATATCGGTTCGGTCGAAGTGCGCGGACGCGGCAAGGTCGTGCGCGCCGACGGCGGCGATGTTGCCGGCACGTGGGAGCTGCGCACGCCGCCCGAAACCGAGACCGAAGCTTTGCTGAAGCTGTTTTTGGCCAACGGAACCGCGCCCGGCTGAACTTTCCGGGCCTTGAGTTCGCCTGGAACTCAATCGTATGTGCGCTTGTCCTCGATCACCTTGCCGTCATTGGGAAGGCTGCCGGGGGCCGCGAACGCGATCGTTCCTTTGAGCTTGGTGGCCGCCTGCAACGCGTCGCCAAGTTTGGCGGCGAGCGCTTTGTCTTCGGCCGCCTCGACATGCAGCGCCATCGAATCGGCGTCGGCATCGCGCGTCACGACCAGGCGGAATTTGGCGATGCCGCAGCGCTTGGCGGCATCCGCCACCTGGCCCGGATGCACGAACATGCCCTTCACTTTGGTCGTCTGGTCGGCGCGCCCCATCCAGCCGCGCAAGCGCTGTCCCGTGCGCCCGCAGCCCGATTGGCCCGGCACGAACATGGAAAGATCGCCCGTCGCGAACCGGATCAGCGGATAGTCGGGGTTGAGCGTGGTGACGACCACTTCGCCGACCTCGCCGTCGGCGACCGGTTCGCCCGTGCCGGGGCGCACGATCTCGACGATCAGCCACTCGTCGAGAATGAGCCCTTCGTCGGGCACGGTTTCGTAGCCGATGAGCCCCAGATCCGCGCTCGCATAGCATTGGCACAAATCGATGCCGTGCGCGGCCATTTCGCCGCGTAGCGCCTTGGGCACGGCCTCGCCCGAAACCAAAGCAAGCTTGAGGCTTGCGATATCCGCGCCAAGCTCTTTGGCTTTTTCGACCAGGATTTTCAGGAACGACGGCGTTCCAGCATAGCCGTCTGGACGAATATCGGCGATCGCGCGCACTTGCAGCTCGGTGTTGCCAACGCCAGCGGGCACTACTGCGCAGCCGATCGCGTGCGCGCCCATATCCATCATCGAACCCGCCGGCGTCAGATGGTAGCTGAAGCTGTTATGGACGATCTGGCCGCGCCGGAACCCGGCCGCCCACAAGGCGCGCGCCATGCGCCAATAGTCGGGGCGCATCGCTTCGGGGTCGTAGATCGGCCCCGGCGACATGTAGATCCGCCCCAGCCGACCGGTTTTTTCGCCCGTCAGGCCGCCAAACGGGTCGCGCGCCTCGACGCGGTGCTTTTGCAGCTCGACCAGCTCGCTTTTGCGCACGACCGGCAATTTGGCGAGTGCTGCCCGGCCCAGCACGGCGCCCGGATCGATGCCGGCAAGCGTTCGCGCAAAATAGGGCGCTTTGGCCTTGGCGTGTTCGATTTGGACGCGCAATTCGTCGAACTGCCGGGCCTCGCGAAAGGCCGGGTCGCGCGTTTCAAGTTCGTCGAAATAGATCGGGTGCATGGGGCGACTCGGGAACTGGGTTGGCCTCCAGAGTGGCCAAGTGCCCGCAAGCGGTCAATCGAGCGAAAAGAAGCTGCGAATATTGGCGAGCAAGGCGGCCGCTTGGTTGCGGGTCGCTTGGCGGCGCTCCAGCGGCGGCAGCGCACGCAATGTCGCGTCGTTGGCAAGTTTGCGGTCGAGCACGACGTCGCCAAGCTTCGTGGCAAGCTCGGGATGGGCTTGCAGCAGCGGGGCGAGGGCGGCCTTGTCGAATTCGAGCGCGCTGGTATCGCACAGGGCCGTCACGTGGGCGCTGCGCGGGCTGCCCGTCAGCAGCGACATTTCGCCGAAAAAATCGCCCGTGCCCAGGCGCGCGACGGGCACGCGCCGCCCGTCGGTTTCCAGGCTCACCTCGAACACGCCGCGCGCCACGACGAACATCGAGCCGCCGGTATCGCCCAGGCGCACGACCTCGTCGCGCGCATGGAACGTCGCGATACGGGCCGCGGCCGCCAGACGCGCGCGCAATTCTTGGTCCAGGTCGCGGAACAGATCGACATGGTCGAGCACGCGCTCGGCCATCGGGCGCTCGGTGTCGCGCGGCTGGCCAAGGGCAATGCCGGCAGCATCGAGCGCGTACCAGATCGACGTCGCGACCTCGTCGCGGACGCGGGCGTCGTCGTCGAACGTGTCGACCCAGTACGCGACCTCGTAGACGATCGACGCGTCGCGGATTTCCTGGGTCGAGACGGCCGGCGGCGGTTCGAGGCAGACGCGCATCGATTTGAGGGCGGCGGCGGCCAGCGCTTCCTTGGCGAGACCCGGCGGGATGCGCGCGTCGAGCGGCACCGCGAGGACGGCGCGGTAGCGCGACACGGAAAGGTCGTAATTGACGATCTGGGCGGCGGCCAGTTTCGAGTTGGGCATCACGACCGTGTTGCCCTCGGCCGAGCGCAGCCGCGTCGCTCGCCAGTTGATCTCGACGACCTGGCCCGCCAGCACGCCGTCGACGCGCACCCAGTCGCCGACCTTGTAGGGCCGCTCAAGATTGAGCGCGATGCCGCTGAAAAGATCGGCCAAGGTCGATTGCATGGCAAAGCCGATGACGACCGCCAAAACGCCCGAGGCCGCCAGCACGCCCGTGAAAGACTGGTCGAACGCGGCCGACACGACGCCGAACATGGCGACGACCAGCACCAGGGCGCGCACGACGTCTTTCAGCAGTTTGGGCACGCCGATTTCGCGCCGGTCGAGCGCTCGCCACACAAAACGTTCGAGCACCACGATCGCGAAGAAGGCAAAAACAAGCCACCACACGACGCCGAACAGCCGCGCAGCATCGCTCAGCAAGCCGCTCACCACCGGCAGGCCGATCCATGCCGCGATCGCGGGCAGGCCAAGCCACAATGCGGTCGAGGCGATCAGAACGCCGCCGACCCAGGTCAGGCGCCGCGCGGCCGTGTCGGTCGAGCGCATGCCGCGCAAGCCAAACCAAACGACCAGCGCCACAAGTGCGGCGGCATAGAGCCAGTAATGGACGGGCATCGCGGGCATTGTGGGCATGTCGGCGACGCTAGCGCAAAAGCCTGCGGCCCCGCTACAGTCGCATCCAACAGTCGGCTTCGGGGAGGAAACAAAAAATGCGCTTGGCCAATAAAATTTCGATCGTGACGGGCGGCGGCTCTGGCTTTGGGGAGGGCATTGCGCTGCGCTTTGCGCAAGAAGGCGCCAGCGTCGTTGTGGCCGATATCGACGCCAAAGCGGCCGCGCGCGTGGTCGCGGCGATCCTGGCGTCGGGCGGCCGCGCGCAGGCGATGGCGGTCGATGTCGCCAAGGCGGCCGACGTCGACCGGATGGTCGAAGCCACCGTCGAGAAATTCGGTCGGCTCGACATTCTGGTCAACAATGCCGGCATCAGCCATGTCAACGGGCCGATGCTGGCGGTCGACGAAGCGATGTTCGAGCGCGTCTACGCCGTCAACGTCAAATCGATTTTCTTGGCGGCGCACGCGGCGGTGCCGGTGTTCCGCCGCCAAGGCGGGGGCGTGATTTTGAACACCGCCTCGACGGCGGGCTTGCGCCCGCGTCCGGGCTTGGTTTGGTACAACGGCTCCAAGGGGGCCGCGATCACGATCACCAAGGGCATGGCGGTCGAATTGGCGCCCGAAAAAATCCGCGTCAATTGCCTGTGCCCGGTGGCGGGCGAAACGTCGCTGCTGGCGACGTTCATGGGCGCGGATACGCCCGAAAAACGCGCCCAGTTCAAGGCGTCGATCCCGCTCGGGCGGCTGTCCACGCCGCTCGATATCGCGAACGCCGCTCTTTATTTGTGCTCGGACGAAGCCGAATTCATCACGGGCGTGGCGCTTGAGGTCGATGGCGGCCGCTGCATCTAGCAAGGCGGTCGATCGGGTTTGGCATATCGATTGCTGAGAGAGGGGCTCCCCCGCCTTCCGAACGGAAGGATCCCTTTTGTCGACGATCGAGGAGCCATACATGATACGCCGTCGCTTTATGTCCGGTGCGGCCTTGGGTGCAGTCGGTGCCGGACTTGCGGCACCCGCTGTCGTCACCGCGCAGACTACGTTCAACTGGCGCATGACGAGTTTCTATGGCCCCAACGCCGCCTTCTATTCGACTGGGCCCGGCTCGGCCAAGGACCTGATCGAGCGCATCCAAGCCATGTCGAACGGGCGCATCCGCATCCAGTTCTTTGGCGCAGGCGAACTCGTGCCGGCCGGCGAAGGGTTCGATGCCGTCTCGCAGGGCATCGTCGAAATGAATTACGCGAATGCCTATTTTTGGACGGGCAAGAGCTTCGCTGCACAATATTTCACCGCCGTTCCCTTCGGCCTCAATTTCCAGGGGCTGAACGGCTGGATGTATGACGGCGGCGGCTTGGCGCTGTGGCGCGAGGTCTATGACCGCTTCAATCTGGTCCCCTTCCTGTGCGGCAATACCGGCGTGCAGATGACGGGCTGGTTCAAGAAGCCGATCGAGCGCGTCGAGGATCTTCGCGGTCTCAAGATGCGCATTCCGGGTCTCGCGGGGCGCGCTTACCAGGCCTTGGGCGTGGATGTGCGCCTGCTGCCCGGCGGCGAAATCTTCCCCGCGCTCGAACGCGGCGTGATCGACGCGGCCGAGTTTGTCGGCCCGTTCCTCGACCGGCAGCTGGGATTGCAGCGTGCGGCCAAATACTATTACACGACCGGCTGGCACGAGACGGCAACGGCATCCGAACTGATCGTCAACAAGGCCGCGTGGGCGCGCTTGCCCGCCGACCTCAAAGCCATCGTCGAAAACGCGACGGCGGCGTGCAACGTGATTTCCGAAGCGTGGTGCCAGAAAAACAATGCCGAAGCGATGGAAGACCTGATCAAAAACCAGGGCGTCATCGCATCGCCGCTGCCCGATCCGATCGTCGACGCGCTGCGCAGCGCCAACGACCGCATCCTGGAAGAAGCCGTCGCGCGCGACCCGCTCGTCAAGCGCGTGCACGACTCGTACATGGCCTACAAATCGAAATACGATTCGTGGGCGGGTTACAGCGAGTCGGTTTACCACGCGAAGATCCGGACCAAATCTTGATCCTCGCCGAACAAACGCAAGGCATGCCGCGCCTCGTCCGGTCGCTCGACCGTCTGGTCGAGACGATCGGGCGGGCGTCGGCCTGGACGACGTTCGTGCTGGTCTGCGTGATGGCGGGCAACGTGCTGCTGCGCTACGGCTTCAGCGCGGGCTCGGTCTGGGCGCAGGAACTCGAATGGCATTTGATGGCGCCGATCTGCCTGTTCGGCATGTCCTATGCGTTGGCGCACGGCGAACATGTGCGCGTCGACGTGCTGTTTGCGGACTTCTCGCCGCGCACCAAGCTGTTCGTCGAAATCGTTTCGGCCGGTCTTGGCTTGCTGGTGTGCGTTGCCGTCATCTGGCTCTCGTGGGGCTATGTCGCGCAATCGTTCGGCCAGTCGGAAGCGTCTGCCAATCCGGGCGGCATTCCTTTTCGCTGGGCCTTGAAGGCGATGATCCCGATCGGCTTTGCAGTTTTGCTGCTGCAGTATTTTTCGCTGGCGTTGCGCTACGCGGTCCAGCTTCGCCGCCCCTAGGATTCCCATGCCGCTGACAGAAATCTACGCGATCGCCATGCTCGTGGCGTTTTTCGGCTTGCTGATGATCGGCATTCCGGTCGGCCTCACCTTGGCCGTGTCGGGCTTCGTGTTCGGCTGGCTCGGCTTCGGCCCGTTGCTGTTCAATCTGCTGCCGCATCGCCTCTACGGCGTCATCACCAACTATTCGCTGCTGGCGATTCCGCTGTTCGTGTTCATGGGCGTGATGCTGGAAAAATCGCGTCTGGCCGAGGATCTAATGGAGGTCGTGGGCCATCTTGCGGGCAGTCTGCGCGGCGGACTTGGCATCGGCATCGTGGCGGTCGGCGTTTTGATGGGGGCGACCACGGGCATCGTCGGCGCGACGGTCGTGACGCTCGGGCTGCTGACGCTGCCCACGCTGCTGCGCCGCGGCTACGACAAGGGGCTCGCCTGCGGCGTCATCTGCGCGTCGGGCACGCTCGGGCAGATCATTCCGCCGTCGCTCATCTTGATTCTGCTGGCCGACATCATGAACGAATCGGTCGGCACGCTGTTTGCGGCCGCCGTGATTCCGGGCCTGATGCTGGCCGCGATCTACTGCATCTACATTCTGGTGCTCGGCATGCTGCGGCCCGACATGGTGCCGCCCGTGCCGCAAGAAGAGCGCGACGCGCTGCCGCGCGCCGAGCTGTGGCTCAAGCTATTGAAGGTGGTGCTGCCGCCGGTCGGCCTGGTGGTGGCGGTGCTGGGCTCGATCATCGGCGGCATTGCGGCGCCCACGGAAGCGGCGTCGATGGGGGCGCTTGGCGCCATTCTGGTCACCGCGCTCGGGCGGCGCTTTTCGTTTGCCGTGCTGCGCGAGACGGTTTTTACCACGACCAAAATCTCGGCCATGATGATGTTCATCTTGATGTGCGCGCAGGTTTTTGCGCTCGCTTTCCGCGGTTTGCAGGGCGAAAAACTTGTCCACGACCTGTTTGCGCTGCTGCCCGGCGGCGTTGGCGCCGACATTTGGTTCATGATGGCGATCATTTTTGTGCTCGGTTTTTTCATCGAGTGGATTGAGATCAGCTACATCGCGGTGCCGCTGTTCTTGCCGATTTTCATCGATGCGGGCGTCAATCTGGTGTGGCTCGCGACGCTCATCTGCATCAATCTGCAGACGAGCTTCCTCACGCCGCCCTTCGGCTGGGCGCTGTTCTTCCTGCGCGGCGTGGCGCCGCCCGAAATCGCCACGGGCGACATCTATCGGGGCGTTTGGACCTTTATCGGCCTTCAACTTTTAGCGCTCGTGCTGGTGTTCCAGTTCCCGGCGCTGGCCCTGTGGCTGCCGAAGGCGATCGGCTGGTAAGCGCCAGCCGGCTCATGGCGGGCAACAAAAAACCCCGGCGCGCTTTCGCCGGCCGGGGTTTTGCCGTTCTGCCCGAGGGCAGTTTCGACTACTCGTTCTTCTGGCCGATCAGCGAGACGATCGCCTGGAACATGTTGACGAAGTTCAGATACAGCGACAGAGCGCCCATCAGCGCGACCTTGTCCTGCATTTCGGTGCCGTAGGTTTCGCCGTACGTGTCCTTCAAGCGCTGCGTGTCCCACGCGGTCAAGCCCGTGAAGATGATCACCGACGCGACCGAGATGATGAATCAAAAAAATGTTGACGAAAGCTGGTAAAGCCTCATCATTATAAATCGGATAATCTAAAAAAAAACAATCTGAAAGCTTATGATATCACGCCTCGAAAAATACTGCGGTGATCTCGGGAAAACGCTCTGCGAGCTGCCCGGGACGCACGTAACCTCGGTTTTTGTGTTTGACGCAATACTAGATTCGGGTGTCCTCAAGCCGCAGATTTGTAGGGACTTCAAGAAGGAGTTAACCTATGTTTTTCTCGGCAGGCCAGCTTATAAACTGAATGTTGTAGGCGGTCCGTCGAGTTCATTGCAGAATCTGCCAGTTTGCTTTGTCGTTCGCCCAGAATTTATCAAGCCAATAGATCGGGTTTACCCCTTCGATAGCGGTGCCTTTCTTAACGGCCGATACGAAGGTCTCTTGCCTCATGGTGCACAAATTGATGATTTTAGATTGACGCCTACTGTTGGCGCGGCGAGAGGGATTATCGAGCGTTTCTATGGAACGAACGAAAAATATCTACTGAATCGGCCTCTACATGGTCTGACATTTTTACAACGCGATCTGGCTTCCGCGAGTTATTGGGAATTCATTGGAAACCATCAAGTCGGTAAATTTGGCTTGGATGAGCGGACGTCTTCAATTGAGTTACAAATTTCTTCTAGCCTTTCTTTCCCGGTGGCCTGAGCCCGTGAAACCCGCCCACTGAGAAGTGTAGAGTCCGCCCAAAGAGAGGAGCGGACGATGAAGAAGAGCCGGTTCACGGAAGAGAAGATAATCGAGATCCTGAAGCTGCACGCGGCCGGCGGGAAAGCCGGCGAGCT